>DASRIS010000043.1:0-121157 GCA_035649895.1 Micromonosporaceae bacterium | reverse complement strand
CCGGCGCCCACGCCACCGCCCACACCCAGCCGGGGTGGCCGGTCAGCTCGCGTACCTGCGCGCCGGTGGCCGGGTCCCACAGGGTGACGTCGCCCACGGATGTGCCGGTCGCCAGCAGGCCGCCGTCGGGTGCGAAGGCGGCTGCCGTGAACGGGGCAGCGGCGGCGCTGACCTGACGCTGCGCCCCCTTTCCGTCCGGCAGCGCCGCACCGGCCAGCTCGACACCGTCCAGCTGCGACTCGCCGGTCGCGGCGCCGACCAGCGCCGCGCGGCGCAGCTTGGCGCCGGTCAGCACCGCGCCGGTGAGGTCCGCACCGAGCAGCCGGGCGCCGGTGAGGTCCGCGCCTCGCAATGTCGCACCGGTGAGCCGGGCGCGGTCGAGCCGGGCCCGCACCAGGACGGCCTTGGTCAGGTCCGCCCCGCTCAGGTCCGCTGCTACGAGCGTGGCCTCGGTGAGTTCCGCGCCGCGCAGGTCGGCGCGGCGCAGGTCGGCTCCTGACAGGTCCCGGCCGCGCAGGTCCTGGCCGGCCAGCTGGGCGCCGTGTGCACCGGTACCCAGGCGCTTGCTCACCTTCTCAGCGTTCTCGCTGGTGGCGAAGGCGTCCGGGGGAGCGGCGAGCACCGCCCGGGCCCACCGCTCGGCGGCCCTGTCGCCGGCGAGGTCGACCAGGAAGTCGACCATCAGCGGGGACATCGGCCGGGCCAGCGGCTCCGGCCGCGCTTCCGCCGCGTCACCCTCGCTCAGCTGGGTGGCGCACTCCTTCGCCACCAGCCACTCCAGCACCGAGCGGTGCTCGAACCGGAACATGCCACCAGCGTCGCGGGTCAGCAGCGTCGACGAGCCGAGCAGGTGCGCGGCCTCCGCGACCGTGGGCGCCCCTTCGTCCACTGTGGGCGTGAGCTTCGCCAGCGTCTCCGCGGTCTCCTGCAGGTCCGCCAGGCCGAGCCGCTCGCCGGGCGCGCGCCACATCCGCAGGGCGAGGTCCGCTACGGCCAGCCACATCTCGGCGCGGGACGGGGACCCCGGCTCGCCGAGCCGGCGCCACTCGTACTCGATCCACTGGTCGAGCAGCTCGCGGTAGAGCGCGGCCGCGGTGATCTCGCCCTTCCTCCGGTGCGCCTCAACCAGCCGCTCCTCCTCGATCCGGCCGATGAAGCTGAGCATCCGCGGGTTGTGGGAGAGCCCCAGCAGGTCACGCACCTCATGGAGCAACCGCAGCCGCCGGGCCGCCCGGTCGGGCTCTCCGAGCAGGCGGGTCAGGAAGGCGAGGATCTCCTCCTCGCCGAAGCCGCACAGCTTGACCACCCGCCGGCCCGAGATGACGGCGATCCGGTCGCCGAGCGCCGTCACGATGTCTTTGTCGGTGAGGAAGTAGTGGTCCCGGCTGGTCAGCACGACCTTCGCCCGGCCCTCGGCGGCCTGGATGATCGTGTTCAGGTGCTCGGTGGCCCGCTGGTAGGTCACCCGCTGCGCCAGCTCGTCGTACCCGTCGAAGAGCAGCGCGATCCGCCCCTCGCGCAGCAGGTAGCGGAACAGTGGCACGTCGATGCGGCGCTGGCCGCCCTGGGTGAGCTGGGCGGCGACGAGCTGGTTGAGCTGGTGGGTCTTCTCAAGGTCGCGCAGGTGCATCAGCACCGGCACCGCGGGGTCGCCCTCGGCGTGCATCCGCCGGGCCAGCTCGTGCAGCAGGAACGTCTTGCCATGCCCGAACGGGCCGAGCACCAGCGCGAAGTGACCCTCCGGATCGGCCAGCCAACGGCGCAGGTCGGCCAGCAGGTCCGGCCGCACCGCGGCACCGCCGAGCTCGCTGTAGCGCTGCGGGATGTAGAGCTGGGGCGGGTAGACCGGATCGCTGGCCAGCTGCTCGGCCTGCCAGCTCGCGTACGGCCGCAGGTCGTAGCCGAGCTGGAGCTCCGCGAAGCTCAACAGCTCGACACCCTTGAGCCGGGCCAGCTCGCGCAGCTCCGCCGGGGCCGGCTCCCCTTCGTACACCAGCATCGACCCCACCGCGTGGCCACCCACCCGGAACCTTGCGTCCACCCGCTCGTGGAAGGCGACGATGCGCTCCGGCGTGACCGGGCCGCGGATCGCGCCGATCGGGAACGTCTCGACCGTCACCGGCCGGTCGGGATCGACGGTCTGGCGGCGCTCTACCCGCAGGTAGCGCGCGCCCGCATCGTCGGCGACCTCGGTCACCCGCGCCTGCGGATAGCGCAACAGGTAGACCTCGGTGATCCGGCTGAACAGATCCTCGCCTCGCCGGGGCTGGTCATCCGCGTGCCGCTCGCGCCGCTCCCGCATGGGGTCCGGTGCCGGTGGAGGGTCGGGCGGCGGGAAGGCGTCGCCCGCGCCGGCCAGGCTCATCCGCAGGTCGCGCCACCACGTGTCGCCGTCGTCGCTGAGGCTGTTGTCACCCTCCCAGCGCCGGCGCTGCGGGTTGAACCGCCGCGCCCACACCCGTACGCCATCCCGGGCGAGCCGCAGGACCTGGTACTGGTTCGGCACGTCGGGCGGGCGCCGCGCCGGCACCACACCGGCGCTGCCCGTGCCCAGCACCGGAAGCGGGCCCGCGCCGACCCAGGTGACCCGCGCGTCGTGCGTGTGTCCATGAAGGACCGCGTGCAGGTGTGGCGCCAGCACCTCGGCGAACCGGTCGGCGTCGCGCAGGTTGGCATCGTCGTCGCGGGCCCCGCGGACCGGGTTGTGGTGCAGCACGGCAAGGCGCAGCCAGCCCTGGCGCCTGGGCTGGCGCAGCCGCTCGGCGAACCAGCGCAGCTGCGCCTCGCCCGTCGAGCCGTAGTGGTCCTCCTCCCGGTGGCTCTCGGCCATCGTGGAGTTCAGCCCGGCCACGGCGAGCTTGAGGTCATCGAACTCCACATAGGACCACGGCTCGTCGGGCGGCAGCGCCCGGCCGTGGAACCGCTCGACCAGCTTCGCGTACGGCGCCCACTTCGGCCAGTACGGCCGCAACGGCTCCTCGCCCACCGCCTCCTTGCCAAGGAGGTACGCCTGGCACATCTTCCGGTTGACGTCGTGGTTGCCGGGCACCAGCACGATCCGGTCCCGGCCCAGCCCGAGCCCGGCCGCGAGCTCGTCCAGGAACCTGTACGCCGTCTCGTACTCCTTGGGCATCGCCCACTCGGCGATGTCGCCGGCCACGACGACCACGTCCGGGATGACGCCGTGGCGCTCGCGCAGCCAGCCCAGGTCCTCCAGCAGGCGGCCGGCGAGGCGGTCGTGGTGGCGGTCGGCCTCGGTCAGCCCGTCGCCGCCAAAGCCGTGGTGCGCGCCGAACTGCAGGTCCGCCAGGTGCAGCACGGACACGCCGGCCGACCGGGGCCCCCGCTGTGCGGCGGCCACCGGGCCGGGCTGGGCCCGTGCCGCATCGAGCGCCCGGCGCAGGAGGGCGGCGGACACGATGTACGCGTCGGTCGCCTCGTCCTCCAGCGCGGCCGCTTGGAGCGCACCCGCCACCTCGCCGGTGGCGACGCGCCAGACCGGGCCGCCGCTGAAGCCGGCCCCGATCCGGAAGACCCCCTCGATACGCTGGTTGAGCTGTAGCCGGGCGCCGTCGACCGAGCCGAGGAGGCGGCCGTCGACGTAACCGGGCGTGCGTCGGGCCGGGGACGGCCCGAAGGCGCGTACCTCGAAGTCGCCGGCATCGTCCTCGACCAGCCGGAGTACCGCCAGGTCCTGAGGCGGCGCGACCAGCGCGAGCACCGCCACGTCCCGCTCGTCGAAGCCGGCCGCTGCCTCCGGGGCCCACCAGCGCAGCACCGCCGGGCGGGCCGGCGCCCGGTCGGCCAGCGCGAAGTCGACGGTGAGCTCGGTGCCCTCCGGGCGCCGCCGCTCCCGCTTCGGGCGGCCCAGCGCCGTGTTGACCACGTGCGCGCAGGTGAGGAGCAGCCCTCCGCCGACGTGGAAGGCGAGCCCGACCGGCCGGCCGTTGCGGAGAACCCGGAAGATGCCGTGCTCAGGACCGGCCATCGGGCCGCTGCCCCGCCGGCTCGGGCTTGCGCCAGGTGACCGTGAGCGTGAAGTTCGCCTCGGCGGTGCCCTTCGTGAAGATCAGTCCGGTCTCCCCGCCGACGGTCAGGCCGAGCTGCATGCCGATCTCGTCCGGCGCCTGCTCGGCCGAGCGGAGCCGGGTCAGGATCGTGTTGATCGCCGGCATGACCTTGCCGAGCGAAGCGGAGAGCGAGAACGGGGCCCGCGCGGCGCCGTCGCCGTCGTCAGAGGCCAGATCCACGCCTTCGAGGTCACGGCGGTCGACCTCTACCTCGATGAACCCGTCGTCATCGTCACCGACGGGCACCTTGAGCAACGTCCTGGCCACCAGCCCTCCGGCTTTCATACTCGGCTCAGCCGCCTGACTCTGCCATGCCGAGGCGGTGCGAGCAATCGCCCAGGGTGACGACTGCGCGTTGGGCAGTCGCGATCTATCAGATGGTCCCGGCATGGTGGACAGTCATACGGCGATCTGCGGTGACCGGGTTTCGGTGGCGGTTGCGACCAGCTGCTGCAGACGATCTACCTGCACAATGGACGTCCACAGTGACCGCGGGCAACACCGCCAGCCCACAGCTGTCGACTACCGATCTCTGTCACCCGTCGTGCGCCTGCTCGGCTGAGCGCAGCGGGGCCAAGTGAGCGGGCGCCGCGGTGACATGGCTCAAGGTCAGGCCCTCAGTTCGGCCCTCAGCTCAGGCGGCCTGCTCGGAGCCCGGCGCACCGTAGCGTGCCGTAACGAACTCCTGGCGCGTGTCCGCGCCGGCTTTGCCGCCAACCAGCCCACAGCAGCGGTGACATTTCGGGGTTGATGGACGTTCGCTCGATCCATCGCTACGCTCGTAGCATGGCTACTACAGCTGTCATCCCCTCCCGCGACCTGCGTAACCACACTGCCGAGGTACTGCGGCGGGTTGAGGCTGGTGAGGAGATAGAGATTCTGCACAACAACCGGCCGGTTGCGAAGTTGGTCCCCCTGCGCGGGCGCCGTCAGTGGATTCCGGCTACGGAGGTCGTGGCGCGGGTCCGCGCACTCGGGCCTGACCACACCGGCATGGCCGACGAACTACGCGGCATGCTTACCGGCACCACCGACGACCTGCCGTGGTAGCCACTCGACGGGCAATCGCCGACACCTCCCTGTTCATCGGCTTAGAGGCGCGCCGCTTCGATGATCGAGCCCTCAGCCAGCTGCTGTTGGGCGTGTCCGTGGTGACGCTGGGCGAGCTGCGTCTCGGGGTCGTCGCCGCCCGCCACGACCCGGAATCTGCTTCGCGACGACTAGCCACCTATGAGCTGGCCCGACAGTTCGAACCCTTACCCATCGATGAACAAGTCGCCGATGCGTGGGCGCTGTTGGTGGCAAAAATTCGTGCTGAAGGACGCAAGGCTCCTATTAATGACACCTGGATTGCCGCTACCGCGCTCGCTCATGGCCTTCCGGTGGCCACCCAGGACAACGACTACGACGCCATGCCCAGCCTCGCCGTCATCAAGCTCTGACCACCCCGCCGCGCACGCAGTCCCGTACCGGCGACCCCGGTACGGATTGACTGGCCTGCTCCTGGCCCCTGCTCTGACCCGGCAGGATGACCGCGGCCTGGTGACGCTGCCGGACGTGCAGACGGACGAGAACGGCTGGTACAGCGTCACCGACGTGCCAAGGGTGACCGGGGACCACGTCTACACTGTGCGCTGATGAGCGGCGACGGGCGGCCCGGCGAAGTGCTCAAGCAGATGCCGGCCGGCCTTGACCCCGACGCGTGGGCGTGGGTAACCGGCCAGGCACTGCCGGGGCGCCGGATCGTCCACACCGAGCGGCTGGCGGGCGGCTACCGCAACGACAACCTGCTCCTGGCGACCGACGCCGGCGAGCGCCTTGTCCTGCGCCGGTACCTGCACACCAACGCGTGCGCCGTCGAGGCGGCACTGGCCGGGCGGCTCGCCGGGTCGGTGCCCGTCGCCGAGGTCGTCGCCGCCGATCCCACCGGCGAGGCGGCCGGGCAGCCGCTGCTGCTGTCCCGCTTCGTACCCGGCGTCCTGGCCAGCACCACCCTGCGCACGGTCACGAAAGTGGAGGCGGGCGCGCTCGGGCGCGCCATCGGCCACACCCTCGCCAGGATCGGCGAGACCGAGCTCGCCCGCCCAGGGTTCTTCACCGGCGCGGACCTGGAGCCGGACCCGCCCGGCATGGAGCCAGCCGCTGACCTGCCCGCGTTCGTGGAGCGCTGCCTGCGTACCGGGCCCGCCGAGGCGGCGCTCACCCCGGCCGAGCTGGACGCGGTGCGCCGGCTCGCCGCAGGCTCCGACCCCGACCTGGCGCCCGCCCGCGGCGCCCGCCAGCTCGTCCACGCCGACTTCAACCCCAAGAACCTGCTGGTCACGCGCTGCGACGACGGCTGGGCGGTCGCGGCCGTGCTCGACTGGGAGTTCGCCTTCAGCAGCTCGCCGCTGGTCGACATCGGCAACATGCTGCGCTTCGCGGACGAACGGCCGCCGGCCTTCACCAGGGGTTTCCTCGCCGGGTACGAGGCCGGCGGCGGTCACCTGCCCGACGGCTGGCGCCGGACCAGCCTGGCCCTCGACCTGTTCTCGCTCGCCGACTTCCTCACCCGCCCGCCCGACCACCACTACTTCCGCCGAGCCGTGGCGCTGCTGCGCCGGCGTACCGCGGAGCTGCCTTGATCGTTGGACACCTACCGAGAATCTACGCCCGGAGAACTGTGGGTAGGTGTCCAACGATCATGAGTACGGTGTCCACCGGGGCGCCGGGGGCAGGATCTGGCGCAGCCGGTTCGGCGGTATGGGGCGCCGGCCCCACTCCCGGGGGTAGCCGAGCGAGACCTCCTCGAACGGCACCCCGTCGACCTGGATCGTGCGCGGGATGTGCAGGTGGCCGTAGACCACTGCGGTGGCGTTGTAGCGCAGGTGCCAGTCGGCGGTGAGGGTGGTGCCGCACCACTGGGCGAAGATCGGGTAGCGCAGGACCAGCGTGGGCTCCCGTACCAGGGGGTAGTGGTTGACCAGCACGGTGGGCAGCTGGGCCGGGCGGCTCGCGAGGCGGCGCTCGGTGGCGGCGACCCGGGCCCGGCACCAGTCCTCACGGGTCGGCCACGGGTCGGGGTGCAGGACCATCTCGTCCCGGCAGACGATCCCCTCGTCGTACGCCACCGCCAGCGCCTGCTCCTTGGTGGTCACCCCGTCCGGGCGGAAGGTGTAGTCGTAGAGCAGGAACAGCGGCGCGATGAGCACCGGGCCGCCCGGTCCGGTCCAGACCGGGTACGGGTCCTCCGGCGTCAGCACGCCGATGCGCCGGCACATCTCGACCAGCGCGTCGTACCGCGCCTGGCCACGCAGGGTCACCGGGTCACTGGGGTGGGTCCACAGCTCGTGGTTGCCGGGTGTCCAGACCACCGTCGAGAAGCGGTCCCGCAGCAGCGTGAGTGCCCACTCCACATCCTCGAAGAGCTCGCCGACGTCGCCGGCCACCAGCAGCCAGTCCGCCTCGGACTGCGGGCGCAGCTCCTGCACTATCTGCCGGTTCTCCGGGTACGCCACGTGCACGTCGCTGATCGCGAGCAGCCGGCCGGCTGCCGAGGGGTCTGCCATTCGGCCATCCTAGGTTCCGCTTCCAGCCCGCCTCGGCGCGTCAGCTGGCCACGGGGAACCCGGGTCGCGATCGTCTCCCGCAACTTGTCTTCCCCATGGCAACATCACGGCATGCATCGACGTCTCTTCGCTCGTACCCTCGTGCTGACGCTCCTGGCGGGCGTCGCGGTCACCACCGGCGTGCCGGCTGGCGGCGCCGCCGCACAGCCCGCGGATCCCGCCGTGGCCGGGCTCACGGACACGATCGACACGCTGCTGGCCGACCCGCGGCTCGCCGGCTCGCAGGCGGCGGTCGTGGTGCGCGACGCGACCACCGGGGAGGTGCTCTACAACCGCAACGGCGAGCGCCGGCTGCTGCCGGCCTCCAACACCAAGCTGCTCACCTCGGCCGCGGCCCTGGAGATCCTCGGTCCCGGCTACCGGTTCACCACGGACGTACGCACCAAAGGCGCGCACAGCGGTGTGGCGCTGCGAGGCGACCTCTACCTGCGGGGCACCGGCGACCCGACGCTGCTCGCTGCCGACTACGACGCGCTCGCCGCCAAGGTCGCCGCGTCCGGGGTCCAGGTGGTGGAGGGTGACCTGGTCGCCGACGACACTTGGTTCGACGACCGGCGGCTCGGCACGGACTGGGCGTGGGACGACGAGTCGTTCTACTACGCGGCACCGGTCTCGGCCCTGAGCGTGGCGCCGAACACCGACTACGACGCGGGGAACGTGATCCTGACGGTACGGCCAGGCGCGGCGGCCGGAGCCGCGCCGGTGGTGACGCTCACCCCGGAGACCGGGGTCGTGACGATCGACAACCGCGCCACCACGGCGGCCAGCGGCGGCAACACGCTCGACATCGAGCGGACGCACGGCACCAACCAGATCGTGGTCAGCGGCGCCATCCCGGTGAACGGGGCGGCGACGACCGTGTGGATGTCGGTACCCGAGCCCACCGAGTACGCCGCCGACGTGTTCCGCCGGGCGCTGGTCCGCCACGGCGTGCAGGTGCTGGGCGGCACCCGGCTGGGCGCGGCCACGCCGGCCGACGCCCGCCCGCTCGCCACGCACGAGTCGATGACGATGACCGAGCTGATGGTGCCGTTCCTCAAGCTGTCCAACAACGGCCACGCCGAGGTGCTCACCAAGGCGATCGGGCGGCACGTCTCCGGGCAGGGCACCTGGCCGGCCGGCCTGGCGGCGATCCGTACCTTTGTCGCGGGCATGGGTATGGACGTGGCTGCGCAGCGCCAGGCCGACGGGTCCGGGCTCTCGCGGTTCAACCTCATCCCGGCGCTGGAGTTTACCGACCTGCTGGTCGCGGCCCGGGCCAAGCCGTGGTTCGGCCCGTGGTACGACGCGCTGCCCATCGCCGGCAACCCGGCTCGGTTCGTCGGCGGCACCCTGCGCACCCGGATGCGCAACACGCCCGCCGCGGACAACGTGCACGCCAAGACGGGCACCCTGACCTCCGTCTCCGGCCTGTCCGGCTACGTCACCGACGCGGACGGGCGGCGGCTGGTCTTCTCGATCCTGCTCAACAACCAGCTGCTCGGGGTGCGCGACATCGAGGACCGGATCGCGGTGGCGCTCGCCTCGTTCACGGCCGGCCAGGTGACCGGTCAGGCGGTGCCGTCACTGCCGGTGCCGGCGCGGGAGGCGCCCGCGGACATCGAGTGCTCCTGGGTGAAGCCCGACGCCTGCTGACATGCCCCATCCGGTCCGGTGACCGGGGTCACCGGGGTAGGAGGTCGTGGGTGCGCGGCGACCCGCGCGTCCACGACCTCCCGGCCAGGCCCCAGGGCCCAGGGGTACGCCCAGCGGGAGCCGGGCGTGGGCGGGAAGTGCCCCACCCGCGGGCGCGCGGGCACGGCGGGGGCCAGGATGGCGGTATGACACAGAAGTACCCGGTAGGCGCGCCCAGCTGGATCGACCTCGGCACCACCGATGTGGCCGTTGCGGCGCGGTTCTACGGCAGCCTCTTCGGTTGGGCTCTTTCGGATCCCGGTCCCGACTCCGGCGGCTACCGGATGTTTCTCAAGGACGGCCGGCAGGTCGCCGGGGTGGGGCCGGCGATGGACCCGGCGCGCGGCACCTCCTGGGCGGTCTACTTCGCGACGGAGGACGTCGAGGACGCCGCGCGCAAGGTCCAGGCACACGGCGGGCGGGTGGTCATGGAGCCGATGGATGTGCTGGACCAGGGGAGGATGGCGGTCTTCACCGATCCGGCCGGCGCGTTCTTCTCCGTCTGGCAGCCCGGCGAGCACACCGGCGCCGAGGTGACCGACGAGCACGGCAGCTTCACCTGGACCGAGCTGATGGCCGCTGACATCGACTCGTGTAAAGAGTTCTACCCGCGGGTGCTCGGGGTGACCACGCGGGACGTGCCCATGGGCGACGGCCCGCCGTACACGCTCCTGGAGGCCGAGGGCCGGCCGGTCGCCGGCGCCATGCCCATCGACCCGGCCTGGGGCCCGATGCCCACCCGGTGGACGGTCTACTTCGCCGTGGACCACTGCGACGCCGTGTACCAGGAGGCGCTCAACCTCGGCGCCACAAGCAGCGTGCCGCCACAGGACTCCCCGGCCGGCCGCTTCGCCGGGCTGGTCGACCCGCAGGGCGGCGCGTTCTCCATCATCAAGAACAACCCGGACCTCACCGTCTGAGCCGTGCCGGCCCGTGCCGTGCGGCACGGCCCGTGCAGGCCGCCCGTTCCGCGTTCGGCCTGTGCCGTGCGGGCCTTGGCCGCCTGCACCGCAGCGTCCCGGCCAGCCCCAGCGGGCCGGGATGGCGGTTCACCGGTACCGTCCAGGAGGTGAGTATCCAGGGGGGCATTGAGGATACGACCTTTCCGGTGGCGTTCGGCATCGACGCGCCCGCCGCGGCGGTGCGGTACGCCGTCTACCGCGGCTTCGCCGACACCGGCGCGGCGCCGTCACCGGGAGAGGTCGCCGAGCAGGTCGGGCTTGGCGTGCCAGAGGTGCACGCGGCGCTGCGGCGGCTGGCGGACGTACACGTGCTCGTCCTCAACCAGGCCGGTGACGCGGTACGGATGGCGCACCCGTTCTCCGCCGCACCGATGGGGTACGTGGTGACGGCCGCCGGGGTCAGCACGGCGACCGGGTTCCCGGGCGACCGCGTCTGGTGGGGCGGCTGCGCCTGGGACTCGTTCGGCATCAGCGCCGCGCTGGGCGAGCGGGTCACCGTGACCACGCAGTGCCCGCACTGCGAGGTGGTGCTGCGCCACACCAGCAGCCCGGAGGACCCGCCGGCGCTGGCCGCGGTGGTCCACGTGCCATGGCCGGCCTACTACTGGTGGGATGACGTCGTGGCGACGTGCACCCGCATCCGTACCTTCTGCTCCGCAGCACACGTCCGGCGCTGGCTGGCCGGGCGCGACGACGGCGGTCGCGGTGGCCGCGAAGGGACGATCGTGGCGTTGGAGCGGATGTGGCTGCTCGGGCACCGGTGGTACGCCGACCGCCTCGACCCGCAGTGGCGCCCACGCTCGCGCGAGGCCGCACAGGAGATCCTGGCGGGTGTCGGCATGACCGAGACCTTCTGGGACCTCCCCTGAGCACAGCACCGCTCCCCGCGCGCAGTCGCGGCACACTCCTCTGTGGTCTTCCAGGTGCGGTCGCCTTGCGCTGGGCCGATGTCGCGCTGATAGTCGTGGTGTTCGGTGCCGGGCTGCGGCTGTGGAGATGGGCCAGCGGGCTCCCGCTGTGGCTGGACGAGCAGATGATCTCCGGCAACCTGCGTGACCGCGGGTTCGCCGCGTTGACCGGCCGGCTGGACGATCAGCAGAGCGCGCCGTTGGGGTGGCTGTGGACCCAGCGTGCGGTGGTTGAGGTCTTCGGCACCGGCGAGCGCGCCCTGCGCGCCGTACCGGTGCTTTTTGGGATCTGCACTCCTGCTGGAGCGCCAGCTGCTGGCGCTGGGCCAGGTCGCAGGTCCGCCACTTCGGCGCCGGACACAGCACGGTTTACGTCGTCGACATGCGCCTGCCGCCAGCGTCGCCGCCGTCGACCACCGACGAGTGTGTCGCGGTCAGGTAGCACGTACACCACCGATCGCCGTGAACCCCATGGGCGGCTCCGGCGTTGGCTTCTAGTAACAGGGCGACAACCCGACCGCGGATCCTGACGTTCGACCGTGACCTCTACGGATATCGGTACGGGCCGGCCACCGACAGGGGAGTAGACAGATGAGCGAAGAGAGAGGACCGGGCGCTACCCGGCGGGCCGTGCTCGCCGGGACCGGTGCTGCCGGCGCAGCGGTGGTCCTGGGCGGGTGCGCGAGCGGCGGAGCCGGCTCCGGGGACCCGCCGGCTGCTCCGGCGCCCACGGCCCCAGGCACGACGGGTCCGGCGCCCGCGGGGAGCGGCCAGCCTGGTGCCACGGCGGCCGCCGCGCTGGCCCAGGTGGCCGACATCCCGGTGGGCGGAGGCAAGGTCTTCGACGCGGCCGGCGTGGTGGTGACCCAGCCGGAGCCCGGCCAGATCAAGGCGTTCTCGGCCACCTGCACGCACGAGGGCTGTCTGGTCGGGGGCGTGAGCAACGGGACCATCAACTGCCCGTGCCACGGCAGCCGGTTCAACGTGGCTGACGGCTCGGTGGTGAGTGGCCCGGCGAGAGGCTCACTCTCCGCAGTCGCCGTGACGGTCGAAGGCACAGGGATCAAGCTGGGATGACCCGAGTGGGGAAGTGGGCCGCGGTCATCTAGAGTGACAGCACGCGGCCAGCTTTCAAGCCGGAAAAGCAGCTAAGCGCGCCCCGATCGCCTGCCACGGGGGAAGCGGGCGATAGGGGCGCGCGGGCTCAGCATAGCGGGCCGTAGCGCTGGTGTCACGGGTGCGCGCAGGCCTTGCGCGTGTCCGCAACGGTGACGCGCCGCTGTTGACGGAGGGCAGCCCGCATGACCACCCCGACCTCGGTGGAGGACCTGTCACCCGGCGACCACGCCTGCCTGACGTTCTCCGACAAGGAGGAGCGGCTCGACATCATCGCGGCGTTCGTCCGGGACGGGCTCGGGCAGGGCCACAAGGTCGTCTGCTTCACCGAGTCGGTGCCGCCCGACCGGTTGGCGACCGAGCTGCTGGAGCGGGAGGTGACCACCGACGAGCCACTACGCGTAGGGCAGCTGGCCGTGCAGACCTGCGACGAGGCGTGGCTCTCCGGCGGGCCGCTCACCGCGGCCCGGATGATCGACGTGCTCGGCGGCCAGCTCGACCTGGCGAGCCGGGAGGGCTATCCGGGCCTGCGGGTGACTGCCGACATGTGCTGGGCCACCCGGCCCATCGCAGCGGTCGAGCAGCTGGTGGTCTTCGAGGCCGAGGTGGCCCGGCTCTTCACCGACGGCCGGCTGACCGCGATCTGCCAGTACGACCGGCACAGCTTCGACGCGGTCACGCTCGCCTTCGCCGCTGCGGCGCACCCCCGGGCGGTCGCCGCCACCGTCTACCACGAGGACCCGGTGCTGCGGGTGTGCCGCCAGCACAGCCCGCCCGGCGTACGGATAGCCGGGGAGATCGACTACACCCGGCTGGACGTGCTGGCGCACGCGCTGAGCGAGGCCCTGCGCCTGGACCACCACCTGCATCTCAACCTTGCCCAGCTGCGTTTTGTCGATGCCGCCACGGCAGGCGCGATAGTGCAGGCCGGGTTGAGCCTGCCGGCCGGGCGCCGGATGGTCATCGTCTGCCGTGGCCTGGTGCACAAGATGATTGAGCTGGTCGGCGGGGCTGACCTTCCGCAGATCCGGGTAACGGTGGCCGATGGGGAGCCGTGACCAGGTGGGTCCGGCGGGCGCTGAGGCCGGCCTGCCCCGTTCCCGCGGCCCGATAGCACTGGACCAGGCCTTCGACCGGCAGGGTCTGGTCGCGCTGCGGGCGGCGGTCGCGGCTCACGGCGCCGGGGTCGGCGTCCCGCCTGGGCGGGTTGACGATCTTGTCGTGCTCGCCCACGAGCTGGCCAGCAACGCGGTACGCCACGGCGGCGGGCGGGGCCGGCTCCAGCTGTGGCGCGTCGACGGGTTCGCCTGCTGCGAGGTCAGCGATGACGGCCCCGGCTTGGCCGACCCGGAGGGCATCGGCCGCCAGCGGGCGCCGCTGGCGGCCAGCGACGGCCGGGGACTGTGGATCGTGCGCCAGCTCGCCGACGAGGTACGGGTGCGCACCGGCCCCGGCGGCACGGTCGTGACCGCCCTCCTCCGCCTGCCGAACCAGGTGAGCCAGCTGGACCAGGTGAGCCAGCCGGGACGATGAGCTGGCTGAGCGACCGGCGTCGCGACCTTGGCCACGGGCCTGGGCCGGCCGGGCGGCTACGCCGGCGAGCCCTGCTCGGCGGGGCGGTCGCGACCGGGGCCGCCGGGGTGGGCCTGGGCCTGTCCCGGGCCGGCGAGCTACCGGCCGCCCTCGGCCTGCGCTCCGGCGGGGCCGACCCGGAGCCGGTCACCATGGCGATGCACCTGCACGGCTCGTTCAGCGAGGGCCAGGCGAGCATGGCCGCCCACCTCGCCCAGGCCCAGCGGCTCGGCGTCGACGTGGTGTGGTGGACCGACCACGACTGGCGGATAAGCGGGTACGGCTACCGCGAGGCGGTCCACTTCGACGGCCTGGAGGAGGACGAGGACGGCCGGTGGTGGCGGTGGACCCCGGAGCGCGAGGGCGCGCTGCGCGTTGGCGGTGGCGAGCTTGTCGACGAGCCGCGCTCACCCGACGAGCCGGGACGGGCGCTGCGCCTGGTCGCGTCGGGCGAGGGCACCATGTGGTACGCGGCCAGCGCGTGGAACTTCACCTACCGCACCAGCCTGGCCGACACTGAGCTGGAGCTCGACGTGCTCCGGGAGACCGCAGCCGGCCGGCTCCTGGTGGAGGTGACCGCCTCCTACCATCCGGCCACCGGAGGCCGGCCGGCAGGCCAGTACGCCGTCTGCTACGAGGTGGGCGGCGACCGCCCGGGCGTGGCGCGGCGTGCCGAGGGGCTGCGCGGCGTGGTGGAGCTGCCGGCCGCGGCCGGCCGGTGGCAGCGGCTCCGGCTACGCCCCGTCGACGACCTCGCCGCCATCTGGCCCGACCTGGTCGCCGAGGACAACTCCCTGTACCGGCTGCGGATAGGGCTCACCGCGGGGCCGGTGGCTCCGCTGGGCGGCACCGCCCGTGCCGTTCCGCCGGGTGGCACCGCCCATGCCGACCCGGCGGGTAGCACCGCCCGTGCCGTGGTGGACCGGCTCCGGCTGCGCCGCACGGAGCGCGCCGGCCAGGCCGGCCTGCACCTGCGCGACGAGCTGATGCGCCGGTACGCCACCCGGTACCCGCGGGTCGCGCAGCGCAGCGGGCTGGAGGTCTCGCTGGTGCGGCACCTCAACTGGTACGGCGGCGACCTACGCCTGCCCGACTACGGCGGCCGGCCGCCGGTCATCGACCCCTCGCTGCCCGCGGCCGAGGCCATGGTCGGGCTGGTCCACCGGGCTGGCGGGCTGGTCTCGTACAACCACCCGATGCAGGGCGAGGTCGCGCAGCCGGACGCGCTGGCCCGGCTGCTCGTCGACCGCCGGGCGCTCGGCTGCGACCTGGTCGAGATCGGCTACCCGGGCGACCTCGGCAAGCTGCTGTGGGTGCTCGACGCGACAGCGCGCAACGCGGTGTTCTATACCGGCGTCGGGGTCTCCGACGACCACGCGGGCACCGACTGGCTGGAGCAGCGGGCCAACTACCTGACCGGGGTCTGGGCGGCGTCGACCGGCACGGCAGACCTGCTGGGCGGGCTGCGGGCCGGCCGGGCGTGGTTCGCCAACCCCAAGCACTGGCGCGGCGTGCTGGACCTGCGCTACGCCGGCCGCGGCGCGATGGGCGGGGCGCTGGTGACGGCGTACCCGCGGGTGGACCTGACCGTGCTGGCCACGGAGCTGCCGGCCGGCGGGGCGCTGGAGCTGCTCGTCGGCCGGGCCGACCTGGCCGGGGCAGAGCCGGCGGTCGTACGTACGACCACCGTCCCGGCACGGCAGGTGCGCGGCGGCAGCTACCAGGCGTCGGTGGAGCCGGGCGGCGGGGCGTACGTACGCGCGGTGGTCCGTGCCGGCGACGGGAGCGTGGCCGGTGTTGGCAACCCGCTGTGGCTGCTGCGGCGCGACCCGCCGCACGGCATCCCGGCGGACCGGCGGCTTACGGCCTGACCTGCCCGCTCTCGCCGGCTCACCGCTTGGCCTGCCGGCCTCGCCCCTTGCCTCGTCGGCCTCGCCGCTTGACCTGCCGGCCTCCGCCCGACCCCGCCGGATCGATGCTGGGCAGATGCCCAGAGGACTTCCGGTCGATCCGTGCCCGGTCCTACCGTCGCGATATGGAGCTGGAGCTGCGCCATCTGCGGGTGCTCTGCGCGATCGCCGAGACGGGCAGCGTCACCAAGGCGGCGGCCGTGCTCGGGCTGGCGCAGCCGGCACTCACTGCCCAGCTCCAGCGCATCGAGCGGATGCTCGGCGGCCCGCTGTTCGAGCGGGACCGCCGTGGCGCCCGGCCCACCGCACTGGGCGAGCTGGTGCTGGCCCGAGCCCGGGTGCTCCTGCCGGCGGTAAGGCGGCTACAGGACGAGGCGGTCCGGTTCGCCGAGGCGGGCGAGGTGCTCAGCCGCTACCGGATCGGCGCGGCCAACGGTCCGCTCCTGGGCGGGCTGGTGCACCGGCTCGTCACGGACCACCCGCACGCGCAGGTCACCACGCACGCGTCGTGGTCGGGGGAGGAGCTGGCCGAGCTGGCCTGCGCAGGCCGGCTGGACTACCTGGTCCTGGGGGCGTGCGGGACCGCGTCGCCGGTGGCCGAGGCGAAGCTGGTGTGGCGCACGGTCGCGATGGACGCGGTGTTCGTCCTGCTGCCCGCGCGGCACCGGCTGGCCGGCCGCGACGAGGTGGACCTCGCCGACCTGGCCGAGGCGGCCTGGGTCTTCGCGCCTGGGGACGGATGCTTCGCCGGGTGCTTCGCCGCCGCCTGCGCCCGGGCCGGCTTCACCCCGCGGACCGTCTTCCAGACGGACCTGGGCAGCGCCGTGGACCTGGTTGAGGCCGGTACCGCGGTGGCGCTGTGCCAGCCGACGTTCCGCCCGGTGCCGGGGTTGGTTCCAGTGCCGATGGCCGGGACCCCGCTGCGCTGGCGGCAGGTGATCGGGTGGCACCCGGACGCCCCCGCCGCCGCGTACGGCGACCGGATGCTGGGCTACGCGCTAGGCGCGTACGCCGACGCGGTGCGGCGCAGCCCGCGGTACGTGCAGTGGCTCGTCCGCAACCCGCGGTTCGGGGCCGAGCGCCCGCAGTAGGCGTCCCGACGCCCGCCGCCGGCCCTCGCCACCATCCTGACCAGGACCCTGGCCAGCAATATGGGTAAGTCAATATCTATACTTGTCTCTATCTTCCGGTTACCGTCAGCGACACCGAAGTAACTCGCCCCTTACGGAGGAGTGACGGATGGACCGAAGACTCCGCTCCCTTGTGGCTGCCATGGCGACGGCGACCGGCGTCGTCGTCGCGCTAGGCCTGCCCGCCCAGGCAGGCCCGAGCGTCGGTGCCGCAGCAGAGGCGCCGCAGGCCGCCACGGCCGCCCCCGCCGTGGCGTCCGCGGCGATCCTCGCCGCCATGCAGCGCGACCTGAACCTCACCGCGGAGCAGGCCCGGCAGCGGGTCGTGCGGGAGTACGCCGCGGCGCTCACCGAGGCGAAGCTGAGCAAGCAGCTCGGCGCGGCATTTGGAGGGGCGTGGCTCAACGCCGACGCCAGCGCCCTCATCGTCGGCGTCACCGACCTGTCCCAGGCCGACCTGGTCCGCGCCTCTGGCGCCCAGCCCCAGCTCGTGGCCCGCAGCCAGCGGTCGCTCGACGCGCTCAAGGCCAGGCTGGACGCGAGCGCCGCCGGCATATCGAGGTCCATCTCCGGCTGGTACGTCGACGTGCGCGCCAACGACATCGTCGTGCTCGCCAAGCCGGCCACGGCCGGCGTGGCCCACGCGTTCGTGGCCCGGGCCGGTGTGGACGCCCGGATGGTCCGGGTGGTCGAGTCCACCGAGTCCCCCCGCCCGCTCTACGACGTGCGCGGCGGCGACGCCTTCTACATGGGCGGCGGGCGCTGCTCGATCGGCTTCTCGGTGAACGGCGGCTTCGTCACTGCCGGCCACTGCGGCACCGCGGGCACCGCCACCAGCGGCTACAACCAGGTCGCCCAGGGCACCTTCCAGGCCTCGTCGTTCCCTGGCAACGACTACGCGTGGGTCGCCGTGAACGCCAACTGGACGCCGGTCGGCGTGGTGAACAACTACAACGGCGGCGTCGTGGGCGTGGCCGGCAGCACCGAGGCGGCCGTGGGCGCGTCGATCTGCCGCTCCGGCTCCACCACCGGGTGGCACTGCGGCAGCATCCAGGCCAAGAACCAGACCGTGAACTACCCCCAGGGCACGGTCAACGGTCTGACCCGCACCAACGTGTGCGCGGAGCCGGGCGACTCCGGCGGCTCGTGGCTGTCCGGCAGCCAGGCCCAGGGCGTCACCTCCGGCGGCTCCGGCAACTGCACCTCCGGCGGGACGACCTACTACCAGCCGGTCAACGAGATCCTCTCGGCGTACGGCCGGACCCTGATCACCGACGGCAGCCCGCCGCCGCCTCCGCCGCCGACCGGCTGCTCGGGGTACGAGTTCACCCTTACCGGCTCGCTGTCGGGCACCGGTGCCAGCCAGTACCAGCCGGACGGCAGCTACTACTACTCGAGCCTGTCCGGCACCCACCGGGCCTGCCTGGACGGCCCGAGCGGCGTTGACTTCGACCTCTACCTGCAGAAGTGGAACGGGTTCGGCTGGAGCACCGTGGCCAGCGCGCTGAGCCCGTACCCGGACGAGACGCTGAGCTACAGCGGGACCGCTGGCTACTACCGGTACCGCGTGTACTCCTACAGCGGGTCCGGCGCGTACACGCTGGGCTTCACCAACCCGTAACGACTAGCCCACAGCAGCACCCCCGGGCGTGGCGGCCAGGTCTTCTCGGCGACCTGGCCGCCACTGTCACGTGCCCACAGCGACGGTGTTTGTGGCTTCCTGGCTACCGCCCGCCAGTAGCAGCCATCGCCTGCGCCGGGATGTATCAGTTTCGCCTGGGTAGAGGGCTTGTTACGGAGGCCTACTGAGACGCGTCCGTCCCGCCCGCGCGTCGTCGACCGCTGCTCTTCGCCGTTGCTGCAGCCTTTCTGGCGCCGGGCCGAGTGGGCTTCTTCCCCGAGCTAGCTGAGGGATTATGAAGATACGCTCGGCCTGCCTCCAAGATCCGGTCTCGGACAATCTTGTCCTTCGCCAGCTGGTCCAGCGCGAGAATCTTCTTGGTGTTGTGGGCGGCGTCATACTCCTTCCGGATCAGCTTTTCCAGGTCTCGGCCTGTCGCGGTCGTGAAGTCCTGGTCCTGGAGTGCGATGATGTCACCGGCGAGCGGCTCCGCTTTGCCGGTAAGTACCATGCCGAGAAGCATGGCAAGGTGGTAGCGAAGGTTCTCTACGGCGGCAAGGTCGCTGCTCATCATGAGATAGTCGCCCGCAGCCCGAAGAATCTTGATGCAGGCATAGTACATGGCCACGTCGTGCTCCTGGCGGAACACGAGTTCGTAGGTGCCTTTCTCGAAGATCTGGCTGGGATTGGCGCGCGCGACGTGTGGCATCTGCACCAGCACGCTCAGCACAGCCTGGCCCATTTCGTCGATAGAGACCAGCCGTTCCACCGGTTTGCCAAGGTTCAGGTAGTACCGTCGGCGGCGTTCATAGAAGAGGTTTCGCTCATGAAGGTATTCCTCGATCTGCCTATGGACTAGCTCGGTAGCACGGAGCGTGCTCGGGCCGAAAGCTGTCTGACTATTGGTAGCCCGGATGATCCGGGCGCGGACCTCATTGTCCTTGGCCTCGATAACCTTCACCAGGATGCTGCGGTCGTCTACATTGTGTCCCACTTTGGCGCGCTTATATATCTCCGTGGAGGTCTGTAGGCCGTTCACTATCTGCGGTGACTCTAGCTCCAGGGTCTTGTTGGCCGGCTGGACCTTCGAGGCCACTATGGTCACGCCATTGTTGAGCCACCAGAAGTCGACGTCAGGGTCGACGGCCGCCAGTGTTTCCTGGATCTCCCTGTTTACGGTGGTGTCACCTTCGTAGTCGCGCACGTTGGCCTCAAAAAGCGCTGAGTCCAGCTCCCCATTGCGGCTGGTAATGAAGCGCTCATAGTCGGACAACCGCACCACGCCGATGTAGCCGCCCGTCATGTTGGTCGAAATCGGGATCTCGGCGAGAACAAGCGTCCGGGTCTGGTTGACCGGACGCCTTGCCAGCGCACCTAGCGCGGCGGCATCGAGAAACAGGACCTCAGGTGTGCACCCACCGAAGATCTGCCGCAGACAGGACTCAAGCTCCCTGCCTTTATCCTTGATGGAGGGGTGCACATGCTGTGCGCGCAACGACGCGAATACCACAAAAATTCTTAGCTGTGGCATCTCCAGGGCAAGGTACGTATCCAGAAACCGACGCGAAATCTCGATCAGTCTCGGGTTTACAAACCGGACGAGGTCCTCCTCGTTGCGGCCAAATTCGAGCAGCTTGGGCAGGCTGATCAGGAGTTTGTCAATCGGGGGCTCAGTGAACCCATTGGTGTTCTTTACCTGGATCGCAATCAGGTCCAGGTTGGCCCGTCTTCCAAAACCTGTCAATGGTGTGTCGTCGCGAAGGCTGATAGAGTTGGCGAACAAGTAAAGACCATCGATGCCGCAGTCTTTTTCGCCATCCACAATGCCGCCTAGCAGATCATCGTGGCCGGGGCTGTAGTCCTGCCGTAGGTAGTGCTTTGCCGCAAAGAAGGTGTGGTGCCACGAGATCGGCATAGTGGGAGCTGACCGCTGCCTGTCTTTGTTGATCATCGCTTCCAGCAGGACAACGTCATTAGCGCTCATGAACGACTCCCCTAGGCTCAGAAAGCATCATCTGACTCTAGTGATGCGCAGTCGCCCGCGCCAGCCAGCTAAAGGAGCCGGAAGGTGGGCGGGTCGGTCAACGGGCTTGACTGTCGGTATCGGGGCACTCTTGTCCGTCTGTCCATCCGTACGGGCGGTTCGGGTATGCCAGATCTTGAATCACAGTGTCTTTCAAGATCGTATATACGGGTGGGGTGCTGTCGACAGAAGTCCGTACGTCTGGGCGCGCGCCTGTAGGAGGGCGGGTTGCCTCTGGATTGACTACGGGGCTGGTCGTACCGCGGCAGAGGTGGCTTGGCTAACGGCCTGGACATCTCCCCGATCGTCATGGCGCTGCCGGTCGAACATCCAGGTCAGCGCTCCCTGTGGGCCCTTCGCCGGGCTACCCCACCAGGAACACTGGCGAGGTGCACCATGATGTCGCGGCCTTTCGCGCGGCGTCTCTCGCGCTGCCGGTCGCTGCGTCCAGGCCATGACCGGCCGTTCGTAACGGCGGCAAGCCCAGCTCTAGGGGTTGAGCAGCGCCCAAACGGGGCAATCACCGGAGTGGTTGAAAGGAGCAGCCATGTCCGATGTGGTGGGCGGGCGGGTGAAGCCACCGGCGGAGCAGTCAACGGCTGAGCTGATCCAGCGTGCCTCGGAACAGATCACCCGGCTCGTCCGGGACGAGCTGCGGCTCGCCCGTGCCGAGCTGTCTGACAAAGGGCGTACCGCGGGCATCGGTCTGGGCCTGCTCGGCGGTGGCGGGGTTGTCGCCATGTACGGGGTCGCCGCGCTGCTGACCGCGCTGGTCCTCGGCCTGGCCGAGGCGATGCCAGCCTGGGTGGCCGCCCTCCTGGTGGGCGCCGTGCTCCTCGCGGTGGCCGGAGTGCTCGCGCTCGTCGGGCGCGGTCGCGTGCGCGAGGCGGCTCCACCGGTCCCGGAGGAGACCGTCGCGAGCGTGCGCCGCGACATCGGCGCCGTGGCGAGCGCTGTCAAGGAGAGGGGTGAGCATCGATGACCGGGGCGGACCCAGCGGCCAGCAACGGGCCGAGCGAGACCGAGCTGATCCGCGAGGAGATCCGGCAGACCCGGGCGGAGCTGGGCGAGACGGTCGAGGCCCTGGCCGCAAAGGCCGACGTCAAGGCGCGAGCAGAGCAAGCGGTGTCGGACGCGACGGCGCGAGCGGGGCAAGCGGTGTCGGACGCGACGGCGCGGGCTGGCCAGGCTGTGTCGGATGCGACGGCGCAGGCCGGGCACGTGGTGTCGGACGCGGCTCACCGCGCCGCTGAAGCGGCGGCTGAGGTCAAGAACCGGGTCGCGGGCACGGCGTCAGGGGCGGCCGGGGAGGTACGGCACGCCATGGACACCACCGCCCGCGAGGTCGCCCGGGCCGGCCAGGCAGCCGCCCGCCGGCCGGTACCGTGGGCGCTGGTCGCCGCGGGTGCGCTGGCCGCTGTGCTGTTCATCGTGCTGGGACGGAGGCGCCGGTGAAGAAGCTGATGTACAAGCCCGTCGGCGTGGCCATGGGTCTCGCCGCGGGCGCGCTCGCCGGGATCGCGTTCAAGCAGGTGTGGCGGATGGTCGCGGGCGAGGACGACGCGCCGAGCGCCACCGACGAGGGTCGGGGCTGGGGCGAGATCCTGGCCGCCGCGGCGCTGCAAGGCGCGATCTTCGCGGTGGTCAAGGCCGCGGTGGACCGGGCCGGTGCCGAAGGGGTACGCAAGGTCACCGGCACCTGGCCAGGCTGACCGCAGCCGGGCGACCGCGTCGATCGGGCGGTCGCGTCGATCCCGAGCTGGTCCTCCTGCGTATGACAAGGTGCAGGCGACGATCCTTGTACCGGAGGAGCCATGAAGGCCAGCAGGGTCGTGGCGCTGGGTGCTGCGGTGCTCGTCCTCGCCGGTGCCGTGGTCGGCGTCGGCGTGTGGCGGGGATGGCTCCCCGACCCGCGCGGGTGGTTCGCCAACCCGTCGGTGTCCGGGGTGTCCGAGCTGCGCCTGCCGGAGGGAGCGGTCCGCCCGCTCGCCACCGGCCTGCGGGCGCCGTGGGGGCTGGCCTTCCTGCCCGACGGGACCGCCCTGGTCACCGAGCGGGACACCGCCCGCATCCTGTCAGTGGGCGCCAGCGGCCAGGTCACCGAGGTGCAGCGGCTGGCCGAGGTGCGCCCGGGCGGCGAGGGCGGGCTGCTCGGCATCGCGGTCTCACCGTCGTACGCCCAGGACCGGTGGGTCTACGTCTACTACACCGCTGAGTCGGACAACCGGATCGCCCGGCTGCGCCTTGGCGAGCGACCCGAGCCCATCCTGACCGGCCTGCCATCCGCCCGCATCCACAACGGCGGCCGGATCGCGTTCGGGCCGGACAGAATGCTCTACGTCGGCACGGGCGACGCTGGCGAACGCGGCCAGGCGCAGGACCGGGCCGCGCTGGGCGGGAAGATCCTGCGGGTCACCCCGGACGGCCAGCCCGCGCCCGGCAACCCGTACGGTGACTCGCCGGTCTACAGCTACGGGCACCGCAACGTGCAGGGGCTGGCCTGGGACGGGCAGGGACGGCTCTTCGCCGCAGAGTTCGGCCAGAACCGCTACGACGAGCTGAACCTGATCCAGCCCGGCGGCAACTACGGATGGCCGGTCGTGGAGGGCCCGTCCGGCGACGACCGGTTCGTCGCGCCACTGGCCACCTGGGCCACCGGCGACGCGTCCCCGAGCGGCATCGCCGTGGCCGGTGACCGGGTCTACGTGGCCTGCCTGCGCGGCCGCCGGCTGTACCGGGTCGGCCTCGACGGCGGCTCGGCACAGGCGCTCCTGGTCGGTGCGTACGGCCGTCTCCGGTACGTCGCGGTCGCGCCGGACGGTGCACTGTGGGTGCTCACCTCCAACCGGGACGGCCGGGGCTCCCCGGCCCGGGATGACGACCGCATCCTCCGGATGACGGTGTGATGGCTCTTCCGGATGGCGGCGCGAGAGGCGGCCGGCCAAGCGTGGCCGTACGGTGGAGGTCGTTCCGGCCGTACGTCGGAGCCGGGCTGACCCCGGCACCCGGCCCGGCGTCTACTGTCCAGCGGTAACCGTTGACGAGGAGAGCTGGACATGTCAGACGCGTACGCCTCACCGTCCAATGTGGTCAGCAGGGCTGGGGCCGGAGTGGTTGGCGGGCTCGCCGGTGGCCTGCTGCTCGGCGCGACCCTGCAGGTGATGGGCGGGGTGATGGACTTCGCCGAGCTGGCCGGGGGGCGGACCTACTCGGTCGCCTGGACGGTGCTGCTGGGCATCTGCGCCGTTGCCGGCGGCCTGTTCGGAGTGCTGTTCGGGCGGTTCATCAGCCGGCAGATCGTCTCCGCCATAGGGGTCGGCCTGGTCTACGGCGGAGCGTGCGGAGTGCTGCTGGCGCTGCTGGTGCTGCCGTTGGTGGTCGGCGGCGATCTGCTGGCCTTCGAGGCCAACATGCCCACGCTCGGCGCGTACGTCCTGTTCGGAGTGGCCACCGGCGTGGTGTACGCGGTGGCCGGCCCGCGCCGGCGCTACTGGCACTACCCGCGCCGGCAGTCCATCGGCCTGGCCTACGTGCTGCCGAGCCGCAGGCGCCGCCGCCGCAGCGAGGACGACGACTAGCCACAGGGCACCACATCCAACAGCCACACGCCGCCCACCGCCGTGTGCCGGGCAGGACGAGCGCAGCCGGGCTACCGTGCTAGAGGTATGAGCTCATCGACCGCTCCCGGCAGCCACGGCCCCGGCGGCGACCCAGCCGAGGCCGGGCCGGTTCTCGCTGCGCCGGCCCCGGCCGACCCTGCTGCGCCGGCCCCGGTCGGGTCTGCCGCTGTGGTGCACGACCGCGCCCTCTCACTCGCCGAGTACCTGCTGGCCGTGCGGGCGATGCTGGAGAAGCCCACCCGCAGCGTGCCGGCCGCCGATGCGCTGTGGCAGGCGGAGCTGCCCGTCCACCCCGGATGCGAGGTCGGTCCGCGGCGTCCCGGTGACAGCTGGCTGCGGGTGGGCCGGCCGGCCCCTCCGGCGCCGCCGGTCATCCCGGCCGGCCTCGTCCGCCATCTCGTCTGGGACCTGTCGTTCCACCAGCCGCCCCGGCTCGTGGCCGAGCCGCCCCCACCGGCCGAGGTGGAGGAGGAGATGGCCGGCTGGTTGGAGCGCTCGTGGCAACCATGGGCGGCCGAGGCGGCAGCGGCCGACGCCACCCGGCGCCTGCACGACCGCCTCTACGACCTGCGCTACCGGCTGGACATCGACGCCGCCCGGTTGGAGCTGGTGTGGGGCCACGCCGTGCTCGATGCCCGGCTGCCGGCCGGCCCAAGCCCCAGCCCGAGCGGCAGCGGCGGCCCCGGCTCCCGCCCCAGCCTCGGCTCCGGCTCCGGCAGCGGTCCCGGCTCCAGCTCCGGCGAGCAGGTCCGGTACCCCCTGCTGGCCACCCCGGTAGCGATCGAGTACGACGCCGAGTCGACCACGGTCAGCGTGGTGCCGCAGGGCCCACCCCGGCTACAGGTCGACGCGCTGTCCGGTGTGGACGACCGGCGCATCGCCGACCTGCTGGAGCTGGGCAGCACCGGCGGCCAGGTCGAGGTGGACCCGTGGGACGCGCAGGAGCGGCGCGACTTCGCTCAGCGAGCACTGCGCCGGCTCGGCTTCGACCCAGTGCTGCGAGAGCCTGTGCCGCGGGACCTGGCCGCTCCGGCCGAGCCGCAGCCGCGGGGACCCGCGCCGCGGGACGAGCCCGAACCACCCTCCATCGTGGACACCGGCGTGCTGTTCGTACGGCCACGCCAGCGGATGGTCCGCCGCTTCCTGGAGCAGATGCGCGACCTGCTCGCCAGCGACCCGACCGCGCCGGTCGGCGCGCTGGCCGGCGTGCTGGTGCACGAGCCGAGCCGGCTACGCCTGCCCGACGACGCGCCACAGGAGTGGCGGCGCATCGGGGAGCGGCTGCTGATGCCGATGCCCACCAACGACGCGCAGGAGTCGATCGCCCGCCGCCTGGCCGAGCATCGCAGCGTGGCCGTACAGGGGCCGCCGGGCACCGGCAAGACGCACACGATCCGCAACCTCATCTGCCACCTGCTGGCGCACGGCAAGCGGGTGCTGGTGCTCGCGCAGAAGGAGGACCCGCTGCGGGTGCTCCGGGACGGCCTGCCCGAGGAGATCCAGCCACTCTGCCTGGCTGTGCTCGGCCGCTCCGCGGACCAGCTGGTGCAGCTGCAGATCGCGGCCAGGGAGCTGACCGACCGGGCGGCCACCCTGGACCGGGCCGCCGAGGCGGCCCAGGTGCGCCGGCTCCTCGACGACATCGAACGGGCCGAGGCCGACCTGGCGGCGGCCCAGGGGCAGCTGCGCGAGGCGGCCGAGCGCGAGTCAGCGACCTACCTGCTCGGCGGGGCCCCGGCCACGCTCAGCGAGGTCGGCGAGTGGCTGCGCCGGCACGAGGAGACCGACGGGTTCATCCCCGACCCGGTGCCGCCCGGCACGCCACCACCGCTGGCCGCCGCCGAGCTCGGCGTACTGCTGGACCTGGCCCGGCGCCTGCCCGCGGCGGACCGCGCCGCCGCGCTGGCCACGCTGCCCGTGGATGGGCGGCTGCCGGCCGCCGAGGCGCTCGTCAGCCGGCGGGACACGCTGCGCGATGCGCGCAAGGCGGTCGATGCGCTGGCCGACCGCGGCATCTCCATCGACGCGGTACGCCGGCTCGGGTCGGAGCCGTTGGCCGAGCTGGCGCCGCAGCTGCGGGTGGCCGCCGGCGACCTGACCCGGCGGGAAGGCTCGTGGACCGACCGGCTCGGCCACCTGCTGCACGACACGAGCTGGCGGGCGGTCTGGGACGAGCACGTCGCAGCGTGCCAGCAGCTGCTGGCCGAGCTGGCCCGGCGGACCGCGTTCCTGGCCGGGCGCGCCGTCGAGGTGCCCGCCGAGCACGCCGCCGAGCCGCGCCGGCTGCTCGACCAGCTGGCCCAGGCCAGGGCGCGGCTTGCAGCCGGCAAGCGGATCAGCCGGCTCACCCAGGGCGACCTGCACCGGCTGGTGGCCGAGTGCCGGGTGGACGGCGAGCCGCTGCGCACCGCGTCCGATGTGGACCTGGTGACCGCGACGGTGGAGCGGGGCCAGCTGCGGGCGCGGCTGGCGAACCGGTGGGCCGAGTGGGGCACCCGGCTCGGCGCCCCGGTGCCCGGCGCCGGCGACCCCGGCTCCCCGGCCGCCGCCGAGCCGGAGCTGTGGGCCGGGCGGCTGCTTTCCGAGGCGGTGGACGCGCTGGACTGGGAGCGGCGGCGCTGGCCCGCCCTGCGCGCCACGCTGGCCCAGCTCTACCCGCGGGTCGCCGGCAACCCGGACGCCCGCCAGCTCGCCGAGCTGGCCGGCGCGGTGGAGGCGGCGGAGAACACGTTCCTGGTGGACCGCCTCGACGCCGAGGACGCGGCGATGACCGCCTGGCTGGAGCGGATCGCGGCCGACCCGCTCGCCAGCCCGGTGGTACGCCGGCTCGCCGCCGCCTGGCGCGAGGGCGACCTGCCCGACTGGGACACGGCCCTGGCCGAGATTGCTCGACTGTGGACGGTCCGCCCGGACGCCACCCGCTACGCGGCGCTGCACGCCCGGCTCGCGCCGGCCTGTCCACAGTGGTCGGCACTGGTCGACGCGGGCGACCCCGCGGTGCTGCCGGAGCGGGGCGAGGACGCGCTGCGGGCGTGGTCCTGGCGGCAGGCGCAGACCTGGTTCGACGAGGTGGTCGGCACGACCGACCCGGCCGCCCTGGCCCGGCGGGTGGAGCGGCGCCGGGAGCAGATCCGCCGGCGCACCCACGATCTGGTGGTCACCTCGGCCTGGCTGGAGGTCGCGCTCACCCTGGACGACCGCAAGAAGGCCGCGCTCGCCGACTGGACCGCCGCCCTGCGCAAGATCGGAAAGGGTACGGGCAAGAGCGCGGCGCACTGGCAGGCCGTTGCGCAGCGGGCGATGGCGGAGGCGGTGACCGCGGTCCCGGTCTGGGTGATGTCGATCGACCGGGCGCTGGAGCAGTTCCCGGGCGGCCGGTCCCTCTTCGACGTGGTCGTGGTGGACGAGGCGTCCCAGGCGGACATCTTCGCGCTGCCGGTGCTCAGCCTCGCCCGGCGGGCTGTCGTGGTCGGCGACGACCAGCAGATCGGCCCGCAGCTGGTGGGCGTGCCGGCCGACCGGGTCAACGCGCTCATCGCCGCGCACCTGACCGACGTGCCGTCGGCCGAGCACTTCGACACCGAGAGCAGCCTCTACGACCACGCGGTACGCCGTTCGCCAGAGCGCATCCTGCTCACCGAGCACTTCCGCAGCGTGCCGGCGATCATCCGGTTCTCCAGCGACACCTACTACGACGGCAAGATCCAGCCGCTGCGGGCGGACCGGCCGACCGGCATCGGTAGGCCGGTGACCGCGGTGTTCGTGCCGGACGGCCGGCGGGAGACGCTGCGCGACTACGGCGAGGTGAACGTCGCCGAGGCCGAGGCGCTCGTCGCCAAGGTGGCGCAGATCGTCGCCGACCCGGCGTACGAAGGGCGCACGCTCGGCGTGGTGAGCCTGCTCTCCGGCAGCGGGCAGGCCGCCTACCTCCAGCACCGGCTGCGCGAGCTGGTCGGCCCGGATGCGCTGGAACGGCGGGCGCTGCGCGTCGGCGACTCGTACACCTTCCAGGGCGACGAGCGCGACGTGGTGCTCGTCTCGATGGTGGTCTCCGGCCAGGACCGCAGCTTCGGGGCGTTCACCAAGCGCGACTTCCACCGCCGGGTCAACGTGGCCGCCTCCCGCGCCCGCGACCAGCTGTGGCTGTTCCACTCGGTGCAGCTCGGCGACCTGACCGCGGACGACGCCCGGGCGCTGCTCCTGTCGTACGCCCAGCGTCCCCGGCGGGTCGAGGAGGTCGCGGTACCGGCCGAGGAGCGCTGCGAGACCGACCTCGAGCGGGCGGTCCTGCGCCGGCTCACCGCCCGCGGCCTGGCGCCGGTGCCGCAGTTCCGCCTCGGCAGCTACCGCATCGACTTCGTGGTGCCCGCGCCGGACGGACGGCGGCTCGCCATCGAGTGCGACGACGACCGCTACGCCGGGCCTGACGTGTTCGCGCAGGACCTGCGGCGCCAGGCGATCCTGGAGCGCGTCGGCAACTGCGTCTTCGTACGGGTGCGGGCGGGGCTGTTCGCGCGCGACCCCGAGGCGGCCCTGGCGCCGGTGTTCCAGCGCGCCGAGGAGCTGGGCATCCCGCTGTCCTAACCGCGTGGCCGCCGCCCTATCCGATCCTCCCCGGCTCTCCGGCGCACAGGTCCTCGACGAGGCGCCAGACGGCGGTCGAAGGGTTACCCGCCGGAGGGTCGTCCAGCGCCTTGGCCCGTCGCCACGCGTCCTTGACGCCATCCCGGAAGTCGCTGAAGCTCAGCTGGGACTTGTCCCACCCTCTCAGGACCGATACCAGCTTCTTGTGGCGTTGTCGGTCTCGTAGCTGTCGACGTCACAGACCACCCAGGCATCGTCGTAGTCGTCGGCGTACCGGCGTCTCGCTGCCCCTCGGACAAGGTCAAGCGGCGACCCATTGATGAAGGTGACGGTAATCTTGCCCGGTCTGATCCACGGCTCGGCTCGCAGGCTTTCGAGGTAGCTCTTCTCGGTGGACTGGCCGTTCGTGGCTATCAACGTCGTCCGCTGCTGTTCGTGTCGCGGGACGCGGCGGCGAAGGCTCGTCTCCCGACCCCGCCCGACCTCAACTCCGCGAGACCGCCGACGACCGTCACTGCGAGGACTCGGCATCGATCTCCCCTCGCGCGCGTAGCGCCCGTTCGAACAGGTCGTCGGACAGGTCCGGGATACCGCCATAGTTGCCGGACAGGTACCGCCGCTGCCGGTTCTCCCCCTCTTTCCGAGGCTTGAAGTCCGAGAGCGGGTAGAGGGTGGAGGCACCGTACCGGTCCTTGTCGGTGAACCAGATCTGGTCCCGGTGGAGCACCTCCTCCATGTCGAAGGTCCCGAGCAAGGCGGCGTCGTGGCTGGTGAAGAGCAGCTGACTGTGGAGCGGGTTGGTGTCCGCGCGCTGGAACAGCCCGATCAGCCGGGCGGTCAGCATCGGGTGGAGGCTCGCATCGATCTCATCGACGACCATCGTGCCGCCACCGCGGAGCACGTACGCCGCGTCTATCGCAAGCTCGAGCAGTTGCCGCGTGCCAGCTGACTCATCGGCCATGTCGAAGTCGACAGAGGTCTCAAGTCCTTGATGGCTGAACTGGAGGCGCTGCAGACGACGCAACTCGGCCCACATCGCAACGTTACGGTGCTGGCGGGCAGTGGCAGGTTCTGTCGCCTCCAGCTCAAGAGACGGCTCGGGAAAGAGTCCGTCTGGTACAGGATCCTTCAGGGCCACGTCGACGATGCCGATGTCCGCAGCGCGCAGCAGACCAGTCACGATCACGCGGTCTTCGTGGCTGTCTGGCCACCGGTAGTGCGGTGGAGGCGTGCGCTGGAGGCCCACATGCAGCCGGGTCCGAAACCTGAAGAACCATCGGTAGGCGTCGTGCATCGGGTCGGTTGTGTCCACCGGCACCCGACCTTGCGTGAACCTGGCCGCAGTCGAGAGGAAGAGGGCGGTCGGCGCGGTGATCTCGGCTACGCGCTCCAGGTCGGCGCGCCTGCCAGACTCCTCGCCCCACTCAAAGTCATCGTTCTCCCGCTCGAACACGCGACGGCGCTTCTTCAGCGGGTAGTGGTAGAGCCACTCCTCCAGCACCCGTTCGTTGCCCAGCGAGAAGCCGTAGGTGTGCCGCACCCCGCCGATGAGCACGTCAACCACGTACCGCGACGGCGTGCTGGCCGACTCGGTGTCGAGCCGGAACGGGTCTCGGGTCAGGCCAAGCCCCGGCTCGACCTCACGGTCGGACCGGAGCACGAACCGCCTCATGTAGGCGAGCGCGTGCAGGACGTTGGACTTGCCTGAGGCGTTCGCACCGAAGATCCCGGCCACTCGTACGGCGGCAGGCTCAGCACCCGCGCGGCCGGCCGTGGGGTAGACGGGGGTCAGGTTGAGCTGCTGCTCCTCGCGGAACGAGCGATGGTTTGCGAAGCGGAAACTCAGCAGCATCAGGGCTCTACCCCCTCCGTCTCCGCGGCTTCAGCCTCTTCTGTGCGAGTAAACCACGTCGGCGATCGAAGGGGCAGAGGCTGTCAGCCCGGCTCTAGGGCGAGCAGGCCGTTGCGCTGGACCGCCGCGACGGAGAGGGTCTTGTACCCCACCGCGTCGAAGAGGACCACCATCCGGTCGCCGCCTTCGTAGCGCAGCACCAGCCCGGAGCCCCATTCGACGTGCCGGACCGTGCTGTGCACCGGGTACGGCCCGTCGCCGTCCGCTGCCGCCCTGCCGTCGCCCTTTGTCGCCGCGGAGACCGCGGCTCGCATCGCGGCAGGGACCGTGGCGTCCTGCGTCTGGGCCGCCCGCCCGTCCTGGCAGTTGTCGCAGTGACCGCACGCGTGGCGGGAGTGCTCACCGAAGTACGCCAGCAGCTGCTGCCCGCGGCAGTGCCGGCTCTCCGCGAAGCCGCGCATCATGTCGATGCGGGACTGCTGCACCGTCTGGTGCCGTTCCGCCTCGGCGACCGCCAGGACGGCCGCGTGGGCCGGCCCGGGCGCCCCGGCGGGCGCCGCTATCCGTCCACCCTGGACGACCTCTGCCGCCTCCACCAGCTCCAGCAGGGAGAGCAGCTGGGCCAGGCGCCGCGGGCCGAGACCGGTCTCACTAGCCAGGGCGGCCTTGGTACGCGGTCCGCCCGGTGCCGCGACGGCGGTGGCGAGCGCGGCCAGCTCGTGTGCGGCCGGTGCGCCGCCGGTGAAGTAGCGCTGCAGGGCCACGTCCTCCGCCCGATGCAGTAGCAGCGCCCGCGCCGGCGCACCGTCCCGCCCGGCCCGGCCGATCTCCTGCAGGTAGCTGTCGGGCGAGTCGGGCAGCGCCACGTGCGTCACCCACCGGATGTTCGGCTTGTCGATGCCCATGCCAAACGCTGACGTGGCGACCATCACCCGCACCCGGTCGGCCAGGAAGTCCTCGTGCCGGCGTTGGCGCTCCCGCGCCGACATCCCGGCGTGGTAGGCGACCGCCTCGATGCCCTGCTCGCGCAGGCGTACGGCCAGCTCCTCGGCGGCGCGGCGAGTTGGCGCGTACACGATGCCCGGTGGTTCCTCGTCGCGGAGCCGGCCGATCAGGCGGCGCCAGCGGTGGTCCTCGGTCGGGCAGTGCGCGGCCTCCAGGAAGAGGTTGGGGCGGTCCAGGCCGGCGACCACGACCTGCGGCGCCGTCAGCCCCAGCCGCCGGGTGACCTCGTCGCGGACCGGCGGTGACGCGGTGGCGGTGAGGGCGACTACCGGTGGACGGCCCAGCTCCCGGATGGCGTGGCCCAGCCGCAGGTAGTCGGGGCGGAAGTCGTGGCCCCACATGGAGATGCAGTGCGCCTCGTCGACCGCGACCAGGGCCGGGCGCAGCGCGCGCACCTCGCGCAGCCGTTCGGGCCGGGCCAGCTGCTCGGGGGTGATGAAGAGGAAGCGGGCGCGGCCCTCCCGCAGCTCGTCCAGGGCCGCCTGCTGCTGCCGGGGGGTCTCCGCGGAGCTGATGCGTACGGCGTGCAGGCGCGGGTCGGCGCGCTCCAGCAGACCTGCTATCTGGTCCTGCTGCAGGGCGAGCAGCGGCGCCACCACCACGGTCGGGCCGGGCAGGAGCGTCGCGGGCACCTGGTAGACGGCAGACTTGCCGGCCCCGGTGGGTAGCACGACCAGGGCGTCCCGTCCCCGCATCAGAGCCCGCATCGCGACCAGCTGGGGCTTGCGCAGCGATGCCCAGCCGAACTGGCGCCGCGCGGCGCGGCGCAGGCGTAGTGAGTGCGGGAGAAAGATCATGGTGTCCGCCGATACCCGAGGCGTTGCAGGGGCAAACCGGGCCTCACTTTATTGGACCGGCGCGTGATACGGACCGGTTGCTGGGTACGACACAGCCGTCAACGCACCCGCGCCGCGCCCTGCGCCGCGGGCCGTGGCCGGCAGAAGGCTGAAGGCTGAAGGGAAGTGCCATGGCGGATGTCGTCAAACTGATCATGGATGACCACCGGATGATGGAGAGCCTTTTCGAGAAGCTCCGCAGCGGCGAGGGAGATCGCCAGGCCCTGCTGGAAGAGTGCGCCGCGCGGCTGACCGCGCACAGCCGGGCCGAGGAGGAGCGTGTCTACCCGGTCATCACCGAGAAGAACCCCAGCGAGTCGGGCGAGGTGCACCACGGTTACCAGGAGCACCAGGAGGCCGATGAGCTGCTGCACCGGTTGCAGGGGACGGACCCGCAGGGCCCCGAGTTCGACCGCGCGTTGGCTGAGCTCGTGGACGCGGTCACGCACCATATCGAGGAGGAGGAGTCGAAGATCCTGCCCGCGCTCGCCGAGGCGGTCGGCCGTAGCGAGCTGGAGGAGCTGGGCCGGGCTTTCGCCGAGCGGCGCAAGGAGGAGCTGCGCGCGCACAAGATAGACGACGACCTGAGCCGGGCCGAGCTCTACAAGCAGGCCCAGGAGGCGGGCATCGCCGGCCGGTCCCAGATGAGCAAGGAGGAGCTCGCCCGGGAGCTGCGCAGCGGCAGCGCCGGCTGACCGGCACAGTGGCGCATCCCGGCGCGGTGGGCCTGGGGGAGTGCGGCAATGCCCTTATGCTCTGCACCATCAGATGGAGCAGAGCATAAGGGCGCAGCACACCATGTCCTGCGGCCCGCCCCGGCGCCAGCCCGCAGCCGGGCGCCCACTGTCCGGTGCCAAGCCCGGTGCCAAAGCCCGCTGCCCGGTGCCAAGCCCGCTGCCCGGTGCCAAGCCCGGTGCCAAGCCCGCCGCCCGGCCGGTGCACCCGCGCCGCCACCAGGCAGACTGGCGCTGTGCGATTCGGTCTGCTGGGGACGGGCTACTGGGCCGTCCAGACACAGGGTGCGGTGCTGGCCGCGCATCCAGAGGCGGAGCTGGTGGCGGTCTGGGGCCGCGACCCGGCGAAGGCGGCGAGGGTGGCCGACCGGTACGGTGCCCGCGCCTACCCGGTGCTCGACGCGCTGTGGTCCGATGTGGACGCGGTGGCCATGGCGCTGCCCCCGGACGTACAGGCTGAGCTGGCCGTACGAGCCGCCGAGGCTGGCCGGCACCTGCTGCTCGACAAGCCGCTTGCGCTCACCGTCGAGGCCGCGGACCGGGTGGTGGCCTCGGTGGAGCGGCACCGGCTCTCCTCAGTCATCTTCTTCACGAACCGGTTCTTCCCTCCGGTCGAGGAGCTCCTGGCCGAGGCGGCGCAGACCGGCCGGGCCGGCGGCTGGGACGGTGCCCGGGCCACCTGGCTCGCCTCGATCTTCGGGCCGGACAGCCCGTACGCCGGCTCGACCTGGCGGCATGAGCACGGTGGGCTCTGGGACCTGGGCCCGCACACCTTGTCGATCATCCTGCCCGTGCTCGGTCCGGTCGACCGGGTAGCCGCCATGGACGCCCCGCACGGCACCACCCACGCGATGCTGCACCATGCGGGCGGCGCAGTGAGCACCTTCGAGGTCAGCATCGACGCGCCGAAGGCGGCGGCCCGCCAGGAGTTCACCTTCTCCGGCTCGGCCGGCCTGGCCAGCCTCCCTCCGCGCGGCGGAGACGTGCTCGCCGCGTTCGGCGCCGCAGTGAGCCAGCTCGTGCGCGACGCGCGCGCCGGTGTCACCGCGCACCCGTGTGACGTACGGTTCGGCCGCGAGGTGGTCGCCGTGCTGGCGGCGGCCGACGCGGCCCGGCGTACCGGATGCACTACGCCGGTGGCGAGGGCATGATGTCCGGTGGACCGATGTAGCGTGCGTGCTGCGCCCGTATCGGTGCGTTTCCTCCCAGGGGGCTGGGTAGTCGAACCGCTGCAACGCCTAGCCGTTGGTGGTCCGGACCGCGTGGGTGCGGAACACCCAGTCGCTTTCAGAACGGATGCCGGCGGCCCACACCGTGCCCGTGCCGACGGCGCACGCGGCCAGGAGGTTGCGGTAGCCGTTGCCCGGCACGGTCTCCCTGCTCCACGACGAGCCGTTCCAGCGGGCGATCAGCGGGCCGTTGCCCTCGCCGACCGCGTAGACCTTGGTGGCCGACAGCGCCGTGACGGCGTTGAACCGGCCGAGCGGCGGGCTGGGAATGGTGGCATGCTGCCACGTCGAGCCGTTGAAGTGCAGCAGGTAGGGCACCATCTGGAAGTACTGGAAGCTGAAAGCCTCGCCGACCATCCATACGTCGTTGGCGGACACCGCCACCACGTCGTGGAGCTGGGTGACAGAGAACGCGCCGCCGCTGCTGGGGATTGTCACCTGGTTCCACGCCGACCCGTTCCAGCGCAGCACCAGGCTGGCTACCGGGTTCCCGCCGTACCCATCATGGCCCAGCCCGCCCACGGCCCACAGGTCGTTGGCGGCGACGCCGTCCACCGCGCGCAGCAGGTTCTGGGTGCCGTCCGGGCTGGGGCTGGGCACGATGCTCCAGCTGGTGCCGTTCCAACGCTGGATCATCGTGCGGGTCGGGACGCCGGAGGAGTGCGAGGAGGTCCCCACCGCCCACGCGTTGTCAGGCGCCAGGGTCTTCACGCCGCGCAGGGCGGCCGCGGTCGCCCCGGACGGGCTGGGGCTGGGCACGACACCCCATGTGCTGCCGTTCCACCGCTCGATGAGCGGGCCGGCGCCGGACGAGCCGACCACCCATACGTTGCTGCCCGAGTCGCCGTCCACCCCCTCGAACATGGCGTCCCCGCTCTGCGCCGGCGTGGACTGCAGCGACCAGGAGGAGCCGTTCCACCGCATCAGCAGCGGGCGGGTGAACGGCGCGGTGGAGTGGTACGCGTACCCGGCCGCCCACGCGTCGGTGGAGCTGACCGCGTCGATGCCGCTGAGCTGGTTGCGGTCGGCGGTCGCGTTCGGGGTGGTGACGACCGACCAGGTCGCCGCGTACGCCGGGCTCGCCGGCCCCAGCGCGGCGACGATGCTGGCCAGCGAGGCCACCGAGACCACAGCCAACCGGGCTCTGCTCATGGACACTGTGGACTCTCCTCCCGCGCACCACCGCCGCGCGTACCAGGGTTGGGGCGCGCAGCATATATCAACCCACGGACGGTGCGGTGGTGCTGTGCCGGGTGGGCCGCATGGCCCGGTCACCGGCACCAGCCGGGAGATCATCACGATCGCCCGCCGGATCTAGGGCAGGTACGGGCCACGCCACCGGTGCCGCCGCGGCGGATCGGGCCACGGCGGGTCGGCCGTGCCGGGCAGCTCAGGCCGTGCCGGGCAGCCGGGCGAACCCGGGCTGCGCCTTGCCGGCCACCTTCTCGAAGTCGCCGCCGAGCAGGAGCGCGGTCGGTGTGATCTCGATGGACCAGACGCCGAACGCGCCGTCCGGCGAGGGGCTCCACTCGGTCGGCGCGCCGGTCGTGACGAGGAAGGACGCCGCGTGCAGCCGGGCCAGCTTCTCCACCGGGAGGGTGGTGAAGTGCCCGCCGACGTAGACCTCGGTCGCGGACGCGGCGATCGCCTGGACGTCGCCGCCGGTGCGCAGGGTGTACCTGGGCGTGTTGGCGACGGCCGGGTCGTAGGCGTAGGTGCGGTTGGAGGTGGTGCTGTAGAACAGCCGCGAGCCGTCCGGGGTGAGCGCCACCGCGATCACCACGCCGCCCTCGGTCGGCGCGAACGGCGTCACCACCCCGGTGCTCGCCAACAGCTCGGCGGCCCCCTGCCGGTCGACGCCGCCGATGGTGCTGTAGCCGCCGGTCGCGTATACCTTGGTGCCGTCCGGCGAGGTGGTCAGGGCGCGGATGTTGCCGTCCGGTCGCGGGGTGAACCCGGTGTCGACCGCGCCGTTGGCCGCGTCCAGGGCGACCAGGCGGCCGGTGTCGAGCCCACCGGCCCGGGTGAAGGCGCCGCCGACGTAGAGCCGGCTGCCGCTGGTCCTGAGCGCGCGCACGGCGCCGTTCGCCCCGGTCGGCCAGGCGGTGCGGCTGAGCGGCTCGCCGGTGGTGAGGTTGACCGCGGCCAGCCGGCTGCGGGCGGCCGTGCCGAGGTTGGCGAAGAGGCCACCGAGGAAGACGATGGTGCCGTCGGCGGACGCCTCGACCGCGTAGACGATGTCGTCCGGGCTCGGGTTCCACAGTGGATCGACCTCGCCGCTGGCGTCCACCGCCGCGGCGTTGGTGCGGGGGAGACCGTTGAGCATCGTGAACAAGCCGCCGACCAGCGTCTGGGAGCCGGACACCACCACCGAGGCCCGCCGCCCCCCCACAGCGCGTCAGTCACCGTCCAGCTCGTCCAGCCGGTGCAGCAGCCGGGCGGCGCTGTCCTCGGGCACGCCCGGAAGGTCACCCAGGACGTCGGTGGTGTTCTTGTAGGCCAGGCCGGCGAGGAACCGCTGCCGGCACCGCTCGTCCTCGACCGCGCCCGCGTCCCGGATCATGGTCGTGGCGCGCTGGCACAGGTCCACCACGCACTTGCGGGTCTCCTCGACCTCCCGCTGCCCTTCGCCGCCGAACGCGCCCGGCGGGCCGGTGCTACCGCCGTCCACCAAGGCGCCGTAGCGCAGGGGCGAGGAGCTCGGCTGGCTGCGCTCCCGCAGCGCGTGCCACATCCGCTGCTCGAGTGCGGTCAGCCGCGCCACGTCGGCGTCCAGGTACTCGATGAGCAGCCTGGTGTAGAGGTCGCGTAGCGCCTCGGGGCGCGGCACCAGCTTGGGCTCGATGGTGTTTCCGATGTTGACCTGCTCCGGTCCAAGGTCTTCCTCGTACAGCAGGCAGTTGCGGGCGAGGCGCCACGCCAGCGCGTCGTCGTCGATGCCCATGGTCACAAGTTACGGGAGGGCGGGCGCAAGGGCACGGAAAACTGCGCCGCGCCACGGTGGCCGGTCCTGGCCACCCGCCGCGATGGCCCATCTTGTCAAGCTGGCTTGACGCCTCAGTTCTGTCAATCTACCTTGACAGACGTGGATGACACCCAGCAGATTGCCGCCGCGGCCAGCGCCGCTGATCCCGCCACCGGCCTGCGGGCCGTCGCCGCGCTGCGCAAGCTGGTCGAGCACCTCGAGGCGGTGCAGGTGCGCAACGCCCGGGCGCATGGCTGGGCTTGGCAGACGATCGCGGACGCGCTGGGGGTCACCCGGCAAGCCGTTCACCAGAAGCACGCTCACCGGACCCGAGGCTAGGAGATGACCATGTTCGAGCGTTTCACCGCGGACGCGCGCCGCATCATCCTCTCCGGTGTTCATATGGCTGCGGCGGCCACCAGGCGCAGCAGGTCCAGCGGTCGCCTACCCAGCCGAGCGGCTGCTAGACGCTCCAGATCGCGTGCACCAGCTGTCCGGTGACGAGCTGGATCTGGCCGCCGGCCACCAGGTCGGGGGGCACGTCGAACACGATCTTTCCGTCCGCGTGCTGCCCGGCGGTGGTGAAGTTGACCGCCATCAGCTCGGGAGGGAAGGCCTCCCGGCTGGTCCGGGCCGGGTGGAGTGCGCTTTTGGCGTCCCGGAAGATGAAGTTCCGCGGGCCGCCCAGGATCGGCTTTCCCGCCTTGTCGAGCACGATCTTCACCATGGCGACGAGCTGCACCCTGCCCGCTGGTGCGGACGGGTCATCGGCACGCCGTACGGCGGAGACCTCGGTGGCGACGATGGCCACCGTGGCCCGGCCGTCGCCGAGCAGGTCGGCGGCGAACGCCTCACCGACCTTGAGCACTGGCACCGGGATGACCGGCTGCTTCGACGCGGGGCTGGCCGGCCGGGCGGTCTGTTCGGGCGGGGCCTCTCCGCCGCACCCAGCAAGAGCCAGCGCCAGCACGGCGGCCACGGTGGCGAGGTGCGCTTTGGTGATCATGGAACGCCTCCAGAAAGGTGAACAAGAAGAAAGGCGCACCAACCGCGCCGGGTCGTGGCGTCCAGGCGAGCCCTGAACCCGCCATGGCATCGCTAAGTTAGGACATTCAGTGCATTCTGTCTCGCCGGACCTGTCGCCGTGGCCATGGCCCGTCAAGATCGCGATCTGGGACACCAGAGGTGCAGTCGTACTGCATGATCTGCGTAGCAGATCGCGATCTTGACAGCGGACGCAGCGACTACCTGGCCGGCGCCCCAGGTTCTGCTGGCGGTCAGTTGCCTGGGTCGGTCCAGCCAGCAATCGCCGTGCCGTAGTACAGGTTGTGCTTGTACACCTGGTTCGAGTAGTTGCCCGAGATGACCTTCGGCGAGCCGTTGACCCAGCCGACGAAGGTTCCGACGTGGTCGGAGTCGATGAACGGGTCACCCGAGGAGTTGTAGGTCACGGCCGCACCCGGGAAGATCCCGGCAGTGCCCCAGTGCCACAGGCCGAAGAAGCGGCCCCAGCGGGCGGTTGTCCCGGCCTCCGAGTTCAGGCTGTCCCAGGCATAGACGCCGGCGTTCTTCCAGACGAACTTGACGAAGTCGGCGCACCATGGCTGGCACCCGAAGCCCCAGTGCCTGGAGTAGTAGTTGCAGTTCGACCCCATCGGGGTCTCGTACTTGTGGTCGCTGTTGAGCTCGTTGTAGGCCGCCTCGACCACCTTGTCGCCGCGGTAGGACCTGATCCCGAGGTCGGCGACGACGACGTTGCCCGTGTCGGTGACCTGCGGCTCGGCGTCGACGGCTGGCCCGGCGAGGGCCGCCGGGGCGGGCGCCAGGGCGGTGAAGATCCCGGCGGCGGCCATGGCCATCATCGCCCGATGGCGGACCCGGTTGAAACCCATGTCTGCTCCTTCCTTGATCCTCCCTTGTGGAGGATGCCTAGGGTGGTGCTCCCTCCGGCCGCCGCGGCGGCGGTGCCCGGCTGGTGGCGGCCGAGCAGCGGTGCCCGGCGGTGCGCGCGGTGCCTGGCGGTGACCGAGCAGCGGTGCCTGGCGGCGGCCGGAGCGGCTCAGGAGTCCCGCGACTCGGCCAGCTCGAGGTCGTCGGGGTAGAGGGCGCAGATGTACTTGTCCCAGTGCCGGCCGGCGTAGTAGTCGTGGTCGCGGAGGACCCCTTCGACGCGGAACAGGCTGCCCTGGCCGCTCTGCAGCTGCGGCCAGTTGAACCCGGGAACCTCCATGTAGATCTTGTTGAGCGGGAACGTGTGGAACAGGTGCCGTACGAACAGCGCGACCGCCTGCGCCGGCAGGCCGGTGCCGACGCTGCCGGGGTGGAACACCGCGCCGATGTAGGTGTGGCGCAGGCTCAGCTCGTCGCCGTACGCCACGACGTGCCCGATCGGCATGTCGTCCTCGATCCGGCGCACCACGAACTGCAACAGCACCTGGTTCCACAGCTCTGCCTTGAACCGTTCGAACGGAGGGATCGAGCCGCGGTAGCGCCAGCGGAAGCCGGTCTCCGGGTCGATCGCGAGCGCGTAGAGGAAGCCCATGTCGTCCGGGATGATGGGGGCCAGCCGCAGCGCCGGCGTCTCCAGCACCGGCGCCAGCGGGTCCTGCGGCCGTGGCGCCAGGAACCGCTCGGGGATGCCCGGCAGGCTGCCCGCCTTGACGAACACCCGGGGTCCCGCCTTGCTGTCCAGCAGGGACAGCACGTCCCCCACGGTCGCCGGGAGCAGGCCCTCCGCCGTGACCGGCAACCGGTGCGCCTCCAGCCAGGTGACCAGGCGCATCATGGTGAGGCTGTCCAGCGCCAGCCCGTCGCGCAGCGAGGCCCGGTCGTCCAGCATTGACAGGTCCACGTTGAGCAGCGCGGCAAGCTCCGCACGGGAGCGCTCGCGCGGCGGCGTACCAACGATCTCCGTCGTCATCAGACGCTCCGCTCTACTAAGGGTGAGACGAGGGGCGGGACGAGGGGCGAGCCGCCTGCTGCCAGCTCGCCAGCGAGGTACCTGCGCCGGGTCTCCGCGCGGCGGAGCTTGCCGGACGAGGTCTTGGGAAGGCGGCCCAGCCGCAGGGTCACCACATCCGCCGGGGCCATGCCGGTCTCTGCCGCCACGGCCACCGCGACGGCCCGGCGCAGGGCGGTGCTGTCGGCGCCCCGGGACTCGACGGCGACCACGAGACGGTCGCCCTCGTCGGCCGGGATGCCGAACGCGGCGGCGCCCCCGGGGCGCACGCCCGGCACCGCAGCGGCCGCCGCCTCCACGTCCTGCGGGTAGACGTTGCGGCCGGCGGCGAAGAGCACGTCCTTGGCCCGCCCGCAGACCACCAGCTCACCGTCGGCGAGGTAGCCAAGATCACCGGTACGCAGCCAGCCGCCGGACGGCCGGGGCGCCTCGCCCCAGTAGCCACCGACCACGGACGGGCCGCTGACCTCGATGTGGCCCACCATGCGCGGCTCGACCGGAGCGCCGGTGCGGGAGTCGACAACTCTTATCTGTGTGCCCGGCACCGCCCGTCCCAGCCGGACCAGGCGGCGCGCCGGACGGCCGGCGGCGGCCCGCCGCGCCCGGCCGTCCCGTTCGAGGGTGTCCCGGTCCACCTCGTCGACGGTGACCCCGCCGCCGATCCGCGAGAAGCTCACCGCCAGGGTCGACTCGGCCAGGCCGTACGCGGCCACGACCGCGCGGGGGTCCAGCCCGTGCCGGCCGGCGACGGCCGTGAACCGGGCCATCATCCCCGCGTCGACCGGCTCGCCCCCGGAGATCATCGTCCGGACCGTGCTCAGGTCGGCGGCGACGCCCGCCTCCAGCAGCTGTGCCATCAGGCTGTACGCGAAGTTGGGCGCGCCGGTGATGGTGGCCCGATGGCGGGAGAGCCGCTCGAGCCAGCTCGCCGGGCGCAGCGCGAAGGCCAGCGGGGACTGCAGGACCAGCGGGCAGCCGCGCGACATGGGCAGGGCCAGGAACCCGATCAGCCCCATGTCGTGGTAGAGCGGCAGCCAGCTCACCCAGGACGAGGTGGCGGGACCCACCTCGTCGCGGCCGATCACCGCCGCGATCGCGGTCAGGTTGGCGGCGAGGTTGCCGTGGGAGACCGGCACGCCCCGTGGGGCGCTGGTAGAGCCGCTGGTGTACTGCAACACGGCGAGGTCATCTGGACCGGGCCGGACCGCCGTGGCGGGCGCGGCGCCGGTCGCCGCAAGGTCCAGGGTGGAGAGCGGCATGACCCGTACCGCCTCCGACAGGGCGGGTCCGGCTTCGCGGGACCCCTCGTCGATGACCACCAGGTCGAGCCGGGCGTCGGCGAGGACCGCCAGCAGGTGGGCCAGCTGCCCGGGCCGGCCGGTGCGGTCGGGAAGCGGCAGGATCGTGAGCGCTGCGCCGCGCAGCCACACCGCCTGGATCGCGGTGACCAGGCCGACGCTGGTGTCGGCCAGCAGGCCGACCCGGCTGCCCGGCCCGATGCCGTGCCCGGCGAGCACGGACGCCATGCGCCGGGCCTGCTGGTGCAGGACCGGCCAGGGCAGGCAGGTGTCCACCCCGGAGCCGGTGCCGGCCACGGTCAGGGCCGCGGGCCTGTCCTGCTGGCCGGCGCTGGCGATGGCGTCTACGACGGTTCCCATGCCCCGCAGCATGGACACCGGTCTTCATCCGAACCGCACGGCTTTCTTCATCGAGGCGCGCACGAGGCACGCGCGAGGCGCGCACGAGGTACGCGGCTGTCTTTAGATTGATAAATCTAATAATCTAGATCTCCGCGGAAACGCCCGATGCGAGGGGAACCCCCGTGGGAGGTCCGTGTGAGGTACCGGATACTGGGAGCGCTCCAGGTTCTGAACAGGGACGGCCAGCCGTACGCCTTCGAGCGGCGGCACAAGCGGATCCTCGCGGTGCTGCTGCTCTCGCCCAACCAGGTCGTGGGCCGCGACTACCTCATCGACGCGGTGTGGGACGAGACGCCGCCGGCCACCGCCGCCCGGCAGCTGCAGAACTGCGTCTCCAACCTGCGCCAGCACCTGCCCGCCGGGGGCGGATGGAAGCATGTCATCGCCGCCGAGCCGGCCGGGTACCGGATCCACCTGACCCCTGGGCAGCTCGACGCCCAGGTGTTCGAGGCCGCTGTGACAGCCGCCCGGCAGCTGCAGGCCGCCGGCCGCCTCGACGCCGCGACAACGCGGCTGCGTGACGCCCTGGCGCTGTGGCAGGGCCCGGCGCTGGCCGGCATGGCCGGCCGGGCCATCGAGGCGGGCGGTGCCCGCCTCAACGAGCAGCGGCTGGCCGCGGTAGAGAGCTGCCTCGAGCTCGAGCTGCAGCAGGGCCGCCACCACCAGGTCGTCGGGGAGCTGGTGGAGCTGGTCGCCGCCCACCCATTGCGGGAGTGCATGGTCGGGCTGCTGATGCGGGCGCTGCACGGCTCCGGCCGGCAGAGTGAGGCGCTGCACGCCTATGACCAGCTGCGCCGGCGCCTCGCCGACGAGTTCGGGCTCGACCCCGGCACACCGTTGCAGGAGCTGCGGGCGAGCATCCTGCGCAACGCCGTCCCGGTGGCGGCCCCCAGCGCACCTGCTGTCCCGGCCGGGCAGACCGCGTTACGCCAGCTACCGGCGCCGGTACGGCACTTCGTCGGCCGCGAGGCGGCGCTCGACGAGCTCGACCGGCTGGCCGCAGCGGTTGGCCAGGATGCCGTCATGATCTCGGTGGTGCACGGCACCGGCGGCATCGGCAAGACCGCGCTCGCGGTCCGCTGGGCGCACCGGGCCGCCGCCCGCTTCCCCGATGGCCAGCTCTTCGTCAACCTGCGCGGCTTCGACCCGACCCGGGAGGCGATGACGCCGGCCGAGGCGATCCGCGGCTTCCTGGACGCGTTCGCGATCCCGGCCGACCAGATCCCGGCGAGCCTGGACGCCCAGGTGAGCCTCTACCGGAGCCTGCTGTCCGGGCGCCGCATGCTGGTCGTGCTGGACAACGCCCGGCACGTGGACCAGGTCCGCCCGCTGCTGCCGGGAAGCAGCGGCTGCCTGGTCATCGTCACCAGCCGCAACGAGCTGACCGGTCTGGTGGCCGTCGAAGGCGCGTACCCGCTCACCCTGGAGCTGCTCACCGCCCCGGAGGCGCGCCACCTGCTCGCCAGCCACCTGGGCCAGGCCCGCCTGCAGGGCGAGCGCGCAGCAGTCGACGAGCTGGTGGCGCGCTGCGCCCAGCTGCCGCTGGCCCTGGCCATCATCGCGGCCCGGGCGGCCGCGCACCCGACCTTCCCGCTGGCCACCTTCTCCGCCGAGCTGGCCGACGCGCAGCGGCGGCTCGACGCCGTGGACGGCGGGGACCAGCTCACCCAGATCCGTTCGGTCTTCTCCTGGTCCTACCAGCGACTGTCCACACAGGCCGCGCACCTGTTCCGGCTGCTGGGCCTGCACCACGGGCCGGAGGTGACGGTGCCGGGCGCGGCCAACCTCGCCGCGATCCCGTCCAGCCGGGCCCGCCAGCTGCTGTCGGACCTGGCCCGGGCGCACCTGGTCACCGAGCACGTGACCGGTCGCTACACGCTGCACGACCTGCTCAGCGCGTACGCCAACGAGCAGGCCCAGGCCCACGGCGCCGAGGCCAGGCGGCGTACGGCGGTGCGCCGGCTGCTCACGTACGACCTGCACGCCGCGGCGGCGGCCGACGCGCTGGTGGCTCCGCACCGCCGGCGTACCGCGCTGCCCGACGGCGCGCCCCCCACCGACCTGCCGCGGTTCGCCCACCGGGCGGAGGCGTTGGCCTGGCTCGAGGCCGAGCGCGCCAACCTGGTCGCGGCGGTCCGGCAGGCCTGGGAGTACCAGGAGTACGACATCGGGTGGCGGCTGGCCAACCTGTTGTGGGCGCTGTTCCACCTCGACAAGCACTGGGACGACTGGATCGGCACCCACCAGACAGGCCTGGCCTGTGCCCGGGCCCTCGGCGACCGCAAGGCGGAGTTCACCATGCTCAGCAGCCTGGGCATTGCCCGCCGCGAGCTGCGGCAGTTCGAGGAGGCCCGGAGCTGCCACCACCTGGCGCTGGAGATCAGCCGCCAGATCGGTGACCGGTACGGCGAGGCGCATGCGCTCAACGGCATCGGCGCGGTCTGGGGCGACCTGAACCGGACCCAGGAGGCGCGTCACTACTTCTGGCAGGCACTGGAGATCCGGCGTGAGGCCGGCGACCGCTGGGGTGAGGCGATCACCATCTGCAACCTCGGCCAGGAGGACTTCCACGACGGGGAGTTCGAGTCGGCGCGCACGCACTTCAAGGTCGCACTGGAGATCCGGCGGCAGATCGGCGACCGCTGGGGTGAGGCGATGACGCTCACCTGCATCGGTGAGGCGTGCCTGGCCAACCAGCAGCAGAGCGAGGCCCTCCGCTACCTGAAGGAGGCGCTGGTGATCCACCGTGAGCTGCATGACTACTCCATGGAGGCCTATGACCTGCACTACCTCGGCGTGGCCTACCGCAGCCTCGACCAGGCCGAGCTGGGCGAGGCGTGCCTGCGCGAGGCGCTCGCCATCTACCAGCGGCTGGGCATGCCAGGAGCGGACGAGGTCCGCGTCCTCCTGGGAGAGCCGAGCGCGTAGGACAGGAGCTCGTGGGACAGCGCGCCGGTAGCCGTCAGAGCAGCCGGTAGACCACACCCGACTGGGCGATGATGGCGCTCCCGACGGCCACGAAGACGACCGGCACCAGCCAGTGCCCGAAACGCCGTACCGCCGCGACGAGCGCGGGGTGCGAGCCCAACCAGGACCCGACCGCACACCACACCGCGACCAGCACCGTGAAGACCGTGACCGTCACCAGGCTGCTGGACACCCCGATGGTCCGGAACATCGGGCCCGACAGGAACAGCACCGTCAGCACGATGAGGTCGTCGATGTTGGTGCCTGCGAAGACCCCCACCGCGGCGAGGACCGTGCGCAGGGGTTCGGCCACCTGCGACACGGTACGCGGTTCGCCCGTACCCGGTGGCGGCTTGGTGACGGAGATCCACCGGGCGCCCACCCGCATCCGGCCGTTGCGAGGATTTACGTTCCCGCTGGACCGGACGCACGATGTAGCTGCGCGGCTGGCAGAGGCGACGAAGGCTCTGGATCTGTCCACATAGGCCAGGCGCCCGACCAAGGACACCTCCTGAAGCGGTGAGGGGTGTGACGTGGACACTGCGACGGTTGTCTGGGTGGTCCTGGCGGTCGCCGGGGTCGCGCTGGTCACCTTCCTTATCGGCAGCTCGGCCAGCAGCGCGCGCCGGGACCAGGACCGCCAGGAGCGGGTCCAGCAATGGGCTGTGGAGCATCGCTGGGTCTACACGCCGTCCCCCCAGGTTGGCTGGGGCGCCCGGCTGCCCGGCGGCAACAGTGGCGTCGTGAGATGGGTGCTGTCCGGGACCCTCCAGGGCTATCCGGTCAGCATCGCCGACTACACCTTTACGGAGGTAATCGGCGATGTCACCGGTGGCGTCCCGGCCACCATGTACACCCGCCATCTGCTTGTGCTGGTGGTGCGGCTGGGGCAGCCGTACCCGTCGATCGCGGTCCAGCCGCTTGCCGCGCTGGCGGCGATCGGCCGCGCGATCTTCGGCGACAGGGGAGAAGCCGTTGGCGACGAGCGGTTCGACCACCAGTTCCGCATCGTCACGGAGGCGGACCGCGGCTACGCCCGGCAGCTTGTCGGGCCGGCGCTGGTGACAGAGCACATCGCCGGCACTGTCCCTACCTGGAGCCTGCAGGGCGACGAGCTGTTGGTGTACCGGGCCCAAGAGCTTGACGACCCGGAGCAGATCCCAACACTGGCGGCGCCGCTCATCCGCGTCGCAGACCTGCTCGGTAGGTAGCCATACCTGCCCGGCAGCCAGCTACGCCTGCCCGGCAGGTCGCCACGCCTGCTGGGCAGATAGGGCTACCAGCGCCGCCGGGGAGGACGCCGGGCCGGTGGGGTGCGCCTCGGCCGATGGCGGTAGGCGCGGCGCGGCTGGGGGCGCCGGCGGTGCCGCCACCCCCAGCCGCGGGCGGTTACGCTGCTGTGCTCGTGCTGGCCAGGCTGACCAGCTGGGTACGCACGATCGGTGCGTAGCCGCTCGAGTGGCCGGTGCGGTTGGGGTGGTAGGACTCCATCGTCGGGGACGACAGGCCGTTGACCCACTCGACGGAGTCGCAGACGGCGTGGCCGGTGAACGGCGTGCGCGGGTCGGCGAACCGGAAGCCGTAGGCGATGGCCCGGCTGCGGATCGTGTTGTTGAGCAGGTTCGCGGAGTCGTTCATGGCCGCCTGCTCACCGGGGCTGATGCGCGCCAGGGACTGGCAGTCGCTCTCGTTGAACAGGCGCGGGTAGCCCACGATCACCACGCGGGCGTACGGCGACCGGGTACGGATCCGGCTGTACAGGTTGTTCAGCGCGCTGGGCAGCGTGTTTGTGATGTAGGAGTTGGCGTTGTTGATGTCGCCCCAGCAGGTGTAGGGCCACGGCAGCGCGCACTGGGTGACGACCGAGCTGAAGCCGGCGTCGTTGCCGCCCACCGACAGCGTGATGTGGGTGGTGGACGAGGTCAGCCGGCCGAGCTGGTTGTTGATCACGTCAGGGATCTTCGCGCCGGAGCAGGCGGCGAACGCGAACGAGGTCGCGCCGATCTGGCCAGCGTTGATCACCGGGTACGCGTACGGCGAGCGGTAGCAGCTGGTGCCGTCCGAGTAGTAGGTCCGGGTGCCGACACCCGACGAGTACGAGTCACCCAGCGCGGCGTACACCACGGCGGCCGCGTGCGCGGGCGTGACCCACGCGACCGAGGCCACGAGGGCCGCGGCACCCGTAAGCAACGTGACCAGGCGTAGTCGCCAGCGGGACCTGGAAGCTGCCATGACCTTCCTCCTCAGCTAGGGCTAACCGCGACACATCGATGAACGTTGTAGTCGTGGTTCTATACTTTGAAGGAAGTCGATGGACATGACAACTGGCCGAAAGGTCTTCTGCTAGCGGCTCGCGGCTTCAGCGTTTACGAGTCGAGCCCTCCTGCTCGGGCCTACCCGGCGGGTGAGAACCCACATCGACCATCGGGGCCACCGACCTATTACCAAGGCGGAAGCTTGTCCGCTGTGACTGGGGAAATGATCTTCCGGGACAGATGGGCAGCGTCGGGTGGCTATCTGATGGGTGCGCGATGCCGGCCAAAGTGACAGGCTTCCAAGACCTCGGTGCCCTGCGGTGAGCCGCAGCTCACGCCTCAACCCAGCGGCAGCACTGGCCACTGGCCGTCCGGACAGCGCATCAGCTCGGCGTAGAAGCGCAGGAAGTTGCGCTGGACGCCCTCCTCGTAGCGCGGCGCGAAGACGACTCCCGGACCCGGGAAGCCGGGCACGCGGCGCGCCCGGCCCACCCCCTCGCTGCCCATCTGGTAGTTGTAGGTGAGCCCGAGCAGCTGCGCCGCCACCGACCGCCCGGTGCGGGACGTGCTGGCCCACGGCTCGGCATCGTCCATCTCGAACGCCCCGCCGAACGACGACGTGCCGAGGCCCGCAGTGAGGCTGCGCCGCTTCTGCGCCGCCGACATGTTGCGGTAGGCGCAGAACCAGCACCAGACCTCCATCTCGCCCGGCCCGCGCGGCTGCCAGGTGCGGATCGTGATGACCCCCGTTGCGGGGTGCGCCCGCACGTCCTCGGTCGCCGGCTGGGCCAGCACCGAGAAGTTCGGGAACACGTTGCCCACGAACGCGCGGATGTACCGGGCGAACCGCAGCTGCTCGCCGGTGACGAGCGCGGTGCTGAAGGACGCGACCAGGTCGTCGGGCATGCCGTAGAAGTACGGGCCGGGCTCGTCGGCGTCGGGGTCCATCGACAGCGAGAGCGAGTGCCCAGGTGCCGCCTGGATGTGGTAGCCCACCATGTCGTCCTCGAAGGGCACCGGGTACGCACCCACCTCCCAGACCGATCGGTGCAGCGTGGCCAGGTGGTAGTCGTCGCCGGCGAAGTTCTCCGCCCCGGACTTCCAGTTGGCCGAGATGACCAGCCGCTGCGGCGGCGCGAGCACCTCGACGCCGGCGTCGTTGAGGCCGAAGACCAGGTCCAGGTACCAGGACATGCCACCCAGGTACTCGTCCAGGCTGGGCGCGGTGCGGTCCAGCGTGGCGAAGATGAGGCCATGGCATACGCCGACCTGCGCCGCCGGCAGCAGCCCGTACTCCTCCCGGGGCAGGCCGGCCAGGGCCTCCCGCCAGGCCGGGGCGCCGGTGAGCCGGCCGCTCGTGTCGTAGGTCCAGCCGTGGTACGGGCAGCGGAACTGCGGCGTGTTCCCCTTGTCAGCGCGGCACACGGCGACACCGCGGTGGCGGCACGCGTCGAGCAGCACGCGGACAGTGCCGTGCCGGTCCCGTACCACGATGAAGTCGTCCTCGCCGACCTTCCGGCGGACGAAGTCGTTGCGGCGCGGGATCTCCGACTCGTGGGCGAGGAACACCCAGCACCGGGCGAAGATCCGGCGCAGCTCATGCTGGTAGACGTCGTCGCTGCCGAAGATCTCCGCGGGCGCGTGGCCGAGCGGGACCTGCGCGGCGAGCGCGTCGATGATGGCGCGGGCGTGCAGCTGGTCGTACATGAACGTCCCCTGGTCGACCGGCCGGGCCGGCTGCGGGTCAGAGCCGGCCGGGCCGGCTGCGGGTCAGAAGAAGTACCCGAGGTTGGGCACCTGCAGCACGGTGAGGTCCAGCAGCACGAGGCGGCGGCGGAGCAGGAGCGCGTCACCGGTGCGGCAGAGCAGGTCGCGGCGTTCTGCGGCGAGCAGCGACGGCTGCGCCTCGTCCTGGCGGGTGCGGTAGATGAGCAGGTTGCTGCGGACGCCGAAGGCATCGTCGCCCTCGGCGGTCGCCCGGATGTTGGTGACGAACCGGCGGGTCCGTGGTGGCGGGTCCTCGGTCCAGGCCGACGGGCTCAGGTTGCGCTCCACCCGCACCAGCAGCGACCCGTAGCTCTCGTCGAGGTGGAACCCGTCCCGGGCGAAGCCGTCCCCGTCCGCCCGCCGCACCGTCTGCCGGATGGGCACCTGGTAGACGACGTCCCGGCTGACCATGTTCGCAAGCCACGCGCGTTCCTCGCGGTCGTCGAGGAGCTCGGCCTCCCGGTGCAGCCACTCCTGTACCTCGGCGTACGCCTCGCTGCCCGGCAGCATGCGGGTGCCAAACCGTGTCCTGTCCATGCGGCTAAGCCGCCGCGACTAGGCGCATAATCGTGCCGATGGTCAGCTGCGGCCGGCTCCCAGCACGAGCCGGCACCTCCTCGAGGACATCGGTCGCCAGGTTGGGGTGCCAGCCCGCGGTCTGACTCATCTGCACCCACCCAACGCCGCTCGACGGCTAGTACCACGCTAGTCTGCTCTACTTCGCCACCACCGCTCAAGGTAAGGTCCGCCCGGGCCCCGGCCTGCTCGTGACCTGCTCAGGTTTGACCGCCTGCCGACGCAGGCGAAGGAGGACACCGCATGTCCAGGCTCCTGCCCAAGCCGACAAAGGCGGGCATCCCAAGATTCGCGTCACTGCTCCTCATGGGCGTCGCCGTCCTGCTCACCGCGTGCGGCGGCGACCCTGCGCCCGGGCCCTCGCCGACCACCCAGAAGCTGAAGGTCGTGCTGCTCGCCCAGGGCATGACCAACGACGGCGCGTGGAACCAGGCCGCCGCGGAAGCCGTCAAGCGGCTCGAGCGGGAAGGCCGCATCCAAGCCACCATCCGGGAGCGGAACAACGACCCGGCCGCCATCGAGTCGGTCGTGCGCGACTACGCCACCCAGGGGTACGACCTGGTCATAACCAACGGGTACGAGGCGATCGAGCCAGTGCTCAAGCTCGCCAAAGATTTCCCGAAGGTCCACTTTGCGATAAATGGCGGTCCTGAGGTGCTCCAGATGACCGCGCCGAACGTCGAGGGGTGGACTCTGGATCTCGGGCAATGGGGCTACCTGTGTGGCTTTGTCGCTGGCAAGATCGGCGGCGTGCGGATGGTCGGTCTGGTGAGCGGTCCACAGGTCCCGTTCATCGAGGAGATCCACACCTCCTTCAAGGCGGGCCTCAAGGCCACCGACCCGTCGCGGACGTGGAAGGAGGCCTACACGGGCAGCTTCGACGACACGCAGAAGGCCAAGGAGGCGGCGGAGGCGCTCATCGGCCAGGGCGCGCAGCTCCTCTTCACGACCGGTGACGGCATCGGTTACGGCGTCGGTGTCGCCGCAGCCGGCCACCAGCCGAAGGTGCTGACCATCGGCGTGACCGGCGGTACGGCGAAGCAGGTCAACATCCTCAACGTCAAGGTGGACGACTACCCTGAGTACAAGTCCTATGTGGACAGGATCGAGGCTGGTACGTTCGGCGGCAAGGCCTACACGGCGACCTTCCCCAACAAGGGCCTGGTGCTGACGCCACCCGAGGAGGGGGTTACCGACCCGCGGATCCCGGCCGACCTGCGGGCCCAGATCGAGAAGCTCATCGCGGACCTCGCCTCGGGCGCCCGGACGATATGACGCCGTGACAACAACCTTCTCGACCACGTCGAGAGTGCACAGCTTCGACACTGCGGCTGGCGGTCCGAGCCCGGGGCCCGGGCGACGACACGCGGCCCAGACGGAATCTCCGGGGTACGCCCCGGACGTACTACCGGGGTGACCATGCTGTTTCCCGCACCGGTGATCGCCTCCCTGCGCGACGCCCCTGACGAGCCGGCGTTCCAGGTCGGCTCGCGTACCGTCTCGCGCGGCGAGCTGCTGGGGATGGTGTGGCGGCTGGTCGGCGGGCTGCGGGACGCTGGCGTGCAGCCCGGCATGGGTGTCGGGATGGTCCTGGCGCTCTCGCCGGAGGCGTACGCCGCGCACCTGGCGGCGCACGTGCTCGGATGCCGTGTGGCGGCGGCGCGGCCAGGGTGGGGCGCTCAGCAGCTCGCCGACACCCTGTGGGGCCACAGCGACGTCGTGGTCGCCGACCAGCCGGTCGACGGTCCCGTGCTCCGCCTCGATGACCTGCTCTCGCATCCCGGCCCCGGCGCCTGCGCGGCCGGGCTGGCGGACCCCGACGGCATCGCGCGGCTGCACTACACCAGCGGCAGCACCGGCCGGCCGAAGGCGTGCGCGCATACCTACCGGGCGACCAGCCTCGCCTACCAGCCAGACCAGTGGCCGCCGGTGCTGGTCCGGCTGCTCACCGGCGCCCCGGCCGGGGCGGCTGAGGCGGCCCCGCACCACCCGACCAGCTTCGAGCGCTGCCTGATCCACCAGAGCCTGGCCGGCCCGGCCATGTTCACCTACCTCGGGCGCACCCTGGTCGTCGGGGGCATGGCGGTCCTGCCCGACGGTCTCGCGCTGCCGGAGGCGATCGAGCGCTACCGCATCACCGCCACGATCATGCCGCCGGCCAGGCTGCACGCCGTACTCCAGTCCGGGGCCGACCTGAGCAGCCTGCGGGCGCTGGTGCTCGGCGGGTCGCCGGCCGGCCCGCAGCTGCTGCGGGCCGCCACCGAGCGGCTCGGGCCGATCGTGTGGCAGGGCTACGGGCAGGGCGAGGCCGGGATCATCTCCATGCTCACCCCGGAGGACATCCTCGCCGGCCACGAGGAGTCGGTGGGCCGGCCGATGCCCACGGTGGAGGTCGACATCCGCGACGGCGAGGTCTGCGTACGCAGCCCGCACCTGATGGCTGGCTACTGGGACGACCCGGAGCAGACCAGCGACGTGTTGCGCGACGGCTGGCTGCACACCCGCGACCTCGGCTACCTGGACGACGAGGGCCTGCTCCACCTGACCGGCCGGGCCCGTGACGTGATCATGGTCAACGCCGAGGTCTGCTACGCCGGCGCCATCGAACGGGTGCTGGCCACGCACCCGGCGGTCGCGCAGGCGTACGTGGTCGGCGCGCCCGACCTGGGCACAGGTGAGGCCATCCACGCGTTCGTGGTGCCGGCCGGCGACCTGGCGCCCGACCGCGAGGTGCTCGCCAAGCTGGTGCGGGAGAGGCTGAGCGCGAACAGCGTCCCAGCCACGTTGACGGTGATCTCGCAGGTGCCGATGAGCGCCAGCGGAAAGCCTGACAAACAGGCGCTGCTGGGCCTTGTCTGAACCGGGAGCCGCCCGCCTGCGTGATGTCCGCTGTGGTGCTCTCCGATGAGGCGGTCATCGCGGGAATGGCATCCGGCGACACCGACGCTATGGCGGTCTTCGTACGGCGCTACCAGGCGCGGGTGTACGGGCTGGCGCTCTCGGTCGTAGACGACGCGGGCCTGGCCGAGGAGGTGGCGCAGGACGCGTTCATGCGGGTGTGGCGGTACGCGGCCGTCTACGACCCGCGGCGCGGTCGGGTGCCCACCTGGCTGCTGACCATCACGCGCAACCTCGCGGTCGACGCTGTCCGGCTGCGCCGTGACCAGCCGGTCGACCCGGAGCAGCTGGTCGCGGCGCTGGCGGACGAGGCGGCCGAGCCCGAGCCCGAGAGCGCTGAGCGCCTGCGGGCCGGGCTGCGCACGCTCCCGGTCGACCAGGCGCGCCCCATCGTGATGGCGACCGTCTACGGGCTGACCGCGAAGGAGATCGCGGCCAAGGAAGGGATCCCGCTGGGTACGGCGAAGACCAGGATCCGGCGCGGGCTGGCCCGCCTGCGTGTGGCGCTGGCCGCGGGAGAGGGCGAGGCGCCGGTCACCGCTGGGGCTCGCCCGCCGGCTGGGACTCGCTGACCCGGGTCGCCACCCGCGCCCAGAACTTCTCCGGGTCGTTGAGGTGCGGGTACGGCTCGTCCGGCACGGCGACGCCGAGAAGCTCGCACAGCGGCTCCCAGCCGGCGCCGGGCGTGACCACGAGCAGCCGGTCGGCGGGCACCTCGCGGCGCACCGCGGCGTTGTGCTCCTCGTAGGCGCGGACCGCGTACTCCCGGTCGGCGAACCGGCCGGCGAAGAAGCCGTCCCAGACCATCCGCCGGTGGAGCTCGGTGAACACGTCCAGGCCCGGCACCACCTGCCGGGCCAGCGTGACCTGGGCATCGGGGGCGCCGTACCCGAACATCTGGAAGATCGTGCGGTGCACGCTGTCGTACCAGCCCTGCGCGTCCCGCACGGTCAGGATGACCTTCGCGGTGGGGAAGACGGTGACGAGCTCGCGCCAGAACGCCGCGCCGGGCCAGTCCACACTGGACTCGTACCCCTGGAACAGGGCCGCCCAGTCCACCGGCTCGCCGGCCGCGGCGGCCTGCCACAGCGGCAGCCGGTCTGGATGGTCCAGCACGTGCCGGCCGTGGAAGCACGGCCCGAAGCCGAGCCGCTCCAGCGCGGCCTTGAGCGAGAGCGTGCCGGTACGGCCGACACCGGCCCCGATGACCCTCACGGCTCCACCTGGTCCCGGGCCAGCTCGCCGGGGGTGGCGACGCCGAGCAGCGTCAGCGCGTTCGCCAGCTCCGTACGCAGCAGCTCGAGTACCTTGCGTACCCCTGCCTCGCCCGCGGATGCGAGCCCCCACAGCACCGGGCGGCCGACCGCCACCGCCTGCGCGCCCAGCGCCAGGGCCTTGGCCACGTCGGTGCCGCGCCGCACGCCCCCGTCGAGCAGCAGCGGGACCTGCCCGCCCACCGCGCCGGCGATGAGCGGCAGCCGGTCCAGGGTGGCCGGAACGGTGTCGAGCTGGCGCCCGCCGTGGTTGGAGACGATCAGCCCGGCCACGCCGTGGTCGACCGCGAGCCGGGCGTCGGCCGGGTGCAGCACGCCCTTGAGCAGGATCGGCAGCGAGGTGATCCCGCGCAGCCAGTCGATGTGCGCCCAGGAGATCTCGGGGGAGAGGACCACCTGGCGGACGTGGCCGGCGTCGCCCATGTTGGCGCAGTAGATGCCTGGCGGCAGGTCGTGGAAGTCGTTGCGGTCGCCCCGTTCGTTGCGGCCCAGCGCGGGCGAGTCGACGGTGACCACCAGGGCGCGGCAGCCGGCCGCCTCGGCCCGCCTGACCAGCAGCTCGGTGAGGTCCAGGTCGGGCTGGAAGTAGAGCTGGAACCACAGCTTCGCGCCGGTCGCGGCGATCTCCTCGATGGTGACCGTGGAGAGCATCGCGGCGACCATGATGACGTCGGCCGCTGCCGCGGCGCGGGCCGTGGCCACCTCGGCCTCGGGCCAGGCCAGGCGGTGGAACGCGGTCGGCGCGATGAGGACCGGCATGGACGACGGCTGCCCCAGCACGCTCGTGTCGAGCACGGGCGGCCCGCAGCCGCGCAGGATGCGCGGCACCAGCGCGTGGCGCCGGAACGCCGACTCGTTCGCCGCGACCGTCACCTCGTCCTGCGCGCCGCTGGCGAAGTAGTCGTAGTACACCGGGTTGAGCCGGTCACGGGCGAGCACCTCGAAGTCGCGCAGGTTTACCGGGTGCGGCCCAGCCTCCATGCTCGTCGCCTCCAGCACCGCCGCGTCCAGCGTCCCGCCCACCGTCATCGCCTCTCCTCGGGTCACCGGGCTTCCCCCGTCGCCTCCGCGCTTTGGCCCGCCGCCACGCCCGCCGCCGTCCCTGCCGCGACGTTGCGGGCGATGAAGGCGCGTAGTGGCTCGCGGTAGAGCTTCTCATCGGTCCAGTCGTTGCAGATGTCCTCGGGCAGCCGCAGCGTGTCGACGACCTGGTGGTCTCGGCGGCAGCGGACCACCGGGTGAAGGTAACGGTCGTCGTGGGCCTTGTCCGCCTCCCAGGCCCGGCCGGCCGCCACGTCGAACGGGTCGATGGCGTCGTGGCCCGCGCCGTACTCCAGGCTGACCGTGAAGCAGTCGGGGAAGGGTACGTAGTCCAGCGGCATCTCCTCGTAGTACCGCCCGTCCCGGGTGACCGCGTCGCACAAGAAGCCGAACTGCTGGAACAGCGCCGAGGTCCGGTTGATCCGGGCGAGCATGGCGTCGGCGATGGAGTCCACGGCAACGGCACGGTACGGCCACTCGACCCCGTGGTACCTCTGGCCGAGCATGTGCACCAACGCCCGGATGCCGTACCGGAAGCCGTGGATGAAGGCGCTGGTGTACTTCTTGAAGTCGCGGGACTGGGTGAGCGTGCCGGCGAAGTAGAGCCCGGGCACGTTGACCGACTCCCACTCCGCGGTCAGCGCCGGGAACCGGTCGTTGATGGTAAGGGCCGGCGCGCAGTCCGCGGCGAAGATCGACGCGTCGATCCGGAACCCGGTGCACGTGATGACCCGGTCGTAGGCGAGCTGGACCACCTTGTCCCGGCGGGCGTAGGAGAAGGTGACCAGGTAGTCGTCGGCCCGCCGCTCGATGCGCAGGATGTCCCCGTCCAGCACCATGTTCTGGGTCTTGAGCTGGTAGGTGTCGAGGAAGTTGTTGTTCACCGCGCGCAGGTGGCCGATGAAGTGGGTACGCCAGGCGAAGTTGACCGAGCGCGGCCCGGCGACGTGGATCACCGCCGCGTGCTCGGTCAGGTTGTCCGCGGTCTCGAACGCGGAGTTGCCCTTGCCGATGATCAGCACCCGCTGCTCGGTGAAGCCGGCCGGGTCCACCGGCACGTCCCAGTAGCTCTCGGTGGTCTCGATGCCCGGGATGGCCGGCACGTTCACCGCGCCGAACCCGGTGGCCGCTATCACCCGCTCGGCGTGGAGCGTGCTGCCGTCCTCGCACGTCACGTCGAAGCCGCTGCCCGACCGGCCCTTGGCCACCTGGGCGACGCGGGCGCCGTACCGGATGCGCAGCCCCTGGCCGAAGTCGGTGAGGTAGCGGACGTAGTCGTCGGCGTGCGGGAAGTAACGGCCGGTGTAGCGCGTGAACCGCAGCTGCGGGTCGTCGCTGAGCAGCGAGTTCCAGTCGACGCGCAGGTCCTTCTCGGGGTCGTGCCAGCCGGTGTGCGGCTTGTTGATAGAGATCATGCGGCGGTGCCGCGGGAACGTGCGGTAGAACGTGCCGGGCGTGGGCCCGGCCTCCAGCACAAGGTAGTCCCATCCGGCCCGCTGGAACAGGTACGCCAGCTGCAGGCCCGCCGGGCCAGCACCGACCACGAGGTAGTCCATACCTAGTTATACGGAGAATGACGGCCGCTGGGATCCCCGGTGAATCCCTTTTCGCGGCTGGTTCCGTATAGCTGTTGTGACCGTGGTGGCTCCGCTTGCTCTTCTAGTCGTGGTGAGCCTGCCGTTCTGGCTGCCCCGTGCCGTGGTCAGGCTGCGGATGTGGCTCTTCGCCCGGATCAACGGCGACGAGGGCATCCCGGTCCCCGGTGACCTCGTCGACGTCGCCGAGTTCGTCGAGGTCTACGCCAACCCGGCCGCCTGCGGGCGCAGCCGCGGCGCGGCCCTGTCCGACCTGTTCTGGTACTGGCTCTCGCCCGGCGCCCAGGTGCACCAGGAGCATCTGGAGCCGGGGCCGCGCTACGACGACGTGGCGCGCGCCACCCGCCGCATCCTGGCCATGCCCAGCATCGCCGCGGACCAGCTCGCCGTCGAGTGCGTCAAGGCCGCACTGCCACCGGGTACGGGTCTGGTCCGGCTGCGTGACCTGGTGATGCCGGTCTGGGCCGAGCTCTACCACCGGGTGGTCTTCGGCCAGCCGGCCACGGACGAGGTCCGCGCCATGATCGTGGCCAACGCCGACGACGTGGTCACCGCCCTCAAGTGCTGCGGGCTGCGGCACATGGACCGGCGGCTGCGGCTCACAGCTCACCTGGGGCAGGTGCTCGACCAGGTCCCGCACGAGCTGCCGTCCACGTTGGACCTTGGCGAGCAGGCTCTCTACCTGCAGGGGACCTTCTTCAACACCGCGGTCGTGCAGAGCTCGGAGGCGACCGCGCACGTGCTGATGGTCCTCGCCGCGAACGAGGAGCTGCAACGCGCGGCAGCCGGGCCGGACCCGGCGGCGCTCGACGGGGTCTTCGACGAGACGCTGCGGGCGTACCCGCTGTTCGGTGTCGCGCACCGCATCACCAGGGCCGACATCACGCTGCCCGCGGGCACCGCGATCCCGGCCGGGTCGGTGCTCTGCTTCAGCTACCCCGACTTCCACCGTTCCGGCGGAGACATCCCGTTCGGCGTCGCCGCCAACCGGCCCTGCCCGGCCTGGCACCTCGCCCCGGTGACGGTCAAGGCGGTGGTGCGTGAGGTGCTCGCCCACTTCGAGCTCGCCACCACTGCGGCGCACATCAGACCGCTGCCGAACCGGGGGCCCTGCCTGCTGACCCCGCGTGGCAGCCGGGTGCGGCGACAGGCGCCGGTGCTGGCCTACCTCCGCCTGCGCGACCGGTGGGAGGACGTGTGGCGCAGCCTCGTCCAGCTCGTCCTCGGCACGTACATGGTGTGGCACGCCCGCCGCCTGCGGCTCTGCGCGCGGCACTTCGAGGAGGCCGCCCGGTGACCACGTGCGACGGCCGCAGTGCCTGTCCTGCTCCGGCCGGCCCAGGCGCCATGGCCGGCGGTCCTGGCCGTTACGGGCAGGGTCTTTGCTCCTGCTGTGACTCTGGACGAATAGATGCGTAACTGTGGGTAGCGTCACCGCAACCTAGAAAGCACCGCTACCAGGAAGGGAAGTTGGGATGTCGGCGATCAGCATGACGCCACCTCGGGCGTTTAGCGTGGCAGCGGTCAACGGGCGGTTCCACCCGTTGGCGCTTAACGTCTTTATGCTTGTCGTACTGGCGCACTGGGCTGAGCACCTGGTGCAGGCGTACCAGATCTGGGTGCTGGACCGGCCCCGTCCGGCCTCTCGGGGCGTGCTCGGCCAGTGGTTCCCGTGGCTCGTCTCGTCCGAGTGGCTGCACTACGGGTACGCCATAGTCATGCTGACCGGGCTGTTCCTGCTGCTGCCCGGCTTCGTCGGCCGGGCCAGGACCTGGTGGCTGGTTGCGCTGGCGATCCAGTTCTGGCACCACATCGAGCACCTGCTGCTGCTCATCCAGGCACAGGCCGACACCACGTTCTTCGGCGGCGCCGTCGCGACCAGCGTGGCCCAGGTCTTCTTCCCAAGGGTCGAGCTGCACCTGTTCTACAACTCGGTCGTGTTCATCCCCATGCTGATCGCGGTCTACCTGCACCTGCGCCCTAACGCTCGGGAGCGCGAGGAGACCAGGTGCGGCTGCGTCCGCCGCGACGAGGCGGCCGACCCCGCGGCCACGCCGAGCGGCTGACCATGCGACGGCCGGTGCTGGCAGTCGGGGCGATGCTGGCGTCTGGTGTCGTGCTGGCCGCGTTCTGGGCGGGGAGGCCTGACCCGGCCGCGGTCACCTCGACCAGCCCGGCCGACGGGGCGGTGCTCACGCAGGCCCCCACCGAGGTCGTGCTGTCGCTCCACGGTGCCGTGGACCTGGGGCGGTCCCACGTCTCCGTCCGGGACACGGCGGGTACGGCCGTGAGCTCCGGTCAGCCCAGCCTGGTCACGCCGGAGCGGCTGCGCCAGCCGGTCAGCATCACGGCCACCGGTGAGATGACGGTCGCGTACCACGTGACCTTTGCCGGCGGTGCGGAGCGGGTGGGGCAGCTGCGCTTCAGCGTGGCCAGCGGGGCTGGCTCCGCAGCCGCGCCGGCACCGGCTGGCGCGGTAGCGGAGCCCTCGCACGAGCACGGGGTCGACCCGCTCAGTGCGGTGCTGCTCGCGCTCGACGGTGTCGTCGCGCTCACGGTCGTCGTGCTGCTCCTACGCCGGCCGCGGGTTCCCGGTCCACCGGTACGCCGATCGTTCTGAGTACATACGTGCGCGCAGGCGCCCGACACGCGACTGACGCGTCCGGCGGTGTGCAGGCTGCGACGTGGCGTGCCGGTATGGTCAGGTGCGCCGGTTGGGCGGTCGGCGGAGATGGGCTGACCGCACGCGCCGGCGGCGCCGGTAGAAGCGGCCGGGCATCAGTAGCTGCATCGCGCCCCCTCAGCACTTGTCCTTCAGACTGGGGACGGCTGTGGGGCGCGCTGGATGGCGCGCCCCGCAGCGGCGGAGGTGACAACCGGAACGGACCTGTGGGCCTGTACGGTCAGGCGTTGATCTGCTGGTGGCCGCTGCCGCCGACCGTGATCTTGCGTGGCTTCGCCTGCTCAGCGACCGGGATCCGCAGGGTCAGCACGCCGTTGTCGTAGTTTGCCTCGAGGTGGTCGGTGTCGAGGGTCTCGCCGAGGAACAGCTGCCGGCGGAAGGTGCCCATGGGCCGCTCCGCGATCACCTGCTCCACGCCTTCGCGCTGCTGGCGCTGGCGCTGCGCCGTCACCGTGAGCACGTTGCGCTCGACGGTCACGTCGATGCTGTCTGGGTCTACACCTGGCAGGTCGAAGTGCACGTAGAACCAGTCACCCTCCCGCTCGGCGTCCATGTGCATCACCGCCGGGCGGTTCGCGGTGCCGAAGAACTGCTCGGCGAGCCGGTCGAACTCCCGGAACGGGTCGGTGCGCATCAACATCGTTGCTCTCGCCTCCTTGGTGCTTGCCCTAAGCTCGGGCCCTGTAGTTGAGCCCCGTTGACTCAACATAATTAACCATGTACAACGAGAACATGTCGTTGTCAAGTCCGAGGAAAGGCTCTGCCGGGCAGTCCGGTGCCGAGCCGGACCAGGGCCTCTACCCGATCTCGGTGGTCACCGAGCTGACCGGCATCGGCCCGCACACGCTGCGCGGGTACGAGCGGGCGGGCCTGCTCACCCCGGCCCGCACCAACGGCGGCACGCGCCGCTACAGCGACAACGACCTGACCCGGCTGCGCCGGATCACGGCGCTGGTCGAGGGCGGGGTGAACCTGGCCGGCATCGGCCTGGTCCTGCGCCTGGAGCGGGAGCTGGCCGAGCTGCGTACGGAGAACGCGTGGCTGCGTCGCTCGCGGCCGGCGCCCTCCGGCTAGCAGCTCGTCGTCAGTGGGATAGTTGATACAACATGGCTCACGTTTTATGGATGACGAAGGCGAGGTTGCCTCCTCCCATATCGTGCGAGTAGGAGCAGGATCGTGGCGCCGACGCATGACTTCTACCAGGTGCTCGGGGTGGCCCGCACCGCCAGCCAGGAGGAGATCCAGCACGCCTACCGGAAGCTCGCCCGCCAGCACCACCCGGACGTCAACCAGGACTCCGGGGCGGAGGAGCGGTTCAAGCAGATCGGCGAGGCGTACGAGGTGCTGTCGGACCCGGCCACCCGGGCCCGCTACGACCGGTTCGGCCCCGACTGGCGAAAGGCACCCACCAGCGGTGAGCGCCCTGGCGGCGGCCCGGCGGGTGGCCCGTCCGAGACCTGGGGCCGAGGGCGGCGGGTACGCGTCAACATCCGTGGCGCCTTCCGCGACGCCCCGTTCCGCGACCGGTACGGGCAAGCGTCGGGCTTTGGAGATCCTGGCCCGCACGACCCGGGCTTTGTCGACGTCGACGGGATGCTCGGCGGGGGCTTTCCCCGTCGCGGCTTCGGCCGCCGGTCCGCGGCACCAGGCACCGACACCGAGGCGGAGGTCCAGCTGCGGGTCGAGGACGCGTACACCGGTGGCCGTTGCCTGGTCAGCGTGCCGGCGCCGGGCGGGTCGCGTAGCTACGAGGTGAGCATCCCGGCAGGGGTCACCGACGGCACGCGGATCCGGCTTGCCGGCTTGGGCGCCTCCGGTACGGGTGGGGGCTTGGCCGGCGATCTCTACCTAGTCGTCCGGCTGGCAGCGCATCCGCGTTACCGGGTCGACGGCCGTGACGTCTTCGTGGACCTGCCGGTGACGCCGTGGGAGGCGGCGCTTGGCGCGACGGTCCCGCTCAACACGCCAGCTGGGGTGGTGCAGGTGCAGGTGCCGCCCGGCTCGTCGACGGGCCGCCGCCTGCGCCTGCCCGGCCGGGGCCTGCCCAGCTCCCAGGGCGCGGCGGGGGACCTTTACGCCGAGGTGAAGGTGATGGTGCCCGAGCGGCTCAGCCCACGGGAGCAGCGCCTCTTCGAAGACCTGGCTAGGTCATCAACCTACAATCCTCGCCAGACCGGCGCCCAGCCAGGCGCCGAGTGACAGCCGCGCCTCCCTAACGGCTAGAGTAGAGGCAGCAGCTGCTCTTTCGTGCGGCTTTCGTGCATGGAAGGGGTGCGAGGCGGAGTATTCGTCCGGCAAGGAGGCGACCGTGCTTCTGCGCTTCAGGGTGGCTAACCACCGGTCGATCCGAGCTGAGCATGAGCTGTCATTGGTAGCGACGGAACTCAATGAAGGGACGGCTCGGCCGACTGGTGTGCGGGCCGAAGGTCGGGAGATCGCCGTTGTGCCGGTCGCTGGGATCTTTGGTGCGAACGCATCTGGTAAGTCCAATATGCTCGCCGCAGTTGGCGCGATGCGCGAGGCGGTGCGGACATCGCTCGCGGAGTGGGCGCAGGGGGCCAGCGTTCCTCGTGAGCCGTTCGCGCTAGCTCCGGCGGCACGCGAGGATACGACGCTGTTCGAGGTTGACCTGCTCCTCGGCGAACGACCCGTCCGCTACACCTATGGGTTCGAGCTCTCCGACGAGCGGGTCGAGGCGGAGTGGCTGCACGCCTACCCCCACGGGCGAAGGCAGGTCTGGTTCGACCGGGAGGCCGACCGCGAACGGGGGGAGGAGTTCCTCTTCCCTGGTGACGGCCTACGAGGCAAGAAGGAGCGGCTCGCGGAGTTCACCCGGCCGAACTCGCTGTTCCTGACGGTAGCGGCGAGCCTGAACCATCCGCAGCTCAGCACAGTCCACCGCTGGTTCCTGGATGGTCTGTGGACCACCCCGCTGCGCGGGAGCACCGCTGTGCCTGGTCAGTACACCCGTCAGCTGCTCACCGACCGGCGAAGCGGAAGCCAGCACCGGGGACGGATCGAGGCGCTGCTACGGGTGGCGGACCTGGGGGTAGCGGGTATACATATCGACCCGTCCCTCCCCGCTGACCAGCAGGTCCGGCTGTTGCACCACAGCGGAGCGGGAGAGCTGGTGCCGCTGGACCTTGTGCGCCAGGAGTCGCTGGGCACATCGGCCTGGTTCGGCTTTCTTGGTCCACTCCTCACCGTGCTCAGTGAGGGATCAGTCCTGCTCGTTGACGAGCTCGATGCCAGCCTGCACCCGATGCTCGCGGCAGAGGTCATCCGGCTCTTCCAAGATCCGAAGGCCAACCCCCGCAGTGCACAGCTGATCTTTACAACTCACGACGCCACGCTGCTGGGCACTGCGATGGTTGACCGTCCGCTCGACCGGGACCAGGTATGGATCACTGCCAAGCGCCGTACCGGGGAGACCGAGCTGTATCCATTGATCGATGCTAGGCCGCGCAAGGAGGAGAACCTGGAGCGCGGGTATCTTCGAGGTCGCTACGGTGGCGTACCGATGGTGACCAGTGGTGAGCTGGCGCGAGAGGTTGCGCAGGTGCTGGCGGAGGCCGTATGAGCCGACGCCGTCGCAGCGATCCCGAGGTGGAAAGACCGCTCCACCGCGTCCCCGCGGCATCCCGTCGCGGCAACCGCGTGTTCTATGTGGCGGTCGAGGGCGGCTCGACCGAGCCCGACTACCTGGGGTTCCTGAACCGCGAGCTCGGATCTGAGCTGCGGTTTCTCATCCATCCGCTGTACCGGAGCAACGGGATGACTCCCACGCGGGTGGTCGCCAGGGCGCTGGAACAGCGGGATGAGATAAGACATGGCAGCGGTCTGGTTCAGCTGTGGGCGATCTTCGACCGCGACCAACACCACGATATTCTCCAGGCGATGCGCGACGCCGAGGCTGGCGGTGTGACGGTCGCGTTCTCCCATCCGTCCTTTGAGCTGTGGCTGTTGCTGCACTTCAGTGACTTTTCCGGGCAACAGGGCGGATCAAGCCGGGTCATCCATGGGAAGTTGCGAGGGCAAGCCGGGTTCGAGACCTTCGGCGCCCGCAACGACAAGAGCCTCCACGGCTTACGGGTCCTGGCCATTAATGGCAAGCAGGAGGCCGCTGTCAAGCGGGCGAAGAGGTTGGTGGAGGACTGCTCGACAGGCGAGTGCTCGGCGAGTAAGGGACACGCCGCGCACTGCGACCCGCTGCGACGGGACCCGTCGACCGACATGTGGCGGCTCCTTGTCGAGCTGGGCATCGTAAGCGTGTGACCGCTGCGCCAGGGGCCATAGCCGGCCGGGCGCGAGATAGGTAGCGACAGCGGCGCTGGTGCGGTGTACCGCGAGCGATGGCGGAGGTGGTGGCATGCAGTGCTCAGCAGACCTGTCCCGGCCGGAGCGCGAGCAGCTTGCGTAGCTCCCCATCGGCGCGGCGTACTGCGGCCTCCTCCACGCGGTACGCCTCGGCGGCCTGCCGGAACAGCCCCTTGTCGCCGGCGCGGAGCGCGACCAGGCGGTGTACCGCGGCGGCGAGCACCGGCGGCGGATGCCCGGCGAGCAGGCCGTCGTGCTGGTGACCCAGGCGCCACCAGGCGGCCAGAGCCCGCGCCGTGACTGCGAGGCCCTGCCAAGGCCCACCCTCGACAAGGAGCAGCCGGGCAACATCGTCGAGCCGGCTGGCCGGCGACGGGATCCGGGTGACCCGGTACGGGTTCTGGTCGCCGAACCACCAGTAGATGGCGTTGAACCGGCCGTCCGGGTACAGGGGAAACGGGAGCATCTCGGTCACGCAGAGGCCGCCTTGCTCGGCGCGCCACTGCATCAGGTACGGGTACTCGTCGTGAGCGGTCCGGACCACTCCGTTGGTGGTGCCGGAGCCGTCGGTGACAGGGGTGCTGCCAGACGTGAAGGAGATCAGCTGCTCGTGCGCGGGCAGTCTGAGGGCGTGCCTGACGCCATCGGCACCGTAGACGTTGTGCAGCGCGGCAGCTGGCGACTCAGGCGCGAGGGCATCTCTCAGGCGCCGGCTGTGCCCGTCGGCAACAGCCTGCCAGAGCGTGGCGACGAGCTTCTCCGCCCGTTTCGGCGCGGTGGCGGCAAGCTGTCGCGGCAGGGCCGGTGCAGCTCTAGGCTGCCGAGGCTTGGCTGGTGCCGCCGGCGGCTGGGTGGAGGCCGCCCTCGCCCTCGCGACGGTCGCCGGGGTGACAGGCGCCGAGCCGGATCTACTGGACGCCTGCTTCACCTGGCTGGACCCGTTGGCGCGCGGTGCTGGGGTGCCCACGGCAGCTCGGTCCGGCGCTGCCGCAGGCGCCGCTGATGCTGCGGTAGCCGCTGATGCTGCGGTAGCCCGTGCTGCCGTGGGAGCCGGTGGGGCGGCCGGAGCCTTCGACACCTGGCACTGGAGGCAGCCGAGCGCGTTCTTGCCGGCCACGAGCGGGGCCGCGCTGTCGCAGGATGGGCAGCGGGGCTGGGCGAACACGCCGGCCGGGCGGAGCCAGTCGAGCTCCATCGGGTAGTGGCGCTCGCCGCGACGCACGTCGACCGGCAACCGCAGCGCTGGCACCCCGACGACGTGTAGCCGGTACGGCCTGATGTCGTGGTGTGCCTGGTACTTCTCGGCGATCTCAGCCAACCGCCTGGCCCGTTCCTCGCGGGTGGCGACCAGGCGCTGCTCGAGTAGCGCGCGCCGGTCAGGTGACGCTGCCTCCAGCCGTCGTTCGATCCCGGCGATGGCGTCGGCGTAGTAGCTCGTCGCGCGGGCGCGTTCCTCGTGGTGGCCCTCGTCGAGCTGGCGGGAAAGCTGGCTCTGGCGGCGCTGCGCGGCGGCTTCGATGAGCCGGTCCGCCTCGGTCAGGGCCCGGGTCAGCTCACCGGCCGGCACCGGCGCCGCCCGTCCGGAGAGCCCGGCCGGCCAGGCCGCTGCCTCATCCGGCGTGCTGGCCAGGCGTGACACCACGGCGGCAGGCACCTCGCGGCGGCTGGTCACGTGCACCCACCGTTCAAGGCGTTCGGAGAACCGGTCATCGGCGGAGACCGCATAGCTGACCATCACCCCGACCCGGAGCATCCAGTGGACGAGGTGGCGGGGTTTGCCGATGGCGTCGATGCGCCCGTGACTGACTGGGATCTGCGCCCTGGCATGGTCCTCCAGGACGTCCGCGGTAGGCGCCGGCCCGGCAGCGCCATCCAGCAGTACGACGCCCGCGTCACCGCTGCTGAGCACCGACTCGGCGGCCTCGGCCAGCACCGGGTGCCCGGTGCCCAGGAACGTGACGCCGTCGCTGCGGGCGACGTCAGGGTCATCGGTGACGATGAGCTCATCAGCGAGCCGGTACCGCTGGCTCAGCTCCGGCGGGAGCACCACGAGCACGCCGTCGCCGGCCGGCTCCCACAGCCCGCCACCAGCCTCGACGTGGTGCAGCCAGAACCGCAGCCCCGGGTCTGTCACGCGCCGACCCCGGCGGTGTCCTCGTCGCCGACGAGGGCGTCCAGCGTGCCGCGGCTGTGCAGGTACTCGCCGCGGGCCCGGGCGAGGTCGTCACCGATCGCGTCCAGCCGCTGCGCGAACTGCATATCGTCGTCGGACGTCAGATACGCGTCGAAGATCGTCGACTCCAGGTCGAGCTCCTCGCCCACCCGGCCGAGGATCAGGTCGAGCTCGCCGACGACCAGCTCGAAGAGGTTGATCTTCGCTTCCAGCACCCGCAGCACGCGCTCCTCGATCGTGCCCCGGGCGACGAGGTTGGCGATGAGCACCTCATGGCGCTGCCCAACCCGGTGCAGCCGGCCGAGCCGCTGCTCGATCTGCATCGGGTTCCACGGCAGGTCGACGTTGACCATGACGTGGCAGAACTGAAGGTTGCGGCCCTCACCTGCGGACTCTGTAGACAGCAGCACCGGGACCTCGTCGCGGAAGGCCGCGATGGCCGCCTCCTTGCCGGCGCGGGGGAGGCTGCCGTGGTAGACCGCCGCCGGGATCCCGGCCTCGGCCGTCAGCTGCGCCAGGTGGTCCAGGGTGGCCCGGAAGCCGGTGAAGACAAGGACCTTCTCACCCCGCTCGGCGTGCGCGCGAAGCCGTTCCAGCAGCACCGCTGTCTTGTGCGGCCGGGCCACCGCGGCGGCCCGGGTGGCCAGGTCGGTCCAGCCGAGCTTGTCGAGGGTCACCACGGCGGCGGCCGGGGTCGAGCCGGCCAGCCGTACCAGGCTGCGCAGCGCCAGGCGGGCCGCCGCCGCTGCGGTCCGGCCGGCGCTGCGGATCCGCGCGGTGATATCGGCGTAGAGCTCGGCCTCGTCCGCCGCCGGGGTCACCAGCAGCGTCTCGGCCAGGCGGGGCGGCAGCATGAGCGCCACCTCGCTACGCCGGTGGCGGATCATCACCTCCCTGGTACGGGCCCGCAGCGCAGCCGCGTTCTTCGGCGCCTGTACGGCCGGGTCGGCCGTGCCCGAGCCGTGCTGGGCCCGGAACTGTGCCGCCGTGCCGAGTAGCCCTGGGGCGACCAGGCTCACCATCTCGTAGAGGTCGGCGAGCCGGTTCTCCACCGGGGTGGCGGTGAGCAGCAGCAGATACCGGGTGCGAAGCTCGCGCGCCAACCGGCCGGAGGCGCTACGCGGTGCGCGTACCCGGTGGGCCTCGTCAATGACCACGGCGTCCCACTCGCTGCCGGCGAGGAGCGAGCGCAGCGGGTCCCGGCGCCCGGCAGCCAGCGACGCCAGCACCACCGGCCGGTCCGGCCCCGCGTCCCAGCCGTCCCGGGACGCGATCACCGTCGGCAGGCCGAACTTGCGCTCCAGCTCCTCGCGCCACTGCTCGACCAGGCCGGCCGGAGTGACCACGAGGGTACGTCCGGCGAGCCCGCGCAGGCGCAGCTCGGCCAGGACCAGCCCGGCCTCGATGGTCTTGCCGAGACCGACCTCGTCGGCGAGAATGGCCCGCCCCCGCATCCGGCGCAGCACCGTCTGCGCCGCCTCGACCTGGTAGTCGAAGGGTTCGAAGCGCAGCGCCGGGCGCGACAGCAGGACGTCGAAGCCCGGGCGGCTCCACACCGAAGCAGCCTTGTCCACCAGGTCAGACGTGCGGCGGTCGACCACCGCGCCGGTGCGCAGGCGGCTGAGCAGCGGTGCATACCGCGTGAGAAGCGCGCTGTCCATCGCCGTCACCGGCATCGGCCCGCCGGCCTTGGGCCGCTCAACCGTGACTGCTGCTGGCACCGTCTACGCCCCCAATCGGTGATCAGCGTCACAGTCTGCCTCACCTGACCGTCCGGCTGACGCAGACACGCTACCGGCTACACCAGAAAGTCGACGCTGGCCTTCCCGGCAGGCCCGACGAGCGTGCGTACGAGGCGACGCGCCGGCCGCCGTAGCAGTGGCGGCGGACCGCGGGGGCCGGGTATGGTCACGCCCGCGTCCACCATGGCCGGTGGGTCGCGGTGACGTGCTGCGCGGGCACAAGGGGGTAGTGTGCCCGCGGCGTTGGTGCGTGCGCCGGGCGACCCCAGTGGCTGTCAAGTGGGGAGTTTCCCCACTCGAACACGGATGTCCTCCCGGGCTGCCCGACGGCCCAGCCGCTGCTCCCAGCCGGCGCTCTTACCTGCGCGCGGTGTTTCGGCGGATGTCGACGCCGATCGTCCGTCGCACGCCCCGGCCCGGCACGATAAGCTGTGCCAGGCCGGTGCACACGAAATGCCAGCATCAAGGCATTCCCAGCATCGGGTGCTCGCAGTGTCGGGGGATTCTTATCAGCCTGGCGCTGGAGCGCGACCGCAGCGGTTCCGTCCCACCGGCGTCCAGTCAGCCCTCGGGAGAGGGAAACGTCACCACTCTATCTGAGGTTCGCGATGACTACCGAGCATCACCGAGTGGTAATCGTGGGGGCAGGGTTCGGAGGTATCGGCGCCGCGGTCCGCCTTCTCCGCAAGGGAATCTCCGATTTTGTGATTCTGGAGGCGGCCGGTGCCCCGGGCGGCACCTGGCGGGACAACTCCTATCCGGGTTGTCAATGCGATATCCCGTCCAACCTCTACTCCTTGTCGTTCGCGCCCAACCCGGCGTGGTCGACCACCTTTCCGATACAGCCCGAGATTCGGGAGTACATCGAGCGGGTCGTCACCCAGTTCGACCTGCACAAGTTCACGCGCTACCACACGGAGCTGCTCGACGCCCGTTGGGACGCGTCGAGCACCCAGTGGCGGGTCGTCACGTCCGCGGGCGAGCTCAGCGCGAACGTCCTTATCCTCGCGATGGGCTTCCTGTCAGAGCCGTTCGTTCCGGCGCTCGACGGCCTCGACAGCTTCCGCGGCCCCACCTTCCACTCCGCGCGGTGGGACCACGACATCGACCTGACCGGCAAGAGGGTGGCGGTGGTCGGCACGGGCGCCTCGGCGGTGCAGCTCATTCCCGAGATCGCTCCCCGGGTCGGCCACCTCGACGTGTACCAGCGCACCCCGGCATGGGTGATCCCACATATGGACCGCCGGGTCACCCGGCCCGAGCAGTGGCTCTACCGGACCTTCCCCGTTGCGCAGGGCATCCGCCGGGCGATGACGTACGTGGTCTCGGAGTCCCGCCACGCCGTGCTCACCAGGACCGGGCTGCTGAACCGGGCCGCCCGGGCGCTGGCCCGCGCCAACATCCGCCGCGCAGTGCCAGACCCTGAGCTGGTACGACGACTGACCCCCAGCTACGAGCTGGGGTGCAAGCGGGTCCTGCTCTCCAACCGCTACTACCCGGCCCTCGCCCGGCCCAACGTCGACGTGGTGAGCGACCGTGTCATAGGCGCTACGCCGACCGGAGTGGTTACCGGCTCCGGCGACAGGCGGCCAGCGGACGTCATCATCTTCGCGACCGGGTTCAAGATTACTAACCGGGCGTGCTACCAGCGGATACGCGGTGAGGGCGGCACCGACCTGGCGAGCAGCTTCGACGAGCACGGTGCCTACCTGGGCGTGACGGCCGCGGGCTTCCCCAATCTCTTCTGCATAGCCGGACCGACCAGTGGCGTCGGGCACACGTCGTTCCTCTTCATGATCGAGTCTCAGCAGGCATACGTCGCCGACGCCGTCGCAGCGATGGTCTCCCGGTCACTCGGCTCCGTGGAGGTCCGCCCGGAGGTGCAGGACGGCTACTTCCACAGGATCCAGAGCGACACCACCAGGAAAGTGTGGGCATCGGGTTGCACGTCCTGGTTCCTGGATGAGAAGGGACGCAATGTGGCGGTGTGGCCCGGTTACTCGTGGACATTCCACCGGCGGACGCGACGCTTCGACGAGAAGTCGTACCATGTCACCGCTGATACTGCGCGGTGACGTGTCTTATCCAGGGCCGGACACCGGAGCCAGCCAGGTGGCTGCGCGGCTGGGCAGCTCTTTGTCGGCGCCTCCTTTCCGGTTGGTACAGAAGCGTGGTGAGGCGCGCCTGCCCTTGCGTAGCCCGACGGCCACGCGTAACGTTGATCTGTGTTTGACGCGCGTACGACCCAGTTCATCCGGGCGTCGCCGGACGCCATTCTCGATTTCATCATGGATATCGAGCGTTACGCCGAAATCGATGAGAAAATCCGGCCCGTGCTGTGGATAAGGCGCGAGGAAAACTTTACGGAGTTCGCCTTCAGGCCGAAGCTGGCCGGGCTGGTCGGCCCGACGCTGGTCTCCCAGGAGCGGCTCACCCCTGGCCGCCGGGTCGACATCAGCCTGGCGCCGTCGCCGCACAACCGTCTTATCCGCGCGATCACGCACTACGAGGCGAGCTTCGAGTGCGTCCCGGTCCCCGGCGGGACCGAGGTGACGCGGTCCGAGCGGTTCCGGCTGAGGTGGCCGCTGCGGTGGATAGTGGGGCCGTACCTGCACCGTAAGATGCCGATCCTGGTGAGACGGGAGCTCCTGCTGGCGAAGCAGAAGCTGGAAGGACAGGTCACCGCCGTTGACCGGCATGCCGGGAACGCCGACCCATCCGGGACCGGCGGCCCAGGGCGTACACGACGCACCTGATGTTTGGGAAGAACTCGCTGGTAGGGAGACACGGCATGGCGCTGCCCGGCCCCCGGTGGCCCTGGGAACACGTTCAGCTGGCCCGCCTGCTGGCGAGGTCTCCGGCGGAGGGCCTGAGCCTGCTGTACGAGCGCTACGGGTCGGTGGTGGGCTTCGGCCTCGGGCCGTTCAGGTACGTCGCCATGCTCGGGCCGGATGCCAACCGGTTCATCCTGTCGGAGCACCCGGAGCTGTTCCGCTGGCGCGAGGCGATGGCCTTCCTGATCCCGGTGGACGGGGACACCGCCATGGTGGTCAGCGACGGGGAGGAGCACCGCCGCCGGCGCCAGGCCGCCCAGTCCGCGTTCGCAGCCAAGCGCATCTACCGGTACCTCGACATCATGATCGACGAGTTCCGTGCGGAGCTCGCCAGCTGGCCGGTCGGGGGCCGGGTGGACGCGCTGCGGGCGCTGCGCCGCCCGATCAAGCGGGTCACCGTGCGGTCGCTGTTCGGCAGCCAGCTGGACAAGGCGGACGAGCTGGGCAAGGCCCTGGACACCACGATCGGGTACGTCAACCTCCCGATGTGGCGCCAGTACAAGATCGACCTGCCCGGGACCCGGTGGCATCGGGCGCTGGCCGCGCGTGGACGGACGGACGAGATCGTCAATGCCGAGATAGCCCGGCGCCGGGCGCAGGCGAGCGCACCGGACTCGCCCGACGTGCTGGACATCCTGCTCGCGGCCGTGGACGAGTCCGGCAAGCCCGCGCTGAGCGACGTGGAGGTCCGGGACCAGGTCGTGAGCCTCATAGCCGCGTCCTACGACACCATCGGCAGCGCCGCGTCATGGGCGATCCATGAGCTGTTGTCCAACCGCTCGGTGCGGGAGACGGCAACGGCTGAGCTCGCGGACGTGCTCGGCGACGGCCGCCTCACGGTCGATGCGCTGGGCCAGCTCCGGTACCTCGACGCGATCGTCAACGAGACGCTGCGTATGTGGCCACCGACCTCGGTCAGCCCGCGGAAGGCCGTGGAGACGTTCGAGTTCGCCGGGGTCACGGTGCCGGCGGGGTCCATGGTCCTGTACTCGCCCTACGTCACCCACCGGATGGCCGAGCTGTGGCCCGAGCCGGACCGGTTCCGGCCGGAACGGTGGCTCGACACGAAGCCAGAACCGTTCACGTTCGTGCCCTTCGGCGGCGGCTACCGGCGCTGCATCGGGTTCATATTCGCCGAGCAGCAGCTCAAGGTGCTGCTGGCGGAGCTGCTCCGGTCGCTGGAGCTGGCCCAGGACTACGCGTCCCTCACCCCGGTCGGCATCCCCGCCCTGCACCCGGGCGAAGGGCTGCCGGTACGAGTCACCCGGCGGCTGGACAGCCACCCGCGCAGCACCTCCGTGGCCGTCTGACCTGACCCATCTTGACCTTGTGATTGACCGGTCCGGACATCCATCGATAGGCTGGCGTTCGACGGGTACGAATGGCCAGGCTGCCTGGTCCCTACGGTCAGTCATTGGCGGAGGTGGCGTGAGGACGGAGCTAGGCGAAGCCGTTTTCGCCATTGGGGCCGCCCGATGAAGGTGTTCGTGACCGGGGCGACCGGCGTCCTGGGTCGGAGGGTGCTGCCGCAGCTTGTCCAAGCCGGCCACTCCGTCACAGGTGTGGCCAGATCGGCCGGGAAGGCCGCGCTCGTACGGGACCTGGGGGCACTGCCGGCGCACGTCGACCTGTTCGACCCGGTCGCCGTACGGGCGGCCGTCGATGGACATGACGTCGTGGCCAACTTGGCCACGAAGATCCCGCCGCCGTCCCGCGCCGTCCTCACCAGCGCCTGGGCGCAGAACGACCGCCTGCGGAGGGAGGCGTCCCGCAACCTTGTCAACGCTTCGCTGGAGACCGGTGTCACGCGCTTCGTGCAGGAGTCGATCGCCTTCGTCTATCCGGACAGCGGTGACCGGTGGGTCGATGAGGATGTCCCGCTTGACCCGCCTGCACTCGGCCGCGCAAGCCAGGCGGCGGAGGCCGAAGCGAGCCGCTTCACGAAGGCCGGCCGGGTGGGTGTGGTGCTTCGCTTCGGTCAGTTCTACGCGGCCGACGCGGCGCACACCATGTACATGAGGCGTATGGCCTGCCGCCGGCTGCCTCCCCTTCCCGGGCCCAGGAGCGCGTACGCGCCGGCGATAGCCGCGCAGGACGCGGCCGCGGGGGTTGTCGCGGCCCTCGACGCACCGGCGGGGGCGTGGAACGTGACCGATGACGAGCCGCTCACCCGTCAGGCGTTCAACCTGGCTGTTGCCCAGGCGTTGGGGGTCGAGCCACCGCATGGGACCGGCAGCCTGCTCCTGCGGCTAAGCGGTAACACGCGTTTCTACCTTCGTTCCCTTCGCGTATCGAACCGCCGGTTCAAAGCCGCGACCGGGTGGTCCCCGCGCTACCCCGACGCAGCGACCGGCTGGCAGGCGATGGTTACTGAGACACCGGCGTTCCGGTGAGCGCACCAGAGTTCCGGCACCTGTGTCACACAGCACCCGTGGTATCAGTTTTCCGTATGCCGAGAGGTGATGTCGCTAAGGAGGATGTCAATGCCTGGCTTGCCCAGCCGGGAGGCGATGGAGCGGTGGATGCTGAGCTACTACGACCGTGGGCGCGACCCTGGCGCCTTCTCTGTACCGGTCGTGCAGACAGGCACCCTGAGCGCCTTGCGGGGTCATAAGTACGCCGTGCTGGTCACGTTCCGCCGGAATGGCGAACCGGTGCCCTCCCCGATCTGGTTCGGCATGGACGACGGCAAGGCGTACATCCGTACCGGGGCCGACTCGTGGAAAGTCAAGAGGATCAAAAAGAACCCATCCGTCGTTATCGCTCCGTCCAACCGGAAAGGCAAGCCGCTGGGTCCCGGAATCGCCGCCGTGGCCCGGATCCTTCCACCGGAGGAGCATCCCCGGGCGATCGCCGCCCGGCTGGCCGCCTATGGCCTCGGTCGCTGGATCTACGACCGGTCAATAGCCAAGGTGTACGGAGAGGCGGCCTATCTGGAGATCATGGCGGTCCAGGTGGAGCAACCGTCCCCTGGGACACGAAGCCGCTCCTGACCTGGCTCGCCGGGCCAGGCCCGTATGTGCGGCTACGTTGTCGCCAACGCGACCGTCCGCTCCCGCCACAGAATGCGGCGTACCGGAGCGGGTCTTATGGCGACAAGACGCCATGCAAGATGAAGACTGGGCGTCATGCGGTGGCGCGCGCGGGGCCTGGTATTGCCGGATGTCCTAAGTGGATACCGGTTTGAGCCTGTCTCGTCGCGCATAACTGCACGGTATCTGGGAATAGGGGAACATACCCGCTACGTGGCTGCCGGCGCTATACCCGCCAGTGGCCCGCTGCGGTGTCATCAGCTGTCGCGACTGTACTTGTGACTACAGATATGTTCTTGAGTATGTACGGACCGTAAACGTAGTTGAGGACCAATCCGGACATACTCGAAAGTGCCGGGCGCTGAGTTCTCGCCCGGCTGCCTGCATCGCAAGCTGCCTGTCCGGCTGTCGCTTTTCTGTCTGTGGCGAATGCGGTCTGGCCTGCTCTGGCGTCCGTTGCGGGCCTCCGGTATCGCTGCTATGCTCGGAGTCGCCCCATACTAGTTGATTGTCGTTTGTGAATTAGCTGTAATCGGACTCATGCGATAGTGGCGACGGGCGACGGGGAGTTCTTCCCAATCTGCATCTCCAGCCCGCCGAAGGTGGATGACCGGTGGCTCCCAGTTGTGCTTATGGAGGCGGGCGGCCGATTGTTTGGGGGGTTTGCTGGGGCCGGCACTGCGGTTCCAAACATCACACGAGAATTCTCTCGCGGGGGAGGCGATGTTGTGACAGGACGACCAGATGGCGCCACCACGCCAGCCACGGCCCGTCGCTCCGTTGAACTGGTTCGGCTCAGCTCCCTGCTGAAATGTGACTCACCCAGGTCGTCCGGTGAGGATATGGCACACGCCCGGCTGCTCGCCGAGTCCGACGCCAACCTGCCACCCATCCTCGTCAACCGCCGCACGATGCGGGTCATCGACGGGATGCACCGGGTGCTCGCCGCGACGCTACGCGGCAGGGACGAGATCGAGGTCCAGTTCCTCGACTGTGACGACGAGGAGGCCTTCATCCTCGCCGTCGAGTCGAACGTGGCACACGGCCTACCGCTGACGCTCGCCGATCGGGTCGCCGCCGCCAAGCGCATTATCGCCTCGCACCCGGAGTGGTCGGACCGGGCGGTCGCCTCGGTCACCGGGTTGGCGCACAAGACCGTGGGCTCGATCCGTCGCCGGTTAAGTGGGGAGATTCCCCAGTCGAACACCCGGCGCGGACTGGACGGGCGGGTCCGACCGGTGGACGCCGCCCAGGGCCGGCGTGAAGCCAGCCGGTTGCTGGCGGACCGGCCCGGCGCGTCGCTACGCGAGATCGCCCGGGAGGCCGGCGTGTGCGCCGCGACCGTACGAGATGTCCGGGCCCGGCTGGAACGGGGCGAGGGTCCGCTCGTGCCCAGGCAGCGCGAGTCGGCGTCCCAGAACGCCGGACCGTCCCCCAGGGACCGAAGAGCACCGGGCTCGCTGCCGATGCGGGCGAAGCCGTCCCGCGGGTCGTGGGGGGCGGACGGCTCAGCGTTGATCGAGAACTTGAGGAAAGACCCGTCACTGCGGTTCTCCGAGTCCGGGCGGCAGCTCCTGCGGTTGCTGTGCACCGTCGCTATTGAGCCGCAGGACTGGAACCGGCTCTGCGACAACGTTCCGCCACACTGCACCGACGTCGTCGCCACGGCGGCTCGGATATGCGCCCAGGCCTGGCAGCAGTTCGCAACAGAGCTGGAGCAGCGCCGTGGGCAGAAATGGCAGTCCTCCGGCTGATCTTGCGGGCTCGACGATGTGCTGATCCGCCGTGGTGCCGGAGGCGGGCATGGCGCGTCACGCCGTCACGGGGAGTGCGACATCCGATCGACCCTGGTGCGCCAGCGGCGCCGTCCTACGGCGGTGCCGCGGGGTGTTCCCCCGCTGGCGCAGCAGAAGTGGACGGTCGGTCCATCGGGGCCGGAGGGAAGAGGGCATGACGATCGGCGCCGTCAGCGAGGTCGGGACCACCGATGCCCGGCGGCTCCTGCGCAGCCTGCTGGCGCCCGATCCGCCGCCGTTCGCCCTGCTGCGCCGCGCTGGCGCCGAAGGCGGCGCCGTCGAGCTCATGACCGGCCAGGTCACCCGGGCGACCCTGCTGGCCGACCTCCCGGTGCCGACACCGGGGAACGGCGCCCAGGCCAGGTCCGAGGTGCTCGCGGTGGTCCCGTTCCGGCAGGTCACCGAGCGCGGGTACGCCTGCCACGACGACGGTGAGCCGATCCTTGCCCTGGTCGTCGACGAGCGGGCGGCACTGCCGGCCGCGGACGCCGTCGACCTGCTGCCTGACGTGGCGGTGGCGGTCTGTGGGTACGGGTTCGATCCCGGGGACGACGAGTACGAGAAGGTCGTCGAGCAGATCATCGACGGGGAGATCCGGACCGGGGAGGGCTCGAACTTCGTCATCAAGCGGTCGTTCCTGGCCACGCTTGCCCAGTACCGGCCGGAGGTCGCCATGAGCATCTTCCGGCGGCTGCTGCTCTCGGAGAGCAACGCGTACTGGACGTTCCTGGTGCACGCCGGTGACCGCACCTTCGTGGGCGCCTCACCAGAGCAGCACGTGCAGGTGGTGGACGGCAAGGCACGGATGAACCCGATCAGCGGCACCTACCGCTACCCGCCGTCCGGTGCCCGGATGGACGACATCCTCACCTTCTTGGCCGACCAGAAGGAGATCGACGAGCTTTACATGGTCGTCGACGAGGAGCTGAAGATGCTGGCGGGGGTATGCGACGCCGGTGCCCGGGTGCGCGGCCCGTACCTGCGGGAGATGGCCCGGCTCGCGCACACGGAGTACGTCCTGGAGGGCGCCAGCGTCATGGACGTGCGCGACGTGCTGCGCGAGACCATGTTCGCGCCCACCGTGATCGGCAGCCCGTTGCAGAACGCGTGCCGGGTGATCGTCCGGCACGAGCCCGGCGGTCGCGGATACTACGGCGGAGCGGTGGCACTGTTCGGCCGGGACCCGGCTGGGCGATCCACAATGGACTCGGCGATCATGATCCGGACGGCTGAGGTCCGCCGGGACGGCACGTTACGGATCGATGTCGGTGCGACGCTGGTGCGGGACTCACGCCCGGCCGAGGAGGTCGCCGAGACCTGGGCCAAGGTCGACGCGCTTCTCGCCGCCATCGGCGTAGACCGCGCAACGACCGGCGCCCGCGTCGACAGTGGGCAGACCGGCAGCGGGCAGACCGGCAGCGGGCAGGGCGGCAGTGGGCAGACCGGCAGTGGGCAGACCGGCAGTGGGCAGGGCGGCAGCGGTCAGACCGGCAGCGGGCAGGGCAACAGTGGGCAGGGCAACGGCAGGCGAGGCGACAGCGGCCGGGGCAACAGCGGGCCCGCAGCGGCGGGGGCCGGGCCGTTCGGCACATCGATCGCCGCTAACCCCAAGGTGCTGGCCGCGCTGGCGCGGCGCAACGCCGGTCTGTCGTCGTTCTGGCTGTCCGCCCCGGTCCCGGGCCGGCCGAGCCCACCCGTTGGCCGGGCGCTGATCGTCGATGCCGAGGACAGGTTCGTCGGCATGCTCGGGCACCAGATACGCGCACTGGGCCACGAGGTGACCATCCGGCCCCTGGCTCGGGTCGTACCCGCTGATGTTGACGCTTTTGACCTGGTGGTGCTCGGCCCCGGGCCGGGTGACCCGCGGTCCGCGGCCGACCCCCGGATCGCCAGGCTGCGTGGGCTGGTCGAGCGGGTACTGGCACAGCGCGTCCCGTTCATCGCGGAGTGTCTCAGCCATCAGGTGCTGTCCGCGTTGCTGGGTCTGCGGCTGGTCAAGCGGGACCGGCCCAACCAGGGCACGCAACGCCGGATCGACCTGTTCGGAGCGTCCGAGCTGGTCGGTTTCTACAACTCCTACTCGGCCCGGCACGGCACCGACCGGGTGCCGGCCGCAGCGGTCCGCGGGGCCGTGGAGCTCTGCCGCGACCCGGACACCGGTGAGGTCCACGCCCTTCGCGGCAGGCACTTCGCATCGGTGCAGTTCCACCTGGAGTCGGTGCTCACGCAGCACGGCGCGGAGATCCTCGCCGGGCTGGTGACGTGGGCGACGCAGCGGGCGGGCGACCCGGCACTGTTGGACGGCGAGGAGCCTGATGGCCCGTAACCCGATGCCGGTCGCACCTGATCGCGGTTGGCGGCCCGCCAGCGCCTTTGCGGCACAGCAGCCGCAGTGGGAGTCCCATCCCGACCACGAGGCGTGCTGCGCGACCCTTGCGGCCTCGCCGGCCCTGGTGACCCCGCAGGAGCTGGTCGAGGTCGCACACGGCCTCGAGCTGGTGGCCGGCGGCGGCGCTGAGGTGCTTCAGGTCGGCTACTGCGCAGAGAGCTTCTACGAGGTCGATGAGGAGCACGTCCACGCGGAGCTGCGCCTGCTGCACGAGCTCGCCGACGGGCTGGAGGAGGGCAGCGGGCACCGGGTGCTCCGGGTCGGCCGGCTCGCCGGGCAGTTCGCCAAGCCGCGCAGCCAGCCCCACGAACGCATAGGCGACCAGCTGCTGCCGGCATTCCGCGGCCACATGATCAACTCTGAGCGGCCGACGGCCGAGGCGCGCGCGCACGACCCGCGCCGGATGGTCCAGGCGTACCTGGCCAGCGCCGCGGTGGCGGAGATCGTCCGCGCCGACCGGAGACAGCGCACCGGCGACCTGTTCCCGTCCGGGCCATGGACCAGTCATGATGCGCTGGTCATGGACTATGAGGCGAACCTGCTGCGGACCAGGTCGGGCATCCGGTTTCTCGGCTCGACGCACCTGCCCTGGGTCGGTGACCGCACCAGGCAGCCGGGCTCCGCGCACATCGAGCTGCTGTCCACAGTGGCCAACCCGGTGGCATGCAAGATCGGTCCGACGACAACGCCGGATGACCTCGTCGCGGTGTGCGAGAAGCTGGACCCGGAGCGGGTCCCGGGCCGGCTGACGCTGATCGTACGGTTCGGCGCCGCCGCCATCGCGGAGCTGCTCCCGCCCATGGTGGCGACGGTAAGGGCGCAGGGGCATCCGGCCATCTGGTTGAGCGATCCCATGCACGGCAACACAATCAAGGTACGGGGGGTGAAGACCCGGCGGCTGGCGGACGTTGTCGCAGAGGCGGTCCAGTTCCGGCGGACACTGCGGCGCCTGGGCGTGCACCCAGGCGGGCTGCACCTGGAGGTCGCGGCTGTCGCGGTGACGGAGTGCCTGGACCCGACCATGCCCGGCACCGAGCAGCTGGCTCATCGATATACGACGTTGTGTGACCCACGTCTGAACCCGGCCCAGGCCGCGGAGCTGCTGCGGCACTGGCTGCATACCTGAGGCTGGAGCTCCGGCGTCCGTGCTGGACGGTGTGGCGGTCGGCCGGTTCTCGGCGAAAGAGGTGCGGAACGTGACAGGACAAGACGGAACCGCCCGGAAGGTCGCCGTGGTGACCGGGGCGGCCGGGGGGATCGGCAGCGCGGTCGTACAGGCCCTTGCCGCGCAGGGCATGGCGGTCGCGGCGGTCGACGTCAACGTGGCGGCCCTGGACGAGCTCACCGAGAAGATGGCGGTGAACGGCTGGTACGTGCCGGGCTACCCGGCCGACGTGGCGGACGGCGCCGAGGTGGAGCGCGCGGTGGCGCGGATAGAGCGCGAGGTCGGCGGGATCGAGCTACTGGTGAACGCGGCCGGGGTGCTCCGTCTCGGCGCCGCGAGCGAGCTGTCCGATGTGGACTGGCGGGCGATGTTCTCGGTCAACCTGGACGGCGTGTTCCACTGCTCGCGGGCGGTCGCCAGCCGGATGAAGCAGCGCAGGTCCGGCGCGATCGTGACGATCGCCTCGAACGCGGGCCGGGTGCCGCGGATGCAGATGGCGGCCTATGGCGCGTCGAAGGCCGCGGCGGCCTCATACACCAAGACGCTCGGACTGGAGCTCGCCGAGTACGGGATCCGCTGCAACGTGGTGTCTCCCGGCTCGACAGACACCGGGATGCTGCGCCAGCTCTGGTCCGGCGCCGGTGACCGGCAGGCCACCATCAACGGCTCGCTCGAGACCTACAAGACGGGCATCCCGCTGCGGCGGCTCGCCGAGCCACCGGACGTCGCCGATGCCGTTGTCTTCCTCGCCTCCGACCAGGCCAGGCACATCACCATGCAGGACCTGTGCGTCGACGGCGGCGCCATCCTCGGGGTGTGAGGACGGCGCTGCCGACCGACCTCTCTGCCGGCTATCATCGGCGCGCGCTCGACTACGCCGCCGCAACGATGCTCGACTGTGGTGTCGACCGCGGTTGCTTTGTGATGCCGGCCGCTTCGTGACCGTCGGTGGGAAGCAAATCCCGAAACGCCTCCCACAACCACCTTGACCGGCGACGCGGGCGTAGAAGCGCAGCGCAAAGGCTACCGACCCACCGGGCCAACGGGTAACGTTCCCAGCGTGGCCGACGAGTCCGTCCGGCACGATACGGAGACCTTCCGAGTCAGTGCGGACATTCTGATTGAGGCCGAGCCTTCCGAGGTTTTCGCCTTCGTTAGCGACCTGACCAACAGTGGTGAGTGGAGCCCCGAGTGCCGGGGCGGCAGATGGCTCTCCGGTGGGCCGTCATTGCTGGGTTCGGTGTTCGAGGGGCGTAACTACCGGGCGCCCGACATCGTCTCGTGGGCGCCCGTGGTACGTGGGGAGTGGACGACCGAGTCCGAGGTCGTGGAGGTGCGCGCGCCGCACGTGTTCCGCTGGGCCATGCGCAGCAGCGCCGGAGCCGCACAGCAGAGTGTATGGTCGTTCGAGGTTCATCCCGCGGCCGGCGGGTGCGTGCTGACCCACGCGTTCTGGATGGGTGAGCTGACCGAAGGAATGCGGGGGATCCTTTCCCGGATGAGCCCTTCCGACAGGCCTAGGTTCATCGCCGAATGGGGCGAGAAGATCGACGGTGACCTACGCGCAACATTGCACCGGATAAAGTCGGCGCTGGAGTCTGCGCGGTTCGCGGAAGACGGGTCGCAGCAGGCTCCGGTAGCGGGGAGGTAGGTCGCGTGATTCTGCAGCGGATCGGGAACCGCGGGCTGTTCCTGGGTGCCATTTTCGACGATGGCCTCACTAAGAGCCCATACCAGCGGGTCACCTTGGACCACCGGCTCGACGTGGCGCCGGAAATGGGTACGGACCTGACGGTATATGCGTGCGCCCTGCTCGTGGCGGACCTGGCTGCCGCGTTGCGGGAGACAGGCGTCCGGCCCGGTGACACCGTGGTGGTCTACAAGCAGGACAACTTCGATATCTTCCTGCTCGCCTGCGCCGTCTCGCGCACCGGCGCGGTCCCGATGCTGCTCTCGCCCGCACTTCCGGGTGACATGGTGCCGACGTTGCTGGAGCGGGTGGGCTGGCCGTACCTGGTCACCGACGAGCACACGCTGGCTGACCGGCTGCCGGAGGTGGTGCGCGAGCGGGCCAAACAGGTCCTGCTGGTGACCGGAGAGGCGGCGGGAACGACGCCGCTGCGGCGCCGGCCCGAGCCGGTCCCCGCGCCGTTCGTCCGGCCGGACCCGACAAGTCCCGCACTCATCACCCACACCTCCGGTACGACCGACGTACCAAAGCTGGTGCTGCACACCGCGCGGACCCTGCGCGCGCGCTACCGGCCGCAGGCGCTCGCCGTGCAGATGTTCGTGCGCAGGCGGGAGACCCTGGCCGTGCACGTCTCGTTCGTCCACTCACGACTCGTCACCGCCCTGGCGATCGCGGTCAACCGCGGGTTCCCGCTCGTCATCATCAGGGACCCGGACGCCAAGCGGGTCGCCGAGATCTTCGCCGAGCATAAGCCGGGAGTCATCGAGGCCCACCCCAACACGTTCGTGCAGTGGGAAGAGCTCGCCGACGACCCGCGTGGCCTGCTGGCGCAGGTGAAGTACATCAGCAGCACGTTCGACGCGATCCACCCGCGTACCGTGATAAAGCTTCTCGGCGCGTCCAGACGCACCCGCCCGGCGCAGCTGCAGCTCTACGGGCAGAGCGAGGTGGGACCGGTGGTGGGCCGGGTGACCAGCCAGCGCTGGACCGGCAAGGTCGACGGGCGCTGTGTCGGCTTCCCGTTCCCTGGCATGACCGGGGTGCGCGTGGTGGCTCGCAACGGCCGGCGACCCAGCGCGGAGACACCCGGCTATATCGAGGTGCGTACCGACGGCCGGGCGCTGACCTACGTCAACGAGGAGGCGCGCTACCGGGGCCAGCTGCATGGCGGCTGGTGGCGCATGGGCGACGTCGGGTACCGGACCCGCTGGGGCTGCCTGCACATCCTGGACCGCGAGGTCGATGTGATCCCGGGGCTGGGCAGCGCGCTGGAGATCGAGGACGCGCTGCTGCTGCGCCTGGACTCGCTGCTGGAGATCGTCGTTATTCCGGGCGGTGCGGGGGCGGCGACGCCGGTCGTGGTCACCAAGGACGGTGCGGCGCTCGACCCCGCCCAGTGGGCCAAGGCAACCGCCGACCTGCCCCCCATGCTGCCGCCAGTGCAGATGAGCCTGGCCGAGCTGCCCAGGACCGCGACGGCCAAGGTGCAGCGGCTGGAGCTGGCCCGGATGCTGCAACAGCCGGCAGGCAGCCGATCGGGCGGCTGACCCCGCCAGGGCGCGGAGCGCCGGTGCCCGACGTTCTCCGGACGAGGGGGTGAACCATGGCACAGTGCAGGACTGCCGACCACGACCGGGTGGTCGGATGGCTGGACGACCCGACCGATGAGCGGGGGGTGCGGTTCCGGCACGATGACGGTTCCTGGCAGCGGTTGACGTACCAAGAGCTGGCGCTGCGCGCGCTGCGGGCCGGCACCGCGCTCGCCGCCGCTGGCGTGCGACCTGGGCAGGTGGTGCCGTTGGTGCTGCCCAACGGGCCGGACTTCGTGACGCACTTCTTCGGCCTGCTGTCGATCGGCGCGACGCCGTCAGTGCTTCCCCTGCCGTGGGCGCTGCGGGCCGGGGAGGGGTACCAGAACCAGCTGCGTGCTATCGCCGCCCGGATCCAGCCGAGCCATGCCGTGGTCGCCGCCGCACTTGCGGACCTGGTCCGTGGCGGTCTCGGCGAGCACACGGCCAGCACCCGGCTGCTCGAGCCGACCTACGCCGACGACATCGTGGGTTCGGTGCGCGCCCACAGCGAGCTCGCGGTCCTGCAGTTCACCTCCGGCTCGCGCGGAAGCCCGCGCGGGCTGCGCATCACGATGGCGAATATGGCGGCCAACCTGCGCATGATCCGGCGGTGGAGCCGGATGGGCGAGTACGGCACGGTGTCCTGGCTGCCGCTGTACCACGACATGGGGCTCGTCGGCGGGATGCTGACAGCGCTGACGATCCAGGCGGAGAACGCGTTCATGCGTCCCGAGCAGTTCCTCCGGGACACCAGGGGCTGGCTCACCGAGTACGGTCGCAACCGGTACGCGTGCATGGCCATGCCCAACTTCGGCTTCGAGCGGGTGGTCGCCCGGGTCCGGCCGGAGCACCTCGACGGTCTCGACTTCTCCCACCTGACGACGGTGATCAGCGGCGCCGAGCGGGTCGACCCCGCGGTGCTCGCCGGCTTCGTCCGGCTGCTCGAACCGCACGGCCTGGACGCCGCCGCGCTCGCGCCCGCGTACGGGCTGGCCGAGGCGACACTCGCCGTAACCGGCCTGGCCAACGGGCAGGTGCCCCGGTTGGTCCGGACCGGCTGCCTGGAACGGCGGCTGGGCGAGAAAGTGGACGTACGCGAGGTCGTCGAGCTCTCCGCCGAGCCGGTCACCGAACCGGCGCTGTGGCAGGTCAGCTGCGGTCGACCGATGGACGGGGTGCTCGTCGAGATCCTCGACGAGGAGGGTGTCCGGCAGCCGGAGGGCGTGCTGGGCGAGATCCTCGTGCACGGGCCGTCAGTGGCCGACGGGTACGTGGACCCCTCACCGGAGGACGCGGCCAAGCTGAGCGGAGGCACCCTGCGTACCGGTGACGCGGGCTTCCTGCTCGACGGCGAGCTTTACGTGGTGGGCCGGCTCGGCGACAGCGTGAAGGTGAGCGGGCAGAGCCTGTTCGTCGAGGACATCGAGATGGAGCTCGTCGCGTCCGGCGCGATCTCCCGGCGGTACGCCACCGTGGTCGCGGGGATGGCACAGGGAAAGCCGACGATCCTGGTGGTCACCGAGCGGTCGCTCGGTGACCGGGCCGCGCTGGCCGTCTCGGTCATCCGGACGCTCGCCGGTGACCAGGCGCAGGTCCAGGTGGTGAAGGTCCCGTCCGGTGCCATCCTGCGCACGTCGAGCCGCAAGCCGCGCCGCCGGGCGCTGTGGCTCGCCTACGTCACCGGGGAGCTGCCCAGGACCGGGGAGCTGCCCAGGACCAGGGAGCCGGCCGAGGCTGGGGAACCGGTCGCGACAGAGGAACCGGCCGACACAGCAAGAGGCGCTACGACGCCGCAGGCAGAGACAGCAGCCGAGGCAGGGACAGCAGCCGGGGCCGGGGGAGCGGAGGCGGAGCTGGCGGTCGAGGCAGGCGAAGCACCCCCGCTGCTCTTCGCCGACGGGCCGTTCAACGAGCGGGTCGAGGAACGCCGCAAGCAGGTTGCCGCGCTGCTGCGCGAGGCGTTCGAGCCGCGGGCAGCGGCGGCCGAGGCCGCCGGCCTGTTCCCCCGCGAGATCCTGGCCGACCTGGGCCGCAGCGGCCTGTTCCGCGAGCGCTGGGCGACGCCGCCCTACGGCGACCCGGGCCTTGGCGTGGTCATCGCGGAGGAGAGCGGCCGGCTCGGGCACGCGAGCCTGTCGGTCGGGCTGAGCCTGCACTGCGAGACCGTCGCCTCCATCCTCGGCCGGTACGGGGACACGCCGCTGCTTAAGGACTACCTGGCCGGGGTGCTCGACGGCCGCCTGGTGGGCTGCCTCGGCGCATCGGAGCCGGATGGCGGGTCCGACCTCAACGGCGTGCGCACCATCGCCCGGAAGGTCCCCGGCGGCTGGCGGGTGACCGGCGAGAAGAAGTACCTCTCCCTGGGCCTGGTCTGCGACTTCGCCCTGCTGCTGTGCCGGCTGGACGAGGGGGACGGCGGGATCGCCGGCCGCCTCGGCCTGCTCGCCGTGCCCGCCACCGGGCTGACCGTGCGCAAGCGGCTGGCCAAGGCCGGCACCGCCGCGCTGGACACGACGTGGATGGCGGTCGACGCCGAGGTGCCCGATGCGGCGCTGGTCGGCCGGCGCGGCGCCGGCCTGCTGGTGGCGGTCTGGGGGCTCAACCACGAACGGCTGTCCATCGCCGCGCAGACCGCAGGCGGTGTGGCCAGGGCGATCGGGCTGGCCACCGCGCACCTGCACCGCCGGGTGCAGTTCGGCAAGCCGCTGATGGAGCACCAGGCACTGCGGCTGCGCCTGGCCGAGCTGTACTCCCGGCTGCTCACCCTGAGGTACGCCGTCTACACGGCGGCGCAGGGTGTTGCGGTCCCCGGCGCCTGCGGCGCCCGGGAGATCGCCGCGCTGAAGGTCACCGCGGCGCGGTTCGCCGAGGAGGCGACGAGCGAGTGCATGCACCTCTTCGGCGGCCCTGGCTATCTCGACGAGACGCCGCTGTCGCGGATGTGGCGCGACTCGCGGCTGGGCCGGCTCGGCGGGGGGAGTGACGAGATGATGTGGGAGCTGGTGGCCGGCGGGCTGGTCCCCGACTTCGCCTCCTACGACGAGGGCGTCGACCTCGGATGAAGCTGCTGCTGGCCGGCGTCACCGGTCAACTGGGCACGGCAGTCGCCGAGCTGGCGCCGAGCCGTGGGGTCGAGGTCATCCCGGTGGTGCGGGGCGGCCGGCGGGGAAAGGTGCCCTTCGAGCGGGTGTTCCCCACGCTCGCCACCGCACAGGTCACCGGCGACGTGCGCGCCGCCGGATGGGGCCTGCCCGACGCCGTGCTCGACGAGCTGAGCCGTGGCGTCGACGCGGTCGTCAACCTGGCCGGCGAGACCAACTGGGCCGGCAACGGACGCGACCTGTACGCCGTCAACGTGCTCGGCGCCCGCTACGGCCTGGACGTCACCCGCCAGCTGCAGCGCCGGTCCGGCCGGCGGGTCCTCTACTGCTACGCCTCCTCGATCTTCGTCGCGGGCGGCCTCATCGGCTCGATCGCCGAGGCGCCGCTGCGCACCGACCGGCACCGGACCGCGTACGAGCACAGCAAGTGGGTCGCCGAGCGGGAGCTGGCCGCCCAGCGCCGGCCGGACGACCCGGATGTCCTGGTCAGCCGGGTGAGCGCGCTGCTGGGCGACTCGCAGACCGGCCGCACGCTCAAGCGGAACTCGCTCTACCTGCTCGCCGAGCGCTGGGACGACCTGCCCGGCCGGGCGCTGCCGGTGATGCGTGACGCCCGGGTGGACGCACTGCCTCGCGACATGGCGGCGGCGGCGTTGCTGGACTCGCTGGCGGGGATGCTGCGCGCCGGGCCGCAACCGGAGCCGGTCATCACCCACCTGGCAGCGGGCGAGCAGGCACCCACCCTGCGCAGCCTGCTGGAGGCGGCCCGGGCGGTCTCGCCGCTGGCCTTCGGCAAGTGGGTCCGGCTGGTGCCGGCAAAGGCCAGCCAGGTGCTGTGGGTCTCGGCCAACGCCGAGCGCTTCCTGCCGCTGAGCCAGGCCTGGCGCAACAGCATCATCGGCCTGCGCTACATCGGCCTGGACCGGGTGATGGAGCGCGGCCACCTCGCCGACCTGGTGGACGGTCCGCTGCCCGCGCCAGACGCCGGGCTGCTCGCCCGGCTGCTGTTCGACCTGCCTACGCCCCAGCGACCGGTGGCGCCGGCCGACGCCGGACTGTCGAGGTTCCAGCCATGACCGAGTGCACCGAGCGAAGCGAGGGCCGCGAGGGCATGGCAAGGAGGACACAGCCATGACCGAGTGCACCGAGCGAAGCGAGGGCCGCGAGGGCATGGCGAAGAGGAACACTGCCATGAACGTGTTGGTCGTGGGTGGCTCCGGCTATCTGGGCTCGGCCATCGCCCAGGCGTGTGCCAAGGCGGGCGCCGAGGTCCGCGTCGTGTCCCGGCGGGGCACGGCCACCGTGGGCGAGGGCATCCGCGGTGACGCGCGCCTGCCCCGGTTGGGGCTGCCCGCCGGCGTACGCGCCGATGTCCTCGCCCAGACCACGCATGTGGTGCTCAGCTTCGGTCCGGTCGCCTGGACCACCGGGCCGGGCGAGGCGCTGGAGACGCACAGCTCGGGGATGCGCTCGGTGCTGGCCTTCCTGCGCGAGATGCCCGGCCTGGAGCAGGCGGTGCACGTGTCGTCCCTGCTGGCGCTCGGCCGGGCGCAGGGGCGGGTGACCAACCGCGAGCTCTACACCGGCCAGGACTTCCGCAACTGGTACGAGTACGGCAAGTACTGCGCCGAGCGGCTGGTGCGCGACGCCACCGACCTGCCGGTCGGCAGCGTCCGGCTGGGTCCGGTGCTGGGCGCCGACCCCCGGGGCGGGCGGCCCGACACCGAGCACGGCCTGCCCGCGGTCTTCCCGCACCTGCTGGCCGGCTACCCGGTGCACCTCGAGGCGCGCGGCGACTTTCCCAGCTGGGTCACTGACGTGTCCTCAGCCGCCGAGGTGGTGGTCAAGGCGCTGACCGCCCCGATCGGCCGGGCCACCTGGACCTGGTTCGACCCGGCCATGCCGACCCTGCGCGAGGTGTTCACGGAGGTGTGCCGGGCATGGGGGGTCGTCCCGAAGATCTTCGATGCCAAGCCGCTGGGATGGGTGACCCGGCGGTTCGGCGGGCGCCTCGGCGTGGCCGGCGAGCTGACCGACTACGCGAAGCCGTGGTTCGACCTCGACCCGGCCGTGCTGCGCGACATTCCCGAGCCCTGGCCGGTGCCTGAGCCGGACTACCTGGCCGCGACCGGGCGGGCGCTGCTGGAACCCGCCACCGTGAGCAGGGGGTGACCTGATGCCCGGCCGACCGGTATCGGTGGACACCGACCCGCACCCCTACTTCAAGGTCTACTCGGCGGGCAACTTCGGCGAGGTGGCACCGCAGCGGTTGTCGCCGATGTCGTGGTCGCTGGTCGGTGACCCGATGGAGCGCGGCACCCGGGCGCTGGCGCGGCTGCTGTGGGGACGCCCGCCGTGGGCCGAAGGCACGTACTACGTCTTCGTGGGCTACTTCGGCTGCCGGCCGTACCACAACCTGGCCGCATGCTGCCACCTGTCGCAGACCATCCCCGGCCTTGCGCCGCAGGACGTCACCGACGCGTACTTCGAGGGGGTCGACCCACCGGCGGAGCTGGCCGCCCTGCGGGCGACCAAGGTGCGGCAGGCTACCGGCACCGCGCTGCTGCTGCGCGAGCTGCGCCAGGTCGGGCCGCGGCTGCGAGCCCTGGAGGAGCGGGTCGCGGAGCTGGAGTGGGGGCTGCGTGCGGCGGTCACCGCGAACAGCCCGGTGGCGCTCGCCGGGGTGCTGCGCGACGCCCAGCCGGTCCTGGAGGAGGCGTGGGCCGTCCACATCCTCACCACATCGGGCCTGGTGCCACTGAGCGCCCTACAGCGGTGGGTGTACCGCAGGCTGACCCGGCACGGCGCGCAGATCGCGCACTGGCTGTCCCGCCCGCGGGAGCTGGTATGGGACCGGCTGCACATGGCCGCGGCGACGATGGACCCGTACGGCCCGGGCAGCTTCCTGGACTCCTCCTTCTACGAGGTGGCCGACGACACCGCGCCCTGGCGGGACTACGCGGTACGGCACAAGCGGGCGTCGACCTCAGCCGGTGAGCAGGCCCTGTCGCTGGTCGACCCGGCAGAGGCGATCAGCGGGATGCTGCCGCCGTGGCGCAGCAAGACGGTACGCGCGCTTGCGGTCACCGTCGGCGAGGTGATGGCGGGTCGTGAGCACTCGAAGTCGCTGGCAATGCGTACGCTGCACATCTACCGCAGGCTGCTGCCTGAGCTGAGCCCCCTGCTCGGCCTGGACGAGTCGGCATGGCCCTACCTGACCATCCGGGAGTTCACCGACCTGCCCACCAACCCGGGGCTGGCGAACCGGGCCGCACCCCGGATGCACGCGTGCCGGCTCGCGCTGGGCACGCCAATGCCCGAGCACCTGGACCTCACCGGCGGTGACGGCGTACCTCGTCCGTGGCTGTCCGAGCGGCCGCAGACCCAGCGCGGGGTGGCACCGGGGATCGGCACCGGCACGGTGATGTCGCCCGACGACGACCTGCCGGACGAGCCGGTCATCATCGTCTGCTCCTCGGCCGACGCGGACATCGCACCGCTGCTGCCGTTCGCCGAAGGAGTGCTCAGCGAGCGCGGCAGCGACCTGTCGCACATCGCGATTCTCTCCCGCGAGTACGGGATCCCGTGCGTCGTGGGCTACCCCGGCGCGGCCTCGCTGCCGCGGGGGACCGCGGTGTCCATCAACGGCAGCACCGGAGAGGTGAAGATCCTTGACCAGTCCTAACAGTACGAGCGCCGACGCGGAGGTCCTCGGCGCACTGGAGGAGATCTACGCCCAGATCAAGCGGGTCAACCGGGAGCTGCGGCCGACCGACCGCATCGTCAACGACCTGGAGGTCGACTCGCTGGCCACCCTGGAGATCCTGCTCGCGCTGGAGGAGCGCTTCGGCGTGACCTTGGTGGAGAACCCGCGCGCCGCCCGGGTCCAGACGGTCGGCGACCTTGTCGCTCTGCTCGAAGAGCTGCGCGACCGAACGTCATGACCAAGGCGAGCAGGCTCGCTACGACGGACGGAAGCATGCCGACATGAACCCCTGCCACTTCGACGTTCTACACGCCCTGACCATCAAGGGAATGGCGCAGCCCGGTGCCCTGGCCGTCACCGCCGGGCAGGGCCAGGACGACGTGCTCTGCGAGCTCGACCGCCTACGCCAGGACGGGTACGCCGTCCACCTCGAGCGGCGGGGGAGCTGGCGGGTCACGCCGGAAGGCCGTGACCGGCACGCCGAGCTGCTGGCGGACGACACCCCGGCGCCGGCCCGGGACCGGCTGCACCCCGCCTACGACCGGTTCCTGCCGCTGAACCAGCGGTTCAAGGGCCTCTGCACGCGCTGGCAGGTGCGCGGCGGGGCGCCGAACGACCACACCGACTCCGACCACGACGCGGCGGTCATCGCCGAGCTCAGCGAGCTGCACGCCGAGGCGGAACCGGTGCTCGGCGAGCTCGCCGAGGTGCGGGACCGCTTCGCGCGGTACGGGGAACGGCTCACCGGCGCGCTGGGCCGGTTGCGGGCCGGCGAGGCCAACGCGTTCACCGGCGTGCTGTGCGACTCGTACCACGACGTCTGGATGGAGCTGCACCGGGACCTGCTGCTGTCGCTGAGACTGGACCGCTCGGAGGAGGAGGCACGGCAAGCCTCGGCAGGGGTCGGCCGGTGACCACGGACCAGGGTCTGGTGCGCCTCACCGAGGCGTTCGGCGACGACGACCGTCCCCTGGTCGGTGGGAAGGCGCTCGGCCTGGCCGCGCTGCTGCGCGCCGGCCGGACCACCCCGGCGACCTGGGTGCTGCCGGTCGGCGCCGAGCCCGCCCCTGGACAGCTGGACCGGCTGGCCGACCACGCGCCCCGCTGGGCGGTGCGCAGCTCGGCGACGGTCGAGGACGGACCGGCGCTGTCCTACGCCGGGATGTTCCGCACCGAGCTCGACGTGCCAGTGGCGGGCCTGCCCGCGGCCATCGAACGGGTACGCGCCTCGGCGCGCAGCAGCCGGGTCACCGCCTACCGGACGTGGAGCGGTGCGGGCGGGCGGGGTGTCGGGATGGCGGTGCTGCTCCAGCCGTTCCGGGTGCCGGCGTTCAGCGCTGTCTGGCTCGGCCGGGGGCTCGCCACGGGCCGGCTGGAGTGGGTGGCCGGCGGTGGCGAGGCGCTCGTCGCCGGGGCCGTCACGCCGGCCTGGGAGGAGTGGGCCTCCAGCGGGCTCGTGGACGGCTCGCACCACGGCGTGCTGCTGAGCGGGCGGCAGCCGGTCGGGGAGGCGTGCGTGGCCGTACAGCGGGCCTTCGGCGCCCCCGCCGACCTGGAGCTCGCGATCCTCGACAGCGGGCTGGTGTGGCTGCAGTTCCGCCCGATGACCACCCGGATCGGCATGGCGCCCCGCCACCGGGACCCGGCGCAGCCGCACGTCGTACAGGGCGTCTCGGCCTCGGCTGGCCAGGCCACCGGCGACGCCGTATGGCCGCGGGACATCGCCGACATCCGGTGGCGCCCTGGTGCGGTGCTGCTGGCCGAACAGACCGACCCGGACTGGGTGCCGCTGATGGCCGAGGCCGCAGCCCTGGTCACCGCGGCCGGCGGGATGCTGTGCCATGCCGCGATCGTCGCCCGCGAGCTGGGGATCCCCTGCGTCACCGGGGTCGGCATGCCCGCGCTGAAGCGGCTGGCGGCCGGCGGCCGGCTCGCCGTTGACGGCACCGCGGGTACGGTATCGATCCTTCCACCGTCCATCCCGCGTCCATATAGGACACTTCGGCCCGAGGGGGCGTGATGGACGAGCTCGCCGACCTGGCCCGGGAGCAGGAGGCCTTCGCCGACCTGCTGCGCCGGGTCGGCGACGACGAGTGGGAGCGCCCGTCGGCGGCGGCCGGCTGGACCATCCGCGACCAGGTCGCCCACCTGGCCGACACCGAGGAGGTCGCGGCGGACACGCTGACCGGCGGGGCGCGCGCCTTCGCCGAGGCGGTCTCCGCCTACCCGACCGCCGAGCAGTTCACCGCCGCGGGGTGCCGCCGCGGCGACGGCCGCTCCGTCGCGGAGCTGGTGGACTGGTGGGCCGCTGCCAGCGCGCGAACCCGCGACCTGCTCGCCGGCCGCGACCCCGACGAGCGGGTGGCGTGGGGGTTCGGCATGCCCACGCGGACGTTCGTCGCGGCACGGCTGATGGAGCACTGGGCGCACGGCCTGGACATCGCCGACTCGCTGGCGATCCCGACCGCCGAGGCGCCGCGGCTGCGCCACGTCGCCGCGCTCGGCCTGGCCACGCTGCGCTACGCCGTGGCGGTCGCCCGGGTGCCGTGGCCGGCCGACCGGACGCTGCGGCTGGAGCTGGTCGGCGTCGATGGTGCCCGGTACCAGCTCGGGGCCGCCGACGCCACGGATGTCCTCAGTGGACCGCTGCTCGGCTGGTGCCGGACCGCCACCCGGCGGGCCGACCGGCTCGGCACAGCTGGCCAGCCGGCCGCCCTGACCGCAAGCGGTGAGCTGGCCGAGCTCGCCATGGCGCACGCCCGTGCGTACCTGTAGAAAGGCGGTGATGCCACGTGGTCCAGGTGGAGATGGCGTGCACAGTCGGGTGCGCACCAGAGACGTACCTGGAGTTCGTGCTGGACGTCGAGCGGTACCGCGAGGTGGACGACAAGATCGGCCCGATCGCATGGGTGCGGCGGCAGGGAGACCTCACCGAGCTCAAGTTCCGGCCCAGGCTGCCCGGGATGAACATGCCGGAGCCGTACGCGGTCTCGCAGATGCGTCTCACCCCGGGCCAGCGCATCGACGTCAGGCTCGCCCCGCTGCCGCGGAACCTCGCCAACCGCCTGGTCTCGAAGTTTACGGCGAGCTTCGCCTGCGAACCGGTCGCCGGCGGCCAGACGCGGGTGACGCGCATGATCTCGTTCCGCTTCAACCCCTTGGTGCGCTGGCTCTTCGAGCCCACCCTGCGGCGGACCCTGCCCGAGTCGGTCGAGCGTGAGCTGCGGCTGGCCAAGGAGATCCTGGAGCGTAACGAGCGCGAACCTGGCAAGCATCGCGGCCAGCCGATGCCTGGGCAGGCATCCGGCCCAGGGCTAGGCTTCCGGTAGCTCACAGACGTCTGGCCACGATGGACCGTGCCGCACGCAGACGGCTGGTCCTCTTCTGACAGAGGGAGCCCATGACGATCTCCAGTACCGGCCCTCCGGCCGGGGGCGTGAACAACGAGCACCACGCTCGCGTCGTCGTTGTCGGTGCGGGGCTGTCGGGCATCGCCGCCGCGGTCAAGCTCCGTCGCAGCGGGATCTCTGACTTCGTCGTGCTGGAACGGGCCGACCGGGTCGGCGGTACCTGGCGGGACAACACCTACCCCGGCTGCGCGGTGGACATCCCGGCCCCGGTCTACTCGTTCTCGTTCCGCCCCAACCCGGACTGGAGCCGCAACTTCCCGACCCAGCCCGAGCTGCTCGCCTACATCGAGGACACGGTCAGGGAGCTCGACCTGGCCGGCTGTCTGCGGCTGGACACCGAGCTGGTCGAGGCGGCCTGGTCGGACCAGCGTCAGCGGTGGGTCCTCACCACGACCCGCGGTAGGTTCGTCGCGCAGCACGTCATCTTCGCGTCCGGGCTGCTCACCGAGCCGAAGATCCCCAACGTGCCCGGTCTGGAGAGCTTCCCGGGCCAGATGTTCCACTCGGCGCGCTGGGACCACGGCGTGGACCTCGCCGGCAAGCGCGTCGCCGTCATCGGCACCGGCTGCTCCTCGGTGCAGATCGTCCCGGAGATCCAGCCGGTCGTGGCGCGGCTCTACGTCTTCCAGCGCACCGCCGCCTGGGTGGTGCCGCGGCTGGACATGCGGTTCCCGGCCGCGGTCCGCGGGCTGTTCCGGCGGCTTCCGGCCGCCCAGCGGATGTTCCGCCGCTTCCTCGACCTCGTCCTGCGGGTGATGGCAGTGGTGATGCGCCGGGCCAGCGTGGCCCGGCTGCTGAACCCGGCCGGCCGGTGGCTGATCCGGCGGCAGGTGCCCGACCCGGCGCTGCGCCGGGTGCTGACCCCCGACTTCACCATCGGCTGCAAGCGCCTGCTGCTGTCCAACACCTACCTGCCGGCCCTGTGCAGGTCCAATGTGGAGCTGATCCCGCACGCGCTGGCCGAGGTGGCCGGCGGCGAGCTGGTCGCCGCCGACGGCACCCGGGCCGGCGTCGACGTCATCGTCTTCGGCTCAGGGTTTGAGCTGCGCCACCCGCCCATCGCCAGCCGGATCCGGTGCCGGGACGGGCGGCTGCTGTCCGAGGTCTGGGCGAAGGAGACGCCGGAGGCGTACCGGGCGACCACACTGCCCGGCCTGCCGAACGCGTACCTGCTGCTCGGGCCGAACATCGTGATGTACAACTCGCTGCTCGCGCTGGCCGAGTCCCAGCTCGAGTACGTCATCGACGCGATACGCACCGCGCAGGAGCGGGGCCTGGCGGCACTGGAGGTCAAGCCGGAGCCGTTCCGCTCCTTCAACGACGAGCTGCAGCACGACCTGGGGCCCAGCGTCTACAACAACGGCGGATGCAGCAGCTTCTACCTTGACGAGCACGGCCGCAACTTCGTCTCCTCGCCCTGGTCGTTCGGGAGGCTGCGGCGGGACCTGTCCCGGTTCGACATCGAGAACTACGACACCGTCCGCGCGGGCGCACCAGGCGGACCTGAAGACGGGTGAGGCATATGTACGACTACACGCAGGCGCTCAGGCGCAGCCAGGTCAGCCGGGCCAACCGGCCCGAGCCGAAGGAGATCAGCATCCTCGGCGCCGACTGGGTCGTGCTGCCCGACGTCTTCTCACCGGCGGACACCAAGTCGTCAGCGGCCCATCTGCGGCTGCTGGACTTCCCGGTCGGCGGCTCGTTCCTTGAGATCGGCACCGGCACCGGCCTGATCGCGGTCAGCGCCGCGCTGGCCGGGTGCCGCAGCGTGACGGCGACCGACCTGAACCCAACCGCGGTCGAGAACGCCACGCTCAACGCGAAGCGGTTCGGTGTCGACGCCGTGGTGAGCTGCCTGCACAGCGACCTGTTCGACGCGCTGCCGGCCGACGCCCGGTTCGACGTCGTCTACTGGCACTCCAACAACACCTGGGCCCCGCCGACGCTCCCCATCGGGAACATCCTGGAGCTGGCGTACGTGGACCCCGGCTACGAGGCACACCGGCGGTTCTTCCGGGACGCCCGGCGGCATGTGGCGCCCGGTGGGCGGATCCTGCTCGCCATCAGCAGCCGGGCCGAGCGGCCGGACCTGGAGAAGCTCGCCGCCGACGAGGGGCAGCGGCTGGTGTCGGTAAAGGCGGCGACCATCGAGGAGCCGGAAGGCCCGGTCGTCTACGAGCTGACCGAGGTCCTACCGGCATGACCACGCCGCCCGGGGCCGTTCCCTCACACCCTTCTCCCCGCCAGCACCGGCTGGCCAGCCGCGCGACGGACCATCCTGAAAGAGGCCTCCCGTGATCTTTGACAAGCTGCTGGCGCTGCCCAGCCATGCCACACCGTGGATCGTCGACCACCAGCCCATCATCGTCGCCGCACACGACGACCGGATCCCGGCCCGCGACGTGGCCGACGCTACCGCCCGCACCGCGACGGTGCTGCGGAACCGGGGCGTGGCACCGGGCGCGCGCTGCATCGTATGGCTCGAGTCACCGACCGACATCGTCGTCGCCTACACCGCCATCGCCGCGCTGGACGCCGTCCCGATCCTGATCAGCCCGACCCTGTCGGGACCGACGCTCGCCGCGATGGTGGCCGAGGTCGCCGGCATCACCACGTTCATCGCGACCGGCGAGCGCAGCGCCGAAGGGCGCACGCTCCTCCCCGGCCTCACCCACGTCGACTGGCGGGAGGTCGCCGCCGAGCTGCCTGCGGCCGCACGGTTCACCAGAGGGCCGGAGACGAGGTCGGCGGCCCCCTACGTCGTGGTGCACACCTCCGGCACCACCGGCGTGCCCAAGCTGGTCGAGTGCTCGAGCGAGAGCATCTGGTTCAACGCCAGCGTGCAGGCGGTCATCCACTGGGCGTCGCGGATGCGCGGGCACATCGCCTTCGCGCTCTCCCCGGTGCACGGCCGGACGATCGTCGGCGTGCTCGCGGTCCTCATGCGCAGGGCACCGCTGATGCTCATCCAGCACGACGACCCCGACAGCGTCGACCGCTTCCTCAAGCGCCACCGGCCGACGTACCTCGAGACCCACCCGAACACCTTCCGCGCCTGGCAGCACCTGGCGCCCGGCGGGGCCTTCCGGTCCGTCCGCTACTTCGGCGCGGGGTTCGACGTCATCCACCCGGACACCGTGCAGGCGCTGCTGAAGGGCTCCGCGCACCGGCTTGCGGCCTTCTTCGAGGTGTACGGGCAGAACGAGTCGGGGCCGGTCGCGTTCCGGGCCACCGTGAAGGGGGCACCACGGCTGCGGCGCAGGAGCCTGCCCAAGCTGACCGGCGGTCACCCGGTCGGTCCCCGGTTCCCCTTCTGCCGGGTACGCATCCTGGACGAGTCCGGCGGGCGGGTGCCGGCGGGCAGGCCCGGGCGGATCGTGGTCCGCACCCCCGGCACCTTCTCCGGGTACATCAACCGGCCGGACCTGGCGTCCCGCAACTACCCCAAGGGCCGCTGGTGGGACACCGGCGACTGGGGCAGCCTGTCCCGGCTCGGGCTGCTCACCCTGATCGACCGGGAGGTCGACAAGGTCTCCGCCGCGGCGAGCGCGATCGCGGTGGAGGACATCCTGCTCGAGCAGTTCCCGGAGGTGCTCGAGCTGGTCCTGATCGAGGTCGACGGAGTCACCCTGCCGGTGCTGTCGGTGCGGCCGGGGACGCAGCTCCGCCGGGAGGAGTTCAAGCGGGCGGCCGCGGCCATCGCCCCGCTCGCCGAGCCCGTGCTCATCCCCGACCACGAGTTCCCCCGGACGGTGACCGGAAAGATCAAGCGCCAGCAGCTCAAGGACATGGTCCGGCGGCAGCTCGCCGCGGTCTCCTGACGCGACGGCGCGCTGAGGGGGACGGGAAGGAGAGCGAGATGACCGCAACCAGTGCACCGAGTGTGGCCAGGATCCCGGTCCTTACCAAGGTCATGGGGTTCCTCCAGCTCGGCAAGATCCGGATCTACCACCACGCCTACGGCTGGCTGCTGGCCGTACTCCTGCTGCGCCTCGACGGGCTGGTCACCACCGCGACCGCCGCAGCGCTCGTCCTGCTGCTCGTCATGGTCGAGACGGGACAGTGGAGCGGGGGCGCCTGGGACGACATCGGCGGGTACCGGGACGGCAGCGACGCGCGTAACTACGCCGGCCGGCCGGCCCGGACGGTCGCCAAGAAACCGCTGCTCACCGGCGTGCTGACCGAGTCCGAGGCGGTGGTCTTCGGCATCGTGTGCTGGGTCGTCAGCGTCACCTGCACGCTGCTGGCCGCATACCTGCTGGACGGGCGGGCGCCGCTGGTCGCGGTCCTGCTGATGCTGGCGGTGCAGGTCGCGGCGGTGCAGTACTCCGCCGGGCTGAAGCTGAGCTACCGGCCGTTGGGCCTGGAGACGACGATCTTCTTCGTCATCGGCTCCATCGCGCTGATGCCGTACTGGTTCGTGGCCGGCGGCCTCAACCGGGAGATCCTCATCACCAGCGCCCTGTTCGGGCTGTGGTTCCTCATGGTGGTGAACTACGGCAACGCATCCGACCGGGAGGGCGACCGTTCGGTCTCCCGCCATACGCTGGCGGTCATGCTGCCGCCGGAGCGTTTCCGGATCGTCCTCGTGACGCTCCTGGCCGCCGAGGTCACCCTGCTCACGCTGCTGTTCACGGTCACCCGGACCAACCCGGTCCTGGCCCTGGCCGCGGTCCCGGTGGTGGCGCTGCACTCGGTCCAGCTGTACCACGGCATCCGCGGGAAGGACTGGCGGAAGGCGCGGCTGCTCGGGCTGTTCTCGCTGGACGCGGGGTGTCTCGGGCTGGCACTGGCGTTCCTGCTCTCCTGACCCTGGCGGAGGATGACCGATGCTGGACTGGCTGGGCAGTGCCGTCTACCGCCACGCCCGACTGGTGGTGGTTCTTACCGCTGTATTCGCGGTCGGCGCGGGGATCGTCGCCCTCGGCGCGTTCGGCAAGCTGAAGGTCGGTGGCTACGTCGACCCCGCCGCTGAGTCCACTGTGGCCGCCGAACGGATCGACGCGGAGTTCGGCGGCCAGCACAACCTCGTGTTCCTGGTCAGCACGGACGGTCCCGCGCTGGACTCGCCGGAGGTGGTCGCCGCCGGCACCCAGCTGACCAGTGATCTGGCCGGCGAGAAGGTGCTCAGCAACGTGTCCTCGTACTGGACGACGCGCAACCCGACGCTCCGGTCGACGGACGGCTCATCCGCCCTGGTCGTCATGCACGTCGCCGGCGACGAGGACACCGCCCTGAAGAACACCGAGTACCTCTACGACAGGTACCACACCACGTACGGCGACCTCACCGTGCGCATCGGCGGCCAGCAGGGCGCCAACCGGGAGATCTTCCACAACCTGAAGAGCAGCCTGCTGGTCGCCGAGGCGATTGCGGTGCCGCTCAGCCTCCTGCTGCTCATATACGCGTTCGGCAGCGTCGTGGCAGCCCTGCTGCCGCTGGTCATCGGGTCGCTGGCGATCGTTGGTACGTTCGCCGAGATGGCTGTGCTGAGCGACTTCACCGACGTCTCCATCCTCGCCGCGAACCTGACCACCGCTCTCGGGCTGGGCCTGGGCATCGACTACGCGCTGTTCATCGTGGCGAGGTTCCGGGAGCGGCTGACAGCCGGCGACCCCGTGCCGGAAGCGGTCGCGACCACCGTACGCACGGCTGGCCGTACCATCCTGTTCTCCGCCTTCACCATCGGCGCGTGCCTGGCGACCATGGCGTTCTTCCCGCTCTACTTCCTGCGCTCGTTCGCGTACGTCGCCATCGGTGTGGTCCTCATCGCGGCGCTGGCCAGCGTGCTCGTGGTGCCCGCGCTGCTCGCCCTGCTCGGCCCCCGGGTGAACGCGCTTCGCCTGCCGTGGTCAAAGGCGGTGCGGGGGTCGGACGCGCCGTTCTGGGGGCGCCTGGCCGCGTGGGTGAGCCGGCGGCCCGCCCTCGCCGCAGCGCCTGTGCTGCTGGTTCTGCTCGCCCTGGCGTCGCCGGTGCTGCACGCCGAGCTCGGCACGGTCGACGACCGGGTGCTGCGGGCGAGCGCCGAGAGCCGAACGGTGAACGACACGGTGTCCACGCAGTACCGTGGCTTCGACACGGCCGCCATCCAGGTGGTGACCGCAGGGCAGGCGACCCCGCCGGCGGTGGCCGGCTATGCGCGGAGCCTGTCGCTGCTGCCCGAGGTCAGCAACGTGCAGAGCAGCGCCGGAATGTTCGTGCAGGGGCAGCTGGCCGGGCGGCTGCCGGGCGAGGAGACCCGGGGCAAGCCGGACGCGCAGTGGCTCACCGTGTCCACCAACCTGGTGCCGAAGTCCGGCGAGGCGGTGCACCTCGTGCGGACGCTGCGCTCCCTGCCAGGGCCGGACCGCGCGACGGTGCTGGTCGGCGGGGCCAACGCGGAGCTCATCGACACCCAGCGCTCGCTGACGGCCCAGCTGCCGCTCGTGGTCTCGACCATCATGCTGATCACGCTCGTGGTGCTGTTCCTGTTCACCGGCAGCGTGCTGCAGCCGGTCCGGGCGGTCATCGTGAACAGCCTGAGCCTCGCGGCCACCTTCGGCGTGCTGGTCTGGGCCTTCCAGGATGGGCACCTGGCGGACGCGCTGCGGTTCACCCCACAGCCGGTCGACACGGCCAACAGCATCCTGATCTTCTGCGTCGTGTTCGGCCTGTCCATGGACTATGAGGTGTTCCTCATCAGCCGGATCAAGGAGATGCACGACGCCGGCCTGCCCAACGCCGAAGCGGTGAGCCGGGGCCTTGCGCGTACCGGTCGCATCGTGTCGGTGGCCGCGCTGATGCTCGCCGTGGTGTTCTTCTCATTCCTCACCGGCACGCTCAGCTTCCTTCAGCTCTTCGGCCTGGGTGCCGGGTTCGCCATCCTCCTGGACGCGCTCTTCGTGCGCGGCGTGCTGGTGCCGGCCGCCATCTCGTTGCTGGGCCGGGCCGCGTGGTGGTCGCCCCGGATACTCGGGTGGCTGCACGGTCGCGTAGGCCTGGCCGAGAGATGAACCATTACCGGGAACCTGCGACAGCAATGGTGGCTATGGAACGACACAGCGAGCAGATGACCGCCGCTTTCATCACCGAGCTCGGACCGCCGGACGCTATCCGGGTCGGGCCACTTCCGGTGCCGACCGCCGGGCCGGAGGAGGTCCTCGTCCGCGTCGAAGCGGTCGCGGTCAACCATGTGGACACCTTCGTCCGCTCCGGCGTCTACCGGACCGAGCTGACATTTCCCTTCGTCATCGGGCGGGACCTGGTCGGCGCCGTCGCCCAGCTCGGCCCCGGTGTCATCGCCTTCCAGCCGGGGCAACGGGTCTGGTGCAACAGCCTCGGCCACAACGGTAGGCAGGGCTCCTTTGCCGAGTACGCGGTGGTGCCGGCCGACCGGCTCTACCCGCTGCCGGACGGTGTGGACCCGGTCAACGCGGTGTCCATACTGCACACTGCGGCAACTGCCTACATTGGACTGTTCCGGGCCGCCCGGGCCGCTGCGGGCGAGACCGTCGTCGTGGGTCGGGGTGGAGGCGTGGCGGACGCTGCGGTCCAGCTCGCCGCTGCCACCGGCGCCCGGGTCATCGCCGTCGACCGGGCCGAGAACGCCGACTGGTGCCGCGCCTGCGGAGCGGATGAGGTGCTCGACCGGGACGACGCCGAGCTGGTGAAGAAGCTCGCCGCCCTGGCGCCGGGCGGGGTGGACGTATTCTGGGACAACTCCGGCCGGCACGACCTTGAGGCGACCGTACCGCTCATGGCCCAGGGGGGGCGCATCCTGCTGTCGGCCGGGCTCGACTCACGGGCTGTGCTGCCGGTGGGACCCTTCTACCGACGAGACCTGACCATCCACGGCTTCGTCATCAGCAACGCGTCAGTGCGTGACCTCACCGAGGCCGCCGAAGCGATCAACCAGGCGCTGGCGTCCGGCCGCCTCCGCGGGCGGGTGCGCACGCAGCTTCCGCTCGCCGCCGCGGCCGAGGCGCACCGTCTACAGGAGGCCCGCGGCCACGGCGCTCCGCCAGGCCGTGTCGTGCTCACCCCAACGGCGCCATGACGATCTCCATACACCCAGAGGGCTGACTGGGTGGAGAGGGCGTCCGCAGCTGCACCGGGCCCGCAAGCGGGACTTAGAGCCCGCGCAGATAGGTCAGGTGGTAGGCCCGGGTACGCGGCGGGCATGGACATCCGTGATCATGAAGGTTGCTTACGCCTCGTGACCGCGGAGGGTGTCCGTGCCCGTTGTTCCATCATGGCTGATGACCCCGTTGTGGGACCAGTTCGCCGCGCTGCTGCCCGAGCGGCCGGTCGTCGATCCGGCGCATCCGCTGGGTTGTCACCGGCCGCGGGTGGCCGACCGGCTGGTGTTCGAGAAGCTGTTGCAGGTGCTGCGGTTCGGATGTTCGTACGAGTCGATCGCGGACAGTAGCTGTTCGGCGACGACGATCCGGAACCGGCGGGACGAGTGGGTCACCTTGGGCGTCTTCGAGCAGCTCAAGATGATCGTCCTGGGGGCGTATGACCGGATCGTCGGGCTGCTGTTGACAACATCCCCGATCGACGGGTGCATCACCAAGGCGCCCGGTGGTGGCGAGGTTGCCGGCCGGTCCCCGGTCGACCGGGGCAAGCAAGGGATGAAGCGGTCCAACATGGTCGAAGGAAAGGGGATCCCGCTCGACCGGGTCCTTGCTGGTGCGGACCGGCATGACTCGCCCCTGCTGGGTCCGACCTTGGACAAGCTGGACACGTTCGGTCCCTTGCCGGAGAACGTCACGGTGCACCTGGACGCCGGCTACGACTCGCAGGTCACCCGGGACCTCCTCGGCGCCCGGGAGCTGCGCAGCGAGGTCGCCCATAAAGGCGACAAGGCCCCTATCCAGGCCGGCCGGAGGTGGCATGTCGAGCGCACGAACGCCTGGCACAACGCCTGCAACGCTGCTACGGACGCAAAGAGCGAGTCATCGACGCGTTCTTCGACCTCGCCGATGCCATCATCACCCTACGTGGCCTGATCCGGCAGGCGTGGACCCTCTACCGATGGGACAACCGCCCCGCCCGCCGCCCATGATCTTGACCTATTTGCGCGGGTTCTTAGCGTCGCGGCCAGTAGTGGTTGCGGCGGGGTCGTTGGGTGGGGTCTACCCAGGTGGGTGGGGTGAACTCTGGTCGTCCGTCGGGTGTGATGTGGACGGTCCAGCCGCCGTGGTGCAGCAGGCGGTGGTGGTAGCTGCAGATGAGTACGGTGTTTGCCAGGCTGGTGGGGCCGCCGTCGGCCCACGGCTCGATGTGGTGGCCGTGGCACCATTTTGCTGGTCGGTCGCATGCGGGGAAGGCGCAGCCGCCGTCGCGTAGCACCAGGGCACGGCGCAGGGCGCCGGTGACCAGCCGCCGTTGCCGCCCCAGGTCCAGGGGCTGCCCGGCCCCGTCGAGGACGGCGGGCACGACGCGGGCATCGCAGGCCATGCGGCGTACGGCTTCGGGGCTGAGGGTCTCGCCGGTGTCCAGCAGCCCGGGTCCGAGCTGGCGGGCCAGCAGGTCGTAGTCGACGGTGACCACGACCTGGGGTGGCTCGCCGCCGTGGTCGGGCAGCTCGGCGGTGGTCAGGGCCAGCCGGCATACGTCTACCAACGCGTCCGCGCGCCGTTGCCCGGGGGTGCGGGTGTCGCCGGGGATGGGTCGGCATAGTGGCTCCAGCGCTGCGCGGACCACTGCGGCAGCTTCGGCGCCCAGCCGGCCGGACAACCTGACCGCGCCGTCCCCGGCGTCGGAGAGGGTGAAATGCCGGTCGCGTTCGGCCCGTTGCTCGGCCCGCTCCAGCGCGGCTCGCTCGGCCTCCTCTGCGACGTCCGGGGCGACCACCTGCAGGATCCGCTCACCCAGCCGCCGTAGCGACACCGGCTCGTAGTCGCGGGCGTAGTCCACCAACGTCGCCGCGGCCTTGTCCACCACCGCCGGGCCAACCTCGGCTGGCAAGGCAGCTAGTGCCCGGGTGACCACGTGGGCCTGTTCCAGGCTCAGCACGCCGGCGGCCAGCCCGCCGCGCACCACCGCTGGGGCGGTGTCGACTGCGGCGGCCAGCTCGACCAGGCGCCGGGCGGCGCTGGCCGATATGCGCATGCGGTCGCGCAGCCACACCGCCGTGGACGAGGCGCCCTGCTCCACCGCCAGCCCGCGTCCGTCCAGCTCCCGCACCAGCATCAGCATCAGGTTTACCGCGGCCAGCCGCTGCTGCTCTACCTGTAGCCGGTCCAGCCCGTCGATGAGCTCACCGTCCGACAGCGCCCAGGCCGTGGTTGCGACGCATGCGTCGACCGCCTGCGTGACCATCGCCGTCGCCGCCTGCATGATTTACATGATAGTACACATGTCTGATACAGTCTACAGTAGACATATTTCTCTGCTGTGTGCGAGGCTGGCCGGCCGCGCCGGTACCCTTCTTTCGGTGGCTGACGTTGCGATGGCGGTTGTGCGGCGGACATCCTCGGCGTTGTTTACGGGTTGTGAGCTGGTGCGCTGCCGGCCGGTGCACTTGGTCATCTTGTGCGATGTTGGTGGGGCGATGGGGCGAAGGCGGCGGTGTTTTTGTCAGCCCCAGTGGGTGTCCCGACCGTTACCAGTGTGTTGTGCCATGTCGCGTCCCTCCTCATCTGGCGAGCACGCCAGATACACGACACCTGGTGCCCACATCGACCGCCTATCGAGTTCCTATCAAGGCAGTCGAGACGCACGCCGAACCAACCAGTGATAGCGGGTTGATGGGCGGGCGAAAGGCGGCGACGGCACGCTGCTGTCCTCTGCAGGAGCACGGATGACGCCCCCCGACAGGATCCTCTACCTTGACGAGGCAGTCACCCGTCAGGTCTGTTCAGGCTTTGACGCGCTCCATGCGGTGCGCCGGGTCGAGCCGGACCTGGCCACGGCGCCGCGCACGGCGGATGACGGACTGACCATGGTCCTCGACATCGCCAGCCGTCGCATGGTGTGCGTCATCTCAGCCGGCTTCCTGGGCCAGCTGGCTGCGGCTAGCGCGGTCGTGGCGGCCGCCCGCGATCTCGTACATGGACGGGTGCTCACGGCCGGCCTGATCGGCACCGATGTGACCGAGCTCGTGGCACAGGCGCTGACCGGGCTGCCGACCCTGGTGCACGCCGCCGTGTACACGCCGCATCTGCTGCGGGCCCGGCTGGCCACCGCCCGCGTCCCCAGGCCGCGCTGGCGCCCCGGCACCACCCTGACGGTTGTCGCCACCGCGCAGGAGGCGGTGCTCGGCGCGGACGTGGTGCTGGTGACGTCGGACCTCCGGCTGCACGCCGAGGTCCTGTCCCCGTCGGCGGTGGTGGTGACCGTGGCCGACCAGCCGGTCACCGGGTACCAGGTGATACACCTCGTGACCGAGCGGGAGCTGGCCCGGGCCGGCGACGCGCTGGCCGTGGAGATCTACCGCACCGCGGTACGCCGGGGCCTCGGCACCTGGCTGGCGCGGTGACCCGTAAGGCGGGGGATAGCCAACGGATACCACCGCCCGGTGGACTGCCGGCCATGACGTTCACCGTCTCGGTGGTCATCCCGAACTACAACTACGCCAAGACGCTCGACGCGTGCCTGCGGTCGGTGTACGCGCAGACGTACCAGCCGTACGAGGTGATCGTCGTCGACGACGGCAGCACCGACGGTTCGCGCGAGGTCGCCCGGCGGTTCCCCTGCACTCTTGTGGAGAGCCCGGTCAACCGGGGCGTCTCGGCGGCCCGCAACGCAGGCGCGGCGGTGGCCGGCGGGGATGTGCTGTTCTTCCTCGACTCCGACGAGGCGCTGGCGCCGGACGCCATCGCGAGCGCGGTGGCGGTGCTCGAGGCCGACCCCGGCTGCGGCTGCGTCCACGGGCTCATCGCACCGGAGCCGCTGGTCGACGACGGGCCGGTCGAGTGGTACAGGACGTTGCACGCGTACTGGTGGCGCCGGCGCGGCGCGGGCGAGGTGCGGACCGCGTTCTTCGCGCAGGCGGCGGTCAGGCGCGTGGTGTTCGAGAAGGTGGGGCCGTTCGACGAGAGCCTGCGCGACTCGGAGGACCTGGAGTACAGCGACCGGCTCGCCCCGGCCACCCGCATCGTGCTGAGCGAGCGCGTCGTGGCCTACCACGACGAGGTGGACCGGCTCGGCCCGTTGCTGTCCGAGCAGTTCCGCCGGTCGCAGCTGCTCGCGCGCACCGTGTTCCAGTCCAGCCGCAAGGGGCGGGTCAGCCTGACCGCGAACCGTCCACTGGGGATACTCGCGGTTGCGGCGGCCGGGGCCACGTCGCCGCTGGCGGCCGTCCGGCCTGCCTTTGCCGCGGTTCCCGCGCTGCTCCTGCTGGTGTTCGCGGTCGCCGACCCGGGGCTGCTCGGGTTCGTCGCGCGCCGCCGGGGGGTCCGGTTCCTGCCGTTCTTCCTCGGCGTGCACCTGCTGGTCCACCTGGCGCTGGTGGCCGGCGCCGCCGTGGGCGCCCTGCGGCTGGTCCTGGGGAACCGGCCCACGCGGTGGCTGGCGCCCCTGGTCGTCACCGCCGCGCTGGCCGGGGTCGCCTTCGCCCTGCGGCGGGACGGCGCGGCCGCCCTGTCCGCGCTCGCCCGGCCCGGTACGCTGCCGCTCGCCGTCGCGGCCGTCGCGGCGAACCTGGCCGGGCTGCTGGTCGGCATGGTGGCCTGGCGGGTGCTGGTGCCGGTGGGCGGGCTGGCCGCGGCCCGGATCTTCTTTCTCGGGCAGCTCGGCAAGTACCTGCCGGGGCGGGTGTGGGGTGTGGTCACCCATGTGGACCTGGGCCGGCGGGCGGGCGTGCCGGCGGAGCGGATGGTGACTGCCTACCTGCTGAGCATCGGGCTGACGATCCTGACCGGCGCCGGTGTCGGGCTGCTCGCGGCACCGGGCGGGTGGGTCGCCGCGCCGGTGCTGGGCCTCGTCGCCTGCCTGGTGTGGCCCCGGCTGCTGAGCTACCCCCTGGCCCTGGCCGCCCGGGTGTTCCGGCGCCCGGTCACGCCGGTGCCGCCGCGGCTGGTCCGGTGGGCGCTGGCCCTGGCGGTCGTGTCGTGGCTGGTGTCCGGCCTGCACCTGTGGGCGGTGTCGGTCGCCCTCGGCGCCGCGCCCGGCCGCGCGGCCACCGTCGCGGTCGGCGCGTTCGCGCTGGCGACCGTGGCCGGCAGCCTCTCGGTGGTCGCGCCGGACGGCTGGGGGGTACGCGAGTTCGCGCTCACCGCGGCGCTCGCCACGATCCTGCCGTGGAGCGCCGCCGGGCTCGCCGCCATCGCCAGCCGGCTCATCTGCGTCGTCGTCGAAGTCTGCACCTCACTCGTCGTCCTCGGGCTGTCGAGGAGACCCGTCCACGTAGGAGCGGCCAATGTCCAGTCTGTACTCCCTTGAGGATGCCGAGGGTCTCGGCGTCGCACAGGTGCACGACCTGTACCGGCGCTACGTCAACAAGAGCCAGGTGTCGCTGATGACGTCGTTCGGCTTCGGCCGGGAGCTGGTCGACCGCGCCGAAGGGGCCTACCTCTACCAGCGCGACGGGCGCCGCATCCTCGACCTCACCGGGGGCGTGGGCGTGCTCAACCACGGCCACAACCACCCGCGGATCCTCGCGGTGCGCCAGCGGTTCGCGCAGCGGCAGCGCATGGAGGTGCATAAGACGTACTTCTCGCCGTACCTCGCCGCCTTGTCGCACAACCTGGCCCAGGTGCTGCCGGGCGACCTGCGCATGTCGTTCCTGCCGAACTCGGGGGCCGAGGCGGTGGAGGGCGCGGTGAAGCTGGCGTACAAGTACCACAACGGCAGGCGGAACACGATCCTGCGGGCCGACTCCAGCTTCCACGGCAAGCTGCTCGGCTCGGGCGGGCTGACCGGCCAGGGCCACTTCCCGTTCCCCACCATCCCGGGGATCGCCACATTTAGGTACGGCGACCTGGGCTCGGTCCGGGAGGCGGTGGCCGCGCACCCCGGCGACGTGTACGCGGTCCTGGTCGAGCCGTTCAGCGCGTCCACCATGCGCTGGTGCTCGGAGGAGTTCCTGCGGGGTCTGCGCGAGCTGTGCACCGCGCACGACATCGTGCTGGTCTTCGACGAGATCTACACCGGCTGGGGCAAGACCGGCAGCCTGTTCTACTTCATGCGCTACCCCGGGCTGGTGCCGGACGTGCTGACCACGTCCAAGTCGTTCGGTGGCGGGAAGTCCTCCATCTCCGCGTTCGTCGCCCGGGAGCCGCTGTACCGCAAGGCGTACGACAACCTCGGCGACGCGCTGCTGCAGAGCACGAGCACGACGTACTACGGCTTCGGCGAGGAGTGCGCCACCGCCCTGGAGGCCATCAACGTGGCGGTCGAGGACGACTACCCGGCGCGAGCACGCGACCTGGAGCGCGTCCTCGGTCCAGGCCTGGCGCGCCTGGCCAAGCAGCACCCCGACGCCATCGGCGAGGTCGCAGGCCTCGGCGCGCTCTGGGGCGTCTTCATCGACGGCGGGCCACGGATCCTGGACCTGGTGGCCAAGCTCGCCCCCGGCGGCATGGCCAAGGACCCGCGCTTCAAGACCAAGCTCGTCACGTGCGCGGTCGTCAACGCGCTCTACCGCGACCACGACGTGTTCACGTACTACACGCTCAACGGGCGCAACCCGCTCGTGCTCGCGCCGTGCCTGGTGACCGACCCGGCCGACGTCGAGCGGGCGGTCGACAGCCTGGACCGGACCCTCGCCCAGGGGCTCACCCGGCTGGTCACCCGGTTCGTCAAGGAGAAGGTGGGCACGCTGTGGTGAGCCGGACGATCGTCGTCACCGGGGCGGCCGGGATGCTCGGCTCGCACCTGACCCGACGGTTCCTCGCCGGCGGCCATCACGTCCGCGGCGTCGACCTGCGCCCTGCGCCAGGAGTCGAGGTGCAGGGCGACGTCCGCGACGCCGCCGCGATGGCGCGGACCATGGCCGGCGCGGACGCGCTGGTGCACTGCGCGGCTGCGCTGCCGAGCTACCCGGCCGACCAGATCCGGTCCGTCATCGTCGACGGCACCCGTACGGTGCTCACCGCCGCGGCCCGCGCCAGGGTGGCGCGGGTCGTGCACATCTCGTCCACGGCGGTGTACGGGCTGCCGAGCGTGGTGCCGACCACAGAGGAGCATCCGCGGCAGCCGGTCGACACCTACAGCGCCGCGAAGGCCACCGCCGAGGAGGTCGCGGAGAAGCTGCGCGCCGAAGGAGTGTGCCTGCCCATCCTGCGCCCCAAGACGTTCCTGGGCCCGGGGCGCATGGGGCTGTTCTCGATGCTGTTCGAGTGGGCCGAGGAGGGCCGCAACTTCCCCGTCCTCGGCAAGGGAGACGTGCGCATCCAGATGCTCGCGCTCGCCGACCTGGTGGATGCGGTTGAGACCGTCCTGGACGCGCCGGACGACGTGGCCAGCGACACCTACAACCTGGCCGCCGCCGAGTTCGGCACGCTGCGCGAGGACTTCCAGGCGGTGCTCGACGCGGCCGGGCACGGCAAGCGGGTCGTCGCGACCCCCGCCCGGCCCGCGCTGGCCGCGCTCCGCCTGCTGGAGCGTGCGCATCTCTCCCCGGTCTACGGCCGGCTGCTGCACAAGCTCACCGCCGACTCGTACGTGAGCATCGACAAGGCTCGCGACCGGCTCGGCTTCCACCCTCGACTGTCCAACCGGGACGCCATCCTCGACACCTACGCCTGGTGGCGCGAACAGCACAAGGAGCCCCGTGATGCTGCCCACCACACCGGACGTACCAGTCGCGACCCTTGGAGGCAGGGAGTCCTGGGCCTCGTCAAGGTCTTCTTCTGACCACAGGCCGGACCGCCGGCAGCGCGCCGGCCTGTCCCCGCGCGACCTGGTCACCCTGCTGCGCCCGGGACAGTGGCCGAAGAACCTGGTCGTGCTGCTGCCCCTGCTCGACCCCGGCCACCTGCGGTGGGACACCGCCGGCCGGGCCGGGCTCGCGGTGCTGGCGTTCGTGGCCGCCTCGGCCGCGATCTACGTGACCAACGACATCGTCGACCGGGAGCGGGACCGGGCGCACGTGGGCAAGCGCCACCGCCCGGTCGCCTCCGGCCGGGTCTCGCCGTGGACGGCCGGAGGCCTGGCGACGGTGCTGGTGCTCGCGCTCGCCGTGCTCGTCGCGCCGTCGGCGGCGCACTGGTGGCCGCTGCCCGCGTACCTGCTCCTCAACGTCGCGTACAGCTTCGCGCTCAAGCACGTGCCGCTGGTGGACCTTTTCGCGGTCGCGTCCGGCTTCGTGCTGCGGCTCGTCCAGGGGTACGTGGCCATCCAGGCCCGGCCGTCGGGGTGGCTCGCGCTGTGCGTGCTGTGTGTCTGCCTCCTGCTCATCCTCGGCAAGCGCCGCCACGAGCTGCGCGTCGCCGGCCCCGCCCACCGCCCGGCCCTGACCGGCTACAACGAGTACTTCCTGGACCAGCTGCTCGTGCTCACCGCCGGGGTCACGTTCGTCACGTACCTGCTGCACGTCACCGCGTTCAGCCCGACGGCACTGTTCACCGCGCCGTGCGCCCTGTTCGCCCTGTTCCGGTACATGCAGGTGGTCCTGGTCCGGGCGGGCGGCGGCAACCCGGTACGGGTGCTGCTGCGCGACCGGGTAATGATCGCGAACGCCGTGCTCTGGGTCACGATCCTCGAAGGAGGTGCGCTCCATGGGTGAGGCCCGGGTCTCGGTCGTCATCCCGCTGTACAACGACGGCCGTACCATCGAGCTGTGCCTGGCGTCGGTGCTGGCGCAGACGTACCAGCCGCTGGAGGTCATCGTCGTCGACGACGCCAGCACCGACGACAGCGCCGCCAAGGCGGCCCGGTACCCGTGCACGCTGGTGCGGGCCGAGGTCAACGGCGGCCCGGGCGCGGCACGCAACCTCGGCGTGAGCCACGCCAAGGGTGACATCATCTTCTTCCTCGACGCCGACATGACGATGCACCCTGACGCCGTCGCCAACGCGGTGCGGCTGCTGTCCACAACGGACGGGTACGGCGCCGTGTTCGGTGTGGTGGACTCCGAGCCGCTGCTCCCGGAGGGGCCGGTCGGCCAGTACCGGATCCTCCAGTACCACTACTGGCGCGCCAGCGCTGAGGGACGGGTCAGCGGCGGCTTCTACGCGCTCGGTGCGGTGACCCGCGAGGCGTTCGACCGGGCCGGCTGGTTCAACCCGGCGCTGCGCCAGACCGAGGAGATCGACCACGCCGAGCGGCTGTCACAGGCGTACCCGATGCTGCTCACCTCGCAGATCCGCGGCCGGCTGTCCGACGAGAGCCGGCTGGGGCCGCTGCTGCGCAAGGCGTTCCGCCGCAGCAGGCTGCGGGTCCCGTTCTATGTCCGGCGAGGCCGGGCCATGCAGGGCATGGAGACGGGCGGCCGGGCCCTCGCCGCCGTACTCGCCGCGCTGGCCCTGGCCAGCGCGGCGGTGACGGTGCTCTACCCGCCGGCGCTGCTGGTCACCGTGGCTGCGCTGGCCGGGTCCGTGGCCGCCGACCTCGGGCAGTACACGTTCGTCCGCCGCGAGCGCGGCTGGGCGTTCCTCGCCTTCTTCACCGCGGTCCACGCGGTGCTCAACACGACTGTTGTGTGTGGGCTCGCGGTCGGAGTGGTGGAGTGGGTCCTGCGACCCGGGTTCCGCCGCATGTACGAGAGGACGGCTTGATGACGACCGCGCTCGGCGACGACCGGATAGCTCCTGCCGCGTCGGACGGGCCGGACCCGGCCACCGGGCAGCCGCGGTGGCGGCGCGCCGCCCGGGTGCTGCGGCTCTGGTACGGCTGGCTGCTCATCGGCGTCGCCGCGCTGTGGCTGGCGTACAACGTGGTCCGCCGGGCGGCCACCGGACACTGGCACTGGTCGATCCTGCTGGACGCCACGCCCCCCATCTTCCTGGTGGCCATCCCGCTCCTGCTGCTGGCGGCGAGCCTGGCCGCGTGCGGGCCGCGCCGCCGGTGGGCGGCTGTGGTGGCGCTCGTCGGCATCCTGCCCGGCATCGACCAGACCGGGGTGAACCTCAACGCGCTGCGCTGGTCGGCGCGGCATGTGCCGCCCGGCGCCATCCACGTCGTCAGCTGGAACACCAACTACTGGGGCATGGGCAACGCCGACCCGCAGGCGCAGCTCCGCTTCCTCAAGCGCAAGCAGGCCGATGTCTACCTGTTGCAGGAACATGTCATCTGGGAGCCGGGCAGCGGTGAGGAGGGCTACTACCTTCTCCAGGACGACGCCGAGCTGCGCGCGGAGTTCCCCGGCTACTACATCGCGCGCCGCAGCGAGCTGCTCACCATCTCGCGCTTTCCGATCGTTGCCCAGCCCCTGTTCGGTCCGGCCGCGCAGCTGCCACCCGGCACCCGGTTCAGCCAGGTGTTCGCGCGGGACAAGGTGCTGCGTACCGACCTGCGCATCGGCGACCGGGTGGTGTCGTTCTACAACGTGCACGTCACCGTGCAGACAGCGATCGACCTGGACCTCCTCTCCGACACGATCGACGCCGACGCGTACTACGAGCGCAAGTTCAACTGGCGCGAGGCCGAGATCCAGGGGCTCGTCGACGACCTGAGGACCAACCCGAACCCGTCGGTCGTCTCTGGAGACCTCAACTGCACCTCGGCCATGGGCAGCCTGGACCCGTTGCGGGCGGTGGCCACCGACGCCACCCACGCCAACCGGCAGCTGCTGCCGCTGACCTGGCGGTTTGACGCGCCGATGACGTTCCGGTGGGACAACCCGCTGGCCGGCCTGCCGCTACCGTTCTGGCGGATCGACTGGACGTTCACCCGCGGGCCGGTCACCGTGCACCGGTACGACCTCGTGTCCGCCGAGGCGCTCTCCGACCACCGGCCCCAGGACATCTGGCTCTCTTTCTAGCGAGGAGGGGTGGCATGTCTCTCCACCGAGCAGCCTCGGACATCCCGTACTTCAGCGCGGACGCCGACACGTACCTGGCCGCCGTGCCGCTGCGGGACCTGGCCAAGTCCCAGCAGCTGCGGGTGCTCTCCGCGGAGGACTTCGCCTTCTGGCAGGCGTACGGCTATGTCGTGGTCCGGGAGGCGGTCCCGGCCGCGGCGGCGCAACGCCTGCTCGACTTCGCCTGGGAGTTCCAGGGGCTCGACCCGGACCGCCCGGACAGCTGGTACCCGCAGCGGCGGTACCGGTCGGACCTCGACCGTGACCTCTACGTCTACGGGTTCGTGGAGGCGTACCACCACCAGCTCATCTGGGACAGCCGCCAGACACAGCGGGTGTATGACGCTTTCGTCGACGTGTGGGACTGCGAGCAGCTGTGGGTGACGCTCGACCGGCTCAACCTCAACCCGCCCAACGTCGGCAACCGCAGCCGGGCCCTCATCCCGGCCACCGACCGCGGGTTCGACATCGACCTGCACTGGGACGTCGACACCACGCTGGACGTGCTGCCGCAGCGGGTCCAGGGCATCATCGCCCTGACCGACACCCGACCGGAGCTCGGCGGCTTCCACTGCTCGCCGGAGCTGTTCCGCCGCTTCGACCAGTGGCGCGTCGGGCAGCCCGCGGACCGCGACCCGGTCCGGCCCACGGTCGACCGGGCCGAGCTCCCCGTGGTCTCTCCCGAGCTCAAGGCGGGTGACCTGCTGATCTGGAACGGCCTGCTCGCGCACGGCGTGGCGCCGAACACGTCGGCGAACGGCGTCCGGGCGGTCCAGTACCTGGCGATGATGCCGGCACTCGAGTCGCACCACGAGCTGCGGCGCTCCCGGGTGGGATCGTGGCGCACGCTCAGTACGCCGGACTGGAACGCCACCCTGCTCGGCGACGCGACCAGGCACGAGTCGCTGCGGTACGGCCCGGCCACCCTCAACAGCCTGGGCAGGAAGCTGCTCGGGCTCGACTCCTGGCGTGACCGTGAGCCCTCCTGGCGTGACCTTGAGCCCTCCTGGCGTGACCGTGAGCGCGAGGAGACCACCGGGGAGCTGGTATGGACCGGATCTGCCTGACCCTGCCCACGAACCGGGCGTGCCCCGCCATGATCTCGGCCATCGGCGAGGAGGTGCGGTACGCGGCCGAGCGCTTCGGCGTCGAGGTGTACCTGCTGGTCCTCGACTCCTCGGACAGGCGCGCGTACGCGGCGCACGCCGCCGCGATCGCCCGGGAGCCGAGGACCCCGAACGTGGTCACGCTGCATCTCGACGAGGCGGCGCAGCGGCGCTTCCTGGACCGGGTGGTCGACCGCGCAGACGTTGCCAAGCCCCAGCTCATCGCCGATCTCATGCTGCCCGCCGGGGTCTCCTACGGCGCCTGCACCAACCGCGCGTTCCTCATCGCCAGCGCACTCGGGTGCCGGTCCGTGCACCGCAGGGACTCGGACAGCCGCTACCAGGTCCACCACGGCGCGAAGGTGTTCCCGATCCACCACGAGCTCGCCGCACTCGGCAAACGGGCGGCCGACGCGGTGGGTGGTGTCTCGCAGAACGCACTGGACCCGGCGCACGCGGGCAAGCCGGTGGTGCTGGTGGGCGGCTCCTTCGTCGGCGAGCTGTCCGTGGACATCGCCGACATCAGGGAACGCGACCGCGCCGTCTACCACGACGTGGTGAGCCTGTGGGCGCCCGGCGACGCCTCGGACGAGGAGAAGGCAGCGCTGGTTGAGGAGTCCTTCGCGGGGGCGGGCACGGAGGTGTTCACCGGCGACCACTCGACGCTCGCCATCGTCGACCCGATGCGCGTCGACATGTGCAACATCGGGCTCTTCCAGGTGCACGAGGACATCCCGCTGCTACCGGCCACCAACACCATCGGCAGCGACTACTTCCTCATCCACGTGGTCCACAAGTCCGGGCTGCCCGGTGTGCTGCACAACCGCAACATTGTGAACTTCCATACCGATGAGCGGAAGACCGGTCCCGGGTTCGCCGCGTACCACCTGCGGCTGACGAAGTTCTTCCTCTCCATGCTCTACCTCCACTTCATCTACCGGAAGATGGAGGCGGCCGGCGGGTCGCTGCTCAACGGGGAGCACCGCGTCTGCCCAGCGAAGATCGTCGACTTCGTCCGGGAGAGCACCTGGCTGGGCAAGGAGGAGAACGTCGCGCGGCTGCACCACCTCGAGCACGCCTACCGGCGCCTGGGTGGCAGGTACACCGGTCTCGCCGACGCCCTGGCGGCCCGCGGGCAGTCGCTGCTCCAGGAGGCGCAACGGGACATCGAGGAGTTCGCCCTCCTCATCGAGGCGTGGCAGCCGCTGGTGTCGGCGAGCCGGGCCACGAGCATCGACCGCCCGTCATGTTCCTGAGCACCCGACTGAGGTCGGCGCTGGCCGCCGCTTCGGCGGACCAGATCGTCTACGACCTGGCCGGGATCGAGGACCGCTACGACTGCCTGGTCCGCGAGCTGCCCGGTGTGTCCATCCGGTTCGCCATGAAGGCGTGCCCCGTTGACGAGGTGCTGGCGTCGCTGGCGGGCAAGGGCGCCGGCTTCGACGCGGCGAGCCCCAGCGAGGTCGCGCAGGCGCTGCGTACCGGGGTGCCGGTCAGCAGGATCCACTACGGCAACACCGTCAAGTCGGACCGCAACATCGCCGACGGGTACCGCCTCGGTGTCCGGGACTTCGTCACCGACAGCCTGGAGGACGTGGCGGCGGTCGCGGTCCACGCGCCCGGCTCGCGGGTGTTCTGCCGGCTCGCCACCACCGGCGACGGGGCACTGTGGGGCCTTCGCGGCAAGTGCGGCTGCTCCGTCACCGACGCGGTGCGGGTGATGTCGGCGGCCAGGGACCTGGGTCTGGCACCGGCGGGGCTGTCCGTACACGTCGGTTCGCAGCAGATGACGGCCGTGGGCTGGAAGAGCGCTGTCGAGGACCTGGCCGAGGCCGTCACCGCGCTGGACCGGCGCGGTATCCGCATCGACCATGTCAACCTCGGCGGCGGCCTGCCCGCCCTCGGCTATCTCGACCGGCACGGCAGGCCACTGCGGCCGCCGACGCATGACATCTTCGATGCGATCCGAGCCGGCATGCAGCGGCTCAGGCAGGCGTCCCGGACACGGCTGGACCTCGTCCTGGAGCCGGGGCGCTATCTGGTCGCCGACCACGGCGCGATCAGGGCACACGTGTCCCGGCTGTCGGCACGGCAGCTGCGGACCGGCGAACGCCAGCACTGGCTCTACCTGAGCTGTGGAAAGTTCAACGGGTTGTACGAGATGGACCTGTTGCAGTACCCGCTCGTGTTCCCCTCCCACCGCGGCGGGGAGCGCGTCCCGGCCGTCATCGCGGGGCCAACCTGCGACAGCGATGACGCGTTCAGCCGCGGGGACGGCCGCATGCTCGTACCGAAGGCGGTCGCGTCCGGCGACCCGGTGTGGGTCCTCTCCTGCGGTGCGTACGCCACCAGCTACTCCACGCTGGGGTTCAACGGGTTCGCCCCGCTGCCGTACACGACCGTTGGGGGTGCTCCCGCCCGGCCGCTCTGCCGGACGGGGCTGGTGACCGCGCTGGGCCGCCAGGCACGGCCGGGGGAGAGGCTTGGACAGGTATGACGTACCAGGTACGCCCGATCTGTGACCGCGACTGGGACAGCATCGTCTGGATCGAGGCCGCCACGTACGCCGACACCGGCCTGTCCGAGGAGCGGGCTGTGCTGGAGTCCAGAGCCCGCGCCGCACCGGCGACGTCCTTTGTGGTCGAAGCCGGTGGACGGGTCGCTGGCTACCTGCTGGCACTGCCGTACCCCAGGTTCTGCTACCCCGCCCTGGGGCGAGCGGAGCAGTGCGCCTTCGTCTCGTCCAACCTGCACCTGCACGACCTCGTCATCGCCGCCGGCTTCCGCGGGAGCGGCCTGGCAAAGCGCCTGCTGCGCCAGCTCACCGGGGCGGCCGCGGCACTGGCGTACGAGCGGATCTCGCTGGTCGCCGTCGGCGGCAGCGACCCCTTCTGGTCGGCTCAGGGCTACCACTCCCATCCCGAGGTGGCGCTGCCGAGCGGCTACGGCGCGGGCGCGGTGTACATGTCCAGAGCTATCTCGAACGGCAGGGAGGCTGACCCGCATGTCCCGTGCTCACCATGACTTCCGCCGGTCGCGGCTGGCGGTCGCCGCGTTGTTCTGCTTTCTCGGGCTGCAGTACGGGACATGGGCGGCGCGGATCCCCGCGGTCAAGGCACGGCTGGACGTGACCCCGGCGGAGGTGGGTGTCCTGCTGCTGGCCTGCGGGGTGGGCGCGGCGGTCTCGTTCCCGCTCGTGGCGCGGCTGATGCGGCAGCTGGGCTCGAGGCGCCTGGCGGGACTGTCCGCTCTCGGCCTTGTCGTGGTCCTGCTGGCGCTGTCCGTCGTGCCGAGCTACCCGGCGGCTCTCGTGGTCCTGTTCGCTGACGGTGTCGCCGTGGCCTGCCTGAACGTCGCCATGAACGCCCAGGGTGCCGCGCTCGAGGCGAGGTACCAGAGGATGACCATGGCGAAGCTGCACGCGGTCTTCAGCGGTGGGACCCTGTGCGCAGCCCTGGTCGCGTCCGGCGTGAGCATCCTGAGCCAGGCGCTATGGGTGCACTTCGCGGTAGCCGCCGGTGTCCTGCTGCTGCTGGCCGGATCCGCCTGGCCGGCGCTGCTGGCCGATGCGGCGGCACCGGCGCCCGAGGCCCACCGGGACCGGGTCCGCCGCGGGTGGTCCCTGCCGGCCCGGGTGACCGTATGGCTGAGCCTGGCGATGGTGTTCGGCACCGTGACCGAGGCCGCCATGACCGACTGGTCGGCGCTCTACCTCAAGGACGTCGCCCATGCCGCCGCACAGGTGACGCCCCTGGGCATCGCGGTCTTCTCGGCCATGATGGTGCTTGCCCGCCTGCTCGCCGACCAGTGGCGGGCCCGTTGGGGTGACCAGACCGTCGTCGTCGCCGGTGCCACGGTGGCCGGTGTGGGACTGGCACTCGCCCTTGCGCTCGGCGGGGTGGCGCCGGCGCTCGTGGGGTTCGCCTGTGTCGGGCTGGGCATGGCGGCCGTGACACCGTGCATCTACGTCGCCGCGGCGAGGGTCGGCTCGAACGCGCTGACCCTGGTCGCCGCCACGGGAACGACCGGCCTGCTGGCCGGCCCACCGGTCATCGGGCTCATCGCGAGCTCGAGCAGCCTGGTGTGGGGCATGGGCGCCGTTGCGGTCTCAGCCCTGCTCGTGTCCTTGTGCGTCGCCCAGATGCGGTGGCCGGAAGCCGCTTCACCGGTCACGGGCCGGCGGACCGCAGCGGCCTGACGGTGCCACCCGCCCCGACGGCACGCCCGGCCGGCCCGGGCGACGCGGTGGCCAGCAACGACAACGCCGACGCACGCCACCGTGCCGCGGACACCTCGGCGAAGATCTCCGCGGCCCGGGTCAGCCGCCGTACCGCGAGGTCCGTCCGGCGCCGGCTGAGGTCCAGCTCGCCGAGCGAGTACAGCGCACGGCCTTCCACCAACCGCTCGCCCAGCGCTCGCGCGAGGCTCAGCGACTCCGACAGGCAGGTGGCCGCCTGGCTGTGGTGCCCCTCGGCGGCGCGGGCCCGCCCGAGCCCGAGCAGGGCGTACGCCTCGCCGATCTGGTCGCGCTCGTGACGGACCAGCCGCAGCACCCAGCTGAACGCGTCCGCGGCCCGGACCGGGTCGCCCTCGTGCAGGTCGACCTCGCCGAGCCGGTGGAGCACCTGCGCCTCGACCCGGCGGCTGCCCGCGCCCCGGCATAGCGGCAACGCCTCGCGCAACAGGTCCCGGGCGGTCTTCGGGTCGTCGGCGTCCAGGTACAGCGCTGCGAGGTTGCTCAGCACGTGCGCCTGGCCGACGAGGTCGCCCGCGTCGCGGACGCCCGCCAGCGCCTGGTCGTACCGGGACAGGGCGCGGGCGTCGTCGCCGGCCAGGCGGTCCAGGTGGGCCAGGTTGCGCAGCACGAGCGCCTGTCCGTGCGCGTCGCCGCACCGCTCGAACGCGTCGGCCGCCACGGTCAGCTCCTGGTACGCGTCTGCGGCGCGACGCTCGACGAGCAGCAGCGAACCGGTGGAGTACCGCATCGCCGCCTCACCTCGCGTGTTCCCGGCGGCCCGCGTGCAGCCCAGGGCCAGCGCAGCCGACTCGCGCCAGTCATCGAAGTGGCAGCGCGCCTCGAACAGCGTGACGGAGGCCATCGCGAGGCCCCAGCACAGCTCGTCCCAGCCGAGCCGGGCGGTCTGGCGTATGGCGGCCATGAGGGTCGCCCGTTGCCCGTCCAGCCACCCGACCGGGTCGGCCGCCAGGCTGTCCACAAGCGACGGAGCCAGGGCCGGCACCGGCACCGGGCTGTGCAGCAGGGTGAAGTCGCCGCCGTACGTCCGCCGGTGTGCCAGCCGCGCCAGCGCGAGCAGCGTCTCGAAGTATCGGCGCCGGGCCAGGTCCGCGCGCTCCGGCGGCTCCTCGGCGGCGGCACGCTCGCTGGCGAACACCCGGACCAGCTCCGGTAGCCGGAAGCGGGCACCGTCGCCGACCGGCTCCGGGACCGGCTCGACGACCTGGGCGTCGGCCAGCCGGTCGAGGACGTCCTCCGCGGCCACGACGTCGGTCCCGGCGAGCGCCGCACCGGCCCAGCCGGTGAACTCATCGGCATCCACAAGGGACAGCCGCCGTAGCACCAGGCGCTCCACCCCGGACAGCCGGGAGTAGGTCGGCTGCAGGTTGGCGCGTACGCCGAGCCCGCCGTGCTCCAGCTCGTCCAGCCGGCAGGCGGCGTTGGCCAGCCGGTCCGCCAGGCGCTCGAGCCTCCAGTGTGGACGAGCCGCCAGGCGGGCTCCGGCTATCCGCACCGCCAGCGGAAGCCCGTCGCACAGCCGCGCGATCCGGCGGGCGGCCTCGGGCTCCGCGGTCACCCGTGCCCCGCCGGCGATCCGGGCGAGCAGCCGTACCGCGTTCGGCTGGGCCAGCACGCCGAGCTCGACCGTGTGCAGCCCGGGCAGCCCGGACAGCCGGGAGCGGCTGGTCAGCAGCACCCGGCAGCTGGCGCCGCCCGGCAGCAGGGGAGCCACCTGCGCCTCGTCGCGGACGTCGTCGAGCACCACCAGCACCCGCCGGTCCGCCAGGTGGCTGCGGTACAGCTCGGCCCGCTCGGCCACACCGTCCGGAACTGACGGCGGCGCAACGCCGAGGGCGCGCAGGAAGCGGGCGAGGATCTCGCCGGGGTGCGCGCTGCGTACACCGCTGCCGCTGAGCTCGGCGTAGAGCTGGCCGTCCGGGAACTGCCCCCGCAGGCAGTGCGCCACGTGTACGGCGGTTGCGCTCTTGCCGACCCCGCCCGGCCCAGTGACCAGCGCCACCCGGACCGTGCCCACCTCGGTGTCGACGCTGAGCGCGTCACGGAGCTGGGCCACCGCGTCCGCCCGCCCGGTGAAGTCGGCGATGTCCGGGGGCAGCTGGCCGGGCTGGGCCGTCGCCGCCGGCTCGGCCGTGGGCTGCGGGATTGGCGGCTGTATGTCCAGAGTGTCCTTGCCGAGCATGATTGCGTGCTCGATGCGCCGTAGCTCCGTACCTGGCTCGATGCCCAGCTCCTCCGCGAGCCTGGCCCGCGCCGACCGGTACACCTGTAGCGCCTCGCTCTGCCGGCCGGACCGGTGGAGGGCCAGCATCAGGTACTCGGACAGCCGCTCCCGCAACGGGTGCTCGGCGACGAGCGCGAGCAGCTCGCCCGCCAGGTCGTCGTGGTGTCCGAGCGCCAGGTCCAGGCGGATCCGCTCCTCGGTGGCGGCGAGCCGCTGCTCCTCGAGCAGCCGCGCCCGTGCCTCGACGGTCGCACCGGGGAGGCCTTCCAGCGCGCAGCCGCGCCACAGCCCCAGGGCGGCGCGCAGCTGCGTGGCGGCGTCGGCGAGCCGTCCCTGCTCGGCGAGCATCTTTGCGTGGGCGACCGCGTCCTCGAACACGTCCGCGTCCAGCTCCCCGTCGCGTACGGTCAGCAGGTAGCCCGGCGAGCGGGTCACAATGATGTTGGGCAGACCGGTTCTGGTGAACGCTGTGCGTAGCCGCGACACGCAGATCTGGATCTGCTCCCGGGCGGTCGACGGCGGAGACTCGTCCCATACCGCGTCGACCAGCCTGTCGATGGAGACCACCCGGTTCGCGTCCAGTGCGAGTACCGCGAGGACCACCCGTACCCGGCGTCCCGGTAACGGCACGCTGCGACTGTCCACGCTGATGTCGAGCGGTCCCAGAATCCGGAGATCCACCCTGTCCCCCCGGTGGTCGTCGGCGCCCGAAGGGCACCGACCGACTTGTCAAGACTCTTTCTACGGCGGCACCGACACGATCGCCACCGTGTGGGCCAGCCAGATGGGAAATTTGGTATGACAATGACGTGATACATATCCACCGATCAAAGCGACCTTCTTGGTGCTAGATATTGTTTCATAAACTTCGATATATGCGAAATCGCTCCCGCCCGGGCCCGACCGTGGCGTGGTGCCCGGCATCGTGTCCAGCCGCGCCCGGCGCGTCGGACCAGCGGCGGCAGAGCCAGTGCCCAGGCGGCCGGTGACCACTTTGGCGAGCGGACCGCCAGCCGCGGCCCGCCGAATACAGCTACCCGCACTCTTTACCGCGCCGGAGCCGTCCGGGTTACGGGTCCGGCGTGACATATGCTGCCAATCGTCATCAGCCCCGGGATCGCCTCAGCCGAGATGCGGTTACCGTCCGACGACTGGCGATAGAGGGGACGATGACGGTACCGGAGGCCGAGCTCATCGAGCGCGCGGTAAGGGCGACGCGGACGCCACTGCAACATTGCTCACGGCGGTCTGGCCCGGTGCGGTTCGGTACTGCCGGGTCCGCCTCGGCTGGATCAGCGGTGGCCACGCCACGGCTGACGACGTGTCCCAGGAAGTCTGTCTCGCGATCCTGCGGGCGCTGCCACGCTTTCGCGACCAGGGTCGGCCGTTTGCGGCGTTCGCCTACAGAATCGCCGCGAACAAGGTCGCCGACGCCCAGCGTGCGGCCCGGCGCGACCCGGCGGCGACCCCGCTCGATACCTGGCCGAGCTGGTCCAGCGTGAGCAGGTCACCATCGTGCATTTTGTGCCCTCGATGCTGCGGGCGTTCCTGACCGAGCCGGCCGCGGCGCGGTGCGGGTCGCTGCGGTGGGTGGTCTGCTCGGGGGAGGCTTTGCCGGCTGACCTGGCCGCACGGGCCCGGCAGGTGATGAGCGTGCCGGTGCATAACCTGTACGGTCCGACCGAGGCGTCGGTGGACGTGACCTGCTGGGCGACCGGCGATGGTAACGACGGGCTGGTGACGGTGCCGGTGTGGAACACCCGTACCTACGTGCTGGACGCTGGGTTGCGGCTGGTGCCGGTAGGGGTGCCTGGTGAGCTGTACCTGGCTGGGGTGCAGCTGGCCCGAGGCTACCTGAGCCGGGCGGGGCTGACCGCGCAGCGGTTCGTGGCCGACCCGTTCGGCCCGCCCGGCAGCCGGATGTACCGGACCGGGGACCTGGTGCGGTGGTCGCCGGGTGGGGTGCTGGAGTACCTGGGGCGTACCGATGACCAGGTCAAGAGTGGACAGCCAAGAGCAGCTCGCCGCTGTGGAGAAGGTCACCGACGAGGTTCATGCGAGCTTTAACCTGGGGGCGCGGCCCGCTGCTGAAAGCGGCGCTGTTCGACCTCGGTGCCGGCCGGCCGCTGCTGCTCGCCATGGTGGCGCACCACCTGGTGGTTGACGGCGTCTCGTGGCGGATCCTCCTCGACGACCTCGAGACGGCCTACCAGCAGGTGGCGCGCGGTGAGTACGTCGACCTCGGGCCGAAGACGACGTCGTTCCGGGACTGGGCACAACGGCTGGGCCAGCTCGTCGCCGAGGGGGACCTGGACCACGAGCTGGACCACTGGACGGATGCGCTCGACGGCGGCGTTCTTCCGGTGGACCACGAAAGCGCCGGGCCGAGGACCCCAACCCACGCCGTGCCGGTGGAGCTCAGTGCCGAGGACACGCAGGCGTTGCTGCGCCGTGCACCGGCCGCGTACCGTACGCGGATCAATGAGCTTGTCCCAACCTCCTTTTCGCAGGTGGGCGGGGGTTGACAAGACGGCCGCTGGTACTCCGCGCCAGCTCAGGAATATGATCAAGTTGATGCTGACGAGAACCACCACCGGACTTGACCAAGGTCACGATCCGGTAC
>DASRIS010000042.1:0-166265 GCA_035649895.1 Micromonosporaceae bacterium | reverse complement strand
CGGGTGACGCTCGTCGACGGGCTCATCACCGACTGCGGCCAGCTGGTCGCCGCACAAGTCGCCGAGCACGGCTGGTTCAACGCCGCCACGCTGCGCGAGCCGTACCGGATCGAGGGCAAGAAGACGATGGGGTACGAGCTGGCCGAGCAGCTCGGCTGGCGGCTGCCCGACGTGGTCGTCTACCCCACCGGCGGCGGCACCGGGTTGATCGGCATGTGGAAGGCGTTCGACGAGATGCAGGCGCTCGGCTGGGTCGACGACCACCGGCCCCGGATGGTCGCGGTGCAGTCAGCCAGCTGCGCCCCTATCGTGCGGGCCTTCCAGTCCGGTGAGCCGACCGCGGCCGAGGTGCCCGACGCGCGCACGGTCGCCGCCGGCCTACGGGTGCCGAAGACCATCGGCGACTTCCTGGTCCTCGACGCCCTGCGGCGCAGCGGAGGCGTCGCGGTGGCCGTACCCGATGATGAGATCCTCGCGGCGGTGCCGGAGATGGCGGGCCTGACCGGAGTCTTCCCCGCGCCGGAGGGAGCCGCATGCCTGCCGGCCGTGCGGCGGCTGCTGGCCGCCGGGGCGGTCGGCCGGGACGAGGTGGTTGTGCTGTTCAACACCGGTTCAGGGCTGAAGTACCTCGCCTAGGCGGGTAGCTCCTCGTCGTTCTCCAGGCCGCCGTCGCGCATCGCACCACCACCGTTGATGCGACGTACGCCGGCCTCCTCGAGGCGGGCCTCGAAGAGCGCGAGGACGTCCCGTGGGTTGTCGACCCGGAACGGGCTCAGGTCGGCGGCGAGGTGGTGGCCGGGACCGCCCTCCCGCTCCGGGCCACCGCCGGTCGCCACAACCACCCGGGACATGCCGACCGTACGGCGGGCCAGGGCCGGCGGCCTGCCCACGACCCAGTACACGGCCTGGCCGGCGAGGTAACGGACCCGCATCAGGACGCCGGCGATGTCGAGGTTGAAGCCGAGGACCGGACCGGCGGCGGTACGCTGCCGCGGCGAACCGACGACCGGAAGCCGCCCGAGCATCGCCGCGTAGTCCTTGCGCAGCTGGTTGGCCTTTGTCTCGTAGACGCTCACGTTCCCGACGAGCTGGCGTAGCGTCTCGGTGTAGCGGGCCCACTCGTCAGTCCGGCGCACCGCGGCCACCTGCGTGAGGTCGAGGCCCTCGATGGGCGGCAGCGGTGGCAGCGACTCCATGGCCTCGTCGTACGCGAGCCGCTTGAGGATCAGCTGTTCGGCGACTGTGTCGGCCGCCACCGGCGGGGTGCGCGAGCGGCCGCCCTGCTTCCACTCCTGCAGGGCCGCCCGGTGCAGGGAGTCGCTCGCCCGCAGCGGGAACCGGTCGAGAGTCTCCGGCAGCGAGGTGTTGTAGGCCAGGTCGGCCAGCAGCTTGAGCTCGGTCGCGAACGGCTTGGTGCTGGAGTAGCGGCCCTGCGCCGGCGGCGTGCCGTCAACTGTGACGAACTGCTTGTAGAACTCCTCACGGTGTACACGCTGCGGCCGGCAGAACGCCCATTGGGAGGCGGCCAAGAGCCGCTCGCGCAACGCGTCCCGCCGCGCCTCGGGGATGCCGAGATGGCTTGCGAAGACCTGGTCGCCGCCGTCGAGGCACTTCGACCTCAGGTTCACCACGAACTCGTGGAACCGCGCCTCCAGGCCGGTCTGGATCTCGGTCTTGTTGATCTCGTCATCCCAGGACAGGCGTACGCATGACATCTCGGTCTCCGCCGCGGCCTGCTCCCACAGCGGCGCCGCGATCCGGGACTTATCCCGGTCGCTCTCAGCCACCGGAGACCTTTCGGTGTACAGGTACACCACGAGCACGCCCTCGTTGAGCAGCCGCTTGAACGCCTCCCGGCCGGGTCCCGGCGTCGCGTAGTCCTGGATGATCGCGTCGTTGTTGGGGAAGAACAGCCGGTTGACGACGAGCTGCTCGGCGTTGAGCACTGCCCGCAGGTACTCGACCCGCACCACCGCCTGGCGCTCCCCGGCCACGTCGGCGAGGGACATCTCACCGGCCACCATACGGTCCAGCAGCCGGCGCGGCACCCACTGGTTGTCGAGGGACTGCGCCACGGAGGCCAACGTCCTCAGCTGATGCGGCTCAATCGCACGGAACGAGACATCTCCGTCGTGGCGGACGTTCGCGACTCCCATTCGCCTGATTCTAACCGTCCACTGTCGACTTCATCGGTGGCATAATCCGGCCGTGGGTATCGCGGCCGTACCCTGGAGCGTGGTTGAGGCCATTGGCGCCTTGACCGCCTCGATCTTCACCGGGCTCGGCCTGGTCCTCGCCATCCTGACCATCCGGTTCGAGTCCAGGCGTTGGCGCGCCGAGGTTAGGCGGCTCGACGACGAGCGACGCGACGCGCTGGCCGCACAGGCCACCCTCGTGGTCGTCACCGCCAACCGGTCAACGCTGGGCTCGGGCAAGGCGACGTTGGTGCTGCGCAACTTCAGCCAGCGTCCAGTGCTCGACGTGCATGTCCGGCCGACGTTCAACGGCGAGGTTGTCGACCCGGAATCCCTGGCTATCCAGCCGGTGCTCGCGCCAGACTCCGAGCAGGAGATCGTGGTTGACGCACCGTACGGTCGGGAGCCGCTGGTCGCGGCCGAGGTGCAGCTGCGCGACAGCATGGGGCTGTGCTGGCGGCGTACCGACAACGGGCCGCCCGAGCGGTTGGCGGGCGAGATCAGGTGACCGGCAGGATTCCCTTGGCCACCGCGAAGGCGTAGGCGGCGAGCACGTACGGGTCGTCGAGTTCACCGTCGGCGATCATCCTTCGCAGCTCAGCGACGGTGACCAGCCGCATCTCGTCAATGCCTTCCGCGGCCGCGCCAGCCGGCAGCGTCGGGCCTGCGACCGACTCCGGCCGCAGACGGGCCAGGTAGATCTCGTCCGGGCCGCCGTCGCCCGGGACGCGGCCGAGCAGCTCCACCTCGGTGACCCGTACGCCGATCTCCTCCTCCAGCTCCTTCACCGCCGTGGTGGCGCCGTCGGCACCGTCCTCGGAGAACCCTCGGGGCGTCTCCCAGGCCCAGGTCCGGCGCTCGTGACGAAAATGGCGAACCAGCAGGATCCGACCGTCATCGAGCAGCGGCAGCACGGCGGCGTTGGTGCCGGTGTGCACGCCCAGGAACCGGATGTACGGGCCCAGCGTCCCGTCCCGGAACCGCACGGCGTCGCGCACCGCGATGACGAACCGGTCCTCGTAGACCACGCCGATGTCGCCGTACTCCTCGGGCTTACCGGCGCCGCGCAGCCAGGCCGCCGCCGCGTCGGCCACTTCCTCCTGGGCGGCGCGGTCGAACACGATCTCATACGCCGCATCGGGCGGGTTGACGAACAGCGGCGGGCGTTCGCGCCGCAGCTGCTCGTACCGCTCCAGGCGGGCGGCCCGACGGTCCTCGACACTCACCCGCAAAGTGTGCCTGAGCCTTGGCACCCGGACTAGAACTGGGCCAGAACCCGACGCGTCGGGCGTATCTCACGGCCGGCACGGCCACCGTGGCCGAGGTGGCGGTGGGCTGGGGTCCTGGGGCCTTACCCGGCCCGGCGCAGCTGGACGTTGAAGGTGGAGGTGCCCAGCGCCATCCGCGTCTGGACCCAGAAGACCACGTACATCTCCATGCCCCGGGCGGCCGAGATGCCGCCCAGGTCGACGATGTCGCGCCAGCCCAGCTCGCGCAGGAGCGCGGCGACCAGCTCCTTGGCGGCCCCGTCCTCCCCGGCCATGAACGTGGTGTGCTCGCCCGGCACCTGCTCCGGGTGCACCATGACCTCGCAGTTGACCATGTTCAGCGCCTTGACCACCCGGACCTCCGGAAAGGTCCGCTGGATCAGCTCGCCGAGGCTGTCGGTGTTGACAACGGCCAGGCAGGGCGGGAAGCCGCGGGAGAAGTCGAGCGGGTTGGCGAGGTCCAGCAGGACCTTGCCGGCCAGCCGGTCCCGGCCGGCCGCCTCCAGCGCGACCAGCGAGGCGACCCCGGAGGTGGCGTTGACGACCAGCTCGCCGTGGCCGGCTGCGGTGGCGAACGTGCCGGCCCGCCCGCGATGCCCAGCCGCCCACTCGGTGGCCCGCTCGCTGCCCGCCTCCCGGGCGCCCATCACCACGTCGTGGCCGAGCTCCGCGAGCCGGCTCGCCACCGCCTGCCCGACCACGCCCGTCCCGAGTACGCCGATCCGCATGCTCCCCCCATCTGTCGCTGCCAGCGCCCGCAGCACTCCGCGCGCCACTGCCGCATCGTCGCATCGGTTCGGGCTTTGGACTAGCGTCGGCACTATGTCTATCCGCACCGCATCCGCCCGCTGGCAGGGCACGCTCACCGAAGGCTCCGGCACGGTCCGCACCGGCAAGGGCGGGCTCGCCGGGAGCTACTCCTTCCAGTCCCGCTTTGAGGAGGGTGAGGGCACCAACCCCGAGGAGCTGATCGGGGCCGCCCACGCCGGCTGCTTCTCTATGGCCCTGTCCAAGGTGCTCGCCGACGCCGGATCCCCACCGACCTCGGTGGACACCACGGCCTCGGTCCACCTCGACCGGGTGGACGGCAACATGACCGTCACCCGGATAGAGCTCGACACCACCGGCGACGTCCCCGGTATGGACGAAGCCGACTTCATCAAGCACGCCGAGGTGGCCAAGGACACCTGCCCGATCTCCCGGCTGCTCGCCCCGGGCGCCGAGATCACGCTCACCGCCCGCCTCGCCTGAGGCGACCATGTCCCGCACGGCGCTCGGCCGGCATGCCGCACAATGGCGGCGTGCCGGTCGAGATGAGCCGCGAGCGCTTCGAGGAGCTGGTCGGCGATGCGCTCGACGAGGTGCCAGCCGAGCTGCTCGACCTGATGGACAACGTGGTGGTGCTGGTCGAGGACGACCCGCCCCCCGGTGACGAGCCAGACCTGCTCGGCCTCTACGAGGGGTATGCGCTGACCGAGCGCGGCTACGACTACGCCGGTGTGCTGCCCGACCGCATCACCATCTTCCGCAACCCGACGCTGCGCGTCTGCGACACCGAGGACGACGTGGTCGAGGAGGTGGCGGTCACGGTGGTGCACGAGATCGCCCATCACTTCGGCATCGACGACGCCCGGCTGCACCAGCTGGGCTGGGGGTAGCGTGCAACGGTACGGCCGTCCCCGGGCGGGTGGCCGGCTCGCCGGCCCGGCACGCTCGCGGCTTGCCCGTGCCGCCTACCCTCGCAGGCGCCCGATCCCCGCGTAACAGGAGGCAAATCCGATGCGTAGTGCGCTGTTCGCCGCCGAGAACCTCGAGAAGGAGAGCGCGCAGCCCGGCATACGGCTGCAGAGCTCCAAGATGCTCAAGATCGAGCTGAACGGCGAGTGCCTGGCCCGGACCGGCTCGATGGTCGCCTACCAGGGGCACGTGCAGTTCCAGGCGCTCGGCTCGGGCGGTGTCGGCAAGTGGCTCAAGCAGAAGCTGACCGGCGAGGGCGTGCCCCTGATGAAGCTGACCGGCCGCGGGGACGTGTTCCTCGCCGAGCGGGCGGCCGACATCCACCTCGTGGACCTGGAGCCCGGTGACGCCCTCTCCATCAACGGGGCGAACGTGCTCGCCTTCGACGCCACGCTCCAGTACGACGTGAAGATGGTCCAGGGCATGGGCGTGGCGTCCAGCGCCGGCCTGTTCAACTGCGTCTTCACCGGCCAGGGGCGGATCGCGGTGACCACCAAGGGCACCCCGGTCGTGCTCACCGTGGACCAGCCCACCTACGTCGACCCGCAGGCCGCCATCTGCTGGTCGGCCAACCTGCAGACCGGCTACCACCGGGCCGACCAGCTCGGCATCGGCACGCTGCTGGGCCGCAGCACCGGTGAGGCGTTCACGATGAGCTTCGCCGGTCAGGGCTTCGTCGTGGTGCAGCCGTCGGAGGAGCCGCCGAGCGGCCTCGCCGGAGCCGCGGAGCAGCAGGGCGGCCTCCTCGGCGGCCTGATCAGATAACCCAGAGCGCGCGGTGGCACCGGCCTACCGTGGCTACGGCCTACCGCAGCTGCTGCCGGCCGGTGGAGCCTCAGCTGAGGCCGCCGGAGCGGACGGCGGCGAGCCAGGCGGCTGAGTCCGCGTAGTCGGTGTCGGAGAGGCCGGCCGGCGGCGGGACGGCGGGCTCACCCGCCCCCGGCCCGCGCATCCGCGGGTACGAGCCGAGGAAGCGCACGCCCGCGCTGACCCGGTACAGGCCCTGTAGCGCCTCGCCGAGCCGGGCCTCGGCCACGTGCCCGGTGCAGTCCAGGAAGAACACGTATCGGCCCAGGCGCTCACCGGTCGGGCGCGACTCGATGCGGGTCAGGTTCACGCCGCGTACGGCCAGCTCCATCAGGACCGACAGCAGCGCGCCCACCCGGTCGTGGGCGATGTAGACGGCGAGCGAGGTCACGTCGTCACCGGTCGGTGCCGGCGGTGGGCCCGGCCGGGAGACCAGCACGAAGCGGGTCAGCGCGTCCGGATGGTCGGCGATGTGCGTGGCCAGCGTCGCCAGCCGGTGCCGCGCGGCGCCGATCGGCGCGCAGATCGCCGCGTCGTGCTCCCCGGTGGCCGCCCCGGCCGCGGCGGCGCCGTTGGACAGCACGTCGACGACGGTGGCCTCGGGCAGCTTCTCCCGCAGCCAGCCCCGGCACTGGGTGGACGCCTGGGGGTGCGCCGCCACGGTACGGACCGCCGCGAGCGTCACGCCGGAGCGCCCGGCCAGCACGAACTCCACCGGCAGCACCACCTCACGGGTGATCACCAAGGGTGGTCCGTCCGCCAGCTCGTCAAGGGTCACGCCGACCGCGCCCCCGACCGAGTTCTCCAGCGGCACCAGGGCGGCGTCAGCCTCGCCCTCCCGGACCGCGTCGATGGCCTCCGGCACGCTGCGGGCCGGCTCCCGTACCCCCCGCGCGGCGGCCGGGACCAGGTGGAGCGCCTGTTCGGCGAAGGTGCCCGCAGGGCCGAGGTAGACGAAGCGGGTGGGCGGAACTCCCGGCATGCGGAGAAGCTTAGGCTCCCGACGGTCAGGCGACCTCGCACTGGGTGAGCGTGAGGATCCCGCGTGGCGCCTGCGTGCGTACCTCGATCGTGCACACGCTCGTGCCGGCGGTGACGAGCTGCAACGCGTTGGGGGCGCCACGGGTGACAATCTGCAACGGCTCCCGGTCCGGCACGCTGACCACGGTGTACTGCCAGGTGCCTGCGCACTGCGGGGCCATCGACACGGTCACCGCCGCTCCGGCCGGCAGCAGGCTGGTGGCCCCGCGCAGCAGCGTGACCACCTGCTCGGCGGCGGGCCGGCCGGCGCAGCCGACCGCGTACGCCTCCGGGAAGGTCGTGGCCGGCGCGGCGGTGGGGCGCACCGTCGGGCCCGCTCCCGGCGTCGGCGCCTGCGTGCGGTGGGGGGCCGGGGTCGGCGACCGGCCCGCCACGGCCGCGGCCGACCGCCGCACCGGATCAGGTGGTTGCACCGCGCCGCATCCGGCGAGCGCTGCGGCCATGGTCAGGGCGAGCAGCCCGGCGAGGGCGGCAAACGGGGTACGCGGCACAGGGACCGGTCCTGAGGGGCAGACGGGGTGATCCGCCCATGGTAGGGCGGCCGGCCGGTGCCCGGCTGCCCCACGGCGGTGGCGGCCGGTCCAGCGCCGCGGCCGTGGCTAGATGGGGCTGAAGAACGTGAGCGAGCCCACCACTGTGCTGCCCTGCCAGAGCGGTGTCGCGATCGCGTCCGCAGTGCACACCCGCTGCTCGTCGAAGCCGCAGCGGACGCGGATCAGCCCGCGGGCCAGCCGGCCGGACGCGAGCGCCAGCAGCGGCGCGATCTTGTTGACCTCGCCTTCGGCCAGCTCGCTGCGGGCCGCGGTGAAGTCGACGAACCGCATGGTGCCGTCGAGCAGGTGCCGGTTGGCGGCGGCGTCGGAGGAGCCCAGGCCGAACATGTCGCAGCACGGCTCCGAGGCGGCCACGATCAGCGCCGCGGAGTTGATGACCAGGCACGGCTCGGCGGCGCCGAGCACGACCGACGCCCACCGGCCGAGGTTGTAGTCCGGCTCGGCTAGGGCGAGGGCCAGGCGTTCGTACGCGGCATAGGGGTCAGAGACGGAGAGCTCGACGTGCGCCACCACACCTCCACTGCGCTCGCCGGGGCCCGGCCGTTACGCCCACTCCGCGGGGCGACCCGCGGGGCGACGCTCGGTCCGGCTCCCGTACACCGCCATGCGCGGCTCTCGATCCCCCGCTTCGCACACGACAGTGCGGCCGCGGGCGGAACCAACCGCCCTAGCGGCCGCACTGTGACGCGGTCGACTCACAAAGCGAAGCTACCGTCGCGCTGGCCTCTTGTCAGCGCTGGGCGCCTCGGCTGGGTACCAGCGGTACGACTCGGATTCCTCGTGGCCTACCCTGCTCACACCGTTCGGCTGAGGCTCCATCCCCCAAGTGGTTGGGTGTCGCGCCACCGCAGACAGCTTGGCGGCCGTGGTCGGCGTGATCCGCTCGCCGCGTGCGGACAGCACCCGGGCCAGCTCCCGGTACGTCGACACCAGGCAGTCCTTGGGCAGCCCGTAGTAGGAGACCGGGCCGCTGCCGACCAGCACGAGCACCGGCACCACCGGCACGGTCGAGCCCACCGCCTTGGACAGCGCCACGGCGGTGCGCTTGGCTTCGCGGCGGGCCTCCGCGACGTAGGGTGGCCGGCGGCCGTTGACCTGCACGACGTCCCCGGCGAGCAGCACCCGGGCCCGGCCGTGGTCGGCCACGGTCACCGCGAAGACCCCACCGGGCCCGATGGCGATGAAGCCGGCGTCTGCCGGCTGACGATCCGAATGTCCCCAGGCCATCGGCCTGGGGAGGTCTACAACGTGCCAGTCTGGCAGCGGCGCGAATCGATGCGCCGCGCGCTGGTTGGCTGCTGCCACGCGGCGCGCGTCCCGCTCCTCGCGACGTCTGCGCGCCCACTCCAAGGGGCTGGGGCGGGTCGCCTCGAGGAGCACATGGCGGGGTGCATACTCCATCGGAGTTGAGGCATCTGCAAAGCTCGTCATTGGTGACCTCCGGCGTGGGCCCCCTGATGGTGCGGGAGTAATTACCCTACGTGACGGAGTGCCTACCCAAGCAACCCCTGAGCGGCGAGTGACGGACGAGTGAGCACGATGAATACCCGTTTCACCCGTCCGCCACTTTTATCGAATGGCGCTAATCCAGCGTAAAAATCATGGCCGAAGACCTCTGGAAGACCAAGAATGCCGGTCCGCTGACCGTCTCAGCGTAGCGTCTTCTGTCTGCCCAGCAGACCCTGCCGGGCCCGCCGCTCGGCCGGGCTCAGCGGCTCGGTCTGCGCCCGCGCCTGGGCGTACCGCTCGGCGAGCGCGGCCAGCGGAGCCTCCCACTCACCCGCCTCCGCCTCGCTGGGCAGGTCCCAGACCGGCATCAGCCGCCCGTACGCCCGCAGCATGCCGGCGAACCGGGTGCCCTCGCCCAGCGGCAGCGCGCCCGCGGCGCTGATTCGGGCGAGCGCCTCCAGCACCTCGTCCTCGTCGTCGGCGAGCACCCACCGCACGTGGGCCTGCCCACCCACCCGGCACCAGTACGCGGACCGGGCGGCCGCCAGCCGCACGGTCGGGAAGGCGTGCGCGTCCGCACGCTCCATGCTGGCCTTCACGTCCGGGTCGTCAGTGGCGTCGCCATCCAGCCAGAAGCTGAAGCCGGGGTGCACCGTCACGTCGAGCGGGCCGTCGGCCAGCACGTCGTGCAGGCGCGGGCCGGGGCCGGGCAGGGCCGGCACCTCAACGGGCTTGCCGCCAGGCGTGTCCAGGGCACAGAGCAGTGCCGCCGCAAGGTCCCGGGCCGGGTCGCCGGAGTCGGCATGTCGTTGCACCGCCACCAGCACCCGCCCGTCGGCGCGGGCCAGCGCCGGCGCGGCCAGCGGCAGGACCGTGGCGAACGTGACCGGCCGGTCACCGTACTGCTCGGACAGCTCGGGGGACAGCCGCACCGGTGTGGTCGCCGCGGGCACCAGCTCCCGCAGCGCGATCCACTCACCCTCGTCGGCCAGGCCCTCGAACGGGCGGGGGATGTAGGTGTCCTGCGGCCTGGTCCGCTTCTGCTCGGTCCCGGCGGTCGGGCGGGGACCTTTACGGCGCTTGCTCACGGGCGTTCAGCCTAGGCGGTCGGCTGGCCCGGCGGATGCCGGACACCCGCAACGGTCCGGATATCCGCAACACCCCGGACACCCGCAACAGTCATGACAGTTCCGCCCACACGCTCTGGCCGAGCCCATCCCGCTCCACGCCCCACCGGTCGGCCAGCGCCGAGACGATCGCCAGACCCCGCCCGTCGATCGCCTCGGGCCCGACCACGCGCACGTGCGGGGGCTGGTTGGACCCGCCGTCGGTCACCCGCAGCTCGACCACGCTCTCACCGGCGTACCGGCCGGGCCGCAGCCGCCACGCCACCCGGATCACCCCACCGGGCAGCGGGGCCGCGTGGCGTACCGCGTTGCCGACCAGCTCTCCGGCTACCGCGATGACGTCCGCGAGCAGCCCTTGGCGCACGACGCCGACCAGCTCCGTGGTGAGCCGGTGCCGCGCCAGCCGGGAACCCCGGGCATGGTGGGGGACGACCACGCACCAAGCCCGCTCCGCCACCGCCATCGTCACGTCTGCACCTCTCCTGCGGGGCCGTCCGCGCGGGGCAGCCGCACCTGGGCGACCGTACCGCCCCCGGGCCGGGGGCGCAGCGAGACCCATCCATTCTGTCGCTCGACGATCCGGCGGACCAGGAAGAGGCCGAGCCCAACCCCGGAGTAGCGGCGCTGGTCGCCCACGTCTCCCTGCCAGAACCGCTCGAACGCCCGCTCGACGTGCTCGGCGCGCACGCCGATGCCGCGGTCGGCGACCTCGAAGAAGACGGTACGCAGGTCGGCTCCTGCGGTCACCGCCACGTCCACCTCGCGCGGGGAGTACTTGACCGCGTTGGTGGCCAGCTCGGCGAGGACGGTGGCGACGCTGGCCCGGTTGCCGTACGCCCGCAGCAGCGAGTCCGGCAGCGCCACCCGCAGGTTGCGGCGCAGCTCCGAGGGGAACCCGGCCACCGCCGCGCGCACCGCGTCAACCAGGTCAAAGGGTACGGGTGACCCGCCGCCGACCGCCCAGCCCTCGGCGTTGGCGGCGGTCAGCAACCGGTCCACCAGGCGGGCCAGGTCACCGGCCCGCTGGCCGAGGACGCGGACCGCGTCCCGGCGGGCCGGCTCGTCCAGCGACTCCCAGTGCTCGGTGAGCGTGTCCGCGTACCCCTTGATGACGGTGACCGGGGTGCGCAGCTCGTGGCTGGTCACCGCGATGAACAGGTCGCGGTCCCGCTCTCGTCGCCGCACGTCGGTCGTGTCCAGGATCGTCACCACGCGCGATTTTGTACCCGGCAGGTCGGCACAAGACACCTGAAGCCGCCGACCATCCGTGAGCCGGTGCTCCAGCGACTGTCCCATGGGTGGCACCGGCAGTGTGATCGGCCGGCCGACCGCCGTCGAGGCGGGCAGCCCGGTGGCCCGCTCCGCGGCCATGTTCCACAGCCGTACCTCGTTGTCCTCGGTGAGGATCGCCAGCCCCTCAGCCAGCGGCGGCGTCGCCAACCCGTCACCCTGTGCCGGCAGGCCGTTGTGATGGCCGTAGATGTGCGCCGCGGTAGTGGTCAGGAAGCCGATGATGGCGTGCCGCTCGCGGGTCGCGACCGGCTCCACCTCGGCGAAGTGGGCGTGCAGGCTGCCTACGATCATCCCGCCGAGCTTGGCCAGGGCGAAGACCATCCGGTGCAGGCCCCGCTCACGCAGCTGGTCGGCGAGGGCGACGGGTAGCTCGTCGACGCCGTACTCCTGGATCCGGGGGCCGGCCAGCACCCGCGCGGCGCCCCGCCGGGTGGTGTCGATGGGCCGGCCGAGCGCCCAGGTCAGCTCGCCGGTGGCCGCGATCACCCGGCCGCCTGAGGGCGCGTACTCGACGAACGACATGCCGCGCGCGCCGAGCGCCTCCTGGCCGATCTCCAGCAGCCGCACCAGCGAGCGCAGCCCGGCGTCGTCGGCGTTGACCCGGTCCAACAGCGCGATCAGCTCGTCGAGCATCGCGGCGTAGTCGGGTGGGCGCACCCCTGGGAGTCTGCCGCGTCCGGCCGCCGGATGAGACCCCGCCCCGCCGGCTTGGGGCTCAGGCGTTGGCGCGCGCGGCGATCCGGGCGAGCACCTGGGCCGGGCGGTCCGAGATCACGCCGTGCACGCCTAGGTCCAGGACCAGGTCAACGTCGTCCGGTTCGTTGACCGTCCACACGTAGACCTGGTTTCCCCGTTCCAGCAGCCGGCGTACCAGGGACGGTCTCTTACGAACCATGCCGATGCCCGGCCCCGCGATCCGGACGCCGAACGGCAGCCGGGCCAGCCGCACCCCGACCGGCAGCCGGTCCAGGAGCAGCACCGTGGGTAGCTCGGGGGCGAGGCTGCGCACCAGGCGGACGGCGCGCGGCGAGAACGACATCATCGTCACCTTCGGCCGGGCTCCGGCGCCCGGGCCGGTGGGGTTGAGCAGGCCCCGGCGCGCCAGCAGGGACACCAGCGTGCGCTCGACCGTGTTGCCGTACCGGGTGGGGTGCTTGGTCTCGACCAGCAGGCGGATCGGCCGCCTGGCCCCGCTGAGGGCGCCGAGCAGGCGGTCGAGGGTCAGCACCCGTCCCTCGTCGTCGCGGACCGGCTGCTCGTCACCGGGCATCTCCCGCCGGAAGACCAGGTCATCCGCTGTGTCGGGCAGGTCCGGGCGCCACGAGCCGAAGTCGAGCTGGTCCAGCTCGGCCAGGGTGTGCGTGCTGACCACCCCCCGCCCGGTGCTGGTGCGCTCCAGCCTGCGGTCGTGCAGGCACACCAGGTGCCCGTCCCGGGTCAGCCGGACGTCGCACTCCACGCCGTCCGCGCCTTCGGCCAGCGCCTGCCGGTACGCCGCCAGCGTGTGCTCAGGCAGCAGGGCAGAGGACCCGCGGTGGGCGAAGACCAGGGGCCGGCCGCCGGCCGGGCTAGCAGATCCGGGGGTCACGTCCGTCCTCGCTGACCAGCGGGCGACCCGCCTGTGCCCAGCCCTGCATGCCGCTGCCCAGGTTGCGGACGCTGCTCCAGCCACGGTCCAGCAGGTAGGCGACGACCTGCCCGGAGCGGACCCCGGACCGGCACACGACCACCACGTCGGCGTCCGCCGGCACCTCGTGGAGGCGGGCCGGGACCTCCATCATGGGCACGTGGTACGCGCCCGGCGCGTGCCCCGCGACCCACTCGTCCTCCTCGCGGACGTCCAGCAGGTACGCGTCCGCGGTCACCTCGCCGACCTCGACTGTCGGCACCTCTCGCCCGAACATCCGACCATTATGTGAGGTGAGCCGCTGGTTCAGCGGACCCGGGCGGGGCTCCTACCTGGCGCTCCTACTGCGCCTACCGGGAGGCTGCTATCTGCGCTGCTACATCCGGTGCACCCAGGTGGGGTTCTCCAGCGCCCAGGCGTCCAGGCTGTCGTCCCGGATCGCCTGGTAGAGGCCTTGCGCGGCGTCCTCCTGGAGGATGTAGGACACGCCGCCGATGTTCTGCGGGTGCGACGGGACCTGCACCCCGACCAGGGTGCCCGGCCGTACGTTGCGCAGCGCGAAGACCAGGTCCTCCAGGGGTACGCCGTTGGCGTCGACGGCCAGCGAGGAACCGACCGCCCGGACGAACTGGTCGAGCCGTACCGGGTTGGTGACGATGTCCTGTGCCATCGCCTCGGCCAGCATCGCGCGCAGGAACTCCTGCTGGTGGCGCTGCCGGTCGTAGTCGCCGCCCGGTAGGCCGTACCTGGTGCGGGCCCACTCCAGCGCGATCTCCCCGGTCATCCGCCGGAAGCCCGGCTCGAAGACGTAGAGCCGGGCGCCTTCCGGCACGAAGGGACGGCCCTCCGGGTCGGTGTGGACGCTGATCAGCCTCCCGTTGCGGTCGTACGCCAGGTGCTTTGCGGTCACCCGGTGCTCGACGTAGATGGTCACCCCACCGAGGACGTCCACGGCGCGCCGGAACCCGTCGAAGTTGATGATCGCGGCACCGTCGAACCCCACCCCGAGCAGCTGGGTGAGCGTGGTGGACAGCAGCTGCGTGCCGCCCACGCCGCCGCCTCCGTACTGGTACGCCGAGTTGATCTTTGTCTGCCCGCCGGCGAACCCGGTGGCCGGGAACGGCGGGATCGTCACGCGCAGGTCCCGCGGGATGGAGATGAGGTACGCCCGGTCCAGGCCGCGCGGGATATGCACCACGATGATGGTGTCCGAGCGCTGGCCGTCCGTTGGCGTGCGGGACCGGAAGTCGGAGCCGAGCAGCAGGAAGTTCAGCGGGCCGGTGTGCGGGTACGCCGGCCGGTCCCGCCCGGTGCGCGCGGTCGTGTCCAGCAGCTGCTGCTTGGCCACCGCATGGTCCACCCGGTAAGCGACGAGCCGGATGGCGGCGACACTCCCGCCGGAGGCCAGCATCAGCAGCGCCCCGAGCGCCACGCACAGCTTGGCCCACCAGGGGCCGGTGCCCCCGCGTACGGCGACGGGCGCCGGCGCAGGAGCCGGATCGGGGTGGGCCGGCGCGGCTGCCGCAGGTTGGCCGTCACCGGCTGCCGCAGGTTGGCCGTCACCGGCTGGCGTCGCCGCCGGGGCCGGCTCGGCGGACCGGGCCGGCTCGGCAGACGGGGCCGGCTCGGCAGACGGGGCCGGCTCGGCAGGCGGGGCCGGCTCGGCAGATGGGGCCGGCTCGGCAGGCGGTGGGCTGGGCGCGCCAGCCTCGCGGAAGCCGCCGGAGCCGGGCGCCGTCGCCCGCCTCTCCGCCGCCGCACCCCCGCCGGCCTGCCCCGGGTCGAACTGGTCGGATCCGTCCGACCGGTCGGACCCGGGATGCTCAGTCGTCGCCATGCCCCCGCATGCCTCCCGCTCGCCGGGGCCAACCTTACCCAGCCGAGCTGGGCGCTACCCAACGCTTGTGTTCGATGCCCCCCGCGGCGGCGGCACCGTGTCCGGCCACACGCCTATGTGGTCACTCCGAGTGCTTATCCCGGCGCGATGAAATGTGGGTGCGCGGAGAGGAACTGGAAGAGGGTCTCGTCCCGCACCGCGGCGAGCATGTCCATGGACTCCTGGGTCAGCAGCTCGTCCGAGGTGCCGGGCAGCGTGTTGACCCGCCCCGCGTTCGTCTTGACGAGAACCATCTCGTTGGCTGCCACGCCCTTCAGGGTGAAGACGAAGTCCTCGATCGGGATGTTCTGGGTGTCGAGCGTGAACGCCTGGCCGGCCGCCTTGACCACCCGGTCGAGCTTGCGCGGGTCGGTGAGCGTGCCCTTGCTCACCGCCTCCTTGGCGATCGCCTTCAGCAGCTGCTGCTGGTGGCGCTGCCGGTCGTAGTCGCCGTTCGGCTGGTCCTTGCGGATGCGGGAGTAGTCCAGCGCCAGCACGGGGGACATCCGCCGGCACCCGGGCTCGTGGACCACCACGCGCCCGCCCGGCGGGATGTCCCGTACGACGCCGCGCGCGTCGTCGTACCAGACCCGCTTGATCGCGCCGTTGCGGTCGTAGGCCAGGTGGATCGACTCGGACCGGCGCTCCACGCACATGTAGACGCCGCCGAGCTCGTGCAGGATCTTCTCGAACCCCTGGAAGTCGATGATCGCAGCCCCGGTGAACTTGATCCCGGCGAGCTGGCGGAGGGTCAGCGCGAGCAGCTCCACGCCGCGGGCCCGCTTCTCCTGCGAGGTGCCGGGACCGCGGTGCCCGAACGCGAAAGCGCCATTGATCTTTGTCGACTCGCCGACGAACCCTGTCTTGGGGTACGCCGGGATGGCCACCCTGGTGTCCCGCGGGATCGAGACGAGGAACGCCTGGTCGTGCGTTTTGGGGATGTGCAGGATGACGATGGTGTCCGACCGGACCAGCTCGTTCGGGTTCTGCCCGGGCCGCTCGTCCAGCCCGACCAGGAGCATGTTGACGGCCCCGTCGATGGTCGCCCCGCCACCGGCGTCACCGAGCAGGTTCTGCTGGTCGACAGTTGACGTGTAACGGCCGATCAGCAGCTTGCCACCAACGATCGCGCCGCCGCTGCCCATCATCAGCAGCGCACCGAAGATCACCATGAGGCGGGCCCAGAGCGGGTCCGCACGGCGGCCCGCCTTACGCGGCCTGGTGGCGCCGCGAGGCGTGACGGTCGGGTCGGCAGCTCGTGAACGTGACCGGCGTGGGCTGGTGGCAGCCTGCATCCCGGCTCCTGGGTCTTCAGGTGGGGTGGAGATGGCCACTCTACGGACGCCGGCTCTCCGACGCGAGTCCTCCCGGCGCCCCTTACCTTACCGTCACCGTACCCTGGCCCGGCGGCGGGAAAACGGCTCGTCCCACCGAGAGGAGCGGCGGGAGACGAGCCGGGGTCAGGAGGCGGCGATGAAGGTGGGGTGCGCCGCCAGGAACTCCAGCAGCCGGCCGTCGCGCGCAGCGGCCAGCATCTGCATCGACTCCTCCGACATCGTCTGGAACGACGTGCCGCTCAGCGAGTGGAACGTGCCGGCGTTGGTCTTGATGAGCACCAGGTCGTTGGCTGCGACGCCCTTGAGCGTGAAGATGAAGTCCTCAATGGCCACGCCCTGCGTGTCGAGGATGAACGCCCGGCCGGCCGCCTTGATCACCCGAGACAGCTTGTCGCGGTCGGTGATCACTCCCTTGCTCGTCGCCTCCTTGACGATCGCCTTGATGAGCTGCTGCTGGTGCCGCTGGCGGTCGTAGTCCCCGTTGGGGAGCCCGTACCGGATGCGGGAGAAGTCCAGCGCCTTCTCCGGCGTCATCCGGCGGCACCCGGGTTGGTGCACCACCACGTGGAAGCCGGGCGGTATCCCGCGCACCCGGCTGGCCGCCTCGTCGTACCAGACGCGGAGCACCTTGCCGGCATCGTTCTCAGCGAGGTGGATCGACTGGGCTTTCTGGTCTACACACATGTAGACCCCGCCGAGCTCGCGGACGACCGCCTCGAACCCGTTGAAGTCGATCAGCGCCGCTCCGTTGAACCGGATGCCGCTCATCCGGTTGATCGTGCGGGCGAGCAGGTCCACCCCGCGGGCCCGCCGCTCCACCTCGGCACCTTCGCCGCGGTAACCGTACGAGAACGCAGAGTTGATCTTCTCGGTGCTGCCGGGGTACCCCGTCGCGGGGTAGGCCGGGATGGCCACCCGGGTATCGCGCGGGATCGAGATCAGGTACGCCTGGTCGTGGCTGGCCGGAACGTGCAGCACGACGATCGTGTCGGCGAGCACGTTCGTCTCCGAGCTGCCCGGCGGCCGGGCGTCGATGCCCACCAGCAGCATGTTGATCGCGCCGCTGATGTTGCCGCCGGCACCGGCCTCGTCCGTGATGAGGTTGGCCGTGGTGAGATCGTTGACCGCCTGGCTGAGCAGCAGCCGGCCGCCGGCGAGGGCCCCACCGCTCATCATCATCAGCAGCGCGCCGGCCACCACCGTCAGCCGCGCCCACAGCGGGTCCCGCCGCCGGTTGGCCGGCTTCGAGCGGCGCGGTCGTGACCGCAACGACCGGGTGCGCCGCGACGGCTCTGGCGAGCCGTCCCCCTGCTCCAGCGCCTGCGAGCGGTCCGCCCGCTGCGACGGCCGGGCGTGGGCCGCCGGCTCCGCGGCCGGCGGTACGGCTCCGCCGAACCAGTCCTTCACCGGCTCCGGCTGCGCGGCAGGCCCGGCCCAGCCAGGCTCTGGTGACCCGGCGACCGTGCGCCGCGGCGCGTGCGGGCTATGACTGGCAACGACCTGCATTCCAGCTCCTGGTCAGCGGTTGGCGCAGACACTGTACCGCCCACACATCGATGGGCCGCGCCATTATGCCCGCTGTCATCCTGAGGCGGGACGGGTCTCCGGCAGCACCACCCCGCCGTCACCCACCGGGCTTCGGTGACGGGGGGTTGGCCCGGGTCCACTCAGCCAGCTTGTCCTCGGCCATCGCCTGGTAGAGCGTGGATGCCTTGGCCCGGTCGGAGAGCACCACGCTCTCCCCGTTGATGGTGTCCGTGCCCGTGTACGGGCTGGTCATGAACGTGAGCTTGTCGCTGCGCAGGCCACGGAACTGCAGCGCCATGTCGACCAGCGAGAACTCCTTGTCGACGGTCATCGCGTCGGTGGCCGCCTGGAGGAACGCGTTCAGCTTCGCCGGGTTGGTCACCGTACCGGTGCTGACCGCCTTGTCCATCAGCGCCTTCAGGAACTCCTGCTGGTGGCGTACCCGGGCAAAGTCGCCGTCCGGGAACTGGTACCGCTGCCGTACGTAGTCCAGCGCCTCGTCGCCGTTGAGGTGCTGGACGCCCTTCTTGAACGTCCGGTAGGGCGGGTGGATCGACTTGATGTCCCGCTCGATGTTGAGGTCGACCCCGCCAAGCGCATCGGTGACCTCCTTGAACCCGGCGAAGTCGATCACCACAACATGATCCATGCGTACGCCGGTGAAGCCCTCGACGGTCTGTACGAGCAGCGGCAGGCCACCCCAGGCGTACGCCGCGTTGATCTTCGCCCGGTGCCCGCCGAGCCTGCCGTCAGGCGTCTTTGGCACGTTGACGTACAGGTCGCGAGGGATGGAGACCAGGTACGCCTGGTCGTGGCTGGCTGGGATGTGCATCACGATGATCGTGTCGGTACGCGCCGGCCCGTTGTCGTCGCCCTGCGGCTTGTCCGGGTCCCGGGAGTCGCTGCCGAGGAGCAGCATGTTCACCGCACCGTTGGCCGTCTTGGCCGGACGGTCACCCCGGATCGCGGAGAACGGGTCGGTGCGCGCCAGGTCATCGTCGAGGCTCTTGCCGTAAAGGTAGAGGCAGCTGGTCACGCCGAGCATCACCACCACCAGCACCGCCGCGCCGACCAGGGCGATCCGGCCCCAGCGCGGCCTAGGTCCGCGCCGCGGCGGCTGCCCGCCCGGGGCGCCATAGCTTGCGGCTGCCGGTGCGCCATAGCTCGCAGCGCCCGACGGGCCGTGGCTCGACGCGCCATGGCTCGAGGGGCCGTGGCTCGACGGGCCGTGGGCCGCGGCGCCGGGGGCCGCGGCGCCGGGGGAGCCGTAGGTGGCGGCTCCGGGCCCAGGCACCCGGGCCCGGCCGGCGGCGGGCTGCTCCCGGCCGCCGGAGACCGGCGGTCCAGAGACCGGGGGACGCGGACCAGAAGCCGGCGGTCCAGAGACCGGCGGACGCGGACCAGAAGCCGGTGGGCCGGAGACCGGAGCGCCGGGGACCGCGGCGCGACCGGAGTACGCGCCGCCGGAGTTCGAGGACCGGCCGCTCGGCGGGGTGCTGGTGGACATGTCACCCAGAGTACGTAGCCGTGCCGAACACCCGGCGCGACGCCGGCCCGGGGCGGCACGAACCCGGGAGCCACAAGTGCGGGCGCCGGCGGCTCACCCGATCATGGGCCACCCGGCGGTCTCGGCCCACCCACCGGCTGCGCCCGGTTTGTCCCGCCCGCACGCTCCCGTCCCTCCAAGATCACAATTCGCAGCAGCATCTGTGCGGTGCGACTGCACAGATGGCGTCCATGATCACAATCTTGGCTGTGGTGCACTGCGGCGACAGGAGACATGTCCGAAATGCGACCGCGCGGTAGTACGTCTATGTAGTTCGGGTCCCTAGCTTCTGCGATCTCCGCGCCCGGCTGTACGTGCGTAGGCTCGAAGGACTGCCAGGTCCATTACTGGGCCGACGCTCAAGGCCCAGCCGCCGAGGCCGAGCTGGAAGATCACGCCCCCAGGTAGCCCTCAGAGCCACCCGCAGGTGGCGGGTCAGGACAGGCGGCCCCGGAAGTACTCGATCGTACGGCGCAGCCCGTCGACCGGGTCGACGGTCGGCTCGTACCCGAGCCTGGTCCGGGCCAGGGTGAGGTCTGGCCGGCGCTGGTCCGGGTCGTCCGCTGGCCGGTTGAGGTAGGTGATAGCGGACCGGCTGCCGCTCAGCTCGATGACCATCTCGGCCAGCCGCTGCATCGTCATCTCATGCTCGGTCCCGCAGTTGACCGGGCCGGTCTCGGCCGAGTCGAGCAGCAGCACGATGCCGCGCACCAGGTCGTCCACGTAGCAGATCGACCTGGTCTGGTGGCCGGTGCCGTGTACGGTGATCGGCTCGTTCCGCAGCGCCTGGGCGATGAAGGTCGGGATGGCCCGGCCGTCATCCGGCCGCATCCGCGGACCGTACGTGTTGAAGATGCGCACGACCCCGACATCGAGCCCGTGGAAACGGTGGTACGCCATGGTGGCTGCCTCGGCGAACCGCTTGCTCTCGTCGTAGACGCTGCGCACACCGACCGGGTTGACGTTGCCCCAGTAGGACTCGGGCTGCGGGTGCACCAGCGGGTCGCCGTACGCCTCGGAGGTGGAGGCCAGCACGAAGCGGGCGTTGTCCGCCACGGCCCGTTCGAGCAGGTGCATGGTGCCCGCGGAGCCGACCCGCAGGATCTCGATGGGCATCTTGGCGAAGTCGGTCGGGCTGGCTGGCGAGGCGAGATGCATGATCGCGTCGAACCGCTGCGCGAGGGCGGGATGGTGCGCCGGCAGGCCGTCTGAGATGTCCGCCTCCACACTGGCGAACCGGGGCTCCTCTACCAGGTGGGCAATGTTCTCCTTGGTGCCGGTGCCGAAGTTGTCCAGGGAGACGACCGTGCAGCAGCGGGCGAGTAGGGCATCGACCAGGTGCGACCCGACAAAACCGGCCCCTCCGGTCACCAGGATCCGATGCCCGCTGCCGAAGCGCTGCGCTACCACCATGGCGGCAAGCCTATAAGGGGGGCCGAGCTGTGCCGCCACCGCGCTCTCCACCTTCGCGCCGCCACGGCCCGCCAGCGCCGACCACCCCACAACGTTGGATGGTCCGGGCCCTCCACGCTGGGCCCGGACCATCCGTAGGACGAGGGGCTTCCTGCTATCCCCCAGTTGACAGAAGGAAGCCCCTTCCCCTCCCCCTCCTTCAGTGCGCGCCCGCTCCGGTGAGGGCGCGCACCTCCAGCTCGGCGTACTTCTCCTCGTCGGCTGGTTCCCGGGACAGCACTGTGCCGAGCCAGCCGCAGAGGAAGCCGAGCGGGATGGAGATGATCCCCGGGTTGGACAGCGGGAACCACTGCCAGTCCTGCTTCGGGAACATCGAGTTAGCGGCTCCCGAGACGACTGGCGAGAAGAACACCAGCGTTACCGCGGAGATCAGACCACCGTAGATTGCCCAGACGGCGCCTGAGGTGTTGAACCGCTTCCAGAAGAGGCTGTAGAGGATCGCCGGCAGGTTGCCCGACGCGGCGACCGCGAACGCCAGCGCGACCAGGAACGCCACGTTGAGGTCCTTGGCCCAGATGCCCAGCACGATGGAGACGGCGCCGATCGCGAACGCCGAGAACCGCGCGACCACGACCTCCTGCCGCTCCGACGTCTGGCCCTTCTTCATCACGTTGGCGTAGAAGTCGTGTGACAGGCTGGACGACGAGGCCAGGGTGAGCCCGGCGACCACGGCGAGGATAGTGGCGAACGCCACCGCCGCGATCACCGCGAGGAACGTCGCACCGCCGATGTCACCACCCAGGTAGCGCTCACCGAGCGCTTGCGCGAGCTGCGGCGCCGCGGTGTTGCCGCCCGGGTTCTGGGCCTTGATGGCCTCGCCACCGACGAGCGCCGCCGCGCCGAAGCCGAGCGCCAGGGTCATCAGGTAGAAGGTGCCGATGATGCCGATCGCCCACACCACGCTCTTACGGGCCGCCCGGGAGTTGGGCACGGTGTAGAAGCGGATCAGGATGTGCGGCAGGCCGGCCGTGCCGAGCACCAGCGCGATGCCCAGCGAGAGCAGGTCGATCTTGTTGTAGAAGGTCTGCAGGGAGTCCCCGGCCACCTCCTTGCCGTACACCGTGCCGGGGTTGAGGAAGTTCGTGCCCTTCCCGCTCTCCGCTGCCGCCTCACCGAGCAATGAGGACAGGTTGAACTTGAACGCCGCGAGCACCAGCACGGTCATCAGGAACGCGCCGATCATCAACAGGAAAGCCTTGACGATCTGCACGTACGTGGTGCCCTTCATGCCGCCCACCGTCACGTACGTGATCATCAGTGCGCCGATCAGGATGATCGTGGCGACCTTGGCGGTGTTCGGGTCCATGCCGAGGAACGTCTGCCCGGGCTTGATGCCCAGCAGCAGCGCCATCAGCGCGCCGGCGCCCACCATCTGGGCGAGCAGGTAGAAGATCGACACCGTGACCGTGGACACGGCCGCGGCGGTGCGCACCGGCGCCTGCCGCATCCGGAACGCGAGCACGTCGGCCATCGTGTACTTGCCGGAGTTGCGCAGCAGCTCGGCTACGAGCAGCAGGGCCACCAGCCAGGCGACCAGGAACCCGATCGAGTAGAGGAAGCCGTCGTACCCGTTCAGGGCGATGATCCCGGCGATGCCCAGGAACGAGGCGGCGGACATGTAGTCCCCGCCGATCGCCATGCCGTTCTGGAAGCCGGAGAACGAGCGGCCACCGGCGTAGAAGTCGGTCGCGTCGCGGGTCTGCCGGCTGGCCCAGACCGTGATGGCGAGGGTGACGAGGACGAAGACCAGGAAGAGCGAGAGGGTGATGCTCCGGATCGTGGCGGTGCTCGCCGCAGCCAGGTAGGTGTTCACTGCGCTGCTCCGTTCTCGATCTTGGCGCGCAGCCGGTTGGCCTCCGGCTCCAACCGACGGGTGGCGTAGCGCTCGTACCACCACGCGATCAGGAAGGTGGACGCGAACTGCAGCAGCCCGAAGACGAGGGCGATGTTTATGTTTCCGACCACCTTGGTGGCCATGAAGTCGCGGGCGTACGCCGACAGGACCACGTACAGCGCATACCACGAGAAGAAGGCCACGGTCATCGGGAAGACGAAGCCACGCAGTGCTCGGCGCAGCGCGCTGAACTCTGGTGACTGCTGCACCTCCGTGTACGACCCCGTCCTCGACGGGCTCGTTTCGGTGCTCATTGGTCTCACCACCTCCACGGGGGTGTCAGTTCCGGGCACGGTAGGTGGGTCCGTATCCCCGGCGGTAGACATCCACCCGCGGATGGTCAACTGGTGCGCCGAACGGCACCCGGAGAGCGCCCAGCGACGGCTGCGGCCCGGTAACCGGGCCCGAGCCGGTCACTCGAGGTTGAGCTCACGGTAGCGGCCCCGGTAGTGCACCAGCGGCCGCCCGTCGCTGAGCGCCACCTGCTCGATAACCGCCTCGACCAGCAGCGCCCAGCCCACCGGGCGGACCTCCGCGAGCCGGCAGCCGGCCCAGGTCACCGCGTCGGCCGGGACAGGCCCGAAGCCGCTCTCGCGCCAGCCGTACCCGGTGAACGGGCCGCCCGGCGCCGGCAGCAGCCCGGCGAACCGGTCGGCCAGCTGGCGGTGCGCCGGTCCCAGCACCGCCACCGCGAACCGCCCGGCGGCACTCGCCGCTGCCCACAGCTCGGACTCCTCGTCGACCAGCCCGAGCAGCCGGCCGGGATCACCGTCGGCGACGAGGGTGGAGGACACGGTCAGCCCCTGTGGGCGCCCGCCGGGCACCTGAGCCGTCCACAGCGTCACGGCCGCAGCCAGACGACCGCGCAACCGGCGTGCGGGTGAGCGCGCGTGCTCCGGCGTCGCGAACGGGTCGCCAGCATGGATCGTCACCCGCCCATTGTCGACGCGCTCGTGCCCAACCCGCGCCCCCGGCGATCTTCGACCATACTAACGTTGATCTTGCGGCCAGACTAACACAGACTCCGCGACCAGATGAACGCACCTGATATCATAACTGCATGACCCAGTTGTCCTCGTCGCCCATCGGCCGGATCCTTCCGAGGCATGCGGGCGCAATCGTCGAGGAGGCACTTGGCGATACCCGCGTGGTGCTCGTCAATGGCGCACGGCAATGCGGCAAGAGCACGCTGGTGGCCCAGATCGGTGCGGCCCGCGGAGCGGAGTGGCGCAGCCTGGACCGCGCCGTGACGCGCCAGGCGGCGCTGTTCGATCCCACCGAGTTCGTCGCGGGTGCGGGCACCATGGTGATCGACGAGGTCCAGCGGGTGCCCGAGCTGCTTCTGGCGATCAAGGAGAGCGTTGACACCAGCCCACGCCCTGGTCGGTTCCTACTTACCGGCTCCGCTCGCATCCTCGGCCTGCGGACGCTGCCGGACGCGTTGCCGGGACGGATGGAGACGGTCGAGCTCTGGCCGCTCTCCCAAGGAGAGATCGATGGCCAGCCGGACGGTTTCGTCGACGCGATCTTCGAGCTGGGTGCGGAGCTTCGTCACACGTCACCGGAGGGGCGTGCCGGCTACGTCGACCGGGTGGTGCGGGGTGGCTTCCCAGAGGCGGTCGCACGTACCGGTGTCCGGCGGGAACGGTTCCTGGACTCATACCTGGCCGACCTCATCAACCGTGACGTCATCCAGCTCTCGGAGATCGAACGCGGGGCCGAGATGCGGGCGCTCACCCGGCTGCTTGCCGCGCGGTCCGGCCAGCTACTGGTCCCTGGTGCGCTGGGCGCCCAGCTTGGCCTACCTCAACCCACCATCACGCGTTACATCGGCCTTCTTGAGGAGGTCTTTCTCATCAAGCGGATCCCCGCCTGGTCGCGTAACCTCGGCTCGCGCGCTATCGGGACCGCCAAGGTCGCGATGGTCGACTCAGGTATAGCCGCGAACCTGCTCGACCAGGATGTGGACAGCCTTCGCCAACCCACGGGTCCATTCGGTCCTCTCCTCGAAGGCTTCGTCGCGATGGAGATCGCTCGTCAGCTCACCTGGTCCCGGCAGCGCGCCGAGCTGTACCACTATCGCACGAAGGACAAGATAGAGGTCGATATCGTTCTGGAGAACCGTCGAGGCCAGGTCGTGGCCATCGACGTCAAGGCCGGATCCACCGTACGGGCGGAGGACTTCCGAGGAGTTCGGCACCTGGCCGACCGCGTCGGGGACAACCTGGTTGTCGGTGTCGTCCTCTACACCGGTCAGCAGACTCTCCCATTCGGGCCGCGGCTCAGGGCGGTCCCCATCAGCGCCCTATGGGGGACGAGCCCGATGCACACGTCTACATCATCAGACCAGACATGACTACTGTCGGGTAGCCGTACGTCGTTACATTGCTCCTGTGAGGGTACGCGGAAATGGCTGGCCATCGCGGCTTGCGATCGGCTTCGTGGCGGCTGTGTTCGCGGCGGGTGTGGCCTGGCCGGTGATAGCCGGTGGCGGCGCATGGTGGCTGGTCGGGGTCGGAGTGTCTGCCGGTCTGGTGGCACAGCTGGGACCGGGTGCGCTCGACCGGCTGCACCAGCGCCGGGCCAGGCGGACCGGGCTGGTGCGGCGGGTAGGCCCGGGGCTGGCGACGGACGTGGTAGCGCCGTCATGGTTGCTCCATCCGACCAATGAGGTGGTGCGGTTCGCCGGTCGCGTCGAGCAGCTGCGGACGCTGGCAGAGTGGTGCGCCGATGACAAGGCAACGGCGGTGCGACTGCTGGTCGCCCCAGGGGGCTATGGCAAGACCCGGCTGATGCGCGAGCTTGCCGCACGAATGGGCCGGCGGGGATGGCAGGTGTGGCACCCGGTCGCCGGACACGAGAAGGAGACCGGCACCGCAGTCTGGGACGAGGACCGCACCGGCCGGTTGCTGGTCGTCGTGGACTATGCCGAGTCACGGGACCCGACAGCGCTGGCCGGGCTGCTGGCAGCGGTGGCGGGCGCCGACCGGATCCGGAACGGGCAGGTACGGCTCCTGCTCGCCGCCCGCAACGCCGGGCCGTGGTGGGGCGGCCTGGCGACGTACGCGGAGGGGCATGCCACGGCAGTGGAGAGCTTGACGCTCCCGGCGAACGTGGTCGAGCTTCCCGCCCGGGCCGACAACCAGGAGCCGGATGAGGTGGTCGCCGCAGCGGCGTGCGACTTCGCCGGCCGCCTGCGCCGGCCAGTGCCGTCCCGGCTGCCCACCGGGTTCGACCCGGATACGCCGCTGCTGAAGCTGCATGCGGCTGCGCTGCTGGCGGTGCTGGGCACGAGCATCGACGCTAGAGACGATGTCATCGCCATGACCCTGAGGCACGAGGCGCTCTACTGGCGTCGCCGCGCCCAGCGGACCAGCCCACCACTGGTCACCGTCGCGAACCCGGAAGAAGCCAAAGACGTCGATGCCCTACTGGCACGTGTGGCCGGGACCGCAGCGCTGCTGGGCGCCGAGGATGACCGGGAGGTTGCGGGCATCATCGCTCGCACGCCCGACGCGCCCTCGTGCGACGCCGCCACGGCCAAGCGATGGGCGGCCTGGCTGACCGACCTCTACCCGCCCACACCCGCGACACGGGGGACACTGGGCATCCTGCAACCTGACCTGCTGGCCGAGCACCTCGCCGCCGACGTGCTGACCACATGCAGCTCTCGTCAGCTCGCAACACTCTTCACCGGAGCGAGCGAGGCGCAGGCCACCCAGGCGCTGGAAGTAATCGGCCGGGCCAGCGCCCACAGTCCGGATGTCACCACCGTGATCGATGCCGTGCTCTCCAGCGACCTGGTCGCTATGACCGCGGCAGTCATAGCCATGGCGCCGGTGTTCCCCGGCACCTACGCGTCCCGGCTGGTTCCCCTGCTCACGACCGGGCTCACCGACCCTCACCTACTGCGTGACTACGCCTCGCGAGTGCCCTACCCGTCGCTGGAGCTCGGACGGGTCGCACTCGCACTCACCGGCCTCATCGTCGACCAGCCTTCACTGGTAAACGATCCCGCCGACCGAGCCAGATGGACGAGTTGGCATGCACTCCGGCTGGCCGAGACCGGCCGCCGCGCAGAAGCCCTCACCTACTCCGAAGAAGCCGTCACCCTGCGCCGCCAGCTCGCCACCACCAACCCCGACGCCTACCTACCCAACCTCGCCACGTCGGTGAACAACCACGCACTCCGGCTGGCCGAGACCGGCCGCCGCGCAGAAGCCCTCACCTACTCCGAAGAAGCCGTCACCCACTACCGCCAGCTCGCCACCACCAACCCCGACGCCTACCTACCCGACCTCGCCCACGGGCTATTGGGCTACGCCTGGGTGCGCAAGCTGCTGGCGGTTGAGCTGGCTGACGGGCTCAGGGCGGCAGAGGAATCCGTTGGTCTTTACGCTGAGCTGGCCGCGACCGAGCCGGCGGCGTTCACAGAGCTGCTTAGTGCAGTGCTCGGCGCGCAGGCCGACCTCCTGGACGCGCTGGACCGCCGTGACGAGGCGGAGGAGATCCGCAAGCGGCTCCATAACGACGGGGAGGAGTAACTGTCAGGTGCGGCGGTCGGGCGTACGGGCCACGGCGAACACCGACTGGCCGAACGGTGGCCGCCAACGCCGCTCGGCGCGGCGCAGCACCGGCACCGCGTACTGGTCGTACGCCCGCAGCACTGGCCCGTTCGACGGGAACTGCCGCAGCATCTTGCACATCACGTACCAGCCGAACAGCCCCACCGGGTTCACATATCGTAGCTGCTCAATCTGAAGATCAGCCGCAACGAGCACCGAACGCATCGACGGAACCGTATACCTGCGGAAGTGCCCGATCACCCGGTCGAACCGGCTCATCGCCGACTGGAACGCCGGCACCAGGAGCACGACAGTGCCGCCCGGATGCACCAGCCGGCTCACCGACCTCAGGGCGCCCACGTGGTCCTCAATGTGCTCCAGCACGTTGAGCCCGACCACGGCGGTGTGCTCCCCAGTCTCGTCGGTGGGCAGGAGCAGGGACCTGACCTCTACCTTCGGCTCCCCGACGAACCGCTCCTTCAATGCGCAAAGCCGGTGCTCGTCCGCCTCGGTAGCGGTGAAGTGCGTGACATTCGGCAGCCACTCCTGCGCATAGTGGCCCAGCCCGCTGCCGATCTCCAGCGGCCGGGCGCCGAGGTGCGGCCGGGCGAGATCGGCCAGCCAACGCCGGTAGTTGACCGCGTCGCTGAGATCCTCAAGGACCGCGGACTGCACATTGGTGTCGCCGGTTACCTGAGCCACGGGGCAGAGCCTAGACCACTTACATCCGCAACGCGTCCGGCGCGTGCAGCCGCAACATGGTCCTGCCAACATCAACCGGCGCGCGGGCCCGGGTACTGAGCGAGACCCCGATCATCACGGTGAACGCCAAGGGCACGCTCCACGCGGCCGGCTGTGTCACCAGCGCCCCGGGCCAGCCGGACAGCGGCGGCCCGAGCACGGTGACCAGCACGGCAGCGACCGCTGCGCCGCCGCCGACCAGGATGCCGGCCGCCGCGCCCACGTCGGTCAGCCCGCGCCACCAGATGCCGAGCACCAGCAGCGGGCAGAAGCTCGACGCGGCGACGGCGAACGCCAGGCCGACCACGCGGGAGACGTCCAGCCCGGACACGTTGAGGGCGAGCACGAGCGCCATCGTGCCGGCGGCCATGGCGCCGAGGCGGAAGTCGCGGACCGAGCCGCGGCTGAGCACATCCGTGGAGATCACGCCGGCCACGCTGGTCAGCAGGCCGGAGGAGCTGGACAGGAAGGCGGCGAACGCACCCGCCGCCACCAGCGCGGCGAGCAGCTGGCCGGCGAGTCCGCCACCGAGCGCGGCGCCGGGCAGCAGCAGCACCACCGCGTCCGTCCGCCCGGTCAGCAGCAGCTGCGGCGTATATATCCGGCCCAGCGCGCCATAGAGCGTGGGGAACAGGTAGAACATGCCTACCAGCCCCAGCACCACCAGGGTGGTCCGCCGCGCCGCCGTGCCGTCGGGGTTGGTGTAGAAGCGCACCAGCACGTGCGGCAGCCCCATCGTGCCCAGGAACGTCGCCAGGATCAGCGAGTACGTCGCGAACAGCCCCCGGTCCTCGCTGTCGTCGCCGGGCAGCAGCCAGTCGAACCCGCCGGTGGACGCCACGCCGGACACCTTGGGCACCGGCGTGCCGGCCGGGAACGTGAGCGCCTCGCCGGCGCGTACCTCCATTGTGGACCTATCGGGGAAGGTGAGCGTGGCGGCGTGCTCGGCCACGACGGTGGTTGTGCGCATGAAGGTCATGCCCTCCGGCGGGGTGACCGCCGGGCGCCCGTCGGCCTGCCACTGAAGGGCGAGAAAGACCGCGGGTACGGCGAGCGCGGTCAGCTTGAGCCAGTACTGGAAGGCCTGCACGAAGGTGATCGACCGCATGCCGCCGAGGGCCACGTTGGCGGTGACCACGGCGCCGACCAGCAGCGCGCCGAGCTCGTACGGCGCCCCGGTGACCGTGCTGACCGTCAGCCCGGCGCCCTGTAGCTGCGGCACCAGGTAGAGCAGGCCAATGAAGATGACGAACGCGGTGGCCAGCTTGCGCAGCCGGCGGGAGCGCAGCCGCGCCTCGCAGAAGTCGGGCAGCGTGAAGGCGCCCGACCGGCGCAGCGGCGCCGCGACGAACAGCAGCAGGGCGAGGTAGCCGGCGGCGAAGCCGACCGGGTACCAGAGCACGTCCACGCCGTGCTTGAGGATGAGCCCGGCGACGCCGAGGAAGCTCGCCGCGGACAGGTACTCCCCGCCGATCGCGGCGGCGTTCCACGCCGGGCTGACGCTGCGCGAGGCGACCAGGAAGTCGGAGGTGGTCCGGGCCAGCCGCAGCCCGTACACGCCGATCGCCACAGTGGCGAGGGTGACCGCGACGATCGCCGGGGCGGTGAACGGACTGGCCCCCATCACCGCTCCGGACGCTGGACCAGCTCGGTGAAGTCCTGCTCGTTGCGCTCTGCCAGGCGCAGGTAGGCGAAGCCGACCCCGAGCAGGAACGGGTACGCCGCGACGCCGAGCAGGAGCCAGGGCAGGTTCACGCCGAGGAAGGTCGCCCGGGCCACCGCGGGGGCCACCACGAACAGCAGCGGCAGCCCACCCAGCCCCACGGCGACGACGAAGGACAGCCGCAGCGCCAGCCCGAGCTGAGCCCGGACCAGTCCCCGGACGAGCGCGTCGCCGACCTGCGTCTGCTCGGCGAGCTCGGCTCGGGCGCTACCGAGGACAGCGCGCTGCCGGGCGGCCTCGGCGAGCACCACCCGCACCCGGACTGGGGAGGCTGACGGCGCGGTCATGCCGGGGAGTCTCGCTCACCCGGCCGCCGGCCGCCACCCGCACAGCCGCCACCTGCACGGCACGGGCCACAAGGTCAGCGTGCCAGCCTCGCTAGTCCAGCCAGCAGACCGAGCCGGACGGGCGAGCCGCCAGCACCCTGCGGGCCAGGGTACGGCCGAGGTTCCACTCCCCCCAGGCATCCCGCTCGGCAGCCAGCTCCGTCTCGATGCTTTGCAGCGTGCATGTCCGCTGCCGGCCGCCCAGCCGGTCCAGGGCCGGCACCGCGTCGGCGGAGAGCCGCGACAGGTACACGGTGTCGATACGGCCCGACTGCCGGTAGCGGTCGATGTTGCGGTCGGCGATGAACTGGTCCGGGTTGAGCGCGGCGAGGCCGAGCAGGGCCACCACCGCCGTCGCCACCACGGCCTGCGGCAGCCAGCCTCCGCGCAGCTGGGCCAGGGCGACGAGCACCATGACGAACACCGCGCCCAGCGCCAGCTCGACGGCGCTGACCAGGACGCGCAGCCGGGTGAAGCCGTACGCCTCCTCGTACACGTGCATGCGGTAGAGGGCCGAGGCCACGATGACCAGGGTCAGCAGCGCCAGTGCGCCGAGCAGGCCCCGGAACCAGGCCCGGTCCACGGCGGTGTCCCTGGGCGCCCACCGGGCGGCGGCTGCGAGCACCGCCAGCGTCAGCAGGGTCACCACGAGCAGCTGCCAGAAGCCCCGGCGGGCGTACTCCGCGTAGGTCAGGTCGGCCGTGCGCAGCACGTGCCTGGACCCTCCAAACAGGACGGTGAGCTGGACGAGGACGAACGTGGCGAACAAGGCGGTGAGCGCGCCGAGCGGCAGCGCCCACTCCAGCCGGCGGACGCCACTGCGCGCAGGCGCCGGACGGTCGTCCCACCGGGGTGAGCTGAGCACCAGGTACACCGCGCCGAGCGTGGCGGCGCCGGCGAGTGCGAACAGGAAGACCCAGCGGAACGCCCTGCCGGCGTCGAAGTCTGGCAGCACGTTGCCGAGCAGCCGGGCGAACGCGGCGTCCGCGCTGGAGAACAGCGCGCCGAACACCCCCAGCAGGCCCAGCGTCACCAGCGCGGCCACGGCGATCCGGACGGGATCGCCGTGGCCCCGGCTCCGGAGCGCAGCAACGCCGCGCGCCGCCCAGGGCAGCCCGCGCAGGGTGGCCAGCGGCGGCAGCACGACGCCCAGCGCGATCTGCCGCACAGTACGCCCGCCGACCAGCGCCAGCGCCGCCGCGACGGCCGCCGCCGGCAGGCAGAGCAGGAACAGCCACCCCGCCGCCCGCACCGCGCCGACCGCGAGCAGGGCGAACGCGGCCACCGCCCAGGCCGCCCGCACAGCGCGCGTCCCTGCTCCGGCGGGTGCCGCACCCGCCGAGGTACGCCCCTTAGCCGGCGCGGGCGCTGTATCCGCCGAGGCACCGCCCTCCGCCGGCCCGGACGCCGCACCCGCCGAGGTACCGCCCTGCGCCAGCGGGGTACGGCGTCCGGCCGCGACCACGGCGAGCACCCCGCTGGCGGCGGTGAGCCCGGTGACCAGCCAGCCGGCACCCGGGCGCTGCAGTGGCAGGCTCGCGGCGCCGACCAGGCCGGCGGCCGCGACCGCGCCGAGAACGAGCGGGCTGGCGGCGCCCGGTAGGCCGGGCCACCAGTCACCGCCTGGCCACGAGCCACCGCCGAGCGCGGCGGGTCCCGGTCTCGCCGACGGCGCCGGCCACTGGTGCGCCACGGCCGGCACGGGCGGGCCAACCGGGTGGGTCGCTGCATACCGCGGCTGCACGGCATAAGGCGCCCGTGGCGGGTACAGCGGCTGCGGCGTACCGGGCCGGCCCGGCGGCTGGGTCGGATGGGGCCGCCCCGGCGGCTGCGGCGTATGAGGCTGCCCCGGCGGCTGCAATGTGGACGGTCCCGGCGGCTGCGGCGGGTACGACCGCTGGGATGCACCTGGCGCGGCGGGCTGCGTCGCGGGACCGGGCGGCGGGCCGGCCGGGTTGGCCGGTCCGTCCGGCTCCTGCCGCACGACCGGTAGGCGGCGGACCAGCCGGACCCTTCCGCCACCCCGGGAGGCAGCTCGGCGCAGGCGGCGCTGCGCGCTGTTGCGGTCCTCGGTCATCTCAGCTTCCGTCCCGACGTAGGTCATGCCGCGCAGACGCTCCTTCCGGCACTGTAGAGGGCACCGGCAAAGAGCTGACGCACGCCGCAGCGCGGGGCGCGCAGGTCAGCGGGTGAAGTCCTGCTTTGCTGCGCGTATCAGCCGGTCCTTGAGGTCACGGGTGTGCCGGCGGGACACCGGCAGCTCGGTGCCGTCTACCACGACCACATAGCCCGAGCTGGTCAGGCGCAGCTCGCTGATGCGGCTGAGCTGGACCAGGAAGGACCGGTGGATCCGGACGAACCCGGCGTCCGCCCAGCGCTCGGCCAGCGTGGCGAGCGGCACCCGGACCAGGTGGGACCCGTCACCGGTATGCAGCCGCGCGTAGTCGCCCTGGGCCTCGACCCACCGCACCGCCGACCGGGGCAGCAGCCGCGTGGTGCCGGCCAGCTCGACCGGGATGGTGGGGTCGTCCTCGCGGCGTGCTCCCGCGGCAGCCGGTTCGGGCACCACCCGGGAGCCGACGATCCGGCGCAGCGACTCGGCCAGCCGCTCTGCCTGCACCGGCTTGCGGACGTAGTCGGCGACGCCGAGGTCGAAGGCGTCCGCGGCCCGGTCGTCGTACGCGGTGACGAACACGATCGCCGGGGGCCGGGCGAAGCGCCGTAGCACCCGGGCCAGCTCCATGCCGTCCAGCCCGGGCATGCGGATGTCCAGGAAGACTGCGTCCACGTCGGCGTCCCGGAGCACCCGCAGCGCCTCGGTCGCGTCCCCGGCGGTGTGCACCCGGACCACCCGGGGGTCGCCGCGCAGCAGGTACGCCAGCTCGTCCAGGGCTGGCGGCTCGTCGTCCACGGCGAGCACCCGCAGGAAGCCGGTCATGACCGTACGTCCAAGAAGCCGGTCATGACCGCACGTCCAAGAAGCCGGTCATGACCGTACGTCCAAGAAGCCGGTCATGGCCGCACGTCCGGGTGGAACTTGGGCACCCGCATGCTGACCTTGGTACCCGCTTCCGGGGCGGTCTCCACGACGAGACCGTACTCGTCCCCGAACACCGCGCGCAGCCGGTCGTCGACGTTGGACAGCCCCACGTGCTGCCCTGCCTCGGGCTGGTCGTCGGCGCCCAGCCCCGAGGCGAGCACGGCCGGGTCCATGCCGACGCCGTCGTCCTCGACCGTGATCAGGCACTCGGCTCCGGCGTCGCGGGCGACGATGCTGACCATGCCGACGCCGGGCTTGCGCGACAGCCCGTGCCGTACGGCGTTCTCCACCAGCGGTTGCAGGCACAGGAACGGCAGCCCGACGGGCAGCACCTCCGGGGCGATCTGGAGCCGCACCTGCAGCCGCTCGCCGAAGCGGGCCCGTTCGATGGTGAGATAGCGGTCGATCGAGCGCAGCTCCTCGGCGAGCGTGGTGAAGTCCCCGTGCGAGCGGAAGGAGTAGCGGGTGAACTCGGCGAACTCGAGGATCAGGTCCCGCGCCAGCTCCGGGTCGGTCCGGACGAACGAGGCGATCGCCGACAGCGCGTTGTAGATGAAGTGCGGGCTGATCTGGGCCCGCAGCGCGCGTACCTCGGCCCGGGCCAGGCGGGCGCGGGACGAGCCGAGCTCGGCGAAGGCGAGCTGGGCCGCAACCCAGCGGCCGGTCTCGATGGTCGCCTGGACCAGCCCCGGCGCGGGCGGACCGGCGGCGAGCGCCACCAGGGCAGCCGACCCCATCGAGTCGGGACCGGTCAGCGGCGCGACCACCGCCCCGCTGATCGGGCAGTCCACCCGGTCGCACGGCAGGTCCACCTCGCTGAGGATGGCCGAGCGCCCGCTCGCCACGGCCTGGGCCGCCGCCGCGGTGATCTGTGCCTGGTGATGCTCGCCCTGCCCGTCGAAGGCTAGGACGCTGTGCGCGTCGGCCACTGCGAGCCCGGGCCCGCCGACCAGCGTGCGCAGGTGCCGTACCGCCTTTGCGGCGTTCGCCGAGGTCAGGCCGCCGCGCAGGGGCTCGGCGGCCAGCCCGGCGGTGTGCAGGACATCGTACGTCGCGCGCTGGGTGGGGGTGGCGATCCCGCGGCGGGCGCGCAGGCCGACCGCCAGGTGCACGGCGACCAGGAGAGCGGTGACCAGCGCGACCACCGCGACGGCTGCGGACAGGCTGCTCCCGGTCAGTATGCGCCCTTGCCGGCGAGGACCACCCCGACCGTGCGCCAGAGGATGCTCAGGTCGAACGCGAGAGACCAGTTGTCCACGTAGTAGAGGTCGAGCCGCACCGCGTCGTCCCAGGACAGGTCGGACCGGCCGGAGACCTGCCAGAGGCCGGTGATGCCGGGACGGACCAGCAGCCGGCGCCGCACGTCGCCGAGGAAGTCGCCGTCGTCGGCGGGCAGCGGCCTGGGCCCGACCAGTGACATCTCGCCCCTCAGGACGTTGATCAGCTGGGGCAGCTCGTCCAGCGACGTGCCGCGCAGGAACCGGCCGACCGGGAACACCCGCGGGTCGTTCCTAATCTTGAAGAGCAGCCCGTCGCTCTCGTTGTGGTCGACGAGCGCCGCGAGCCGCTCCTCCGCGTCGACGTACATGGTCCGGAACTTCCAGACCCGGAACGTCTTGCCCTCGCGGCCCACCCGGGGCTGGCGGAAGAAGACCGGGCCCGGGTCGGAGAGCCGGATCGCCACGGCGACTATGGCAAAGACCGGGACCAGCAGGAGCAGGCCGACCGCTGCCGCGAACCGGTCCAGCAGGTTCTTCGCCAGCCAGGCGACGCCGGAGAGCGTCGGCTCCTCGACGTGCAGCAGCGGCAGCCCCTCGACCGGGCGGATGTGCACCCGGGGGCCGGCGATGTCGGTCAGCTGCGGCGCCACCACGAGGTCGAGGCCGGTGCCCTCCAGCTGCCAGGCGAGCCGCCGGAGCTCACCCGGCTCGGCGCTCACCGACCCGCATACCGCGATCGTGTCGGCCCGCAGCTCCCGTACCAGGGCGAGGATGTCGCGCCCGGCGAAGACCGGCACCGGCGAGCTGTGGTCCCGGGCGACGTACCCCTCGGTGAGGTGGATGCCGACCGGCACCATGCCCGCCGCGGGGTTGCGGGTGACCGCGGTGTAGACCTCCAGCGCCTCGGGCAGCGTGCCCACCAGCAGCATGCGGTGCGCCGCCTGACCCCGCTTGCGGCCGGCGTAGAGCACCTGGCGGGCCGCGTACCGGGCGATGACCACGAAGGAGAGGGTGCCCAGCAGCGCCGTCGACACGGACAGCCGGGACAGGTCGGCCTTTGTACTGAAGGCCAGGAACGAGACGATCGCGACCATCATCAGCGATGCGCGGAAGATCCGTTTGAACTCGTCCGTGCCCATGCCGATGTAGCGGCGGTCGTAGGCGCCGTGGCCCCAGAGCACCACCAGCCAGCCGAGCGGCAGTAGCAGGTAGGCCACGGTGTAGAACCAGGCGGTGCCGTTGCCGGCCGTCCCGATGCCCGAGATGGCCTGGGTGAACAGCGAGATCGCCAGGAAGCTGGCCAGGGCCGCAGCGGCGTAGTCGAAGACCAGCAGCGCCGCGATGTACGACCGGTGCCAGGTGGACGCCCGGGGCACCCGGCCGAAGGTCGAACGGAGAACGCCGTTGGCGACAGGCCGGATCTCGGGACTGTCGGGCAGGCTGCCCGGGCTCAGTGCTCTGCCGGGCGGCTGGACGGCTGGCGGGCGCAGGCGGGTGGTCACCTCAGATGCGTCCTCCCGCCACACCGGCCATGCGGGTGCGGCGTCTCAGCCGCTCGCGAAGGTCTGAAAAGATCATCAGGTGGAGCTCCGCCTTCAGTCTGCCATGAGGAACCAACCCGAACTGCCGACCGCCAGAGGTTAGTGCGTCGGCAAGGCCGCTGTCGACCGGCTGGCTGGCCGACGCTACCCGACCAGCCACCATGGTCGCCGGGCCGGCTGGCCCTTGCGGACTGCCCGACCTCACCCGACCGGCCATCGCCGCTGGTGGCGGACGTACCGGGCTCACCGGACGAGGCGGGAGAGCCGGCGGTCGGCGAGCGGCTTACCGCCGGTCTGGCAGGTGGGGCAGTACTGGAGGCTGGAGTCGGCGAACGACACCTCCCGGATGGTGTCCCCGCAGACCGGGCACGGCAGCCCGGTCCTCGCATGCACCCGCAGCCCGGAGCGCTTCTCCGACTTCAGCGTGGCCGCGCGCTGCCCGACCGACCTGGTGACGGCGCCGGTGAGTACCGTACGGACCGCCTCATGCAGCCGGACCAGCTGTGCGTCGTCGAGCCGGTCGCTGATGGCGAACGGGGACAGCCGCGCCGCGTGCAGGATCTCGTCGGAGTAGGCGTTGCCGATGCCGGCCAGCACCTCCTGGTCGGTGAGCACGCCCTTGAGCTGCCCCCGCCGGCTGCGCAGCCGGGCGGTGAAGGTCGCCGGGTCCGCGCCGAGCGCGTCCGGGCCCAGCCGGGCCACCCCGGGCACCACAGCGGGATCGGCCACCAGGTAGACCGCGAGCTTCTTCTGGGTGCCGGCCTCGGTCAGGTCGAAGCCGGAGCCGTCGTCGAGGCGTACCCGCAGCGCGATCGGCCCCTTGCCCGGCCGCAGCGGGACCGGGGAGAGCCCCTCCCGGTAGTGCAGCCAGCCGGCCCGGGCCAGGTGCGCGACCAGGTGCAGGTCGTCGCCGAGGCGAAGGTCGAGGAACTTGCCGTGCCGCCCCGCCCCGGTCACCGGACGGCCCGCGGCGGCGGCCGGCGGCGGGTCGTACGTCTTCAGCACGCTGACCGCGGCCACGTCGATGCGCTCCACCGCGTGGCCCACCGCCCGCTCGCGCAGGTAGGCGGCGAGCGCCTCAACCTCGGGCAGCTCGGGCATGAGCCCAGTCTGCCCTACCGGCCCAGTGCCGACAGGTCGTCGAGCAGGTCCCGGCGCTCGGTGGCGGTCAGCGCCGCGTACGGTGCCGCCGCCCGTACGTTCGTCTCCGCCTCGATCGCCTCCCGCGCCGGACCCGGCGCCATGGCCTGGATGCCGGCCGCGGTCAGCCCGGCCGCCATAGCCCCGACGAACAGCCGGTCGATCTCAACCGCGACCCGGGCCGCGTACCCGGTCGCCGGTTCATCGGTCATCGTGGCATCGTCCTCGCTACGAACCGTTACCCACGGCGCCGGTACGGTACCGGACCCGCATCCCCGCTGATCTACGTTCTTGGATGCTATCCGGGGTGTGGGCCATGCGGGGGCAAAGCGCAAGTCTTGTGAGTTCGGCACAACACGGCGAGGATGTCCGTACCGTCGTTCCAGGGGTGATGCAAATGCAGGTGCGCGAAGCGATGAGCAAGCCGGTGCTGGCGGTCGGCCCTGAGCACACCCTGCGACAGGCCGCCCGGCTGATGGCGGCACGGCGGGTCGGCTCGGCCGTGGTGGCGGATCCGGAGGGTTCCGGCGTCGGGATCATCACGGAGCGCGACGTCCTCTATGCCATCGGGCGAGGGCTCGACCCGGACGTCGAGCGGGTCGCCGCGCACATCACCTGGGATGTGGTGTACGCGGGTCCGGACTGGACGCTCGACGAGGCGGCTGCGGCGATGGTCCGGGGCGGGTTCCGCCACCTCGTCGTGCTCTCCGACGACGAGGTGCTCGGGGTCATCTCGGTGCGGGACATCGTCCGGGTCTGGACGCGTGCCCGCACCTCCGCCCCTGCCGCGTAGGAGTGGGCGGCGGGCGCCGGAGCCCGCGTTAGCGCCGCCGATGGCCAGTCAGGTCGCACGGGCAGGCGGCTCAGTCCAGGGCATCGGCCACGTGCTGCCCGGCTGCGGACCCGGCGCTGGACGCGGGGGCGCCACACGGCCAAGGGGCCTGCCCGCGCGCTGTGCGCCGGCAGACCCCTTGCCACCTACTTCTGGTTGGGCTACGGGCCGATGAACACCGCCCGCGCCCGCCAGTCCTGGCCGTCGACACCCGGGCCGCTCACCGTGACCGGCGAGCCGGCCGGTGCCCCGCTCACCCAGTCCTGCCGCGACAGGTTCCCGGTCGAACGGCTGACCTGGTAGAGCTTGTCGCCCGAGACGAACACCCCGCCGGAGTCGCCGAAGCCGGACCCCGCGGCGGTGAACCGCTCCGGGCTGACCGCGCCGCTGTCCGGGGTGAACCAGCGCCAGAACAGCCCGCTCTGGCCGAGCAGCGTGTAGTAGAGCCGGCCCTGCCAGTAGAACATCCCGGTGACGCTGGCGATCTCACCGTAGAAGCTCACTGTCGCGCCGGCGTACGTCTGGCCCGCAGGCCCGGAGTCGGTCTCCACGTTGTCCCAGTACGGGTCGTGGTACGGGTCCACGACCGATGGCGTGCCGAACGCCGTGCCGTTGAACGAGCGCCGGTAGAGCGTGCCGTTCATGCCGTAGAACAGCGTGCCGCCGGCCCAGAAGGCGCCCCGGGCGGTGGACCAGGCGGTCCCGTCCGGGTTCGCCACCGGGGACTGCCCACCGACACCGGTGTTGCCGTCGTAGCTGCGCACGTACACGTTGTTCTCGGTGCCGGGTGGCGGCGGCGGGCCGGTCTTCACGATCTCGATCGCGTTGACCAGCGGGTTCTCCACCACGTGGGTGAAGTCCAGGTCGACCATGCCGTCGCTGGTGATGACCCAGCTGCGCATGGTGCCCACGTTGTGCCCGACCGCGGCCACGATGTCGTAGTTGGACAGCACGGTCGTGCCGTCCAGGGCCACGTGGAACACCCGCTGCCCCACCTGGGACGTGCCGTCGTAGCGGTTGGCCAGGTAGAGCCGGACCTCGACCTGGGTGCCGGCGGTGACCGGGAAGCCCCAGTGCATCTCCGGCGCGTCACCCGGGTCCCACCGCTCGTCGGTGTAGAGCGCGCTCGGCGTGGTCGCCGGCACGGTGCCGTCCACGCTGCCCACCGGCCCGAACGACGCCTCGTTGCTGCCGCCGTTGCGGTACGGGCTGGGGCTCGCCGAGGTGTCCGCGGCCCAGTCCGGCCCGCCGTCGAGCGCGCCGACCAGCGGGCCGCCCGCGTTGACGCGGTGCAGCACGTTCGTCGGTGCCGGGCCGCCGGCCTGGTAGACGTCGCCCGGCAGGGTCGCCACGTTGGTGGCGTGCGCGGTGTAGCCGCCTGCCAGCGGCAGGAACGCGATCCGCTCCCGGCGCCACTGGAAGTTGCCCATCCACTTGGTGTCGTACCCGAGCCACAGGCCCTCGGGCGTGGCGTGCAGCTCCGAGACGCCGTACCCGCGGGGATGGCGCCCGGGGTTCCACCGCAGCGGCATGCCGTTGGTCAGGTCGAGCGCGGCGAGGCTGGCCCGGCCGACGGCGCCCTGGCCCGCGCTGTCCCCGCCGTAGGTGTTGTTCATCCAGCGGATGTGGCCACCGACGTAGACCGCCTGCTCGGTCACTGCCACCGACAGGATGGTGTCGCCACCGGACCAGTTGACCCAGGTCGGGGCCACGTTGCTGCCGGTCGCCCCGGCCTCCCAGCGGGACGCGGTGTCGCACAGGGTGCCGGTGAAGGCCGCACCCGTCGTGGCCACCACGAAGAACGCCCCGTCGGGCGAGAACGCCACGTCCCGCATCCAGGTGTCAAACGCCCACCAGGCGCACCGGGGCTGGAAACGGTCGGTGTTCCAGTCCGCGATCGTGGCCGCGGTGGGTCCCAGGTCGATCTTGACGATCTGGTCGTGCAGCACGCCGTTGGCCTTCTTGAAGTTGCCGATGACGACGAGCTTGGTGCCGTCCGGGGAGGCCGCGAGCTTGTCCGCGCCGACGCCGGCCTTGGCGCCGTCCTCCTCCGGGGTCCAGTTGTGGTTCTCGGTGAGCGCGACAGTCAGGTAGTCGTCGCGGGCACCGGTGCTGGCGTTCAGCGAGGCCAGCCCGTTGCGCGGCTGCCCGCCGACGAGCGTGAAGATCCCGCCGATCAGCAGCCGGCCGCCGACCAGCACCACGTCACCGACCGCACCGTTGATGGCGGGCGGGGCGAACGAGCTGACCACGGCACCGTTGGAGACATTGACCAGGGCCACCTTACGGCGGGTCACCCCATTGACCGTGTTGAACTTGCCGGCGAGGTAGACCGTGCCGGCCGAAGGGCCGGGGATGACCGCGCTCACCTCGCCGTCGACGGCCGGCACGAACGCGTTGTCCACCACGCCGGTGGCCTTGTCAAAGGCGAGGACATAGTTGCGGATGATGTCAGTCGTCGAGTTGCGGTTCTGCACGGTGGTGAAGCTGCCGACCGCGATCACCTTGGTCCCGGCGTCGTAGATCGCGCGCACCGTGCCGTTCATGATGTTGGGTGTCTGGTTGACCGGGACGCTCGCCACGATCCCGGTGTGGCCCGGGCCGGCGAGCCCGCCAGCAGGTGCCACCAGCACGCCGGCGGCGAGGCCGGCGGCGAGCGCGGTTCCGGCGGCGAGCACCGGAGTACGCCGGCGGAAAAGGGAAAACTGCGCCAATGCAACTCCCACCGATTTACGCTAGTTAGCTAGCTACCGACCGTAACCGTCACAGCCTGTGGCGGAACTACGCGCCCGTCCATCCCCCTGTCGGGTCCCCGACACCAGCGGCTCGACACCCGGAAAGGCCCGGCCGTCGGGTTTAGGCCGCCGGCCGGGCAGCTGGGTCAGCGGCTCACGGGCTGATGAACACGCCCCGGCCGCGCCAGTCCTGCCCGTCCAGCCCCGGCCCGCTGACCACGGTGGCCGTGCCGGTGGGCACGCCGTTCACAAAGCTCATCCGGGACAGCGTGCCGGTGCTGCGGCTGGCCCGGTAGAGCCGCCCGCCCGCGACGAAGATGCCGCCCGAGTCGGCGAAGCCGGTGACCCCGGGCACCTGGAACCGGTCCCCCAGCACCCCGCTGTCCGGCGAGAACCAGCGCCAGAACAGCCCGCTCTGGCCGTTGAGCGTGTAGTAGAGGCGTCCGTTGACGTAGCACGCGCCGGTCACGTTGGCCAGCTCGGCGTAGTAGCCGGTGGTCACCCCGCGGTACGTCTGCCCGGTCGGCCCGGAGTCGGTCACCACGTAGTCCCAGTACGGGTCGTGGTACGGGTCCACGAGGGTGGGCGGGCCGAACGCCGTACCGCCGAAGGTCCGGCGGTACAGGGCCCCGTTCAGGCCGTAGAAGAGGGTCCCGCCGACCCAGAAGGCGCCCCGGGTGGCGCCCCACGGGGTCCCGTCCGGGTTGGCCACCGGCGCCAGCGACGCGGCCGAGGAGGCGCCGTCGTAGCCGCGTACGAAGATCCCGTTCACCGGCGCGCCGGTCACCCCGCCGGCCTGGTAGACCCGGCCGGGCAGGGTGGCGACAGTGCTGGGGTGCGGGGTGTAGCCGCCGGCCAGCGGCAGGAACGCGATCCGCTCCCGGCGGTACTGGTGGTTGCCCATCCAGTCCGTGTCGTGCCCGACCCACAGGCCCTCGGCGGTGGCGTAGAGGTCGGAGACGCCGTACCCGCGCGGGTGCCGGCCCGGGTTCCAGGCCAGCGGCACGCCGCTCAACGGATCCAGCGCGGCGAGGCTGGGCCGGCCGACCGCGCCCGCCGTGGCCCCGCCGGTGCCCCGGGTGTTGTTCATGAAGCGGATGTGCCCGCCGACGTAGACCGCCTGCTCGGTCACTGCCACCGACAGCAGGGTGTCGCCCCCGCTGTAGTCGACCCACGTGGGCGACGCGTTCGCCCCGGTGGCCGCCGCCTCCCACCGGGCCGCCGTGTCGCACAGCGTGCCCGCGTACGGCGCGCCGGTGGTGACGATCACGAAGTACGCCCCGTCGGGGGAGAACGCCAGGTCGCGTACCCAGGAGTCGAACGCCTGGGCCCGGCAGCGGGGCTGGTAGTCGTCGGTGTTCCAGTTCGCGACCGTCGCCGCAGTGGCGCCAAGGTCGATCTTGAGCACCTGGTCGTGCAGGACCCCGTTGGCGCGCTTGAAGTTGCCGATCACCACGAGCTGGGTGCCGTCCGGCGAGGCCGCGAGCTTGTCCGCGCCCACCCCGGCCTTGGCCCCGGTGCTGCCCTCGGTCCAGTTGTGGTGCTCGGTCAGCGCGATGTCACCCAGGTAGGAGTCGAGCGCCCCGGTCACGGCGCTCACCGCGGCCAGCCCGTTGCGGGGCTGCCCGGCGATCCGGGTGAAGACCCCGCCCAGCAGCAGCCGGCCGCCCACCACGGCCATGTCGTTGACCCCGCCGTTGATGACCGGCGGCGCGAACGAGGTCACCACCGTGCCGTCCGCCACGTTCACCAGGGCGAGCTTGCGCCGGGTCACCCCGTTGACGGAGTTGAACCGGCCGGCGAGGTAGACCGTGCCGGGCGCGGGGCCGGCGATGACGGCGTTGACCACCCCGTCGACGACCGGGGCGAAGACGGTGTCGACGCGCCCGTCGGCCTTGCTGAAGGCGAGCACGTACCGCCGCGGGAGGCTGACCGCGGAGTCGCGGTTGCGCACCTGGGTGAAGGTGCCGACGGCGACCACCTTGGCGCCCGCGTCGAAGATCCCCCGGACGTGCCCGTCCACGATGTCCGGGGTGGTGGCCGGCGGGAGGCCGGCGACCAGGCCGGGGTGGCCAGGCCCGGCGAGTGCCGGCGCCCCGGTCGGGCTGGCCAGGATCGCGGCCGCGCTGACGGCGGCGAGGACGGTGCGCCGCAGGGGGTGGGGCACGGTGTCTCCTATGAGGGCGGTGGCGCGGGAGGGCAGTGGCGCGGAGGAACGTGGCGCGGGAGGGCAGTGGCGCGGGTCTCCTGAGGGTGGTGGCGCAGAAGGAGCTCATCCGGCTGGGGGGCACCGGACGGCCCCACGGTAGAGCCGTCCGCCCAGCCGCAACACCGGCGAACGACGCGGGCGGGCCCAGCCATTCGGCTGGGCCCGCCCGGTCGTTTCAGGGCCTACCCGGAAGACCCGGGCGACGTCGGGACCTCAGGGGCCGATGAACACCGCCTTGCCCCGCCAGTCCTTCGCGTCCACCGTCGGGCCGGAGACGACCGTGAGCGTGCCGCTCGGGGCGCCGTTCACCCAGTCCATCCGGGACAGGTTGCCGGTGCTGCGGCCGACCAGGTAGAGCTTCGTGCCCGAGACGAACACCCCGCCCGCGTCCGCGAACTGGGTGGCCCCGGCCACGGTGAACTTGTCCGGGCCGACAATGCCGCTGTCCGGGCTGAACCACCGCCAGAACAGCCCGCTCTGGCCGCTCAGCGTGTAGTAGATCCGGCCGCCCCAGTAGAACATCGCGGTCACGCTGGGGATCTCGGCGTAGAAGTTCGTGGTCACGCCGCGGTACGTCTGCCCGGCCGGCCCGGAGTCGGTGACCACGTTGTCCCACGCCGGGTCCGAGTACGGGTTGATGAACGTCGGCGCGCCGAACGTGGCCCCGTCGAAGGTACGCCGGTAGAGCGCGCCGTTCATGCCGTAGAAGAGGGTGCCGCCGACCCAGAATGCGCCCCGCGCGGTGGACCACGGGGTGTTGTCCGGGTTGGCCACCGACTGGTTCGCGCCGACCCCGGTCGCGCCGTCGTACGTGCGCGAGGAGACCCCGTTGCCGGAGACCGGCGGCGGGGCGGCCGCGGTCTTCACGATCTCGATGGCGTCGACGATCGGGTTCTCCACTATCCGGGTGAAGTCGATGTCCACGTTGCCGTCGCTGGTGAAGATGATCGTGCGGGCCATGCCCTTGTTGTGCCCGACAGTGGCGGAGATGTCGAAGTTGGGCAGCACGTTCGTGCCGTCGACCAGCACGTTGAACTTGCGCTGCCCGGGCAGCTGGGTGCAGGTGCACCGGTTGGAGAAGTAGAGCCGCAGCTCGATCTGGGTGCCCGCGGCCACCGGGAAGCCCCAGTGCATCTCCGGCAGGCCGGTCAGGTCGTAGCGCTGGTCGCTGAAGACCGCGGTCGGGGTGGTGGACGGCACGCTGGTGTCGACGCTGCCGACCAGGGTGCCCGGCGCGTTCACCCAGCTGCCCGTGTTGTGGTACGGGCTCGGCGCGGCCAGGGTGTCCTGCGCCCAGTCCGGCCCGCCGTCGGTCGAGGCCAGGGTGGGACCGCCCGCGTTGACCCGGTAGAGCACGGGGCTCGGCACGCCGTTGCCGGCGAGGTAGACCGTGCCGGGCAGGTTGGGCGGCGTGGTGCTGTGCGGGGTGTAGCCGTCGGCGAGGGACAGGTACGCGACCCGCTCCCGGCGGTGCTGCTCGTTGCCCATCCAGTCGGTGTCGTGCCCGATCCACAGCCCCTCGGGCGTGGCGTAGAGCTCGGACACGCCGTACCCGCGGGGGTGGCGGCCCGGGTTCCACTTGAGCGGGACGCCGCTGAGCGGGTCCAGCGCGGCCAGGCTCGGCCGGGCCACCGCGCCCGGGCCGGCGTTGTCGCGGCCCAGGGTGTTGTTGGCCCAGCGCATGTGGCCGCCGATGTAGACCGCGTGCTCGGTGATGGTGGTGGACAGCAGGGTGTCGCCACCGGTGTAGAGCACCCAGGTCGGCACCGCCGCGGTGCCGACGTACCCGGTCTCCCAGCGCGCGGCGGTGTCGCAGAGCGTGCCGGTGAAGGGCCCGCCCGAGGTCACGATCACGAAGAAGCCGCCCGCCGGCGAGAAGGCGACATCCCGCACGTACGAGTCGAACGCGTAGTCCGCGCACCTGGGCTGGTACCGGTCGGTGTTCCAGTTCGCGATCGCCGCCGTGGTGCCCAGGTTGATCATCACGACCTGGTCGTGCAGGACCCCGTTGGCCTTCTTGAAGTTGCCGACGACGACCAGCTTGGTGCCGTCCGGCGACAGGGCGAACTTCTCCACGCCCACCGCCGCCTCGACGCCGGTGCCGTTGTAGTTGTGGTTCTCCGTCAGGGACACCGACAGGTACGGGTCGTTCGCCCCGGTGGTGGCGTTCAGCGAGGCCAGGCCGTTGCGCACCAGGCCGGCCACCAGCGTGAACTGCCCACCGAGGAGCAGCCGGTCACCGACCAGGGCCAGGTCGGTGACGAGCGCGTTGATCGCCGGTCCCCGGAACGTGGTGACCAGCGAGCCGTCGGCGACATTGAGCAGCGCCACCTTGCGCCGCACCACCGAGTTGACGTTGTTGAACTTGCCGCCGATGTAGACCGTGCCCGGCGTCGGCCCGGCGATCACCGCGTTGACCAGGCCGTCCACCACCGGGACGAAGGCCGTGTCCACCTGCCCGGTCGACTTGTTGAACGCCAGCACGTAGTTGCGCGGGATGATCGCGCTGGTGTTGCGGTTCTTCACGCCGGTGAAGCTGCCGACGGCGATGACCTTGCTGCCGGCGTCGTAGATCGCCCGGACGTTGCCGTCGACGATGTTCGGCGTGTTCTCCGGCGGCAGGCTGCCCACGATCCCGGTGTGGCCGGGAGCGGCCAGGCCAGGCGCCGGGGCGGCGCCCACAGCACCGGCGGCGAGTGCGGCCAGACCGCACGTCACCGCGAGGACGCGCCGCCGCAGCGGCGAGTGATGAACCAACTCAATGCCCCCCATAACAGTCGCGTGGACGCAGCCGGGCGCGCCAAGGGGCGGGCTCCGGGCAGGCCATGGAAAGGCAGCTTTCCCCTCTCCGGCCCGGACGTCTACGTCACCCAAAGGATTCCGTCCGAACGTACTACTCGTAACCCAGCCGGGTGAGCAGAGTGCCCGCATGCTCACGGACGTCGGCCAGGCCGGCGTCGTCCAGCGCCGTGCGCCACCGCCCGACCGAGTCCGCCCGCGCGGTTCCGAAGCCGCCGTGCAGTGCCGTCCGGGCCGCCGGGTCGCGGACCTCCAGGAAGTCCGCCACCTGCTCGGCCGCCCGGTCCGGCTGCCGGACCACCGCCTCGTAGCGCAGCTCGAGCCACCGCTGCGGCGCCAGGCCGGCGAGGCCGGCCAGGGCGCTGGAGGTGAACCGGCGCCAGCTCCAGGCCGCCCGGGCCAGGTCGGAGACCTGCTCGAACTCCTCCCGCCGGTCCGGCTCGACCCAGAACCGGGCCGCCGGCCCCCACTGGATGCCGCCGCGACCGGTACGCCCGGCGCCGGCCGACGCCGCGGCGAGCCACGGCTTTTCGGCGTGGGAGACCGCCACGTCCCGCCCGTCGCGCACCACGTGCAGGAACACGGCGTCGGGGAAGACGTCGGCCAGGAACGGCACGATGAAGCAGTTCTCCGGGTCCTTCTCGGCGAAGCGCAGGCCGCCGTGGCCCGCCGCGGCGAGCAGGGCGCCGTAGTAGCCGCGGAAGTACCGGCTGCCCCGCGCCCGGCTCCAGGAGCCGTCGTAGACGCAGCGCGCCACCGCCTTGGTCAGCCGCGGCTCGAAGTGGTACGACACGTCGGGCAGGGTGGCGATGCACCGGCCCAGGAACGACGTCCCGGAGCGGGGTGCGCCGAGCACGAAGATCGGGCGGCGCACCCGGGGCACGTACCGCTGCCGCAGCGGGCCACGGACTGGCTGCACCAGCCGGCGCCGCTCGCGCCGGTCAGCTACCAGGCCGACCACGGCCAGCCGGGCCACCCGGGGCGGGGCGGGCATGCTCACCGACCCCCCGTCGCGGCCAGCGGGGCGTTGAAGTAGTCGTCGGCGGCGAGCTCCCGGAAGGCGGCCAGCCCCCCGGGGTCGTCCGTGAACGTGGTGTCGTACACCGGCTTTCGCTCCTGCTTGGCGGCGAAGTAGACGAGCGCCTTGATCTGCGGGTGGTCGCGGGTGTAGGAACGCACCTCGCGCAGCCAGGTGGCCCGCTGCCCGTCCTGCCCCCGCTCGGTCACGCCGAACTCGCCCACCAGGATCGGGCGCGGGTGCTTGCTGGCGAACGCCATGAACGTGTTCATCTGGGCGGCGAACCCGTCGAACTGGGCCCCGGCGTAGACGTCCGTGCACAGCCAGTCCACCTGGTCGTCGCCGGGGTAGTACGCCGCCGCGTTGCGCTGCGGGTCGATGAAGCCCTGCACGTGGGGGCACCACACCCAGCCCGCGTTGGTCGCGCCCACCTCGGTGAAGATCTGCCGGGTGTGCCGCCACGCCGCGATGTAGTCCTCCGGGGAGTGCACGCTCGCGGCCAGGTTGGGCCGGTCCATCTCCCAGCGGAAGCGCAGCAGCAGCGGGCGGCCGTACGCCTTGACCCGCTCCGCGCGCTGGCGGATCACCGGGTCGTAGACGCCCATCGCCATGGACCGGGTGTCGGTGCCGGCCCAGGAGACCATCAGCAGGTCGGCCTCTGCGCCGAGGGCGTCCTCGGTCGGCCCGGGGAACTCGTCGTCCCACTCGTGGAACGCGTGCGCGATCCGCAGCTGCGTGCCCAGCTGGCGCTCGAAGGCGGCGAACGCCTCCGCCCGCCCGGTCGGGGTGTTCCACTGCGGCTTCACCCACGCGCCCAGCCAGGTGCCCTGCTCCGGCGGCTGGGGGCCGCGGGTGGTGGTCACGTCCGGGCTGTGTCCGGGTGCGACCGCCGGCGGGGAGGTCAGGACCGGGTTGGCTGCGGTGCCGTCGCGCTTCTTGTCCCCGCCGCACGCGGTCGCGGCCAGTCCCAGAACGAGGGTGACTGCAAACGCAGTCACCCTACGTCGCGCAGAAGTCACTACGCGTCCTCCCCACCCGTTGACATCGCTACACCCTGACCGACACCGGCCAGCCTATGCACCTTCCCCGGCTGCGTTTGGCACATCGTGTAGACCACCTGACCGGTCGCCGCGGGGGCGCCGCACCGCCGCCCGCAACGCGTCGAGCTGGAGCACCGACCGCCACCGCCAGGCTCCGGCGGCGTACGCGAGCGCGCCGGCGGCCGCCACCGCGGCGAGCACCGGCAGGTTGGCCCCGTAGACGAGCCGGGCCAGCAGCGGAGGCAGGCCGAAGCACACCGTGGCGAGCGCGGCGGCGAGCAGCGTGCCGCGGCCGAACGGGTGCAGCCGCATCGACCCGTACAGCTGGGCGAGCGGGACGAGGTTGCCCACCGCGATAGCGGCCGACCAGGCCGCCGCCGCACCCACCATGCCGTACGGCGGGATCAGCAGCAGGTTGCCGACGACGTTGACGGCGACCGCTGCGAGAGCGTTGTAGAACGTCCAGGACGTCTTGCCGGCCATGTTCAGCACCGAGTCGACCATGCCGCACCCGGTCGCCAGGAGCATGGTCAGCGCGAGCACCACGGTCACCGTACGGCCGGAGCCGTAGCCGGGCCCGAACAGCGCGAGCACCGCCTCGGCGAAGACCGCGAACAGCAGGTACGCCGGCCAGGCCAGCAGCACCAGCCAGCCGGTGGTGGCCTGGTAGAGCCGGCCCACCGCGGCCCGGTCGCCGCGGGCCATCTGCCCGGCGATGCGGTGCTGCACCGCGGTCGCCAGCGCCTGCGCGGAGAGCTGGCCGAGGGTGAGGAAGCGGGTCGCGGCGGTGTAGACGGCCGCCTCGGCACTGCCGCGCAGCGCGGCGAGCAGCACGATGTCCAGCCGCTGCACGGTCATCTGGGCCAGGCTGCCCAGCGCCCGCGGGCCGGTGTAGCGCCAGTACTCCCACGCCAGCCGGACCGGGCGCGGGCGGGCGCCGGCGGCGGCGCGCTCGGCCCGGCGTACCAGCAGCGCCAGCCAGCCGAGGGCGATGACCGTCGCCGGCAGGTAGGGCAGCGCCCAGGCCAGCGGCAGCCCGGTCGCCACCGACGCGCCCAGCACCGCGGCCAGGGCCACGGCGACCAGCTGTAGGCCGTGCCGGCCGAGCCGGTCGACCAGCAGCAGCGGGCCCATCCGGCCGAAGCCGCGGCAGGCCGCCAGCGCCATCTCGCCGAGCGCGGCGACCGGCAGGAACAGCGCGAGCGAGCGCAGCATCGGCACCGCGTCCGGCGTCGGGTCCCGGAACAGGACCCCGGCCAGCGCCGGCGCGAGCACCCAGCCGGCGATGCCCAGGCCGGTGCCGACGAGCGCGACCGGCACCGCACCGGCGAGCACCGCCGGGCGGATCCGCTCCGGCTGGCCCAGGGCCCGGGCCCGGCTGACGAAGTAGACCGAGCCCACGCCGGTACCGAGCCGGGCCGCCGCGTACGCGATCATGAAGGCGCTGGTGCCGGCGAAGAACAGCCCGGCGTCAAGGACCGACCAGCCCCGGGTCACCACGATGTTGAGCGCGAACGCGGCCGCCGCGGCGACCGCGACGCCGGCCAGGTTGGCCACGCCGTGCCGGGCCGCGCCGCGCAGCTGCGCCGCGCCGGTCGGCTCCTCCTGCGCCGCGGTACGGACGGACCCGGTCGTCTCCCCCGGGGTACGGGCGGAGCCGGTCACCTCCGCCGGGGGGTTACGGGCGGACCCGGTCACCTCCGCCACGACGGCACCCGGCCCCACCACGCCGCCAGCCGCTCGTCGTACGGCGCGAAGTGGGCCGCCAACCGCGCTCGAAGCTCGGGGGTCATCGGGGACCGGGCACGCGCGTTGTGCTTGCCGAAGGTGATGTCGGGCCAGTGCGGCAGCCCGAGGAAGTCGCACACCGCGTCAAAGGCTGGCCTGGGGTCGGCGAAGAACTCATCACTGTCGATCACATGCAGCCGCTCCCGGCCGAACACAGCGGCCAGGTGCTCCAGCTGCTCGACGTACTGCCCGCGGGTGAGGTAGGCGTTGTGCTGGAAGTGGTGGCTGGCGTAGCCCGGGTCGGCGACCAGCCGCTCCCGCTCCCCGGCGATGCGCTCCGGCTCCAGCGCGAGCGCGGTCTCGAAGTCCTCGGTCTCGTAGCCGCGCGCCAGCTCGTGGGCGTGCGCGGAGTAGGCCCGGTCGACCGGGTCGCGCAGCAGCGCCAGCAGCCGCACGCCGGGCAGGTCCGTGGCGATCCGCTGCGGGGCCAGCGGGTGGAACATGTAGTACGGGCTCGACTCGCCGGTGACCGCCGGTACGCCGTACCGCCGGTGCACCGCCTCGGCCGCGCGCACGGTCGGGAAGTGGCCGAAGTACCAGGCGAGGCCGCGGTCGTACCCGGTGTCGAAGTAGTGGACCCCCTTGTGCAGCACGGCCGGCAGCACCGCCGGGTGCTGGGACAGTGTCTTGAACAACGAGGTGGTGCCGCAGCGCTGCGCGCCCACGATGAGAAAGCCCGGTCGCAGCCGCCCGCCAGCGGTCCACCGGCCCACCGTACGGGTCACCGTACGCACCGCCCGGCGCGCCCTGGTCCTGGCCATCCCGCTCATCAACGTCCTCGCTCCTCCAACACCGGTAGCAGCCACTCATCGATGCGCCCCAGCCGCGCCCCGGCCTCGGCCTGCCGGTCGGCCAGGTAGCGGGCGCCCAGCTCGACCAGGTAGAGGCGGACGGCCAGGTCCACCGCCTGCGCCGGCACGCCGAACGGGCCCAGCAGCTCGCGCCCCTGCGCGAAGAGCGCCCGCGCGGCCTGCGCCGGTGGCACGCCGCGCCGGGTCACCGCCGACTGCAACGCCAGGTGGAGCGCGTCGAAGCCGGCCGGGACGTCCGGGTCGAACCGTTCCCAGTCCCACACCAGCACCCGCCCGTCGGCGAGCACCGCGCTGTTGCCGCCGTTCCAGTCGCCGTGCCAGCAGCCGAACGGCAGCTCGTCACCCCGCCCGGCCACCGTGTCCAACGCCTCAGCGAGCCGGGCGGAAACGGGGCCGGCGGGCAGCTCTTCCACTGCTGTGGCCAGCCGCTTGGCGTACCCGCTGCCGGGGTAGGCGACCCGGCGCACGCCCAGGCAGCCGGCGAGCCCCACCATCGCCGCAGCCTCGGTGCCCGCCGCACCCGCCGCCGCCCGGGGCAACCACACCGGCAGGGCCTCCTGGACCAGCAGCGTGTGCGGCCCCCAGGCACCGTGGTGGCGCACCGCCGGCACGACCACGGGCCCCAGGTCCGCGCTGGCGAGCCGGTGCAGCGCCGCGGCCTCGGCGTCGACCAGGGTACGGGTCAGCGCGTTGACGCCCAGCTTGGCGAAGCCGAGCACCGCCCCGTCCGGCGCCAGCACGGCCAGCACCGGCTTGCGGTTGGCCCGCGGTGGACCGATCTGGACGCTGAGCCGGACCGGCCGCCCCAGGATCTGGGCCAGGTGGGTGTCGAGCCCGGCCGGGCCGGCGGTGCCCCGCCGCACGGCCAGCCGGTCGCGGCACACCAGCCCGCCAGCGCCCAGCCGGAACACGGTCGACAGGAGCCGCCGGCGCAGCCGCGCCCGCGGCGTGGCCGCCTCGACCGAGAAGCGCACCGCCGCCGCGGCGGCCCGCGGCGCGCCGGCCGGCACGAGCAGCCGGGGGCGGGCGGCCGACGGCACGACGGTGTAGGCGGCTTCCCGGTCCCCGGGCCAGAGCAGGTCCGCCAGCTCGGGCAGGTACGCCGCGCGCTCATCCACCATGGGCACTCCGCAAGACTCCACGCCGGTCAACCATTGGCTCTCCCAGGGCTCCCCGCAGGCCAGCCACCGGCGCCCAGCAGGCTCATCCGCTGCCGGCGCAGCTCGCGGTCGTTGCGGGCGAGCAGCGCAACCGAGATGAGCGCCCAGCACAGGGTCGAGTTCAGCGCGCCGTAGAGGAACTGGAAGAACAGGACGAGGATCAGCACCAGGCTGCCGCCGATGCCGATCGGCGTATGGTCGTGGCGGAACCGCCACAGGTTCCACAGGAAGAACCCGCTGTAGGCGAACGCGCCGACGAACCCCTGCGCGATCAGCAGGTGCCACAGCTGGCCGTCGCTGCCGATCTCCCGGTTGCCGCACTGCGGGCAGTCCACCCGCTTGCCGATCGCGATGGACCGGCTGCTGCCGATCAACGGCCGGTTGGCGCCGTACCCGAGGATCGGGGAGCTGGCCGCGGCCTTCACCGCGGCCGCGTTCAGGGTCGCCCGGATGTCGTCGCTGTGCCCGTTGTCCAGGCGCTGGGAGACCACGGTGCCCAGCGGGGTGGCGAAGGTCAGCACCGCGAACAGGCCCACCGCCGCGGCCAGCCCGCCGAGCGGCGCGAACCGGCCCCGCCAGGCCAGGCGTACGGCCACGTAGACAGCGGCGATGCCGAGCCCGATCCACAGGCCCCGGTTGAGCGACTGCACGATCGGCACCACCGCGGCGAGCAGGACCACGACGCCGGTCACCCGCCGGGCACCCCGGCCCAGCACGGTCCATCCCACAGTCAGCCAGACCAGCAGGATGCACATGTTCTCGCCCCAGGTGTTCGTGTACTCGAACGGGGCGGACGGGCGCGGCTCGCCCGAGCCGCCGGCCAGCACGTCCTGCACCTGGGCCACCTCGACGGTGAGCAGGCGCTGCACGAACGGGTCGGTGGTGAGGGAGGCCGGCAGCAGCTCCTTCAGCGGCGAGCTGAACGACAGCTCGGGGAAGAGCACCCCCACGTACCCGCCGACGACGGTGAACAGGCCCATCACGCCGAGCAGCCGTACCACCCGCAGCCTCGGCAGCTCGTGCTCCTCCAGGTTGAGCACGTACAGCATGATCACGGTCAGGGCGGTGTAGTTCATGACCCGGGTGCCGTAGCCGATGAACCGCCCGAACCCCTGCGGCGCCATGGTGTCCGGAGCCACCTGGCCCAGCATCAGGCCGGACAGCGCCACCCACGCCAGCAGCAGCAGCCACAGGCCGAAGCCCGGCGGCACCCGTACGTTCCCGCGCCGGTAGAGGTGGAACGCCATCGGGACGGCGGCGATCGCGTAGATGAACGTGGGCAGCCCGAGAGCCCACCACAGCGGGTAGCACAGCAGCAGCGCCACCAGCGGCCAGCCCGGCGGGAGCCGCGGCGACCGGCCGCGCCGCCCGCGTGGGCGCGGCGGCATCCCCGGGCTGCGGGGCGCGGCGACCGGTGTCGGGGGCGGACCGAGCACCGCGGTCACGCCACCACCACCGTCGAGCCGGTCGGCGCGTACACCACCCAGGTGGTGCCGGGTTGCAGCCGGACCGGGAAGCCGGAGCCGTCCACCACGTTGCACATCTGGCGCAGCCCGCCCTTGCGCCAGCTGCCGGTGGCGGCGCTCGACCCGGACACGGCGAGCGCGGGACCCTCCCCGAGCACCTGGGCGCTGGGCAGGTCCCGGGCAACCGGCCGGCGGATGGACACGGTCTTGTACGGCATGGTCAGCACGACCACCGAGGCGACCGCCACGGTCACCCCGCCGAGCTGGCTGCGCCAGGTCCGGGTCGGCTCGTCGTAGGTCCACACCTGCGCCGGGCGGCCGGGCGCGGTGACCGTCAGGCGCTGTGCGACCTTTGCCCCGGCGTCGGCCACCGGCTCGCCCTGGGCCGCGTAGACGAAGGCGGGCGGCGGCGTGCCGCCGGCCGGGACGGCCCGGTAGAGCGCTCCCGTCGAGGTGTACCCGCCCGGGAACAGGTCGGCCCGCTGGGCCGGGGAGACCGCGGGCAGCTTCGAGTTCTCCAGCTGGGTCAGGAAGCTCTCCGGTGCGCCGCCGTACCCGACGAACGCGTTGAAGATAGCCAGTGTCTTCACGTCCGCCGGCCGGATCTCCGTCACCGGCCCGATCCGCGCCGCCTCCCGGGACTGGTAGACGGCGAGCAGGTGCAGCGAGCCGCTCTCGGCGTACTCCTGGTAGATCAGGTCCGCGGTGGCCAGCCCGGCGGGCGCCGGGCTGCCCGTACCGACCCGCACCGGCACCGCAACGGCCCGGCGGGTGACGACACTGTCGGGGCTGCCCAGGCCGGCCAGTGGGGCGGGCGGCAGGGCCGGGCTGGCGCTCGGGCTGAGCGTGGGGCGGGGCCCGGGGTCCACCGGGCCGGTGCGGAGGTCCCCACCGCCGTCGTCGGCGCAGCCGCCGGTCGCCAGCAGGGCGGCGGCCAGCAGCCCGGCGGCGAGGCCGGGCCTCACCCCTGCTCCTCCCGCTGCGGCAGAGTGATCTTGGTGCCGTCCGTCGCGCCGGTGCGGTACGTGGAGCCCTTGCGCCCGGTGCCGGTCTGCGGCCGGCCCTCCCCGCCCCAGGCGCCCTTGTCGGTCATCCGGGGCAGCACCATGGTCGACTCGGACGTGGTCATCGGGGCCTCGGCGTCGGCCCCCTCGTCGGCGCCGGCACCGGCGTGGACCACCGGCAGCCGTACGGCGACCGTCTCCTCGCTGTCCCCCGAGGTGGGTGCCAGGACGGTCCGCCCGGCCAGGGTGGGCCGGCCGGTCGCCGGCCGGGACGGGACGGCGCGCTCGGGCTTCGCGTGGACGCCCCGGGTCGAGGTCCGGGCTGCGGTGGCTGCCGCCGCCTTGGCCACCGGCAGGCGCGGGACCAGCACCGCACCGATCACCGGCGCCTGCACCTGGTCGAACTGCTGGATCGCCGTAGTCACCTCGCGGCCGCGGGTGTGCCGGGCCTCGGCGACCAGGAGCACCGCGTCGACGTGGCTGGCCAGCGCCTGCGCCTCGACCGCGAGGCTCGGCGGGGCGGTCTCGATGAGCACGTGGTCGAACCGGTCGGCGAGCTCGGCGAGCACCTCGAGCAGCCCGGCCACCGGCAGCTCGGACTCCGGGTCCAGCTGGCCGGGGAGCAGCACCCGCAGCTGTGGCACGGCTGGCACCGCGGTGAGCGCGTGCAGCGCGGGCAGGTCCCGCCGGAGCACCTCGGCCAGGCCAGGGCCGGGGTCGTTGCCGGCCATCGCGGCGAGTGGCGAGTCCGGGTTCGTGGTGACCACGGCGACCTGCGCGCCGGTGCGGGCGTAGGCGGCGGCGAGGTTGCCGACGAGGAAGCCGGTGGCCGCGCCCGGGCTGGCGGCGACGAGCAGCATCCGCCGGCCCCCGGCCCCGGCCGCCGGCTCGGGCACCGTGGTGAGCAGCACGTTGCGCAACCGGCCCAGCTCGCGCGACATCTTGTCGGTGGCGGGCAGCAGGGCCGGGGCGGTCAGCCGGCCGGACAGCTCCAGCAGGACCGGTACGCCCAGCCGGTCGGCGATGTCCCGGCTCCGGCGCACCCGCGTGTCCAGCCGGTCCAGCAGCAGCGCCAGCGCGATGCCGAGGAGCAGGCCGGCCCCGAAGCCGCTGGCGAGGTTGAGCATGCGCTTCGGTGAGCTGGGCCGGGCCGGCAGGGACGGCTCGGAGATGATCAGGCCTGGGTCGAGCGAGGTGGCGAGCAGCGGGCTGAGCCGGCCGTTGAGCGTGCCCAGCTGGTTGGTGAGCACGCTGCGGTCGGCCTCGGCGCGCTGGCGCTCCACGTTGCTCGGCGGCAGCGAGGCGATCTTGCCGGCCACCTGGGTCAGCTGCCGGTTGGTGTCCTCGATCTGCTTGCGCAGCTCAGCGATCTCGGTGTCCAGGTCCCGGCGGGCGATGTCCACCCGCAGGTCGAGGTAGGCCTGGGTGAAGGCGCGGGAGCCGTCGCGCGCGCCTGCCCGGGTGGGCGAGTCGAACGACACGTGCAGAACCTGGCTGTTCGGCGGCACGGTGACATCCACCCGGCGGGCCAGCGACTCCGGCGCCTCGGGGGTACGCAGTAGGGCCTGTGCGCGCGTGGCCACGACGGTGGACCGGATGATCTGCGCCTCGGTGTCCAGGTTGACCTTTGCGTTCGGGTTGGCGTCCGGCCCGATCTGCCGGACCTGCACCGACGTGGTGGCGGTGTAGGTGCGCGGCTGGATCGCGGTGAAGCCGGCCGCCGCGGCAAGGCCGACGATGGCTCCGGCCGCAAGGATCCACCAGCGGCGACGCAGCCACCCGAAGTAGTCCAGCAGCGTGGGGCCTTCGGGCTCAGTCATTTCGACGCGACGAGAATGGGGCATGCGGTGTCTCGCTCCCTGTCGAAACGCGAGCCGAGGTCTTCGGTCGGGCCGTTGTCTAGTGCTGTTTTGTCATAATATGACGCGCAGATGATCGACCGATACTCTCCGTCGCAGATCCGACGCGCGCGATGTGCCGTTTTCTCAATCCCGATGGGTAGGGCGATGATAGCCCGGTGCGCTGCTGCTACCACATCCAGTCCCACCGTGCCCCCCGCCAGCTGGTGAGGTTGGTCCAGCAGGTCAAGCGTATGAGCCCGGACAGCGTCGTGCACATCAGCCACGACGTGGACGGAGCGCCGCTCGACCCCGCGACGCGGGCCGAGCTGGCCGCGCTGGCGGACGTGACCGTGCAGCTCCACCAGGGCGGGTACGGCGACTTCAGCCACGTCGACCGGTACCTCGCCGCGGTGGACTGGCTGGTCGCCGGCGGCGTGAAGGTGGACTGGCTGGTCAACCTGACCGGGCAGGACTACCCGCTGCGCCCCTTGGCAGAGTGCGAGCAGGAGCTGGCGTCCTCCGGCGCGGACGGTTTCCTTGAGTACTGGCCGGCGCTCGGCCCGGACAGCCACTGGGGGGCGGCCAAGGCCCGCTCCCGCTACTACTTCCGGCACCGCCGCCTCGCCCCGCTCACCCCCCGCGGGGCCCGGGCGCTGCGCCCGCTCCAGCTGGTCAACCGGCTCCAGCCACTGGTACGGGTGCACACCTCGTACGGCCTGGCGGTCGGCCGCCGGGTCCGTCCGCCGTTCGGCCCCGACCTGGTGCTGCACGGCGGCTCGGCGTACGCGTCGCTGTCCTGGCCGGCCGTCGCCTACCTGCGCCAGTTCCTGCGCGACCGCCCCGACGTGGTCGCCCACTTCCGGCACACGCTCTCGCCGGAGGAGGCGCTGCCACAGACCGTCCTGGTCAGCTCGGGCCGGTTCCGGCTGGTGCCGGACTGCAAGCGCTACTTCGACTTCTCCAACACCCGGTTCAACCGCTCCAAGGTGCTCACCACAGCCGACCTGCCCCAGGCACTGGCCAGCGGCGCCCACTTCGGCCGCAAGTTCGACGAGGACGCCCACCCCGGGGTCCTCGACGAGGTGGACGCCCACCTGGCCCGAGTCTGACCCGCCCCGCCCGGTGGTCAGCCGCGGTAGCCGTAGACCCAGCGGAGCGGCCAGGTGAGCGCCGCGACCAGGCGCCGCCGCGACGGGGCGTACTCCCGCCGCCACTTCTCGTCGAGCACCAGCGTGATCGCCCCGTGCCGCATCCGGATGCGCCCCCCGGCGACCGTGTGCGAGCCGCGATGGGTGAACGTCGTCCCGTCCAGGAAGCCCAGCGGGTCGCGCTGCCCGGTCGCATCCTCGGTCAGCGCCGCCACCCGCGCCAGCACCGCCCGGGGCTCGCGCACCAGGTCCTCGTAGCGCAGCCGGACCCGGGGCACGCCCAGCCAGGCGAGCCACGCCAGCATCGCGTTGACGGTGACCCAGCGCCGGGCGATGAGCAGCGGCGAGCGGGTCTTCATGTGCTTGCGCGGCGCGGTGCCCTCCGGCAGCTCCACCGCCTGGCTCCAGGAGTAGGCCACCCCGCGCGGGTCGCGCACCACGTGCACCAGGCGCAGGTCGATGCCTTTCGCCCGGCGCAGGATGTACGCCAGCGACGGGCGCTTGGTCGAGTCGACCACGACGGCGGCCCCGGACACCTCGGCGATGGCCCGGTAGAGCGGGGTGATGAGCGCGATGTACCGGTCCAGGCTGCGACGGAAGGCCGGCAGCAGGCCGGCGGCGAGGACCAGCGGGACCCGGCTGGTGGCGTCGACCCGCCGCTGGAGGCGGTAGACCTCGGCCAGGTCGACCCTTGACCACCCGCCGTACGCCAGCTCGCCCACCTTGCTCCAGAACGGGCACCCGGCGAACGGCTCCCCGCAGGCGCAGCGGAAGTTGCGCTCCACCCCGGACTGCCACAGGTAGAACAGCTCGCCCACCTCACAGTGGCCGGTGAGCTCGCCCAGCATCAGGTCGAGCAGGGTGGAGCCGCTGCGCGGCATGCCGCCGACGTAGAGGACCGGGACTGCCCGCTCAGTGGTACCCATAGCGCCACCTCGATACCGCTGTCGCCGCCGTCACGAAACGCCGCTGCGCCGCGGGCAGGGCGGTACGCCACTCCTCGTCCAGCCGCAGCGGGAGTACGCCGTCCGAGTGCCGGATGCGGCTGCCGGCGATGGTGTGCGTGGCCGCCGGGCGTACCCCGCCATCGGCCAGGAAGCCCAGGTCCGCCGGCCGGACCTCGATCCCGTGCAGGGCCGCGATCCGGGCCAGCTGGCGGGGCGGGTCGGCGACCAGGTCCTCGTAGCGCACCCGCACCCCGCGCACGCCGAAGCGGCGCAGGGCGGCGACGCTCGCGTTCACCGTGACCCAGCGGCGGGACACCGTCGCCGGCGACCAGCGCGGCATGTCGCCGCGGTGCGTCGCGCCGTCGGCCACCCGCTTGCCCCAGGAGAACGCGACCCCGCGCGGGTCGCGCACCACGTGCGCCACGGCCAGGTCGACGCCTGGCGCGCCACGCAGCGCGAACGCCAGCGAGGGCCGCTTGGACGAGTCCACCACGACCCGCGCGCCCGAGGTGTCGGCGATCGCGCGGTAGAGGGCGGTGAGCAGGTCCGTATACCGGGTGACGGCGCGGGCGAACGCGGAGCCGGCCGGCGGCGCGACCAGGGCTGGGATCCGCGGCGTGCGGTCCACCCGGAGCTGCAGCGCGAGCACCTCGTCCACCAGGGTGGGCGACCAGCCGCCGTAGGCCCGCTCGCCCACCTCTCTCCAGAAGGGACACCCAGTGAACGGGACACCGCACGCACACCGGACATTATTGTGTGGACCGTCGGTCCACAGGTAGTAGAGCTCACCCACCCCGACGTGACCCGGCAGCTGGCCGATCATCAGGTCGGCGAGCGTGGAGCCGCTGCGCGGGACGCCGCCCACGTAGAGCAGCCGCACCGGTGCCGACGTCTCCACCAACCTCCACCCTCCCTGCAGGCCTGCGCCGTGCTGACCACGTACGCGCTGGTCACGCACTGCTCGCACGCGCCCGGAGCAGTCTACGCACGACAGCCGGCCTGGCCGATCGGTCGGTCCGTTCTGTCGCAGGTCCGACTGAGTCGGACCGTGGCGCTGATCCGGGGTAGTTTGCCCTCACGGCCATGATGGTGGGATCTGGGGAGGACATAATGACCGTCATGGATCAGTCCGAGCGCGGCCCGGTGCTGCTGGTCGGGTCGAGCGGTGGGCATCTGGCGCAGCTGCTGGCGCTGGAGCCGTGGTACCGAGGATGGGACCGGTGCTGGGTCACCTTCGGCACGCCCGACGCCCGGTCGCTGCTGGCCGGGGAGGACGTGGTGTGGGCGCACCACCCCACCACCCGCAACATCCGCAACCTGGTGCGCAACACCCTGCTCGCCGCCCGGGTGCTGCGGCGCCGGCGGGTCGAGGCCGTGGTCACCACCGGGGCCGGCGTCGCGCTGCCGTTTGTCGCGCTGGCCCGGCTGCGCGGCATCCCCACGATCTATATAGAGGTGTACGACCGGATCGATACGGCCACGCTGACCGCCCGGCTCTGCCGGCCGTTCCTGTCGGCGATGCTGGTGCAGTGGGAGGAGCAGCGCCGGATGTACCCGTACGCGACCGTGGTCGGTAACCTCCTGTGACCGCGCCGCTGGTCCTCGTCGTCGTCGGCACTGACGTGCACCCCTTTGACCGGCTCACCTCCTGGCTCGAGCGGTGGTCGCCCGGCCCGGCCCGGCTCCTGGTCCAGTACGGCCACGGGCGCAAGCCGGCGCTGGCCGGCGCCACCGCCTTCCTCGACCACGACGAGCTGCGGCGGACCATGACCGAGGCCACCCTGGTGGTCAGCCACGGCGGGCCGGCCACGATCACCGAGGCCCGGCGCACCGGGCACCTGCCGATCGTGGTGCCCCGGGACCCGGCCCGCGGCGAGCACGTGGACGACCACCAGCTGCTCTTCGCCCGCCGGATGGCAGCGGCCGGCCTGGTGCACCTGTGCGAGTCAGAGCCGGACCTGACCACAGCGCTCGACCTGGGGGTGGCCGACCCGGCCCGGTTCAGCCTCGACGGCGACGCGCCTGGCGGCACCGGCCGCGCCGAGGCGGTGGCCCGGGTGGGGCGCATCGTGGAGGAGCTTGTGGACGCCCGGACGCGCCGCCGGACGGGACGGCGGCGGTGAGGCCAGCGGTGCCCGTGCTGTTCCTCGGCGGCCTCGGCCGCAGCGGCTCCACCCTGCTGGAGCTGATCCTGGCGCAGAGCGACGACGTGTGCGCGGTGGGCGAGGTCGTCCACCTGTGGGAGCGCGGGCTCCGCCTGGACGAGCGGTGCGGCTGCGGCGAGCGCTTCTCCGGCTGTCCATTCTGGACACAGGTCGGTGCGCGCGCGTTCGGCGGGTGGTCCACCGTGGACACCGACGAGGTGGCCGCGCTCAAGGGACAGGTCGACCGTACCCGGCACCTGCCCCAGCTGGCCCGCGCCCGCCTGCCAGAGCGGCAGCTGGCCGCGGTCCGCCGGTATGCGCAGCTCTACACGCAGGTCTACGCCGCCGCGGCCGAGGTGTCCGGCGCCGCCGTGGTGGTCGACTCCAGCAAGCACGCGTCGCTGGCGTTCGCCCTGCGCTGGGCCGAGGGCCTGGACCTGCGCGTGGTGCACCTGGTGCGCGACAGCCGCGCGGTCGCCCACTCCTGGGCCAGGCGGGTACGCCGGCCGGAGGTGGCCGACGCCGAGGCGTACATGCCGACGTTCTCCCCGGTGCAGGTCAGTGCCTTGTGGACGGTGCAGAACCTCGCCTTCGACGTGCTCGCCGCGCGCCGCGCGCCGGCCCGGCTGCCGGTGGCCCGGATCCGGTACGAGGACTTCACCGCCGACCCGCGGGGCACCGTCACGGCCGTCCGCCAGCTGGCCGGGCTGGCCGACGACCCCGCGGCGCTGCGGGTGCTCGACGAGCCACCGGTGCTCCCCCGACCGGCGCACACCGTCGCCGGCAACCCGCTGCGCTTCGCCCGCGGGCCGCTGCGCGTGCGCGCGGACGAGGAGTGGCGCACCGGCTTCCCGACCGGCGCCCGGGCCCTGGTCAGCGCGCTCACCCTTCCGTTGCGCCTGCGGTACGGCTACCGCGGCGGCTCCCGGCCGGCCAACCTTGAGGAGCGTGTATGACCCCGTCCGTGACCGCCGTGGTGCCCACCCGGGACCGCCCCGAGCTGCTGCGCGCCGCCGTGGCCGCCATCCTCGGCCAGGAGTACCCGGGCCGGGTCGAGGTGGTCGTGGTCTACGACCAGTCCACACCGGACACCTCGCTGGTGCGCGACGACCCGCACCGCCAGGTCCGGGTCATCGCGAACACCCGTACGCCGGGCCTGGCCGGCGGCCGTAACACCGGAATCCTCGCGGCAACCGGCGACCTCGTCGCGTTCTGCGACGACGACGACGAGTGGCTGCCCGGCAAGCTCGCCGCGCAGGTGGCCGCGCTCGAGGCGGCCGGCAACGCCGAGCTCGCCTGCTGCGGCATCCGGGTGAGCTACGACGGGTCCATAGTGGACCGCGTCCTCCCGCTTGACCGGGTGCCGCTCGCCGCGCTGCTGCGCAAGCGCCTCACCGAGCTGCACCCGTCCACGTACCTGATCTGGCGGGACGCGCTGGTCAACGGCATCGGCCTCGTCGACGAGGAGATCCCCGGCAGCTACGCCGAGGACTATGAGTTCCTGCTCCGGGCGGCCCGGCGCCGGCCGCTGGTCAACGTGGCCGAAGCGGGGGTGCTGGTCCGCTGGCACAAGCGGTCCTACTTCTCCCAGCGGTGGGAGACCATCGCCACGGCCCTGCAGTGGCTGCTGGGCCGCTACCCCGAGTTCGCCGGTGAGCCGCTCGGCGAGGCGCGGGTGACCGGGCAGATCGCCTTCGCCCACGCGGCAATGGGCGACCGGCGGGGCGCGGTGCGCTGGGCCCGGCACACCATCGCCCGCAACCCGAAGGAGCCGCGCGCCTACCTCGCCCTGGCCGTGGCGAGCCGGGCCGTACGCCCCGACACGGTGCTGCGCCGGCTGCACCAGCGTGGTCGAGGGATCTGACCGGCAGGCAGCGACGCTGTCCGACCACCGACACCCCGCTTACGAGCACACAGATCCTGTGCCTGACTGGAGCTAGCTGCACCGCGGCCAAGGTCGCCGCAGGTCCGGTGCACCAGTCAGGGAGGCAGCAATGTCAAGAACTGCGCCCGCGGTCGTCACCATGTGCCTTCTCGCGGTCGCCTCGCTGGGCGCCTGCGGAGACCGTGATGGGGAGCCGCGCGCCACCGCACCGTCGCCCACCGCCCCCGCGACCTCGCCGGTCAGCACGCCAAGCCCGTCACCGGCGCGGCCCGCCCGGGAGTACACAAAGGCGGACCTGGAGGCGGCTTTACTGACCCGCCGGGACCTGCCGGCCGGTTACCGGGTCGACACCCAGCTCGCCGTCGAGGATCTGGCATCGGTGGCGTTCTCACAGTGCCCGAGCGAGTACTCCGCCAAGGCCGGATACCTCGAGGGGGCACGGGCCACCACTGGGAGAGTCTGGTCCACGACCACCGGTACGTTCATCGTCCAGTCGCTCACGCTCCTGCCCAGCGGTCTCGACAACAACCTCTACCCGTTCCGCACGGCCCTCGCCAGCTGTACCAGCTGGGTCGTTGAGCACCGGACCCACAAGCTGACCATGGCCAACTACGGCCCGTACGGCGATGAGTCGCTCAGCTTCGCGATAACCGTTACCGAACGTGAAATGAATTTCACCAACGCCGTGATCTACGTCCGCACGGCCAACATCTTCATGGCGCTGCGGATCACCGTGGTGGGCTACCGGGCCCCGGCGGATGCGAAGGCCATCTTCGACCAGGCCGTCCACAAGCTGCCCCGCCCGTAGGCCGGCGCCCGTGGCGACGCGCTACGAGCGGCAGATGCCCTGCCAGGCCTGCTGGCTCGGCTGGTCCAGGAGCCGGAAGTCCACCGAGAGCATCGAGTCGAAGTAGGACACCCAGAGCGGGTTCTGGCTGCTCAGGTACGCCCCGATCGAGCGCAGCCAGGCCGCCCGCCCGGCGCCGGTGTCCTCCGGCAGCAGCACGCTGCCGGTCTCGGCGTACCCGAACGGCTTTCCGGCGGCGCGCGACACCTCGATGGACTTCGCGTAGATGCTGGCCGGGGACGCGTACTCCCCCTTCTTGCGACCGAAGTTGTAGCAGTCCCAGCCGAGCACGTCGATGATGTCGCCGCCGGCGTAGTAGTCGCGCCAGTTGCGGCCGGAGGACGGGTTCACCGAGTAGCACATCAGCACCAGCGTGGCGTGCAGGCGGCTGTTGCCGGTGCGGTTGGCCAGCCCGGCGAGGTGCCGCCAGGCCGCGCGGTAGTCGGTAGCGGTGAAGTTACCGGCCGCGATGTTGTCCTCGGGCTCGTGGTAGTAGACCCAGTACGTGTCGCGGGTGCGCGGGGCGCTGGCGAACCAGGCGGACAGCTGGGCGTCGTGCTTGCCCGAGAGGACATCGAGCGGGAGCGCCTTGAACGACACCACCACCGTGCGGTTCGCCACGTCGACCCGGCTGCCGGCCCAGGACGGGGGCAGGCCGGTATAGAAAACGCGGACCATCTCCAGCGGGCCGTACGTGCGGTCCGCCCGGGCCAGCCCCTGCGCGTAGGTCTCTCCGGTACGCAGCTGGACGGAGGCTCCGGCGAGCATCCGGCCCGGCGCCGGCTTGGCGGACGGGGAGCCGAACGACGCGCTGGCCGACGGCAGCACGGTCGGCTGGGGGGAGCCGGCCGGCTGGCCCGGCTGGAGGATCGCCTCGGGCGGGCTGTCGCCCTTGGCCTGGACCGGCTCCAAGCTCACGACCAGGCGCGGGCCGTCGTTGCCGCGCTCTGACGCGAAGATGCGGACCTCCCCCGCCGCACCCGCCGCGATGTCGAGGGCGAACGCGTACGTGCCGGAGGTGGTGACCACCCGCGTCAGGTCGAACGAGAACGACGTGGCACCCGTGGCTGGGCCGGTCGCCACGCGGTCGGCGTGCGCAGGCGGCCCAGAGTCCTTGAGCTCGGCGGCTACCCAGGTGGTGTCCGGCACCCGGTACAGCTCGACCCCTGCCGGCTGCGGCATGGGCGACCTGGTCTTGAGGGCGGCCGCCACGATACGGCTGTTCCGCGGCAGCGCCGGCACGTCGAACTTGAGGAACGTGACCGAACGCCGCTCCGGCTGCCTGACCGCGAGCAGCTCCGCCTCGCCGCTGTGGTCAGCGCCGGGCTCCTGGTCCACGAAGAAGGTGTCCTCGGCGGCCGAGACGGTCATGTCCTCCGCCGGGGACGGGTTGTTCGCCCGCACCCAGGCGACGACCAGCCCGCCGCTCGCGCCCAGCAGCGCCACCGCCATCCCCGCCACCATGACCTTGATCCCGATCCGGGACAGGGCACTCCGCTGCGGCCGGTGCCCCTGAGGGACCGTCCGGACCCGGGTACGGGTCAGCGTCCGGGCGGCACCCGCTCCGGCCGGCTCCGCCTCGGGCTCGAGCGGCTCGAAGGACTCGAAGGGGTAGTCGTCGAGGTCCGGGTCGGGGTCCCGGTCCGGGACGTAGACCGGAAGCTCCGCCGACGAGTAGTAGTCGTCCTGGTCCTCCGGGTCAGGCTCGTACCACCTGCTGCCAGGTCCGTACTGGCGAGGCAGCCCGTACTCGTCCGCACGCCGACGGCGTGGTCTCGGGGTCGTTGTGGAGGTCCAGTCCGTAGGGTTCCAGTCGGAGGCCACGACTCTCCTCGCGTCAGCGGGTCCCACGGGCCAGTGGCGACGTCACTGGCCCGCAGCTATCTGTGCACGCTTCGTGTTCTCCCCAGCCGAGAGGCATTCTGCAACGTCGCCGCCGGTGGACGCTACCCCACTCCCGCACACAACCCCATCCACCCCTCCGACCAGCAGTTATGTTGGTCTTGGACGGCCCTCGCGGCAGCCCGCCGGGCCGTGGCTTCCCACCGGCGGTGCGCCGGTGCGGCGTCCGCGCCGGAGCAGGGTCAAGGGCCGGCAGTACGGGTCCGGCCGCCGGCCAGGCCGCGCCCGCCGGTGTGCGGGCCGGTCAGGCGGATCGGGTCGCCTGCGTCCGGGGTCTCCGGGTCGCCTGCTTCCAGGTCGGCCGGTGCTGGTGCCTGGCCACAGCCAGGATGGTCCTCGAGGCAGGAACACGCGGCTGCGCTGCGCGGTCCGTGCTACTGTCACGATCTTTGGAGAGCGTCACCATCCAGAGACGTCGCTGGCTCAGGTGGTGGTGATGATGGCGGCTCCGACGGTGCGGTTGGTGGTCTCGTCGATGAGGATGAACGATCCGGTGGTGCGGTTGCGGTGGTACGGGTCGGCGAGCAGCGGCTGGGTGGTGCGCAGCGTGACCCGACCGATCTCGTTGAGCGCCAGCCCGGTCGCGCTGTGGTCCCGGTGCAACGTGTTGATGTCCAGACGGTAGTGCACACCGCGCACGATGGTACGCACCGTACGGGTGGTGTGCTTGAGCACGTACCGGCCGGCCGGACCGAGCGGGCGGGTCTCGTCCATCCAGCAGACCAGCGCATCCACGTCCTGGGTCGGCGTGGGCGCGTTGTGCGGACGGGCGATCATGTCCCCCCGCGAGATGTCGATGTCGTCCGCTAGGCGGATCGTCACCGACAACGGCGGGAACGCCTCGCCCAGCGACCCGTCCGCGGTCTCGATCGCGGTGATCGTGGAGGTGAACCCCGACGGCAGGGCCACCACCTCGTCCCCGGGCCGGAGCACCCCCGAGGCCACCTGCCCGGCATAGCCGCGGTAGTCGCGGTGGGCCGAGGACTGCGGGCGGACCACGTACTGCACCGGGAACCGTACGTCGACCAGGTTGCGGTCCGACCCGATGTGCACGTGCTCGAGGTGGTGCAGCAGCGTCGGCCCGTGGTACCAGGGCATGTTCGGCGACGGGGTGACGATGTTGTCCCCGTGCAGCGCGCTGACCGGGACCACGGTCAGGTCCGGCGCGTCCAGCTTCGCCGCGAACCCGGTGAGCTCAGCCGCGATCTTCTCGAACACGGCCTCGTCGTAGCCGACCAGGTCCATCTTGTTCACACACAGCACCAGGTGCGGCACCCGCAACAGCGAGCACAGGAACGCGTGCCGCCGCGACTGCTCCAGCAACCCCTTACGCGCATCCACCAGCACCAGCGCCAGGTCCGCGGTTGACGCACCGGTGACCATGTTACGGGTGTACTGGATATGCCCCGGCGTGTCCGCGATGATGAAGCTGCGCCTGGGCGTGGAGAAGTAGCGGTACGCCACGTCGATCGTGATGCCCTGCTCCCGCTCGGCCCGCAGCCCGTCGGTCAGCAGCGCCAGGTCGGTGTACTCGTCCCCCCGCGCGGCCGAGGCCGCCTGCACCGCCTCCCACTGGTCCTCGAAGATCGCCTTCGTGTCGTGCAGCAACCGGCCGATCAACGTCGACTTGCCGTCGTCCACACTGCCCGCGGTCGCAAACCGCAACAGCTCCATCCGCTCACAAACCCCTCTCCACACCCGGCGGGCAGCCTGGCCTAGAAGTAGCCCTCACGCTTACGGTCCTCCATCGCCGCCTCACTGACCCGGTCATCCCCCCGGGTCGCGCCCCGCTCGGTCACCCGGGTCGCCGCCACCTCCGCGATCACCTTCTCCACCGTGTCCGCGTCCGAGCGCACCGCCGCGGTGCACGACGCGTCCCCCACCGTGCGGTAGCGCACCTGCTCGGTGAACACGGTCTCGCCGGGCCGGGCCGGCAGGAACTCGTTCACCCCGTAGAGCATCCCGTCCCGCTCGACCACCTCGCGCTCATGGGCGAAGTAGATGCTGGGCAGCTCGATGCCCTCCCGGGCGATGTAGCGCCACACGTCGAGCTCGGTCCAGTTCGACAGCGGGAACACCCGGATCGACTCCCCTGGCCCCACCCTCGCGTTGTAGAGCCCCCACAGCTCCGGCCGCTGGTTCTTCGGGTCCCACTGCCCGAACTCGTCCCGGAACGAGAACACCCGCTCCTTGGCCCGAGCCTTCTCCTCATCCCGACGAGCACCGCCGAACAACGCATCAAACCGGTACTTCTCCACCGCAGCCAGCAGGACCGGCGTCTGCGCCCGGTTCCGCGACGCCCCGTCGGGCACCACCACCAGCCCTGACCCGATCGCCTCCGGCACGCTCGCCACCACCAGCGACAGCCCCAGCTGGCCCACCGCCCGGTCCCGGAACTCCAGCACCTCGGCGAAGTTGTGCCCGGTGTCCACATGCATCACCCCGAACGGCACCCGCCCCGGCCAGAACGCCTTCCTGGCCAGCCACAACATCACCACCGAGTCCTTACCGCCCGAGAACAGCAGCACCGGACGCTCGAACTCCGCCGCCACCTCCCGGAACACAAACACCGACTCCGCCTCCAGCACATCCAGATGCGAAACCCGGTAATCAGACGCGGTCATCACAGCACTCCACAAGACACATCAGAGATCAGGACGGGTCACTCGGCCCGGGGGATCAGGTCGGCCAGCGCGCCGAGCAGGCGCGGCGCCAGGTCCGCCCGGCAGACCAGCAGGTCCGGCAGCAGCGGGTCGGGCCGGTTGTAGACCAGCGGGCTGCCGTCGATGCGCGACGCGTGCGCACCTGCCGCGCGCGCCACCGCCACCGGCGCCGCCGAGTCCCACTCGTACTGGCCACCGGCGTGCACGTACGCGTCGACCTCCCCGGTGACCACCGCGCACACCTTCACCCCGGCGGAGCCCATCGGCACCAGCTCGGCCGCCAGCTCCTCGGCGAGCGCGGACAGGAAGGCCGGCGGGCGGGTGCGGCTGCACGCGATGCGGATCTGCCCGTCCGTACCCGCCGTCCGGGCGGACGCCGGCACCGGCCGGTCCGTGGCCAGCACGGTCCCCCGGGCCGGCAGCGCGACCGCACCGGCGGCCAGCTCGCCGGCTGACCACAGCGCCACATGTACGGCCCAGTCCGTGCGCCCCTCCTCGGAGAACTCGCGCGTGCCGTCCAGCGGGTCGACGATCCACACGCGCTCGGCGGCCAGGCGGGCCGGGTCGGTGCGCGCCCCCTCCTCCGACAGCACCGCATCCGCCGGCCGGCCCCGCCGCAGCTCGCTGAACAGCAGGTCGTGCGAGTGCTTGTCGCCGGTCGCCTTCAGCGCGGCCGGGTCGGCGAACCCGAGCTCCTCGCGCAGCGCCAGCAGCAGGTCGCCCGCCCGGCCGGCCAGCTCGGCGGCGAACGCCGAGTCGTCCTGGGTCACCGGACCTCCCTCACTCCATCAAGATCAGTTTTCTCCGGCGGACCGGGCCACCGCGGTGACCGTGCGGAGCACAACCACCAGGTCGAGCGTGAGGGACCAGTTTTCCACGTACCGCAGGTCGAGACGCAGGGCCTCCTCGCTGGAGAGGTCCACCCCTCGGGACACTTGCCACAGACCAGTCATTCCCGGCTTGACCACCAGCCGGCGGCGCATGTCGTCCGGGTGGCGGGCCACCTCGTCCGGTCGGGGCGGGCGCGGACCGACCAGTGACATCTCACCGCGTACGACATTGGCCAGCTGGGGCAGTGCGGCCAGGGAGAACCGGCGTAGCCAGCGACCGAGCGGGGTGACCGGCGGGGCGCCGGACCCGGCGGGTTGGTCCGGGACCGCGCCGCCCTGCCCCGCGGTCCGCTCCGGGACCGCGCACCCGCCCTGCCCGCCGGCGGCTCCCTGCTGCGGCTGCGCGTACCTCGTCCGGAACTTGAGCAGCTGGAACTCCCGGCCGCCCCGGCCGACCCGCGCCTGGCGGTCCAGCGCCGGCCCGCGCGCCCCTGGCTGCCACCTGACCAGCGCCGCCACCGCGACCAGCAGCGGGATGAGCAGGACCAGCAGGAACAGCGCGGTCAGGCGGTCGACCACGGACTTCACCACCCGGCGCACCCCGCCCAGCCGCGGGTGGTCGACGTGCAGCATGGGCAGCCCGTCGACGGGCCGGACCGTGGCCCGCCCGCCGTCGACGTCGATCAGCGCGTTCGCCAGCACCAGGTCCACGTCGTCGCGCTCCAGCCGCCAGGCGAGCCGGCGCACCGCCGTACCGTCAAGCTCTGGGCAGGAGAGCACCACGACGGTGTCCGCGTCGACCTGCCAGGCGGCCATGGCGACGTCGTCGAAGGTCCCCAGCACCGGCACGGCACCCGCTGGCGCACCGGAGCCCGAGGACAGGGTGGCGGCGCCCGCGGGCAGGCACGCGCCCACCACGTCCATGCCGTGGTGACGCTCCCGCCTCAGCCGGCGGGTGAGGTCGGCCACCGCGCAGGCGTGGCCGACCACCAGGACCCGGCGCAGGCACTCGCCCCGCGCCCAGCGCCGGTGCAGGCTCCTTCGCTGCGCGTACCGGGCGAGGACGCCCAGCACGAGCAGCGCCGGCACCCCGACGAGCAGGTAGCTGCGGCCGAGGCGGATCTCGAACGCGTACAGGACCAGGGCGATGGTGGCGGTCAGGGCCAGCCCGGCGCGCAGCACCCGCTGGTACTCCTCGTTGCCGGCGAACAGGCACCGGGACTCGTAGGCCCGGTTGAGCAGCAGCGCCAGCAGCCACCCGACCGGCAGCAGGGCGGTCAGCCAGGCGTAGACGCGCTGGCTCTCGCCGGCCGCCGGCCCGAACCTCAGCAGCACCGCGGCGAGGGCCGCGACCAGCCCCACTGCGGCGTCGACCGGCACCAGCAGGGCGACGTACCGCGCCTGCCAGATCGAGCGGGGAGTGCCGACCGCGGCCGGGCGGTTGCGGATCGGGACGGTCGCCTCGTCAAGGGCGTACGCGGGCGCCCTTATTCCGGTCGTTGTCACGACCTTCCCCCCTCCGACGTCAGCGTCGGTCCTCCACCCGGGCGGGTTCCCGTCCGCCGGCAGAGACGACCGCCTTACGCGGGCCCGCGAAGCGACCTGGCTGCGGTGGGGTCGCGGCGCGGGCGACACGTGGGGTCGCCCCGGCCAAGGGTGGATAGCTCAAAGCCATCCTGTGCAGGCGGGTTACGGTTGCACTACGGCTCTGTCGGATCGACGACACGTGAAGGAACGACTCCATTCAGCTCATGGCTGGCCGCGAGAGCTAGCGACGAGCAGGGCAAACCACCCGTAAGCTCAGCGCCATGACCGCGCAGGAACTGATCTCGTTCGCCCGCGGCGCCCCTTCGCTGGACATCGTGGATGTGGAGGGGCTCAAGGCGGCCGCCGCGCGGGCCTTCGACGCCGACCCGGCCGGCATCACGACCTACGGCAACGGGTACGGGTACCCGCCGCTGCGGGCGTGGGTCGCCGACCGGCACCGGGTAGCGGTCGAGCAGGTCCTCGTCACCAACGGCTCGCTACAAGCCGACGCGTTCCTCTTCGGGCACCTGGTCGGTTCCGGGGACCAGGTGGTGGTGGAGCGGCCGACGTACGACCGTACGCTGCTGAACCTGCGCACCATGGGAGCGCGGGTGTACCAGGTGACCCTGCAGCCGGACGGGCTCGACGTGGATGAGCTGCGCAAGCTGCTGGAGACCGGGGTACGCCCCCGGCTGGCCCACATCATCCCGAACTACCAGAACCCGGCCGGTGTGACGCTGGGTGCCGACAAGCGGCACGCGCTGCTCGGGCTCGCCCGCGAGTACGGCTTCACCGTCTTCGAGGACGACCCGTACGCCGAGATCCGTTTCCGGGGCGAGGCCCTGCCGTCCCTGCTCTCCCTCGACGACGGGGTGGGGACGGTGGTCCACGCCTCCTCGTTCACCAAGACCGTCTGCCCCGGGGTACGGGTCGGCTACCTGGTCGGCCACCGGGACCTGGTCGCGGACATCGCCCGCAAGGCGACCACCACGTACATCTGCCCGTCGATGGTTGCGCAGGCCATCGTCTACCAGTTCTGCGCCTCGGGCGACCTCGAGCGCTCGGTCGCGCGGGTCCGGGCCGCGCTGCGCGAACGGGCGGAGCTGCTCGCGGCGGCGTTGCGGGCGCACATCCCCGGGATCCGCCTCACCGAGCCCGACGGCGGCTACTTCCTCTGGGTCGAGCTGCCCTCCGACGTCTCCGTGCACGCGCTCGAGCCAGCAGCCGAGCGGCGCGGGGTGGCCGTCGTCAAGGGCACGGACTTCCTGCTGGAGGGCGGGCAGCACGCGCTGCGGCTGGCGTACTCCGCGGTGCGGACCGACCAGATCGAGCCCGGCGTCCGGCGCCTGGCCGAGGCGGTCCAGGCGGTCCGTACGGGGTGACCCGGCCAGACGGCCGTTGTCTGTCAGTTTTCTGACAGATCTGAGAAACACCCGGACGGGGGACACCGGGTCGGCAGTTGATAAATCACAATGCAGCCGACATGCTTACCCGTGCGCGGGTGCCCGGGTGTACAAGGCACTACCCCGCCCCCCGATAGCGCTGGGTGGGCCGTTCGCTCCATCCCCCCGGAGCGGCCGGCCCACCCAGCGCCATCCTCTGCACCGCTCCCGGCTGTTCCATACAACTCCCGGCTGACAAGCGACGGCCCGTTTCTTAGGACTCGTTCCTAAGGGCAAGCGGCGGCCTCCGACCGGCGCGCCCGGCAGCTGGGACTGTCCGGGCCAAGGCCCTTCCCCTGGCATAGGCTGCGGCGGCATGCCGGCGGAGGGAGACGCCAGCGGAATGAGGGGGTCAATAGTGGACCGGGCGGAACGTACTCCCTCCCGGACCTGGGCGTCCCCGGTCCGGGCGGTGAGCCGGATGTGGGCCTCGGCAGCGCCCACCCCGGCCGGCAAGGCGGCAGCAGCCACGTCGGGTCGCAGCGCGGTCGTGGACTACGGGGTCTACGTCAACGGCGCGCGGCTGCCCGACGCCCCGCCCTACACCCAGGCGCTGGAGCTGGCCCGCGCCTCCGGACAGGGGTTTGTCTGGCTCGGCCTGCATGAGCCGGACGAGGCCGAGATGACCGGCATCGCCCACGCGTTCGGCCTGCACGAGCTGGCCGCGGAGGACGCGGTCCACGCGGGCCAGCGCCCGAAGCTCGAACAGTTCGGCACCGAGGTCACGTTCCTGGCGATGCGCACCGCCCGCTACGTCGAGCACGCCGAGCTGACCGAGACCTCCGAGGTGGTCGAGACCGGACACCTGATGCTCTTCATCGGCGACCACTTCGTGATCACCGTACGCCACGGCGGCGCCTGCCGGCTGGCGCCGGTCCGCGCCGGGCTGGAGGGCAAGGCGGAGCTGCTCCGGCAGGGGCCGTGGGCGGTCGCGTACGCCGTCACCGACCACGTCGTCGACCTCTACCTGGACGTGGCCGACCGGATCGAGGAGGACCTGGACGAGCTGGAGGAGGAGGTGTTCTCCCGGACTGCCGGTGGCCGGGTCCAGCAGATCTACCAGCTCAAGCGGGAGCTGGTGGAGTTCCGCCGGACGGTGGTGCCGCTGCAGCGCCCGTTCGCGACGCTCGTCGCCGAGGACTCCGGCGTGCCGCCGCGGCTACGCCGGTACTTCCACGACGTGCTGGACCACCTCACCCGGACCGCCGAGCAGGTGCAGGCCGCCGACGACCTGCTGCACTCGATCCTCGCGGCCCGCCTGGCCCAGGTCACGGTGGACCAGAACAACGACATGCGCAAGATCGCCGCGTGGGCGGCCATCGCCGCGGTGCAGACCGCGATCGCGGGGGTCTACGGGATGAACTTCGAGTACATGCCGGAGCTGAAGATGCGGTACGGCTACCCGGTCATCCTCGGGATCATGGTGGTCTCGGCTCTCGCCCTCTACCGGCTCTTCCGCCGCTCCGGCTGGCTGTAGCCAGCGGCCGGAGAAGGCAGCGGACCACCAGTGGTCCGGGCGGCCCCCTTGCAGGCGCCCGGACCACCGAGACGTCGAGCGGTGTAACGGTTAGCGGTTGTAGCGGGTCAGCAGGTCAGGTGCGGCTGTTACGGGAGGAGGTGCCGCTCCGGCTGACCAGGTCGTCGGCCGTGTCAGCGGCCTTGTCACCGGCCCGCTCGACCTTGTCGGCCGCCCGCTCGGCCGTCGCCGAAGCCTTGTCACCGCCGGTGCGCAGCGCGTCGGCGGTCGTGTCCGTTGCACTGTCCACCATGGACCCCGTGGCCGAGGGTACCGAGGTGAGACCGGCGCCGGACTCGTAGTCTTCCCACTGGTGCTGCTGGCTGCGGCGGCGAGCGTAGGCCACTCCGGCGCCCACCGCGACGCCCGTTGCGAGCAGGCCAACGAGCTTCGGCCACCGGCTCCGCGATGCGGCCCTGGTCTGCTTCCTCATCATCTTCATCTGCGCCTTCCTGGCTTGCCGGGAACCATCCCTGGCCACGGTGGCGAGCGGCGCGACCGCAGCCACCGCCGCGTCCGCCGCGGCGCCGCGCACCCGGCCCATGGCTGGGGAGACCGCCGCGCCCATGCCGCCCGCGGCGTGCACCGCGGCCAGCCTCATGTGGTCCATGCCTTCACCGAGCTCACGGCGCATGAGCTGGGCGTGGGTGAGCGCCCGACGGCGCCGGATTCTCATCACGCCAACACCTCCCTTGTACTCCTCAGCGTCATCCTCCCCCGCCGGGTGCGTCCGTACCACCGGAACGGCCACATGGCAGGATCCTTACCGGCAGAACTACCTCGCCGACTCGGGCGACAAACCTCATTGGCCGGGCGGCGTGGCGCCGATCCTCAACCTGAGCACATCTGACCGCCAACCGATAAGGAGCCGACGTGGCCGACGCCCTGTACGCGACACTGCGAACCTCCGCGGGCCCCATCCGGGTCCAGCTCTTCCCCGACCACGCGCCGCGGACCGTCCGCAACTTCGTGGAGCTGGCCGAGGGCAAGCGCGAGTACACCGACCCGCGCACCGGATCGCCAGGCAGCGGACCGTTCTACGACGGCACCGTGTTCCACCGGGTCATCGCGGGGTTCATGATCCAGGCAGGCGACCCCACCGGCACCGGACGCGGCGGCCCGGGCTACCAGTTCGATGACGAGATCCACCCGGACCTGTCCTTCAACCAGCCGTACCTGCTGGCCATGGCGAACTCCGGCAAGTCGCGCGATGGCCGGGGCACCAACGGCTCGCAGTTCTTCATCTCGGTGGCGCCCACCACCTGGCTCAACGGCAAGCACACCATCTTCGGGCAGGTCGCGGACGAGGACTCGCAGCGGGTGGTCGACGCGATCGCCAACACCGAGACCGGCCCCGGCGACCGGCCGCGCCAGGACGTGGTGCTGGAGCGCGTGGAGATCGCGTAGGTCGGCGGGTAGACCACAACGCCACGTACGCTTGCCCTCATGGCTCAACCCGTGTCGGTCCCGGTCTGCTACCGCCATCCGTCACGGGAGACGTACGTCCGATGCACGCGGTGCGACCGGCCGATCTGCCCCGACTGCATGCGGGACGCATCGGTCGGTCACCAGTGCCCGGAGTGCGTTGCTGAGGGGCGCCGCTCGATCCGGCCGCCGCGTACAGCGTTCGGCGGCAGCGCCGCGGGCCGGCAGGGGTACGTCACCCTCACCCTGATCGGGCTCAACGTCCTGTTGATGCTGCTCGCCGTGGCCACGGAGCGGGGCGGCGGCCTGGCCGGCGGCGGGTTCGGCGGCATCGCCGGGACGGTTACCCCGCTGCACCTGTGGGGTGCGCTGGTGCCGCGGCCCGCCATCTTCACCGAGACCGCCGGTGGCCCGGTCGTCGCGGTGGTCGAAGGGGTGGCCGGCGGAGAGTACTACCGCATGGTCACCTCGATGTTCCTGCACTACGGCCTGGTGCACCTGCTGCTGAACATGTGGGCGCTGTGGGTGCTCGGCCGGGACCTTGAGTACGTGCTCGGACCGTTCCGCTTCCTCGCCCTCTACCTGCTCGCCGGGCTCGGCGGCAGCGTGGCCGTCTACTACTTCGGCCAGCAGGACGGGCTCACCGCCGGCGCCTCCGGCGCCATCTTCGGCCTGTTCGGGGCGATCTTCGTGGTGCTCAAGCGGCTCGGGCGGGACACCTCGGCGGTGGTGCCGGTGCTCGTGCTGAACCTGGTCTTCACCTTCGCGATCCCCGGCATCTCGATCGCCGGCCACCTGGGTGGGCTGGTGTGGGGAGCCATAGTCGCGCTCGGCCTCGCGTACGCGCCGAAGGAGCGCCGGACCGCGGTCCAGGTGCTGGTGTGCGCGGCCGTGGTGGTGGTGCTGGTCGCGCTGACCCTGGCCCGGACCGCGGCACTCACCTAGCTCACCCGCCAGCGTCAGCCGTACTGACGGAGCCCGCATCGAGCCTTACGCACGCACCCGGGCCCGAGGGAGCGGAGCCAAGGATCACACGTTCCCACCATCTCGCCCCTGCCTCCCGTCGCCCCTGCGCGCCCCCACGAAGATCACGATCCCGTACACCAGATGTGCGGTCGCGCTGCCGGCGGGGCTCGGTACCGAACAGCCCACCACCCGAGCTCACCCGGTACGCAGCTGGGTCAGCGTCTCCGCCACATCCGCCACCGGTGCGCCCAGCTCGTGCGCGTTGAAGAGGTGCAGCGACTCGCCAGTGTCGATCTCCAGCAGCTCCGAGCGGGTGCCCAGGCGGGGGCGGACGTCGACGCGTACCCGCTCGATCTGCGACCAGGCCAGCCGGCGACGGTGAGCGAAGCCGGTGACCAGGGTGACCCCGTCGTAGTCAGCGGTGAGGCGCACCGGCACCAGCAGGTCCCGCAGGGCGAAGGCGGCGAACCCGGCGGCGACCACGAGCGCGAGCGCCAGGCGGGGCGGGTCCGCCGCTCCGAAGAACACGCCGGTCAGCACGAACAGCACCGCCGCCACCAGTTTGAGCATGGTGCGGCCGGAGTCGACCCGCCACTGGGCCGCCCCTCCTGGACCGCCTCGCCCGGCCTGACCGGCCGGGCCGACCGGGTCGACCGGGTCGACTGCATCGACCGGGCCGGCCGGCGCAGGCGGCGAGCCCTTCGCGTCGTCGTACCGCCCGTCACCGGTCGGGGTGCCGCTACGCAGTTCCATGGCCCAAGGATGGCGTAGCATCGGCAGCGAGCCCAAGCTACCCAGGAGTAACCTCAGCTACACGGGAGTAACGAAGGCCATGCGTGACGCCGTTATCGTCGGCGCCGTCCGGACGCCGGTCGGCCGGCGCAAGGGCGGTCTGGCCGAGGTGCACCCGGTCGACCTGTCCGCGCACGTGCTGCGCGCCCTCGCCGAGCGCCTCGCGCTGGACCCGGCCGACGTCGACGACGTGGTCTGGGGCTGCGTGATGCAGGTCGGCGAGCAGTCGTGGAACGTGGCGCGCAACGCCGTGCTGGCGGCGGGCTGGCCGGAGTCGGTGCCCGGCACCACGCTCGACCGGCAGTGCGGCTCGAGCCAGCAGGCCGTGCACTTCGCCGCCGCCGCGGTCGTCGCCGGCCAGGTGGACCTGGTGGTGGCCGGCGGCGTGGAGTCGATGACCCGGGTGCCGTTGAGCTCCTCGGTCTCCGAGGGCGTCGGCCAGCCGTTCGGGCCGGCGGTGCACGCGCGCTACGCCGGCGCCGACGGCTTCGCCGAAGGCGCGACGGTCCCCTTCAACCAGGGGGTCGGCGCGGAGGTGATGGCCCGGCGGTGGGGGCTGTCCCGGCGCCGGCTGGACGAGTACAGCCTGGCCAGCCACGAGCGGGCCGCCGCGGCGCAGGACGCCGGCGAGCTCGACGCCGAGCTCGCGCCGGTGGCCGGGGTCGCCGCCGATGAGGGCGTGCGCCGGGACACCTCGCTGGCGCGCCTCGCCGAGCTGCCCACCCCGTTCCGGCCGGACGGCGTGGTCACCGCCGGCTCCGCCTCGCAGATCTCCGACGGCGCCGCCGCGCTCGCGGTGACCACGTCGGAGTGGGCGGCGGCGCACGGGCTGCGCCCGCTGGCCCGGGTGCACACCGCGGTGGTGGCCGCCGACGACCCGGTGGTCATGCTCACCGCCCCGATCCCGGCCACCGCCAAGGCCCTGCGCCGCGCCGGGCTCAGTCTGGCCGACATCGGGGTGTACGAGGTGAACGAGGCGTTCGCGCCGGTGCCCCTGGCGTGGCTCGCGGAGACCGGGGCCGACCCGGCCCGGCTGAACCCGCGCGGCGGCGCCATCGCCCTGGGCCACCCGCTCGGCGCCTCGGGTGCCCGGATCATGACGACCCTGCTGCACTACCAGCACGACCACGGGATCCGCTACGGCCTGCAGACCATGTGCGAGGGCGGGGGCATGGCCAACGCGACAATCCTTGAGCTGCTCTGACACCGCCCTTACCTGGCCCGTACCTGACCGGTCGCGGTGGGCCGCGATGATGGGCCGGTGACGGACAAGGGCCTGGTGCTGGTGGTCGAGGACGAGCGGCCGATCGCCGACCTGGTGCGGCTCTACCTGGCGCGGGACGGCTTCGGCGTGCACGTCGAGTACGACGGCACCGCGGGCCTCGCGGCAGCCCGCAAGCTGCGGCCGGTCGCCTGCGTGCTGGACATCGCGCTGCCCGGGCTGGACGGGATGGCCGTGTGCCGGCGGCTGCGCGAGTCCGGCGACTGGACCCCGGTCATCTTCCTCACCGCGCGCGACGACGAGGTGGACCGGGTGGTCGGGCTGGAGCTGGGCGCGGACGACTACGTGACCAAGCCGTTCAGCCCGCGGGAGCTGGTGGCCCGGGTGCGGGCCGTGCTGCGCCGGACGGCCGGCGCGCCCACCGACGCCGAGCGGCCGCGCCGGGTCGGGCCGGTGGTGCTGGACCCGGCCCGGCGTACGGTCACTGTGGACGGTGCGCCGGTGGTCCTCACCCAGACCGAGTTCGACCTGCTGGCCTACCTGATGGGCCGGCCCGGCCGGGTGTTCACCCGGGAGGAGCTGCTGGCCGGCGCGTGGGGGTACGCGGCGCACGCCGGGACCCGTACCGTCGATGTCCACGTGGCCCAGGTGCGCGGCAAGCTGGGCGGGGCGGCGGCGGTGATCCGTACCGTGCGCGGGGTGGGGTACACCGCCGATGCGTAGGCCCGAGGACCTCACCGTGCCGCTGTCGCTGGTGCAGCGAGCCCGCCCGGAGCAGGGGCGGGGGTGGGCGCTGCACACGCTGACCGCGCGCGCGGTCCTGGCGACCTGCGCCGTCGCGGTGGTCTCGGTGCTGGTGACCGCGCTCGTCGCGTTCCCGCTCGCGCTGCGCTCGGCCGAGCAGGAGCGGCGGGAGGCGCTCGCCGAGGAGGCGACGGTGGTCGCCGCGGTGATGAGCCGGACCCGGCTGGACGCCCTCGACGAGCGGCTCGCCGCGCACCTGCGGGAGCAGGGTATCGACGTGGTGCTGGTGCTGGCCGGGCGGCCGGACCGGCCGGGCCTGCCCGACTCGGTGGTGGCCCAGGTCTCGGCCGGGGTGCCGGTCACCGGCCGCCGGGTGCGCTTCGAGGGCCGGCCGGTGCTGGTCGAGGGGCGCCCGATCGGCCGGCGCGCGGCGGTGCTGCTGGTGCAGCCCATCGACTCCGGCACCGCCCGCGCCGCCTGGCGCCGGCTCTGGGTCGCGCTGCTCGCCGGGCTGGTGGCCGGGGCCGGGGCCGGGGCGCTGCTGGCCCGCCGGCTGGCCCGGCCGATCCGCAACGCGGCCACCGCCGCGGCCCGGCTCTCCGCCGGGGACCGCGGGGTCCGCCTTGCGGTCGAGCCGCCGGTCGAGGTCGCCGACCTGGCCCGCGCCATCAACGAGCTGGCCGGCAGGCTCGCCACCAGCGAGGGCCGGCAGCGCGACTTCCTGCTCTCGGTGTCGCACGAGCTGCGAACCCCATTGACAACCATCAAGGGGTACGCCGAGGCGCTGGCCGACGGCGTGGTCGGCGCCGAGGGCGCGCAGCGGGCCGGGCAGACCGTGCTCGCCGAGGCGGCGCACCTGGACCGCCTGGTCACCGACCTGCTCGCGCTGGCCCGGCTGGAGGCGGCCGACTTCGCGCTGTCCCCGCTGCCGGTCGACCTGGCCGAGCTGGTCGCCGGCATCGCCGAGGCCTGGGGCGGGCGCTGCGCCGCGGTCGGCGTGGTGCTGCGCGCCGAGCTGCCGCCCGGCCCGGTCGTCGTGCACACCGACCCGGGGCGGGTCCGGCAGGTGGTCGAGGGGCTGCTGGAGAACGCGCTGCGGGTGGTTCCGGCCGGGGCGCCGGTGGTGCTGGCGGTGCGGGGCGAGCCGGCCGCCGGCCTGGTCGAGGTCCGCGACGGCGGCCCGGGCTTCACCGATGACGACCTGGCCGTGGCGTTCGAGCGGGGCGCGTTGCAGCGGCGCTACGCCGGGGTACGCAAGGTCGGCAGCGGGCTGGGCCTGGCGCTGGCGGCCCGGCTGGTGCGGCGGCTGGGCGGGACGGTCGAGGCCGGGCACGCGGCCGAGGGCGGGGCGCGGTTCGTGGTCCGGCTGCCGTACCCGGCGCCGGCTTACCCAGCTCGAACACCCGGCTGACCGGACGCACGCGGCGGCCCGGCACGATGGGCTCATCCAGATAGATGTGGAGGGCAACGATGTATCGACGGGTGGGACTGGCGGCGCTCGCGGGCATGCTCGCCGTGCTCGGCGTGGCCGCCTGCGGGGTGGGCCCGGCCCGGCAGGCGACGGGCTCCGGCGAGGTGACGGACTCGGTCGAGGTCACGGCCGACCTGCCGGCCGAGGCCATGGCGCTGGCCGCGATGGGCTTCAACGAGGCCGACATGGTCGCGGCCGGGGTCGGGGCAGGGGCGGCCGCCCCGGCTCCGAGCGGGGGGCCGGAGGTCCGGCCCAGCGGCGACGCCCGGGCGGAGGGCTGGCGCAAGCGGCACGCGGTACGGGTGTTCCTGCGCCGCAACGTCCTGCACGGCGAGGCCGTGGTGCAGGCCAAGGACGGCACCACCAAGACGGTTGTGGTGCAGCGCGGCACGGTGACCGCGATCGACGCCACCACGGTCACCGTGAAGTCCGCGGATGGTTACACGCTGACCTGGACCTTCGGGGACCCGCTGCACGTGGTCGAGCACCGTACCTCGGTCAAGCCCGAGGATGTGGCGGTCGGTGCCCAGGTCGGGGTGGCCGGCGTACGGGAGGGCGACAAGGTCGTGGCCCGGCTGGTCCTGATCAGGCGGACCGGCTGACAGCCGGCTTCAGGCGAGCTGGCTGATGCATCAGGTGACGCGGCTGGCGTGCCGGGTGAGCTGACGCCAGTGGCCGGGTGCGCGGCGGCACCGCGCACCCGGCCACCTGCCTGACCGAGGGTCCTTGGCCGGGGTGACCCGGCGAGGCCTTACGGCGTGTTGTTGGCCAGCGCCAGCAGCCTGCTCCGGTCGCCGTTGAAGTGGTTGCGGTCGACGTTGCCGGAGATGCCCGACACGCTGCCGGTGCTCGTGTACTGCCACATCGTCCAGAAGCTCCAGCCGGCGGGGAGCGTGCCGGCGGAGGTGGACCACCGGGCGATCCACAGCGGGTGGTTGCCGGCGAAGCCGCTGTAGTTGCCGGTGCACGTGGACCACCAGTTGTACGTCGTGTAGATCACGGCGTAGCGGCCGGTGCGGTACTTGTAGCGGCTGAGGAAGCTCGCCAGCCAGCTACGCATCGAGCTCTGGCTCAGCCCGTAGCACATGGAGCCGTACGGGTTGTACTCGATGTCCAGCGCGCCCGGCAGGGTGCGGTTGTCGGCCGACCAGGCACCGCCGTTGTTGGCGAAGTAGTCGGCCTGGGTCGCCCCGCTGGAGACGTTCGGGCGGGCGAAGTGGTACGCGCCCCGGATGACGCCCGCGTAGTAGGCGGCCGGGTAGTTGGTGTTGAACTGCGGGTCCTTGTAGCTGGTGCCCTCGGTCGCCTTGATGTACGCCCACTGGATCCCGGCGTTGCGCACGCTGGTCCAGTTGATGGAGCCCTGCCAGTGGGAGACGTCAACGCCTGGGGTGCAGCACGCGGCTTCGGCGGCGGGCGCGGCTATTACCGTGACGACTGCGGCTGTCGCCGTGGTCACAGCCACTGCCAGGAGCCGACGGAAACCCCGGGTCGGGCTAGCGGCAAGTTTCATGGTCCCCTCCCGTTTGGGGATAGGTAAGGGGTTCCGGTGACGGTGGGCGCCCAATTGAGGGTCATCATTGTAGATTCCTAACCATGAACGCAAGAGCAAGGGAGCTTTTTTTCGTACCTGGGCAGGCCGAGAAGGTCTTGAATATAGCCTGGTGGGTCGCTCGGATTTCATGGTCAAGGGCTTGGTGGAGGGCTTGGGCGGTGCCCGCGAGGTACTGTGCGCACACCGTTGACCGCCTCGACGACTGCCTGCAGGAGGTCGTGTCGTGCAGATCGACGATGTGGACCACCGGATCATCGCCTCGCTGGTGGCGGACGCGCGCAGGTCGTACGCGGAGATCGGCGCGGCCGTCTCGCTCTCGGCGCCGGCGGTCAAGCGGCGGGTCGACCGCCTCCGCGCGGCCGGCGTGATCAAGGGCTACACCGCGGTGGTGGACCCGGCGGCGGTCGGCTGGACGACCGAGGCCTTCGTGGAGCTGTTCTGCACCGGCCGGACCACCCCTGCGCAGATCGCGGTCGCCACCCGGCGCCATCCCGAGGTGGTCGGTGCGTACACGGTCTCCGGGGAGGCCGACGCGCTGGTGCACCTGCGCGCCGCCGACATCAGCCACCTGGAGCGGGTGCTGGAGCGGCTGCGGGCGGAGCCGTTCGTCACCTCGACCCGCAGCATGATCGTCCTCTCCCGGCTGGTCGACTCGCCCACCCCGGTCGCCCCTCCCGGCCCGGGCGCCCTTCCCGGCCCGAGTGCCGGGGGCGGGAACGGGTGACCGGCGGACCGCGTCCAAAGGGCATGACAGCGACCAAGCTCGCCGCCGGCGTGGTGCTCGCCGCCGGACTTGTGCTCTCCGCCGGCTGCTCCGACGGCCCTACCGGAGCGGCCTTCCGGGACCCGGCCGTGCCCGCCGGCTCGTTCCAACTTGTCTCGTTCACCTCGTGCAACGAAGCGCTGGACCGGCTCAAGGAGGCGGCCAGGCAGTACGTGGGCCCGTGGGGCATCGGCAGCCGCCGGGACTTCCGCGCCGCAGGTGGCGGGGTGGCCCAGGCCGAGGACGCCGCCGCAGCGCCGGCGGCACCGGACAGCAAGGCCGGCGCGCCCGGCGCCGGGTCGACGGGCAGCGCGCCCGGCTACTCCGGCACCAACACCCATGAGGCCGGAGTGGACGAGCCGGACCTGGTCAAGACCGATGGCCGGCGCATCGTCACGGTGAGCCAGGGCGTGCTCCGGGTCATCGATGCGGCCGGCCGGCGGCTCACCGGCGAGCTGAACCTCCAGCGCACCGCCGCCGACCCGGTCCGCTGGGGCGGCGGTGCCGACCTGCTGCTGCACGGGGACCGGGCGCTGGTGCTGGTCGCCGGCGGCTACCACGGCTGGCGGGGCGGGCCGGGGATAGTCGAGGACATGCCCGGCCAGCCGCGGCCGGGGACGTTCGCGCCGGACGAGATCGCCGGCCCGCGGCTGCTGCTGGTCGACCTGGCCGGCGCGCCACGCCTGCTCGGGTCGTACACAGTGGATGGCTCCCTGGTCGACGCGCGCCAGGTGGGCGGCGTGGTCCGGGTCGTGGTGCGGTCCGCGCCGCGGCTGGCGTTCCCCACCGACAACGGCGACCGCAGCGACACCGACCGGGTGGCCGCCAACCGGGCCGTCATCGACAAGGCTGGCCTGGACGACTGGCTGCCGCGCTACCAGATCCAGCAGGACGGGCGCACCACGACCGGGCGGGTCGGCTGCGACGCGGTCAGCCGCCCGGCCCTGTACACCGGCACCTCCATGGTGACTGTGCTCAGCTTCGACCTGGGCGGGGCCTCGCTGCAGAGCGGCGACCCGGTCACGGTGGTGGCCGACGGCGACACCGTCTACAGCAACGGGACCAGCCTCTACGTCGCGAACGACCAGCGCTGGCGGGCAGTGCCGGCCAACGCCACGGACGCCGGGAAGCCGGTACGCGTCGACGAGCGTACCGAGCTGTACAAGTTCGACACCGCGGGCTCGGGACGGCCCCGGCACGTCGCCTCCGGCTCGGTGCCGGGCTGGCTGCTCAACCAGTACTCCCTGTCGGAGTGGGACGGGCACCTGCGGGTGGCCACCACGACCGGCCAGTTCGCCGAGCGCGCGGCGCAGTCGTCGTCAGCGGTCTACGTGCTGGCCCAGCGGGGCCGGTCGCTGGTGGAGACCGGCAAGGTGACCGGGCTGGGCAAGGGCGAGCGCATCTACGCGGTCCGCTTCGTGGGCCCGGTCGGCTACGTGGTCACGTTCCGCCAGACCGACCCGCTCTACACGCTGGACCTCGGCAACCCGCGTGCGCCCCGGACGCTGGGCGAGCTGAAGATCACCGGCTACTCCGCCTACCTGCACCCGGCCGGGGACGGGCGGCTGATCGGGATCGGCCAGGAGGCCACCGCGCAGGGCCGCGTCCAGGGCACCCAGGTCTCCCTCTTCGACGTGTCCGACCTGGCCCGGCCCACCCGGCTGGCCCAGTACCACGCCAAGTACGGCCACTCGGAGGCCGAGTTCGACCCGCACGCGTTCCTCTACTGGCCGCAGACCGGGCTGCTCGTGGTACCCCTCAACGTCTACTCGCGGCAGGGCGGCAGCGATGGCGGAGCGCTGGTGCTCCAGGTTTCCGGTACGGCCATCACGGAGATCGGCCTCGTCACGCACGACATCTCCGTCAGCGTCCACGGCACCCCCGTTGGCCAGATCCGCCGGTCCCTGATGATCGACGATGTGCTGTGGACCGTGTCCGAGGCGGGCGCCAAGGCGAGTGACGCGCGCACCCTGGCCACGCTGGGGTGGCTGCCGTTCCGCTGAGCGCATATCCGGCTGGGCGCGCGTTCGGCTGAGCGCGCGTCCAGCCGAGCGGCGTGGCGGGTCCGCTACAGGTACATGCCGGTGCGCTCGCCATTGGGCCGGGCGGCCGCGCGGTCGCCCTCGCCGAAGAAGCGCCGCCCGCCGAACTCGCCGTGCAGCCGGTCGTCCAGCTCGTCGGCGAGGCCGGTCATCACCTGGATCGCGAGCATGAGGTGGACCGCCTGGAACCGGCGGCCGAAGACCGGCACGGAGGCCCACACCGTGTCGTCGGTGCAGTAGAGCCGGCCGATCGGCATCAGGCTGGTCAGCTCGGAGAGCTTGGCGTAGAGCTGCTCGGTCGGGCGTACCTCGGTGAGCACCGGGGAGAAGACATCCACCAGCGGGGGGTGGTCGCGGACCCGGACGAAGACCATGGCCGACCCGGCCCGGATGCCGATGTCGCCGTCCGCGTCCACCTGTAGCTGGTCCGCGGTGGTCTTGAGCAGCCCGGCCACCACGGTGACCACCTGCTCGACCAGCGGCAGCTCGTCAGCGCCCTCGGCCGGGCCGTCGCCCAGCTCGCCCGCTGCCGCCCCGGTGCCGCCGGCCGAGCCGTCCGGAGCCCCGCCGGCCAGGCCGGGGCCGCTGACCGCGCCGTCGAGCAGCGCCTCCGGCCGGGCGCTGCCGAGCGGGCTGATCTGGATGGGGGCCTGGTCCGCCCCGTGCGCCAGGTACATCAGGAACGCCGGATGCGGGGCGCCGTAGACGTCGCGCATGGTCCGGGCCAGCATGGCCGCGATCGAGGGCGGGCTCGCCTGCGCGACGGCGAAGCCGAACCGGTCCTCCGACCCGGCGACCACGCCCGGCGGGGACCAGCCGAGCGCGATCAGCGCCGCGACGGCGTCCCGCCCCATCCGGTAGCCCTCCGGCAGCGAGGCGTTGCCGACCGCGTACGCCCGCAGCTCGCCGCTGTCCTCGGCGAGCACGCTCACCGCGTACACGGCGTCGCCGGTGCCGGTGGCGGTCGGGTCGAGCGTCAGCTCGAGCCGGGCGCCGGACGGCAGCGTCGGCAGGACCGCGGCGAGCGACCGGGCGAACTCCTGCCACGCCTGGGTCACCTTGGCCCGCAGGTCGGCGTTGGTCGGGTCGTCCAGCAGGACGTGATCCAGGTGGCCGGGTTCTTCCACGCCGACCACCCTACTGGCCAGGCGTCATTGGCGGACCTAGGCGTTACTGTCGAGCAATGGCTAAGCGGGCGCCGCGCGAGGACTTCGACGACCGGGACCTGCACATCGGTCGCCCGCAGCGCGAGGCCGCGGGCGTGACGAGCGTCACCCACTCCCTGACCGCGTCAGTAGCCCAGATGGGGGTACGCCGTACCGCCCTCGCCCTGCTCGCGGTGAACCAGCCCGGCGGCTTCGACTGCCCCGGCTGCGCCTGGCCGGAGCCGGCGCCGGGGCACCGCTCGCACGCCGAGTTCTGCGAGAACGGCGCGAAGGCGGTGGCCGAGGAGGCCACCCTGCGCCGGGTCACCCGGGACTTCTTCGCCGCCCATCCGGTCGCCGAGCTCGCCAGCCGCTCCGACCACTGGCTGGGCCAGCAGGGCCGGCTGACCGAGCCGATGGTGCTGCGGGCCGGCGCCGAGCACTACACGCCGATCTCCTGGGAGGACGCGTTCGGGCTGGTCGCCGGCGAGCTGCGTGGGTGCGCCTCGCCCGACGAGGCGGTCTTCTACGCGTCCGGCCGCACCTCCAACGAGGCCGCGTTCTGCTGGCAGCTGCTCGCCCGGGCCTACGGCACGAACAACCTGCCCGACTGCTCGAACATGTGCCACGAGTCCTCCGGGGTGGCCCTCACCGCAACGCTCGGGGTGGGCAAGGGCTCGGTCACGCTCGATGACATCCACGCCGCGTCGCTGATCGTGGTGGTCGGGCAGAACCCGGGCACCAACCACCCGCGTATGCTCGTCGCGCTCGAGCGGGCCAAGCGCCGCGGCGCCAGGATCCTCGCCATCAACCCGCTGCCCGAAGCCGGGCTGATCCGCTTCCGCAACCCGCAGCGGGTGGCCGGCCTGGTCGGCGACGGCACCCCGCTGGCCGACCGGTTCCTGCAGGTCCGGGTCGCCGGTGACCTGGCCCTGTTCCAGGCGATCGGCGCGCTGCTCGTCGAGTGGGGCAGCGTCGACCGGTCCTTTGTGGACACCTATACCGAGGGGTTCGACGTCTACCGCTCCGGCCTGCGCAGCCTGGACTGGTCGCGGGTGACCGCGGCGACCGGCCTGGCCCGGGAGGAGGTGGTGGCCGCCGCGCGGATGTTCGCCGACTCCAACGCCACCGTGGTCTGCTGGGCGATGGGCCTGACCCAGCGGGCCGACTCGGTCGCGGCGATCCGCGAGATCGTCAACGTGCAGCTGCTGCGCGGCATGATCGGCAAGCCGGGCGCCGGGCTGTGCCCGGTGCGCGGCCACTCCAACGTGCAGGGCGACCGGACGATGGGCATCACCCCCCGGCCGCCGTCGTGGTCGGCCGCGCTCGGCTCGCTGCTGTCCATCCCCATGCCGGCCACGCCGGGGTACGACACCGTCGAAGCGATCCGGGCGATGCGCGACGGGCGGGTGCGGGTCTTCCTGGCCCTGGGCGGCAACTTCGCGTCGGCGACGCCGGACACGGAGGTGACTTTGGCGGCCCTGCGCCGGTGCCGGCTGACCGTGCATATCTCCACCAAGCTCAACCGCTCGCACGTGGTGCCCGGCGAGACCGCGCTGATCCTGCCGTGCCTGGGCCGCACCGAGCGGGACCGGCAGGCCGGCGGCGAGCAGTTCGTCACGGTCGAGGACTCGATGTCCTGCGTGCACTCCTCCCGCGGCAAGCTCGCGCCCGCCTCGCCGGCCCTGCTGTCCGAGGTGGCGATCGTGTGCCGGCTGGGCCGGGCGCTGCTCGGTGACGCGCTGCCGTGGGCGTCCTTCGAGGGGGACTACCGGGCGGTCCGCGGCGCGGTGTCGCGGGTGGTGCCGGGGTTCGCCGACTATGAGGCCCGGGTGGCCCGGCCCGGCGGCTTCACCCTGCCGCACCCGCCCCGGGACCGGCGGCGCTTCCCGACGCCGTCCGGCCGGGCCCGGTTCTCGGTCAACCCGCTGCACGTGCTCCAGGTGCCGCCCGGCCGGCTGCTGCTCCAGTCGGTACGCAGCCACGACCAGTACAACACCACGATCTACGGGCTGGACGACCGCTACCGCGGCGTGCGCAAGGGGCGGCGCGTCGTCTTCGTGCACCCGGACGACATCACTGAGCTGGGCCTGGCCGACGGGGACCTGGTCGACCTGGTCTCGGAGTGGGCGGACGGGGTGCAGCGGCGGGCGAGCGGCTTCCGGGTGGTCGCCTACCCGACCGCTCGCGGGTGCGCGGCAACCTACTTCCCCGAGGCGAACGTGCTGGTGCCGCTGGACTCGACCGCGGCCGGGTCGAACACCCCGACATCGAAACAGATCATCGTACGGCTGGAGCCCGTGGCCGGGCCGAGGCCGGCCTAGAACGCCGCCAAGCCAATCTTTCTGGCTGCCCTATCCGCAGGTGTCCTGCACCGGAGGGCGGCGGTGACCGATGCGGCTTGCAGTGACCAGCCACGGCGCCTGGGCTGCCCTGACCAGCCGGGAGGAGGTAGTGTGCGGGCCCTTATGCTCTGCGCCATTGCCGCTAGCAGAGCCCAGGCTGCGCACCGCCTGGCTGTCCAGTGTCGACATGAAGGCTCTGCCAGCGTAGATGGTGCAGAGCATAAGGGCCCCACAGCACATCCCCGCGCCCGCCGTAGCGCTACACCCGCTGGTTGCGGCGGAACGAGCAAGGCCGCCGTGGCGAGCGCTCTGGCCTGACATCCCCGGCCGTCTGGTCACGGTGGCCGGCATGGACCGGGCGGCTGGTCTACTCACTCGCGGTGAAGGTGGCCAGCGCAGCCTGGCGTACCTCCGGTACCGGGTGGCGGCGCAGCCCGCGTAGCCGTTGCCGCCACTCCGGCGGCCAGCCGGCCCGCTCGCCGGCGACCCGGGTCAGGGCCACGGCGAGCAGGCCACCGGCCGCGTCGCCCCGCCCGGCCAGCGCGTCCACGCCAGGGGCGACGTCCGCAGGCTCCCACCTGGACACCGCGCCGTGCCTGTCCACTTCGGATGCTGTGCATGGCCGGTCGGCGAGGAGATCGGCCAGGGCGTGGAGGTCGTCGACGAAGCCGGACCCGGGCCAGAGCAGGGCCGCCGACAGGCGGGCCGCCGCGGCGGCGAAGGTCGGTTCGGCGGCCAGGACCGCGATCATCCGGCGCACCGGGGCGGGCTGGCGGCGGGCCGCTTCGGCCGCGCCGCACACGCCTTCGACGAGGTAGCCCAGGCGCTGGCGGGCGGGCAGGTCGCGCAGCGGCTCGGCGTCAGGGTCGGACCGGGCCAGCTGCAGCAGCGTCGTGGCCAGCTGCGGCAGCAGGTCGGGCAGGGCGTGCCACGCCGCCGGGGCCAGGGCGCAGTCTGCCGCGTACCGCCAGGTCGGCCCCTCGGCCAGGTCGGTCACGCCGGCGGCGATCCGTGCCGCGCCCTGCGGGGCCCACGGCGTCCAGGCCGCCAGCGCGGCGTAGGCCCGCCGGACCACCTCCGGTTCGGGGTGGCTGGTCAGCCGGGACACGAGTACGGCGTACCGTTGCCGGTCGCGCTCGGCCAGCTGGAAGGGGACCGCGTCGAGCAGGCTCTCGGCGGCGTGCCGTTCCTCCCGGGCGGCCGCCTCCAGCACCGCCCAGCTGCGCGGGTCGTCGAGGCGGGCGCGCAGGGCGGCGGCCACGGCGGCCCGTACGTCGCGGTGCTGCCCATCGCGGTGCCACGCGGCCACCAGCTCCTCGACCGCGCCCGGTGGCCGCAGGGCCGACAGCAGCCGGGCCGCCTCCTTGCGTACCGTCACCTTTGGTGCCTGCGCCAGCGCGTGGCCGAGGATCGCGGCGAGCTGGCTCGGCGGCGTGTACCGGGCGCAGCGCGACGCCGCGAAGACCGCCACCCGGGCGCGGTCGCCCTGCACGTTCTCCAGCAGGGCGGGCAGCGCCTGGTCCGGGCGGTCACAGTGGGAGAGGCCGGTCAACGCGCCCTCGGCGACCAGCACGTCGTCCCCGGCGACCAGGCCGGCCACTGCCGCCGGCCCGGCTCCGGGCAAGGCGGCGAGGGTACGGGCCAGCGCCGCCCGGCGCCACCGGTCCATCCCTTCGTCGTGGACGGCCCGGCGCACCAGCGCGGCGTACCGCTCGACCTGGTGCGGTGTCCACCAGGTCAGCGCCGTACGGTCGACGGCGGGCAGCCACCACGCCGCGCCGGTGCCGAAGCGCCCGCGCAGCCGCTTGCCGGCGAGCAGATCCTTGTCGATCAGGTCGGTACGGCGGCGCGCGACCACGGCGAGCACATCCGGCAGGGTGAGCATCGACCTGTCGTACGCGACCAGGTGCGTCACCTTCTCGGCCCGCCCGCGCGGTGGCCGCAGCCACAGCGACACCGCGTCCGTGGCCATGGCGTCGTTCTTGACCTGCACCGCCTGGCCGACCAGCTCCTGCAGCTGCGGCATGTCCCACGCGCGCCTACCCAGTGACCGGGCGAAGGCCAGCAACGGCCAGGTGTCGTTGCGGCGCAACGATCCGGCCAGCCGCTCCCGCAGGCGGTCGAAGACCGCGTGCTCCTGGCCGCGGCGCAGCACCCGGCTCAGGTCCGCCGTCATCGGCGCGCGCTGCCACGCGCCGATCCGCTCGACGGTCTCCAGCGCCCACAGCGTCAGCGGTTGGGCGTCGCCGGTGGCCGCCGACTGCCACAGCACCCGCATCACCAGCCGGACGACCGAGCTGCTGGTCTGCCAGGAGCAGTCGCGGGCGTCCAGCGCGTCCCTCACCAGGCCGTCGAGCGGGCCGGCCGCGGTGGCGGTGAACAGGTCCGGGCGTACCTCGGCGAGAGCCGCCAGCAGCCGGGACCGTACCGGGTCCTGCTCGTTGCGGATCCGGTCCAGCCCGGCCAGCAGCGTGCTCACCGTGCCCGGGTCGCCGGTGCGGGCGGCGCACCGCACGAGCAGCTGGTAGGCGCATGCCCGCTCCTCCGCATCGGCGCTGCGGGTCGCCTTGCCCAGCTCAGCGGCTGCTTCGGGGTACGGCAGGAACGCGGTGGCCCGCAGCCTCGCGGAGGTGTCCGTGGCCACTGTGGGCAGGGTGAGCATCCGGCGCGCCTCGGCGTGGCGGCGTTCGTGCGGCAGTACCGTCAAGATCTCCTCGGGCAGCGCCTGCGTGGCGAGGTCGCGACCGGCGTAGGCCAGGTCGAAGACTGCCTCGCGGCGGGCCGGCGGCAGGCTGCGCAGTACGGTCGCGACGAGGTCCGGTGCGGGGCCGCTCGCGCGCAGCAGCGCGCCGAGGTCCGGGTCCGGCAGCGAGGCCAGCCGGTCCCGGACCGACCGGGTCAGGCGCCACCGGCCCAGCCGTCCCGCCCGCGCAGGGTCGGCCAGCACGAACCGGGCCACCCGCGCCGGGTCCACCGCGAGCAGCCGGCCGAGCTGCGTCAGCACCGCCCAGGGCACGGGGCCGCTGAGGAACCGTTCGCACAGCTCCAGCAGCGCGGCCGGCTGGTGCAGCGCCAGTGCCCGTTGCAGTGGCGCGGTGCGCTCCCACCAGCCGGTCCGGGCCTCGCCGTCCAGCGCCGCCAGCTGCGCGGTCGCGTAGCCGGCGACCGCACCCGGGTGGCTGGCCGCCAGCGACGGCCAGCTCTGGACCGCGTACCCGAGCCCCGGCAGTGCCTCGGCGACGACCGGGCCGGAGCACGCCGCCAGCAGCCGGGCCGCCTCGGCCTCGCCCCAGCGCCGGTGCACGACCGGGAGCAGCCGGTCGGCCAGCGCGGCCTGCCGGCGCCGGCGCAGCCTCGCGTACAGGGCCAGCCGGTCGGCCCACGCCGCGTCCTCGACCAGGTCGGCCAGCGCGTCGTCGGGCAGCCCGGGCACGCCGAGGGCCCGGCTGCGGACCCCGGGGTACGGGTCGCGCAGCGCGGCCAGCAGGTGGTCGACCTCTCCGGTGGCCGCCGCCATCGTGACGGCCAGGTGCCGGCAGTACGGCTCCCGGGCACCCAGGTCCGCGAGCAGGGCGCGCCGGTCCTGCGTACCCATCCCGCGGGCGACGGCCACCGCACGGCGTACCCGCTCGTGCGGGTTACGCGCGGTCAGGTCACGCAGGAACGCATCGGTGTGCCGCACGGCGAGCATTGTGCACGCTGCCCGGATCAGCCGTCTGCCTAAATAGTCTTTGGTAGGGGCGTCCACGCAGGGGCTTCGGCTGGAGGCGCGGCATGACGGGCAGGATCTCCACCGGCGGCACGACGGGCCGGATCTCCGTCGATGGCGGTCGACTGCGCTCCGACCTGGAGGAGCTGGCCCGCATCAGCGGTCCGGGGCCGGGCGTCAGCCGTACCTCGTTCTCCGCCGCGGACGCGCAGGCACGTGCTTGGTTTCTCGACCGATGCGCACAGGCGGGGCTGTCGGTTGTGGTGGACGGCATCGGCAACATGTTCGTGTCGGCGCCGTCTTCGTCGTCGTCTTCGTCGTCGGACCAGCCGTACGCCGGGGACGGCACGCCTGCCGTCTGGTCGGGGTCGCATATCGACTCCGTTCCGCGTGGTGGGCGGTTCGACGGTGCGTTGGGCGCGCTGGCCGCGCTGGAGTGTGTGCGGCGGCTACACGAGGAGAAGGTGCCCCTGCGCCGGCCCGTCCGCGCGGTGGTCTACTCCGACGAGGAGGGCAACTACCGCCACCTGCTGGGCTCCAGCGCGCTTGCCCGCGGGTTCACCAGGGCCGAGCTGGAGGCGCTGACCGGCCGCGACGGCGACCGGTTCGTCGACACCTTCGTGGCGGCCGGGTGGGACCTGGACCGGGCCACGCAGACCAAGGTCGACCCGCGGGTCATCCACTCAACTGTCGAGCTGCACATCGAGCAGGGGCCCCAGCTCGAGCGCCTCGGCCACCAGATCGGGGTCGTCACCGGGATCGTGGGCCTGGGCGGGGGCAGCATCACCTTCCACGGCCGGGCCGACCACGCCGGCACGACGCCGCTGGCGGCCCGCAAGGACGCCCTGGTCGCGGCCGGCGCGCTGGTCGTGCAGCTGCCCGGGGTCGCCCGGTCGGTCAGCGACCGCGCGGTGGCCACCGTCGGGATCATCACCGTCGAACCGGGCAGCGCCAACGTCGTTGCGGAGACTGCCAGGCTGACCGTTGACTTCCGCGACCCGCACCAGGCGCGCCTGGCCGAGCTCGGCCGCGCCATCACCGCGGCCGCGCGTGCCGTGGCGGCACGGTACGGGGTTGGGGTCGACGTCGACTTCGAGCCCGCCATCCCACCGTGCCAGCTGGACGAGGGCGTCCAGGCGGTCATCGCCGAGGCCGCAGCCGGCCGGGGTCTGGTCGCAAGCTCGCTGTTCTCAGGGGCCGGGCACGACTCGCAGAACATGGCCGCCCTGGCGCCGACCGGGATGATCTTCGTACCGAGCATCGGCGGTAGCAGCCACTGCCCGGACGAGGACACCGCGTGGGACGCCGTCGAGAACGGCGCGAACGTGCTCCTCGACACGGTCACCGCCCTCGCCCGTACCTGAGGGGCGTCGAACGCCTTCATTGACAGCCTCAGTGACGGCGGCAGGGACACCGGCCCGAGTCGCCGTTGCACTGCTCCCGCGCGGACTCAACGACGGCCCAGAGCCCGTTCGCACCCATGCTTTGCTCCACGGTTCTTGTGGCTGGCCACAGGGAGCGCCAACGATAACCACCATCGGCCGATGGGGTGCCCATCTGCGGGCCGCGCCATCGGCCGATCGCGGCGTTCTGCGTGCCAGTATCAGCAGGTTGAAGAGCTCACTTCTCCGTGTCGATACGAATGAACGGGGCTGGCCGGGTCGGGTGGTTCGCCGGTCCGTCGACGAGGACCGCACCGTCGAAGGTCACCTGACCGGTCGCGGTCGCTTCACGCTGCTTCCTCATGCTTCCCGGTCCGTTGACGGTGGTCTCCACCGGTCCAACGCCCGTCCACGTCACGTCGAAGGTCACCTGGTGGACGCCGCCGAGGTTGTCCCTTGCGGTGCCCGACCCGGTGGCGGTGACGCTCTTGAGGTCCTCGGTGCTGACGATGGTCGCCGGAACGCCCGGCGCACCCCAGCTGAACGAGGTGCCGTCCGGACAGACGGCCAGGTACTGCACCCTGGCCGTGGGGTCTGGATCCTCGGTGTCCGGCGAGGTGAAGTCACGCGTGGTACGCACCAGCAGCGTCGCCTGCACGACCGAGCCATCGGCACACTGGTGCGGCACCGCCCAGAAGGCCTCGGCCGTCTCCTCGAAGAACAGCGATCTCTCGGCTTGGGCGGGTGCGGATGTCACCAGCGCAAGGGCGGTGGTCAGGGTCGCTAGCGGGACGACGGCCCAGCGCCGCCGCCTGGATGTTGTCTTGGACATGGTTGAACCTCTCCGGGTCGAACCTCTCCGGCCACGCGGCCAGATGGCCGCTTCGGGCCAGCTGTCGGCATCACGTGTTCTTGCCGTAGTTGTATGCATAAGCAGGAAGACGACTAACTCAGGTTGAGCAACATCAGGCGCCCTGGCGCACGCGTACAGGACCCCTTACAGAGCCGTACGTGCCGTCGTAGCCTCCGGTTCAAGCGCGCTGTGGCAGTACGCTGTGCCACCAGCGCCGAAAGCAAGAACGACCTTCGAACCAGCCAGGGTCAGCCGCTCTGCCCGGGTAGCCTGGGCTGGCATGTCCGACCCCCGCCTGCGCGTCCGGCTTGTGCTTGCGTTTGCCGGATTTATCCTGATCGGCTTTGCCGCGGGCGCGTCCGGCGTGCTGCTGCCCGCTCAGATCGCCCACTACCGCCTGGACAAGTCGGTCATCGGGTTGCTGTTCTTCGCGTTCTCGGCCGGTTACGTCCTCGCCGGTGCCGTCAACGGCTGGCTGCTGCGCCGGGCCGGCACCCGTACCGAGCTGCTGCTGGGCATCGCCACCTTCGGCGCCGCCGCACTCGGCTGCGCGCTGCCGCCGGCGTACCCGGGATTGCTCGTGCTCACCCTGGTCCTGGGGTTCGGCGCCGGGATCATCGACTCGGGGCTCAACGCGTACGTGGCGTCGCTGCCCCGGCATACCGCGAGGCTCAACTACCTGCACGCGTTCTACGGCGTCGGGGCGTTGCTCGGTCCGGTGCTGGCCGCCGCCCTGCTCGACAGTGGCCTGCCCTGGAACGCGGTCTACCTGGTCTTCGCCGCGGGCAGCGTGCCCATGCTGGTCGGCTTCGGGCTCGGCTACCCGCAGGCCACCCCGCCTGCCGCGGACGGACCGGCCCGGCCGTCGGCGGTGGCCGCCGCGGTCCGGCACCGGGCAATCGTCCTGACCGCACTGTTCCTGGCGGTGTACGTCGGCGTCGAGGCCAGCATCGGCAACTGGGGGTACAGCCTGCTGGTCGAGGAGCGGGGGCAGGACGCGCTGCTCGCCGGCTGGGCGGTCAGTGGCTACTGGTTCGGGTTCACCGCTGGCCGGTTCGTCGTCAACACGCTCGCCGAGCGGGCGGGCATCGGACCGGTGGCGCTGGCCTTCAGCTGCCTCGCGGCCGTCGCAGCCGCCACGGCGCTCGCCTGGGTGGCCCCTGCGGATCTCGTCGTCGTGCTCGCCCTGGCCGCACTCGGTTTCTTCCTCGGCCCGGTCTTCCCGTTGACCATCGCCGTCCTTCCCCGGCTGGCGCCGGCCTGGCTGGTGCCGACCAGCATCGGCCTGCTCATCGGCGTGAGCGTGGTCGGCGGCGCCTTCTTCCCGTGGCTCGCCGGTACGGTCGCGCACCACCTCGGCCTCGGCACGCTGCTGCCCTACACCCTGCTGCTGGCCGGCCTGATGCTGGTCAGCTGGTGGCGGATCGCCCGCCGGGTGGCACCCGCCTGACGCTGCCCACCCGCGACGGCACCCGTGCGGAGTGAGCCCGCTACGGCCCGGCTGCGGGCGAGCCCGCTACGGCGCGGGCTCCTCGGGGGTTGCTGCCGGCCAGTCGCGAGCCAGCGCCGACAGGGTCGCCGCCGCCTCGGCCGGGTCGGTCCCTCGCCCCACCGCGAGCCCGAGCAGGTACGCCGCGAGCGGGGCGGCCGGTCGTACCACGCCGTGGGCCACGTCCCTGGCGAGATCCAGCACCCGGTCGCGCTCGGCGGCGGTTGCGGCCTGGTCCAGCCCGAGCGCCGCGCATGCGGCAGCGGTCCAGTCGTCGAGCACGCTCATCCCAGCTCCCTTGCCCGTCGCAGGTCCGTCTCGGTGTCGCAGTCGTACCACGGGCGAGGCTCCACAGCGGGCCACCCCACCTCGGCGACGGCGAGACCCTGCACGAGGCTGTGCAGCGGCGCACCGGCCAGCTGCGGCAGCTCGCCCAGTCGAGACCGCAGCGAGGCTACCCGCCAGACGCCGCACAGCAGCTGGCGACGGCCGGCATCGTCGACGAAGACCGCACCGTCCACGGTGGACGCCATGGTGGCCAGCCGGAGGAGTGCCACCGCCTCGGGGACGAGGAACGGCAGGTCCGCGGCGAGGAGCGCGACGTAGGGCGTACCCGGTCCGACCAGGGCCAGGCCGGCGGCGGTCGCCGCGACCGGGCCGCCGCCCGGTGGGTCCTCGCTGGTCAGCAGCGCGTCTGGCGGCAGGGTGGGGCGCAGGAGCGGTGGGCCGACCACGATCCGCGGGCTTGCGTCGGCCACCGCGGCCAGCACGCGTGCCAGCATCGGCGCGCCCGCCACCGGCAGCAGCGGCTTGTCGACGCCGCCCAGGCGGCGGGCAGCACCACCGGCGAGGACCACCGCGCCCCATCCGTCGGCCACGCCCGCCACGGTAGTGCCTGGCCATGACGCGAACCGACGGCACGCGGGAGGATGGGGGGATGGGCAGGGTGACAGACCGCCGGTCGGTGCTTCGGATCACTTCGGGGACCGGGCTCACCCGCCGGGACAGCTTGGCGGTTGAGGAGCCGTTGGAGATCCGGGTCGGACCGGCCGGCACCGCCCGGCGACCGCTCGCCGTGACCATGCGTACCCCCGGCGACGACCTCGACCTGTCGCTGGGCTTCCTGTTCACCGAGGGCATCATCCGGCGGGTCGAGGATGTATACACCGCACAGCTCTGTGCCGGGGCGCAGACACCGAACACGTACAACGTGGTGGATGTGGTGCTGGCGCCCGGCGTACCGCCACCCGCCACCGATCCCGGCCGTAACTTCTACACCACCAGCTCGTGCGGGGTCTGCGGGAAGGCGAGCATCGACGCGGTGCGTACCCGCTCGATCTTTGACGTGGCCGGTGACCCTGCGGAGGTCTCCACCGCCACCCTCGCCGGGCTGCCGGCCGCACTGCGCGCCGCCCAGCGCGCCTTCGACCGGACCGGGGGGCTGCACGCCGCGGGCCTCTTCACGCCCGGCGGGGAGCTGGTCGCGCTGCGCGAGGACGTGGGCAGGCACAACGCAGTGGACAAGGTCATCGGGTGGGCGCTGCGCGCCGGCCGGGTGCCGCTGGGCGGTCACGTGCTGCTGGTGTCCGGCCGGGCCAGCTTCGAGCTGACCCAGAAGGCCTGGATGGCCGGCCTGCCGATCCTCGCCGCCGTCTCGGCTCCGAGCACGCTCGCCGTCGACCTCGCCGAGGAGGCCGGTCTCACGCTCGTCGGCTTCCTCCGCGGCGAGACCATGAACGTCTACGCGAACGCCGAGCGCGTACGCAGCTGAACCGTGCTGGTCCCCTCGGCGCCGGCCGGCCCGGAGGGGTCGGGACCTGCGACCCTCACTCGACCGGAACCCCAGCGGGACTGTTGTAAATGGAGGAACACGCGAAGTGACCGGCTCGGGCCCGACGACTCGGGACGGAGTGGGAAGCGGCCCGTGCGACGGCCGGACGGGTAACTCGGCGGCGGCCCGGTCGGGGCCGGGAAGAGGCGACGCGTGAGACGTACCCGGCTTGTCGGCCTGCTCGCCGCAGTGGTGGTGGCAGCCTCGGCCACGACGGCCGCCGCCTGCCAGACCAGCCCACAGGCGCAGCCAGCACCGCGACGGTCCTTACCAGCGACTGCGGGCTCGCCGGCAGCCAAGGCCACGCCCACCCCCACGCCCAAGACGTCACCGCGCACTCCGGCGCCGCCCCCGACGACCCGGGCACCGTCCCCGAGGCCGGTGACGCCCACGCCCGCTACGCCCACCCGCCCCAGCGAGCTGCGGCTGGGCGACAGCGGCCCGGCGGTCCTGGCGCTGCAGCAGCGCCTGGTTGCGCTCGGCTACTGGCTCGGCACTCCGGACGGCCATTTCGGCGCAGCCACCCATCACGCTGTTGTCGCCTTCCAGAAGGCGGCCGGTCTCCGGCGTGACGGCGCGGCCGGGCCGGTCACGCGCACCGCGCTGAGCCGGGCCTCGCGGCTGCGGGCACGCAGCGCCACTGGCCGGGTGGTCGAGGTCGACCTGCGCCGGCAGCTGCTGCTCGTGGCCGTGAACGGGCGGGTCCGGTGGGTCATGGACGCGAGCACCGGGTCGGTGCCCGGCACCACGCCGACCGGCCGGTACACCGTGTTCCGCCAGGTCGACGGGGACGACCCTGGGCCGCTCGGGGTGCTCTACCGGCCCAAGTACTTCGTGGGTGGAGTCGCCGTGCACGGCTACCCGTCGGTGCCGCCCTACCCCGCCTCCCACGGCTGCGTACGCGTCACCAACGCCGCCATGGACTGGCTGTGGGCCAACGGCGCGCTGCCCATCGGAAGGCAGGTCTGGGTCTACTGAACCGCGCCACAAGGCCGAGGCTGGACCCGCGGCTGCGGCTGGACCGCCGCTGAGGCCGCGTCCACCGCCGGTGCCCGGTCGTCGACGAGTCACCGGCCGGCTCGCCGCCGCGCCCGGCTGCGTCGCGCCCGGCTGGACCGCCCGCTCGGGTCTGGCCAGCCGGCTATCGCGGTCGGCGCGATCCCCTGCCGGAGGACCCGGTCCAGGAGCGTGGCTAGCGAGTAACCAGGGTCGGCGCGCAGTGCCCGCTCCAGCGCCACCACCGCGAGCGCACCCTCCCCCAACCGCCACGCGGCGAACGCGAGCAGGCTGGCCGGCGGGGCGGCCAGATGCGGCTCCGCCCGCTGCACGACATCCGTCCACACCCCGATGTGCAGGCGAGACTCGTCAATGCGCTGCCAGGCGAGGTCCCGGACGGCGACGCAGCCGAGCAGCACCGTCAACCACGCCACCTCGTCGTCGGTGAGCCGGGTGCCAGCGCCGTGCCGGGTGAGCGCGGCAGTCACCGCCTCGGCGCCAGCGGCGCGCATCAGCCGACCCACCTCCGCAGGCTCCGGCTCACCGGCAGCCCGCCGGCCCACACCGGCCGCCAGCCGGCCCTCCCCAGCGACCTGGCGGGCCGCACCGGCGACCAGCTGGTCGAGGCGGGCCTGCGCCCGGGCGGTGGCCTGCCGCATCGACTCGCGGGCCGGCCCGTCCACCGGCGCGACCCGGGCGACGAGCGCGGCCCGGCTCGGCAGCGCCTCCTGGCCGTGGTACGCGAACTGGGCGGCGACCGGACTGCTCACCGGGTCGAACGGGGTGCCCTCGGCCGGGCAGCAGCTCGGGTTGTCACACGCGTACGACCAGTACCGCCCGTCGGTGACCCGCAGCACGTCATAGACGTCGATGCCGCGGCCCAGCAGCGCGTCCCGGACTCCAAGAGCGGCCGGGCCCACCCGGTGCGCCGGCCCGTACCCGATGATGGTGGTCGCGTCGACCGCCTGCTTGGCGACGATGCCGGCGACGTGGCTGGGCACCGGTGGCAGGTCGCTGCGCACCGCGAGGGCGAGCTGCTCGCCGCGGACGCCGACCACCACGACGCTGTCGGCCGGGTGGAAACCGACCAGGTACGGCACTGCGGCGAGCAGGTCTGCCGGGAAGCGGATCCGGAGCCGGGGAACGACGGTGTCGGTCATGACCGCAGACCCTGCCCCGGCGCGACAGTGATCGGAAGATCAGGCCCTCAGCCTGTGGACGACACGCGGGTTATCCACAGGACCGGCACCGGGCTCAGTAGCGTAGGCGCAGGTCAAAGAGGTTGAGCCCGTCCTGCCACTCGTGGCTGCGCCGGCCGATGTCGAGCGTCAGGGTGACGTTGGACAGCACGTCGTAGCCGGCCCGGTAGAGGCACCGGACCGCGGGCTCGTTGCGGGAGGCGGGAGTCACCGTCAGGTACGCCATGCCGCGCCGCCGCGCCTCGTCCGCCACCTGGTCCAGCAGCGCCCGGCCGATCCCCTGACCCCGCCGGTGCCCGGTGACGACCACCGGCTCGACCTCGCCCGCCCGGCCCTTGAGCAGCAGCCCCACCATGCCGACGACGCCGTCCTCGGGGTGGTCCGCGACCCAGATGCCGCTCAGGTCCAGCCGGGTCAGGTACTCCTCGAACGCCGCTCCCGGGTCGGCGCCGCCGAGGGTCGGGTCGTCGTAGAGCTCCCGGTGGTGCATGGTCAGCTCGGCCCAGAGCCCTCGGCACGCGCTGTGGTCCAGCGGACGGTACGGCCTGATCGAGGTCATCCCGCCATGCTATCGGCGTAGGGTGATGCCCCGTGGATATCGCGTACCTGCGTGCGCACCCCCACCTCCTGCCGACGTTCCTGGCCCACCAGCGGATCCGGGAGACGCCGGTGCCGGGCGGGGACATCTGTGACGCGACCCGCCTGACCCTCGACGACGGCACCTCGGTGTTCGCCAAGGCGTGGCCGTCCGGCGCGGACGGGCCGGTGCCCACGGGCTTCTTCGCGGCCGAGGCGGCCGGGCTGCGCTGGCTGGCCGAGGCGGAGGCGGTGCCCGTACCCGAGGTTCTGGTGGAGCTCGACACCATGCTGGTCCTGGAGTGGGTCGAGCCGGGCGACCCGTCACCCGGGGCCGCCGAGCAGCTGGGCCGGGACCTGGCGGCGCTGCACCGGGCCGGCGCGCCGGCGTTCGGCGCCGCGTGGCCGGGCTACATCGGCCGGCTGCCGCTGGACAACACGGCGTCGCCAGGGCCGTGGCCGCAGTGGTTCGCGCAGCGGCGGCTATGGCCGTACCTGCGCGCCTCGGCCAACCGGGGCGCGCTCTCCGCCGGCGACGTCACCCAGGTGGAGCGGCTGCTGGCCAGGATCGAGGAGTACGGCGGCAGCGAGCCCCCGGCGCGCATCCACGGTGACCTGTGGCCGGGCAACGTGCTGTGGGGCACCCGCGGGCGGGCGTGGCTGGTGGACCCGGCCGCGCACGGCGGGCACCGGGAGACCGACCTGGCCCTGCTCGGGCTCTTCGGCGGGGTGCCGCACGCCGACCGGGTCCTCGGCGCGTACCGGGAGGAGCTCCCGCTGGCCGACGGATGGCGGGCGCGGGTGCCGTTGCACCAGCTCTACCTGCTGCTGGTGCACACCGCGCTGTTCGGCGGGGCGTACCGAGATGCGGTTATGTCGGCGGTCCGCGCTACCGTCGGACAATGACCCACGGACTCGGCGATGGCTGACCGGTCCGGACGCCTGGCCGACCAGTTCGGCCGGGTCGCCACCGACCTGCGGGTGTCCCTGACCGACCGGTGCAACCTGCGCTGCACCTACTGCATGCCGCCGGAGGGCCTGCCCTGGCTGCCAGGGCCGGACGTGCTCACCGACGGCGAGGTGGTGCGCCTGGTGCGGGTCGCGGTGCACCGGCTGGGCGTCACCGACGTGCGGTTCACCGGTGGGGAGCCGCTGCTGCGTCGTGGCCTGGTGTCGATCGTCGCCCAGACCGCCGCGCTGACCCCCCGGCCCAAGGTGTCGCTGACCACCAACGGCATCGGGCTCGACCGCCTGGCGGTGCCGCTGCGCGACGCCGGGCTCGACCGGGTCAACGTGTCCCTCGACACGCTCGACGCGGACCGCTTCGCCCGGCTCACCCACCGGCCACGCCTGCCCGACGTGCTGGCTGGCCTGCGGGCCGCGGCAGCGGCCGGCCTCACCCCGGTAAAGATCAATACGGTACTGATGCGCGGGGTCAACGACGACGAGGCCGTGCCGCTGCTGCGCTTCGCTCTCGACCACGGCTACGAGCTGCGGTTCATCGAGCAGATGCCGCTCGACGCCCAGCACTCGTGGGACCGGTCGGCGATGGTCACCGCCGAGGAGATCCTGGCCGCGCTGGAGAAGGAGCTCACGCTGCTGCCCGACCCGGCCGAGCGGGGCGGTGCGCCCGCCGAGACGTGGCTGGTCGCCGGGCAGGTCGACGCCGCCGGGCAGCCGGCGAAGGTCGGGGTGATCGGCAGCGTCACCCGCCCGTTCTGCGGCGACTGCGACCGCACCCGGCTGACCGCCGACGGGCAGGTGCGCAACTGCCTGTTCGCGCGGGCCGAGTCGGACCTGCGGGGGCCGCTGCGGGCGGGGGCGACCGACGAGGAGCTGGCCGACCGGTGGCGCGCCGCGATGTGGGGCAAGCTACCCGGTCATGGGATCAACGACCCGGCGTTCCTCCAGCCGGTGCGGCCGATGTCGGCGATCGGGGGCTGAGGCGCGCCAATGGTGACTGTGCGGTTCTTCGCCGGGGCCCGAGCCGCGGCCGGCAGCGCGGAGGAGACCCTCCCGGCTGACCTCACGCTCACGTCGCTGGTCGACACCTTGTCCGCCCGGCACGGCGAGCGCATGGCGCGGGTGCTCTCCGTGGCCAGCTTCCTCGTGGACGGGCTGGCCTGCCACGACCGCGAGACCCCGCTGCGGTCCGGCGCCACTGTGGACGTGCTGCCGCCCTTTGCCGGCGGGTGACCTGTGCTACAGCTGCTCGGCTTCGTCGGGGTGGCCACGCTCGTCCTCGGGGTGATCCATCTCTACCTGTGGCGCCGCCTGGTCCGGGACACCCTGCCCGCAGGGCGGGCGCGGCGGGTCATGGGCTTCGTCCTGCTCGGGCTGGCCCTGCTGGTCCCGGTCACGATGATCGCGCCGGAGCCGGCCGCGCCCTGGCTCGCCTGGGTGGGCTACATCTGGCTGGCCATCATGTTCTACCTGCTCGTGCTGCTCGCCGTGCTCGAGCTGCCGATGCTCGTCGCCCGGCTGTGGCTGCGCCGCCGCCGGCCCGGGCTGGGAGCGCCGGTAGCCGTACCGGAGCCGGCCCTGGTCGGCGCCGGGTCGCCGCCTGGCGAACCACCAGGTGCGGTGCTGTCCAAGCCACCGACCGTGCCACCGGGTGCGGCGCCCGCCGGCCATGACCCGGACCGCCGGCTCCTGCTCGCCCGCGGGGCGGCGATCTTCGCCGGTCTCACCGCCGCTGGCGTGACCGGGTACGGCATCCCCTCCGCGCTGCGCACGCCGGTGGTGGACCGGGTGGTGATCCCGCTCGCCAAGCTGGACCGGCGGGCGGACGGGCTGCGCATCGCACTGGTCTCCGACATCCACCTGGGGCCGGTCCTCGGCCGGCGCAGCACCGAGCGCGTCGTCAATGTCATCAACGGGCTCGACGCCGACCTCGTGGCGGTCGTCGGCGACCTGGTCGACGGCACGGTCGAGGAGCTGGGGCCGGCCGCCGCCCCGCTGCGGGGCCTGCGCTCCCGCTACGGCACCTTCTTCGTGACCGGCAACCACGAGTACTACTCCGGCTACGAGCCATGGATCGACGAGGTTGCCCGCCTCGGCATGCGGCCCCTGCGCAACGAGCGGGTGGAGATCGTGCACCGGGGAGCAGCGCTCGACCTCGCCGGGGTGAACGACGTGGCCGGTCGCGACTACGGCGACGGGCCGGACTTCGCTCGCGCGCTGGACGGGCGCGACCCGTCCCGGCCGGTGGTGCTCCTCGCCCACCAGCCGATCCAGGCGTTCGAGGCGGCCCGCCACGGGGTGGACCTGCAGCTGTCCGGGCACACCCACGGCGGCCAGCTCATCCCGTTCAACCTGCTGGTCAAGCTGCAACAGCCGGTCGTCTCCGGGTTGGGCATGGTCGATGGCACCCCGGTCTATGTAACCGATGGCGCCGGCTTCTGGGGGCCGCCGGTCCGGGTCGGCGTCCCGCCCGAGATCACCCTCGTGGAGCTGCGGGCATCCTGACCGCCCGGAAAGTGGCGCTGCGCGCCTGACGCGGCGGGGCCCGCACGAAGCGTTACCCCGCAGTCACCTACCCAAGCATGTGGGCTACTTCGAGTACGAGTTCGTGCGTGGCGGAGGTCTGCCCGTACACAGGTATGCCAGGATGCGGCGTGCTCCCGTTCAGCGCTGGCGCGTACGTCGCGGACCTGCACATCCACTCCAAGTACTCCAGGGCCTGTAGCCGGGACCTGGACCTGGCGAACCTCACCTGGTGGGCCCGGCGCAAGGGGATCACCCTGCTCGGCACCGGTGACTTCACCCATCCGGCCTGGCTGGAGCACCTGCGGGAGGCGCTGGAGCCGGCCGAGCCGGGCCTCTACCGGCTCCGGCAGGACCTGACCGCCGGAGTCGAGCGGCGGCTTCCGTCGCGGGTGGCCGGTGCCGACCAGACCCGGTTCCAGCTCTCCGTCGAGATCTCCACGATCTACAAGCGGGGCGACCGCACCCGCAAGGTGCACCACCTGGTCTACCTGCCCGACCTGGACGCGGTGGGCCGGTTCAACACCCGGCTCGGGCGCATCGGCAACCTGGGCTCGGACGGCCGGCCGATCCTCGGCCTCGACTCCCGCGACCTGCTGGAGATCACCCTGGAGGCGAGCGCCGACGGGTACCTGGTACCGGCGCACATCTGGACGCCCTGGTTCTCCGCGCTCGGGTCGAAGTCGGGCTTTGACGCGATCGCCGACTGCTACGCCGACCTGGCCGAGCACATCTTCGCGGTGGAGACCGGGCTCAGCTCCGACCCGGAGATGAACTGGCGGGTCTCCAGCCTCGACCGCTACCAGCTGGTCTCCAACTCCGACGCGCACTCCCCGCCCGCGCTCGCCCGCGAGGCCACCGTGCTGGACTGCGCCCTCGACTACTTCTCCGTACGGGAGGCGCTGCGCACCGGGGACGGCCTGCACGGCACGATCGAGTTCTTCCCCGAGGAGGGCAAGTACCACGCGGACGGGCACCGCGCCTGCGGCGTCAACTGGCAGCCGGAGCAGACCCGGGCCGCGGGCGGGCGGTGCCCGGAGTGCGGCCGGCCGCTCACCGTCGGCGTCCTGTCCCGGGTGGAGGACCTCGCCGACCGGGCTGAGGGCTCCCGGCCGGCCGGCACCCACGAGGTGACGCACCTGGTGCAGCTGCCGGAGGTGCTCGGTGAGGTGCACGGCGTCGGGCCGAAGAGCAAGACCGTGCAGGCCCAGGTGAACACGCTGGTCGCCGCGCTCGGCCCGGAGCTTGCGATCCTCACCCAGGTCCCGCTGGAGGAGGTCGGCAAGGCAGGCGGCGAGCTGCTCGCCGAGGCCATCCGGCGGTTGCGCGCCGGGCAGGTGCGGCGCAGTGCCGGGTACGACGGGGAGTACGGCGTGATCCGGCTCTTCGACCCGGCGGAGCTGCGGGAGGCGGCCAGCCCCGACAGTGACGGGCTGTTCGACGTACCCGCGCCGAGGCGGCGGCGGGCGACGGCGGCGGGCGACGGCGAGGGGCTGTTCGACATGCCGGCGCCGCACACCCGGCGCACGGCGGCCAAGGGGTCCGCGAAGGCAGCGGCCAGAGGGGCCGCGAAGGCGGCACCGCGCCGGGACGGGGCGAAGCCGCCGCCCCTCGCCCAGCCGCCCTCCCCGCATGAGCCGCTGGAACCGATGCTCGCCGGCATGGAGGAGGTCGGCACCGGGCTGCTGGACCGGCTCGACGCGCTCCAGCGGGTGGCCGCGTCGGCGCCCGGCGGCCCGCTGCTCATCGTGGCCGGGCCGGGCACCGGCAAGACGCGCACGCTGACGCACCGGATCGCGTACCTGTGTGCCGAGCTGAACGTCTTTCCCGAGCAGTGCCTGGCCATCACGTTCACCCGCCGGGCGGCGGAGGAGCTGGCTAGCCGGCTCGCCGGGCTGCTCGGGCCGGTGGCCGACGACGTGACTGTGGCGACGTTCCACTCGCTTGGCCTTTCCATCCTCCGCGAGCACCCCGAGGCGGCGGGGCTGGCGCGCGGCTTCCGGGTGGCCGACGAGGCCGAGCGCACGGCAGCCCGCGACGAGGCCGGCGACGACCAGCAGCACTACCTGAAGCTGCTGCGGGCGCAGGATCTGGTCGACCTGGACGAGCTGGTCAGCCTGCCGGTGCAGCTGCTGTACGAGCAGCCGGAGCTGGTCGCGCGCTACCGGGACCGGTGGCGGTGGGTCTTCGTCGACGAGTACCAGGACGTCGACGACGCCCAGTACGAGCTGCTGCGGCACCTGGTGCCCGCGGACGGCAACATCTGCGCGATCGGCGACCCGGACCAGGCCATCTACTCCTTCCGCGGCGCGGACGTCTCACACTTCCTGCGCTTCTCGCAGGACTTCACCGACGCACGGCTGGTGCGGCTCACCCGCAACTACCGCTCGTCAGCGCCGATCCTGGCCGCCGCGGTCCAGGCCATCGCGCCGGCCACGCTGGTGCCCGGCCGGCGGCTCGACCCGGCCCGCGTCGACCCGGAGGCGCCGCTCATCGGCCGGTACGCCGCGGCGTCCGTCGCCGACGAGGCTGACTTCGTGGTACGCACCGTCGACGAGCTCGTGGGCGGGGTGTCCCACCGGTCGCTCGACTCCGGGCGGGTGGACTCGCGGGCAGAGCTGGGCGCGGCGCTGTCGTTCTCGGACATTGCGGTGCTCTACCGTACGGATGCCCAGGCGGCCCCGATCGTGGACGCGCTGTCGCGGGCCGGCATCCCGGTGCAGAAGCGCTCACACGACCGGCTGCGCGACCGGCCCGGCGTGGCGGCCATCGCCCGGGAGCTGCGCTACGCCGACCCGACGGCCGGTCCGGGTGACCCGGCCGGTCGACCGCTCGCGGCCCGGCTGCGGCTCGCCGCTCAGGTGGTGGCCGAGCGGTTGACCGCGCCGTGGCTGGGTGAGTCCACGATGGACAGCGCGCTGACCACTGAGGACGTGTGGGCGGCGGTCGACCTGCTGACCCCGCTCGCGCTGCGCTGCGAGGACGACCTGGCCCGCTTCCTCACGGAGATCAGCACCGGTGCCGAGGTGGACGCCCTGGACCCGCGCGCCGAGGCGGTCAAGCTGCTGACCCTGCACGCCGCAAAGGGCCTGGAGTTTCCCATCGTGTTCCTGGTCGGCTGCGAGGATGGGCTGCTGCCACTGCGGCTGCCCGGTGGCCGCCTGGCCGCATCCGCCGCTCCGGCCCCGACCGGCACGAGGGCCCTGACCGGCACGAGGGCCCTGACCGACACGAAGGCCCTGACCGACACGACCATCGCGACGGGTACGGGCGGCGCGCCCGACACGCCCGGCGCAGCGGTCCCGCTCGAGTCGCCCGGCACGCCCGGCGCGGGTGTCCCGGGCGGCGAGGTCGAGGCTGAGGCCGAGGAGCGCCGGCTGTTCTTCGTCGGTCTTACCCGAGCCCAGAACCGGCTCTACCTCAGCCACACCGCCCGCCGCTTCCGGTACGGGAAGGAGCGGGAGACCAGGCCAACCCCGTTCCTGGCGGCTATCGACGCCGGCCTTATGGAGCAGCTAGGGGACAACGACCGACGGCGACCGCGTGACCGTCAGTTGCGTCTGCTCTAGCCAGCCGGCATATTGTCTGGGTGCGACTGGTGGCAGTAGATGCAGCGACCCTTGTCCGGGTGGGATTCGCCGCCGCCGTCTCCGCGTACCCGGACGTAACGCTCGCCGGTACGGCGTCCAGCGCGGCCGAGGCCCGAGAGATGGTCACGTGGTTAGAGCCTGAAGTCGTCGCGGTGGACGCGTGGCTGCCCGATGGTGACGGGCTCACGCTCGGCGCGCAGCTACGCACCGAGCGACCTCAGCTCGGCGTGGTGCTGCTCGCCCCGGCCGACGACGACGTCCTCTTCCGCGCCCTGGAGGCAGGCCTGTCGGCCGTGGTGCCCAGGGCGGCCACGGTCGAGGTCCTGATGGCCTCCGTGCGGCACGCCGCAGTCGCGCCCGCCTCGTTCACCGCGCCCGACCTGGCCGGTGCGCTGGCCCGGCGCCGCGCCCGCTCGGCCTCGCTCAGCCCCCGCGAGCTGGAGATCCTCCAGCACCTGCATGGCGGCCTGAGCTTGCCGGCGATCGCGGCCACGCTGCGGCTGACCGAGTCGACCGTGCGGACCTACGTCACCCGGCTCTACGGCAAGCTCGGCGCTACCAGCCGGGCGCAGGCGCTGGTCGCCGCCGGGCAGCAGGGCCTGCTTCCCCGCGTCAACGGAGCCAACGCGCCGGTCGGCTAGCGCGGCGGCCCGGTGTACGACCTCTGGGGCCAGTGGGGACAGGTGGTCGTGGCCTCGGCCCTCGGCCTGCCGGCGGCAGCCACCTTCGCCGCCGTCCGGTCCCGCTGGGTCGGCTGGCGTCTCGCGGTCGCTGAGGTGGCCGCGGTCGCCGGCACCGTGCCCTGGGTCTGGATGGTGCTCACGCCCCGTGACACCTTCCGGAACCTCCACCTGCTCCCGCTCTACGAGCTGGGCTGGTACCTGGGCCTGGACCCGTGGACCGCGACGGTGCAGCTCGGCGGCAACCTCGCGGTGCTTGCGGCGTTCGGCGCCGCGGCACCGGTGCGTTGGCGGCTGTCCCTGCCCGTGGTCGCCGCCCTCGCCGCGGCCGGCTCGGTGGCCATCGAGATGCTGCAGTACGTGCTCGACATCGGGCGTACCGCGTCCGTTGACGACGTCCTGCTCAACACGACCGGTGCGGTGCTCGCAGCGCTACTCACCCGCCGCTGGTGGGCTGGGCGGGACCGCGCTGGTCGACCGGGCTCTCCGCCCCCACCGGCCGAGGTCCCACCCGCCGAGGTCCCACCGGAGCCTGCCGGTGACCGACCGCCCCCGGCCGCGCCACCGGGCGGACCGCGGTCAGAAGAGCCTGCGCTGGGTGGCGACCACCGCGAACAGCGCTCCGGCGAGCAGGGCGGGCCCGAGCGGCAGCGCGGTGCGCCGGCCGGCCCGGCCCAGGATGAGCAACCCCACGGCGACCGGACCGTTGATCACATGCGGTAGCACCGCGCCGAGCAGCACCGCGCCCCAGCCCAGCCAGCCGAGCAGCAGCCCGAGCACCGCGGCGAGCTTGACGTCGCCGAACCCCAGACCGCCGCCGGGCAGCAGGGCGAGCACCAGGTACGCGCCGCCCAGCGCGCCGGCTCCGGCCAGTGCCCGCCCGAGCGTGCCCAAGCCGGCACCGGCCAGCGCGGCCGTACCGAGCCCGGCCAGGCTCGCTGCCGCTGCGGTCCCGACCAGCCGGTCCGGCAGCCGCAGGCAGGCCAGGTCGATGGCGGCGAGCAGCACGCCGAGCACCGCGACGGCGAGGAAGGCCGGCAGCACCGGTGCCGGGACGGCCCAGCCGAGCAGCCCGCACGCGACCGCGGCGGCGAGTCCGGTCAGCACCGCCGGCGGCCCGGTACGCGCCCGGCACCCGGGGCAGCGGGCGGTCAGGCGTACCCAGCCGGAAAGGCCCGGGGCGAACGGCCGCGCGCAGGCGGCGCAGCCCGGTCGGGGCGGTGCTCCATAGGGGACGGAGAGCCGGTACGCCACCTGCGGGACACTCGCGCCCAGCACGCCGCCGGCGACGGCGCAGGCCCCGGCGAGCACGGCGGACACGAGCGCGGATGCTACCTGAGCCGGTGCCCGCCTTGGCAGGCATCGCGGTGCAGCGGGTCGACAGAAGGGCTGAGACCGAGCACGGCTGATGCGGGCGGAGTGGCGGACCGGGTGCGGTGACCGGCTGGAAAGCAGACGCACCGGGGCCACGCTGCCCCGGTGCGTCCAGCTGAGGAGAGGACTAGCAGGTCTTGCGCCGCTCGGTGGAGACCACCAGCGCCACGCCGAGCACGATCACGCCGCCGCCCAGGATGATCCGCGGGCTCAGCGGCTCGGCCATCAGCAGCGCTCCCAGCACCACCGCGACCACCGGGTTGATGTAGGCGTAGGTGGAGACCAGCGAGATGGGTGCGTGCTGCAGCAGCCAGATGTACGTGGTGAAGGCGACAAGTGAGCCGGCCACCAGCAGGTAGGCCAGCGCGGCCCAGGAGCGTGTGGTGACCTCGGCCGGGGAGAAGCTGGTCCACTCACCCCGGACAGCGCCCATGGCCACCAGGACCACGGCACCGGCCACCATCTCGTAGACCGCGGCGACGAACGGGTCGGCCGGCAGCCTCATCCAGCGGGACAGGAACGAGCCGAACGACCAGCTGGCGGCCGCCAGCACGACGATGAGCGCGCCGGCCAGCGGGGCGGCGGTCGCGCTGCCGCCGGTGGGCAGGAACAGCACGGTCAGGCCGACGAAGCCGACCAGCACCCCGGCAACGGTCGACGGCGGTGGGATGTCCTGGGTCAGCAGGCGCAGCACCACCACGATCAGGGGTACGGTCGCGATCAGTAGCGCAGCGATCCCGGAGGGTACGGCGGTGTCCCTCGGACCGCTCTCGGCCAGCACGAGCAGGCCGTTGCCGGTGCCCAGCAGCAGCACTCCGGCGAGCGCGGCGGCGGCCGCCTCGCGCGGGGAGACCCGCAGGGCGTTGCGACCCCTGCGGGCGATGAGGATGGCGCCGAGCACCAGCCCGGCGAGCCCGAAACGGGCGGCGGTGGACAGGAACGGGGGGAGGGTCTCCACGCTGATCCGGATAGCGAGATAGGTGGAGCCCCAGATGAGGTAGAGCGTGGCCAGTGCCGGCCACACCAGCGGCGCTGCGTCCGCTGGAGGCGGTACGTCCGCCGGAGGCGGTGTCGCTGGTCGCGTTGGCGACAGAGTGGATGTTCGGGTCGTCGTGGCCATCGGGGACCCACGCTACGGTGGCGGCAGTGAAATATCTGTCCTGCGACCCCTCGTGCCCGGGAGGCAGTCCGATATGGCGAGCTACGGACCCCCCGGTGGGCCGTACCCTGGTCAGCCGCCAGGTCAGCCGGCTGAGCCCTGGCGCGACGGGCAGGCACCCGAGTATGGGGAACCCACCGACCCGTGGGGCGGCGAGACCTCCGCGGTCCCGCCCGACTACGACTACGGGTACGGCCACAGCGACGCCGCGTACGACCACGGGCACGGCGACCGCGGGTACGGCCCGGGTGACCCGTACCCGGTCAGCCCTGGCCGCGGCGGGCCGGAGCACGCCACCGAGCCGTATGCGGAGACGCCGGGCTACGGCGACCGCGAGTACGGTGCCGCGCCGCCGACCGGCCCGGTGTGGCAGAGCGCCCACGCGCCCGGCGCGGACCCGGCGGGCCGGGGCCGCCCGACCGGCCTGATGCTGCTCGTCGTGGCAGTGGTTGTGCTGCTGCTCGGCGGCGGTGGCCTCGGCGGCTACCTCATCTACCGGGCAACCGACGACACCACCGGGTCCGGGTCCGGCGCCTCGCCGGGGCCGAGCAAGGTCCCGGCCACCGCCACGAGCCAGGCACCCGCGTCCCCGACCGCGCCGGCCGCCTCAGGCGACTCCCGCTTCGTCACCAAGGGCCAGTGCGTGGTCAACGACGGCACCAGCGACAAGCCGGCGATGCGGGTGGTGCCGTGCGGGCCCAACACGTACGAGGTGCTGGCCCGCTTCGACGGGACCGTGAAGCACCAGGAGAAGTGCCCCGGGGTGGCCGGCTACGAGTACCACTACTACTACGACAGCGAGCTGGACGTGCTGGACTTCGTGCTGTGCCTGAAGAAACGCCGGTAGGTCTCTCTACGCGGTTCTAGGGCTGGCGCTAGATACGCCGATAGAGTCCAAGCCGTGGACCCGGTACGCAACCCGTACGCCCCAGGGGCGGGCCAGCGCCCGCCTGAGCTCGCCGGGCGCGACCGCGAGCTGGCGGTCTTCGACATCGTGCTGGAGCGGGTCGCCCGCGGCCGGCCGGAGCGCTCGTCGGTGCTGACCGGCCTGCGCGGGGTCGGTAAGACCGTGCTGCTGAACACCCTGCGCTCCCAGGCGATCGGGCGGCTGTGGGGGACCGGGAAGATCGAGGCCAGGCCGGACCAGTCGTTGCGCCGGCCGGTGTCGGCGGCGCTGCACATGGCAGTCCGCGAGCTGGCCCCGCGTCACCGCGCGCCGGAGCGCATCGACGACTTCCTCGGCGTGCTCAAGGCGTTCGCGCTGCGCTCGACGCCGGCCGGGGCCGGTGGAGCCGCCGGGGCCACCCGGGGCGGGGCCCGGTCGGCCGCCCCGGCGCGGCTGCGCGACCGCTGGCAGCCCGGCATCGACGTGCCGGCCGCCACCGGCCGGGCGGACTCCGGGGACATCGAGATCGATCTCGTGGAGCTGTTCACCGACGCGGCGAGCGTCGCCACCGACGTCGGCACCGGCATCGCCCTCTTCATCGACGAGATGCAGGACCTGACCCCGCTGGACGTGTCCGCGCTCTGCGCGGCCTGCCACGAGCTCTCCCAGCTCGGCGCCCCGCTGGTCGTGGTCGGTGCCGGGCTGCCGCACCTGCCGGCCGTGCTGTCTGCGGCCAAGTCCTACTCGGAGCGGCTCTTCCGCTACCAGCGCATCGACCGGCTCGACCGGGTCGCCGCCGACCAGGCCCTCTGCGCACCGGCCGCGCGGGAAGGCGTGGAGTACGAGCCGAAGGCGCTGGACGCGCTCTACGAGCGCTCGGGCGGGTACCCGTACTTCGTGCAGGCCTACGGCAAGGCGACCTGGGACCACGCCCCCCGCTCCCCGGTCACCCCGGACGACGTCAAGGTCGCCGCCCCGGAGGCCGAGGCCGAGCTCGCCGTGGGCTTCTTCGGCTCCAGGTACGAGCGGGCCACCCCGGCGGAGCGGGAGTACATGCGTACCATGGCCGCGCTCGCCGCCGACACCACCGCGGGCGCCGACCCGGACGCGGACATGGCGGTGCCCACCGCGGAGATCGCCCGGGCGCTCGGCCGCAAGCCGGCGTCCCTCTCCCCGGCCCGGGACGCGCTGATCAAGAAGGGGCTGGTCTACTCCGGCGAGCGGGGCACGGTCGCGTTCACGGTGCCGCACTTCGGCCGCTACCTGCGTACCCAGCCGGCATAGCCGCACCCGAGCGCATAGGTCCCAGCCACACCGGAGCGCATAGCCCGGCCACGCCGGCGGCTGTGTGACCGCGGCGGCTGGCCGGCGGCTGTGCGCCAACTTGCTGGTCTCCTCGGGGTGCGAAACGGCGGAACTGGGTAAGACACGTCTATGACACCCGTACGTTCGGTCGCCCGCGCCCTGCTCGGCGCCACCTTCGTGAGCAGCGGCGCGCGAGCACTGGCCAACCCGGACGCGCTGGTGCCGCGGGCGAAGCGGGTGACGGACCGGGTCACCCCGATGCTGGAGCGCACCGACCCTCGCCTGCCCACCGACGCGCGTACCCTCGTCCAGCTCAACGCCGGCGCCCAGCTGGTGGGCGGCTTGCTGCTCGCCACCGGCCGGCTACCCCGCCCGGCCGCTGGCCTGCTGGCCGGATCGCTGGTGCCCACGACGTTCGCCAGCCACGCGTTCTGGCTGGAGCAGGACCCGGGGCAGCGGCAGGTGCAGCGGCTGCACTTCCTCAAGAACCTGGGCCTGCTCGGCGGGCTGCTGTTCGCGGCGGCCGACCGGCAGGGGCGCCCGAGCCTGGGCTGGCGCACCCGGCACGCGGTACGGACCGCGCGGCGGGAGGCCCGGCTGGCGCGCGGCGCGGCCCGGTTCGGCCGGCGCCTGCCGGGCTGAGGAAGCTCAGGCGCCCACCCAGCTGACGCAGCTCAGGCACCTACTCAGCCGGTGCAGCTCAGGCACCTGCCCAGCTGAGGCAGCTCGGCTACACCCTCCGCGGCCATGCAGTGCCGGCCACCCGGCGCGCTGATCGTTAGTCGCCGATATGTCGCGATGCAATATGCGATCGGACACGTTCGGATAACGTGGGAGGTGCCGGGTGTGGCAGCGTTCTAGGCTCCTACCCGGATCTGGGCGAGAAGTACGACTGCGGTACGGGGGTAGCCACACCATGCCGACGATCGTCGGTGAACGGCTGCGCCGCTTCGCCCCGGACCATCGCGCCTTCCGCGGGATCGACGGTTGGACCGTCGTCCGACTCGGCGTCGTGGCCGGCACCGTCATCGCGGCGGTGCTGGCCGTACGCGCCTTCGGACGTCCGTACGACTTCTTCGACCTGCGTATCTACCACGGCGCGGTGGTCTGGTGGGCGGGCGGTGGCGAGCTGTACGACTACATCGCTCCACAGACGACCCTGGGCTTCACCTACCCGCCGTTCGCCGCGCTCGTCATGTGGCCGATGGCCCAGCTGTCGGTCACCGCAGCCGGCTACCTCAACGCGGTCGCCAGCATGACCGCGCTGGCCGTCGTCCTCACCGCCCTGCTGGTCCCGGTCGCCGACCGCTGCCGCTGGCCGCGCTGGTTCGCGATGGCCATTGCCGTGCCGCTGGCCGCGGCCACCGAGCCCGTCCGCGAGACGATCGGGTACGGCCAGGTGAACCTCCTGCTGTTCGGGCTGGTCCTCGCCGACCTGGTGGCGCTGCGCTGGCGGCACCGGGCTGGAGTGGCCCGCGCCACGGGGGCGCGGACCATGACGACACGGATCATGGCGACACGGACCATGGGGACGCGGACCATGGGGACGCGGGCAACGGCGACGCGGGCCGGCGTGGCGCGGACCCCGGCTGCACCCGGCGCCCTGGTCGCATCCTGGCTACACCGGCTGTGGACGAGCGGCACCTGGGCCGGTGCGGGCATCGGCCTGGCGACCGCGGTGAAGCTGACCCCTGGGCTCTTCATCGTCTACCTGCTGGTCAGCAAGCAGTGGCGGGCGGCGGCCACCGCGGTCGGCACCGCGCTGACCGTCACGGTCGGCGCGTTCCTGGTCGCCGGCGAGGAGTCCTTCGCCTACTTCGGCACGATCGTGTGGCAGACCAGCCGGGTGGGCGTCGCCGACATGACCCCCAACCAGTCCCTGGCCGGCGTGCTCGCCCGGCTGTACGACTCGGCGGAGGCGCCGAGCCTGCTGTGGCTCACGTTCGCCGTGCTCATGCTCGCGGTCGGGCTGTCCCGGGCCGCCACCGCGCACGCCGAGGGCGACGAGCTGACCGCGTTCACGCTGGTCGGCCTGACCGCCAACGTGATCAGCCCGATCTCGTGGTCACACCACCTGGTCTTCGTCCTGCCCGCGGTCGTCGTGCTGCTGGACACCGCCCTGCGCCGCCGGCAGGCCAGCATGGGGCTGCGGATGCAGCGGTTCCCGGCGCTGGCCGGGCTGCGCCACGCGGCGGTCGCGGCCGGCGTCTACGTGCTGTTCGTCGTCTCCCCCATCTGGCCGTACGAGCACCGCCTGCCCGAGGTGTCGCACTACGCCGACGGCCTGTCCGGCGCGCTCTTCGAGAGCTCCCTCGCCATCGCTGTGATCGCGCTGGTGGCGGCCCTGCCGTGGCGGCCCGGCGCGGAGCCGGCCTTCTACCAGGAGCACGCGTTCGGGCGCGCCTGGCGGCGGGCGTGGCGACGGGCACTGGCCGTCAGGGGCAGTTGACCCACTCCTCGGTCCCGTCCGCGAAGACCTGCCGCTTCCACACCGGCAGCCGCGCCTTGACCTCGTCGACCAGGCGGGCACAGGCGGCGAACGCGGCGGCGCGGTGCGCGGTCGACACGGCCGCGGCCAGCGCCACCTCGCCGATCTCGAGCCGGCCGACCCGGTGCGAGACCGCCACGGCGTACACGTCGGGGTCCTTGGCTATCTCGGCGGCCACCTCGCGCAGCACGTCCGCCGCGCTGGGGTGGCCCTCGTACTCGAGCAGCGTCACGGTCCGGCCGCCGTCGTGGTCGCGTACCACGCCGGCGAAGGACACGACCGCGCCGGCCCGCGGGTCGGCCACGGCCGCCTCGTGTGCCCGCACGTCCAGCGGCGCCTCGGTGACTGTGGTCAGCACGGTTCCTCCCCGGGCAGCAGCGGCAGCGGGACCAGCGGCACCCGGTCGCCCTTCTCGCCGGCGCCGTGCGGGGCGACCACGGCGAACCCGACCGAGCGGGCCAGCCCGCGCAGCATCGACGAGCCCACATGGGCGGTCGGCTGGGCGAGCCCCTCGGCGTCGAGGTGCACCAGCGCGAGGTGGGTGAAGTCGCGCCGGCCGGGGATGGGCGCGCCGAGCGTGACCTCGGGCAGCGCCGGCAGCGGCCGGCCGGAGAGCCCGGCGAGCAGCGGTGCCACCAGCGAGACCAGCGCGACGACCGCCGACTGTGGGTTGCCCGGCAGCCCGGCCAGGAACTGCCCGCCGGGCAGGCGCGCCAGCAGCATCGGGAACCCCGGGCGTACGGCGACCGTGTTGGCCACGTACTCCGCGCCCAGCTCGCGAAGTGCCGGGTGCAGGTGGTCGACCGGCCCGTGCATGGTCCCCCCGGTGGTGCACACGATGTCGGCGCCGCCGGCGAGCGCGCCGCGGATCGCGTACAGGTGGTCGTCGAGGGTGTCGGCGACCGGGGCGAGCAGGGCGAGCGGCGGCACCGCCGCGCCGAGGCGGCTCAGCCAGGCCGGCAGCTGCGGGCCCAGCGCGTCACGCACCTTGCCGGCCGCGGGCAGGCCGGCGGTGACCAGCTCGTCACCGAAGACCAGCAGGACGGCGTGCGGCCGGCGGTGGACAGCGAGGCGGTCATAGCCGCACGCGGCGGCCAGCCCGAGCACCGCCGGGGTCACCGGCGCCCCTGCGGGCAGCAGCTCCTCCCCCCGGCTCGCCTCCTCGCCCGGCGCCCGCCACTCCCGCGAGGCCCGCGGCTCGCCGGTGACCTGGCCGCCGGTGACCGTGGCGTCCTCGACCCGCACGATCGTCGTGGTGCCCGCCGGGACCATCGCACCGGTGGCGATCTCCACCCCGGTGCCGTCGGCGGTCAGCGGCTGCGCGACCCCGCCGGCGAGCACCCGGCCGGTGAGGCGCCACGGTCCTGGCCCGCGCACGGCGTAACCGTCCACGCTGGACGTGGCGAACGCGGGCAGGTCGGTGGCGGCGGCCAGGGGCCGGGCCAGCGTGCACCCGTCCGCGGCGGCCAGCGCGACCTCAGCCGGCGGCCGGCTGGCGGCCACCGCCCGGCCCGCCTCGTACGCGCGTGCCCGTGCCCGCGCCCACGGCATCGGCTGGTCGCTGCGCTCGCTCATTGTTGCGAGCCTAGCCGGCGCGATGGCGGGCCTAGGCGGTGCGCGGGTGGTCCCCGCCCCGCAGCTGGTCTACGGCGTGCGCGAGGATCGGCCCCAGCACGGCCAGGCCGTCCCGGGCCCCACCGGTCGAGCCGGGCAGGTTGACGATGAGCGTACGGCCGGCCACCCCGGCGACGCCGCGGGAGAGCGCCGCGGTCGGCACCGCCCCCCGGCTGTGCGCCCGGATCGCCTCGGCGATGCCGGGAACCTCGTAGTCGAGCACCGCCCGGGTCGCCTCCGGCGTGCGGTCGGTCGGGGCGATGCCGGTGCCGCCGCTGGTCAGCACGGCGTCGACCCGGTCCGCCAGGGCCTCGCGCAGGGCCGCGGTGACCGGCTCGCCGTCTGCCACCACGACCGGGTCGGGCACCTCGCAGCCCAGCTCCCGCAGGCCGGCCACCAGGAGCGGCCCGCTGGTGTCGGAGTAGACGCCGCTAGCGGCCCGGTTCGACGCCACGATCACCCGGACCCGGACAACGCTCACGGTTTCACCCTTCGTTCGCGGCTGCGGGGCTCGCAAGCTCACTCCTCGCGCTCACAGTTTCACCCTTCGTTCGCGGCTGCGGGGCTCGCAAGCTCGCTCCTCGCGCTCACGGCCGCTCCGCCGGGCGGGTCCACTCGCCGGTCTTGCCGCCCTCCTTGCGCAGCACCCGTACCCCTTCGATGGAGGCGGCCGGGTCCACGGCCTTGACCATGTCGACCAGCGCAAGGCCGGCGGTGGCCACGGCGGTGAGCGCCTCCATCTCGACGCCGGTACGGTCGGCGGTCCGCACCGCTGCCGTGATCTCCACCGTCCGCTCGCCCAGGACCAGGTCGAGCCCCACTCCGTGCAGGGCGATCGGATGGCACAGCGGGACCAGGTCCGGGGTGCGCTTGGCCCCCATGATCCCCGCGAGCCGCGCCACGGCCAGCGCGTCCCCCTTGGGCAGCCCGTCGCGGCGCAGCAGGTCAAGGACCTCCGGTGTGGTCACCACCCGCCCCGCCGCGACGGCGCGGCGCACGGTGACCTCCTTGTCGGCCACGTCAACCATGCGGGCGGCCCCGGTCTCGTCCACGTGAGTCAGCTTCGTGTGAGTCAGCTCGGTCACACAGCGAGCCTAATCCGCCGAACCCGGGCGAAAGTCAGCCGTGTCCTAAACCGGTTTCATTCGTTAATGAAAATTGGAAGTTCCACGGTCCGGGAACGACCAGGACAGCCGTTGAATTCAACCACTCGGGCAGCGCGGTGGCACGGTCACCGGGCGTAGGCTCCGGGGTAGCCCCGAGAGGGGGTGGCGATGCGAGGCTGGCGCCGGCGCCGCGTCCGGAATCTGCACCGCCCATCGTTACGGTGTTCGTTTTCGCAGGTGGTAGGCGTGCTAGGGGCGGTCGCCTCGCGACCGTGCGGGGGCCCAACCAGTGTAGTCGGGCCCGTAGATGATCACACGGTATGCTGCTGATTCTAGACAGAGAGTACCGAACACGTCCCGAGTTCGCATATCCTGAATCCACGGACAAAACACGATAGCCAATTTGCCGCCTGCAATTTACGCTTCCCGCATCACGCCTTACCAGAAAGTGGACGGCCAACCACCCCAGGGTGGCCTTAGATAAGCCAGGTAGCACTACCCGAACGCAGCAGCCCACACATCCCAAAGTACGATCTAAGGAGCATTCCATGCGCGGACATGACTGGATGAGCTGAGCCTTCGATCGCACCGCCACGCCCGGTTGACAAGCCGGCCGGTACCGGCGAGAAATAGCTTGGAGCTGGGGACGGTGGCGTGACACAGACTGAGACGATGACCCGCGAGACCGACAGGAGCCTCAACCTCCTGGTCGGTCTCGTCGTGGTAGCCGCGACCGCGGTCCTGCTGGGATGCTTGTGGTGGCTGGGCGACCACTCGGGCGGTCGCGTCTCGGCGGCGCTGACCCTGACCCTGTTCATCGCCGTGTGCAGTGGCACCGGTCCCCTGGTGCGCATCAGAGCAGACCGCCATCATCTGACCTCCACCGAGGCTGCGGTGCTCATCGGTCTCGGCACGCTGCCGCCCGCCACGGTGATCGTGTGCACCGCGCTGGGGGTCGCCATCGCAAAGGGCGTACTGCGCGCGCCGCCGATCAAGGTCGCCTTCAACTCGGCCAAGGACACCCTCGCCGCCAGCAGCGCGGCGCTCAGCGTCTTCCTGCTCGGCGGCCTTCCCGTCGAAGGTGACGAGCTCAGGCTGTTCGGGCTGCTGTGCGTCGCCGCGGCCGCCTTCACGATGGTGGGCGAGGCGGTGGTGGTCCCGGCCATCGCGCTCGCCACCCGCACCTCGATCAGCCAGCGGCTCCGCGCCAACTGGGACATCCGGCTCGCCCTGCTGGGTGTGTGGACCACTCTCGCCTTTGGCGGGCTGCTGCTGGTGGGCCGGGACGACCAGATCATCCTGGTGGTCCCGCTGGTCATCCTGTGCGTCCAGCTCGCGTACGCCACGCGGCTGCGGGCACGCGCCGAGCGGGAGGCGTGGCAGAAGCTGGCCCAGTCCACCGACGAGTTCAACAGCGTCGAGCTGGACGGGGTGCTCGTCACCGCAGTCACCCGGGCCGCCGAGCTGTTCTCCGCCGACGAGGTCGAGGTCGAGCTCGGCTCGGCGGCGGGGCGCCCCCGGCTGGTCCGGGGCGACTCCGAGGGCGTGCGGTACGACGGTCCGCCATCGGGCGCACCGCCCGCCCCCGGCAAGCTCATCACGGCCCAGCTGGAGAGCCACGGCAGCAAGGCGGACCTCGGCGAGCTGCGGCTGCGCTTCCGCGGCCAGGTGAACCTCTCCGAACGCGAGCACTACACCCTGCGTACGTTCGCCTCGGCGCTCTGCACGGCGGTGCGCAACGCCGGCGCGTACGCGGAGCTGGCCCGCCTCGCCGCCCAGCACGCCCACGACGCCGCCCACGACCCGCTGACCGGGCTGCCCAACCGGCGGCGCCTGCTCGAAGCCGGTTCCCGGGCGCTTCAGGAGCGCGCGGTGCGCGGGATCACCGCACTGCTGCTCATCGACCTAAATCGTTTCAAAGAGGTCAACGACACCCTTGGCCACACGGCAGGGGACGAGGTACTCGTCGAGGTGGCGCGGCGGCTGCGGACCGCGGCCGGCGAGGAAGGCATCGTGGCCCGCCTCGGCGGGGACGAGTTCGCGATGTTCCTGCGCGGCCTGACCGCGCCCGCGGTCGCCGCGCACCGGGCCCAGGCGCTGCTGTCCACCCTGGCCCAGCCGATCGACCTGGACGGCCTGCTGATCGGCATCGAGGCCAGCGTCGGCATCGCCACCGCGCCCAGCCGGGGCGGCATGGAGGAGCTGGTGCGGCGCGCGGACATCGCCATGTACGAGGCGAAGCGCAACGGCCAGCGCACCGCCGTCTACAGCCGGGCCATGGACACCGCAGACATCAGCCGGCTTGCCCTGGGCGGGGAGCTGCCGCGGGCGGTCGCCGAGCAGGAGATCACGGTCAGCTTCCAGCCGATCGTCGACCTCGCCACCGGCGAGGCCGTCTCGGCCGAGGCCCTGGCGCGCTGGCAGCACCCGGAGCGGGGCTCGCTGGATCCGCGCCGGTTCCTGGAGACCGTGGAGCGGTCCGGGCTGCTGCCGGCCTTCGCCGACGCCGTCCTCAACCAGGCCCTGCTCGCCGTCGCCACCTGGCGGGAGGCCGGGTTCGAGCTGCCCGTCGCGGTCAACGTGTCCCCGCGCAGCCTGCTGGACCGGCGCTTCCCCGCCGCCGTCGCGGCCCGGCTGCGCGCGCACGAGGTGCTGCCGGAGCGGCTCACCCTGGAGCTGACCGAGAGCCTGACGCTCAGCCAGCTGGAGGTCGTCGACGAGGTGCTGGCGACGCTGCGCGAGATCGGCGTCCGGCTGGCCCTGGACGACTTCGGCACCGGCTACTCATCCCTGGCGATGCTGTCCCGGGTGCCGGTCCACGAGCTGAAGATCGACCGGGACTTCGTGGGGGCGATGGAGACGTCGGCCGAGGCCGCGGCCGTGGTCCGGTCCACGGTGGACCTCGCCCGCAGCCTGGACCTTGTGGTGGTCGCCGAGGGCGTGGAGAACGAGCAGCAGCGCCGGGCGCTGTGGGAGATCGGTTGCACCGCCGGCCAGGGGCACCTGTTCTCCCGGCCGCTCGCCGCCCCGCAGCTGCTCGCCACCCTGCGCCGGGGCACCGGCGGCCGGCTGGGTGCGCTCTCGCCCCCGCTGCACCGGGCGGGCCGGGTCATCCGCATTCCGACCGGCCGCCGGGTCGGGGACCGGGACGCCGAAGAGCGCCTGCCGCACTGGCCCGCATGACCGGCCGGGACAGCTGGCGCCGGGCCGACCTGGCGGCCGGCGGGCTCGCCCTCGACCTGGCCCTGTACGCGCTGTCCACCGCGTTCGCCGCGGTCACCGCCCTCACCTCGACGCTCGCCCCACACCGGGCCTGGGCGGCGCTCGCGGTGTGGGGGTACGCGGCGGCGACCGTCGTGGTGCTCGGGCATCTGGCCGTACGCCGCTTCCGCCCTGCCCGGCTCGGCCCGGCCCAGCCCGGTACCGCCGGGGTCGGCCCGGCCCGGCACCGGCCGGTCACCGGCGTCCGGGCCGGGCTGACCGTTCTGGCCTGGGCGGCCACCACGCTCCTGCCGCTGGTTGCGCAGGCGGCGCAGCGAGCCGGAGGACGATCGGACCGGGCGCAGGAGGAGGTGCTCGTCGTCGAACAGGCGGGGCGGCGGTTGGCCGAGACCGGCACGCCCTACCTCGACCGGACCGCCATCGCCGCGCTGCCCGAGCCGGAACGGCTGCTCGGCTACTTCCCGTACCAGCCGGGGATGGCCCTGTTCGGCCTGCCCCGGGCCGCCTTCGGGGAGCACTGGTGGACCGACGCGCGGCTCTGGTTCGCCCTGGCCACACTGGCGACTGTCGCGGCGGCCCTGGCCATCGCGGGCGGGCGACCCGAGCCACTGGTGCGGGCCGGTCAGGCGGTGACCGTACTGCCGCTGTGCGCGCTCACCCTCGCCACGGGCGGGGACGACCTGCCGGTACTGGCGCTGTGCCTGCTGGCCCTGGCCCTCGCCGCGCGGGGGCGGCTGGGCTGGGCCGGGGTCGCGGTCGGCGCAGCCGGCGCGCTCAAGCTCTTCGCCTGGCCGGTTGCCCTGGTGCTCGCCGTATACGCCCTGACCCAGGGTCCGGCCGCGGCCCGCCGGTTCGTCGGGTGGGCGGTGGCGCTGCCGGCCGCCGCGCTCGGCCCGGCCCTGCTCGTCGACGCCGGGGCCGCCGCCGAGAACGTGCTGCGCTTCCCCCTCGGCCAGGGCCTGGTCACCAGCCCGGCCCAGTCACCGCTACCCGGGCATCTCATCGCCACCGGCGTCCCCGGCGGGCGTGCCATCGCTACCGTCCTGCTGGTCGCCGCCGGGCTGGCCATCGCCGTCGGCCTCGCCCGCCGGCCGCCGCGTACGGCCGCAGCGGCGTCGCTCGTCTGCGCGTACGGGCTGCTCACCGCGATGCTGCTACTGCCGTCCACCCGGTTCGGCTACCTGCTCTACCCGGTGGTGCTCGCGGTCTGGGCCCCGGCGCTGGGCTGGTACCCGTACCGGACAACGGGAGCGGCAGCGGAGGCGAAACCGGCGGCTACGGCGTACACCTGAAGGGGTGAGGGCGACGTTCCGTGACCGGGCAGCGGCGGGCGAGGCGCTAGGGACGGCCTTGGCGGCCTACGCCGACCGCCCGGACGTACGCGTGCTCGGGCTGGTCCGCGGCGGCGTCCCGGTCGCCGTGGTGGTCGCTCGCCGCCTGGGCGCGCCACTGGACGTGCTGGTCGTACGCAAGCTGGGGGTGCCCTGGGCACCGGAGGTGGCGTTCGGCGCCCTCGGCCCTGGCGGGGTGTACGTGCTCAACGACGACGTCGCCCACCGCCTTGACCGGACCGACATCGCCGCCGTCGTCCGCCGGGAAGCGGCCGAGCTGGACCGCCGCGAGCGCCGCTACCGGGGCGGTCGACGGCCGTTGGACCTGACCGGCCAGGTCGCGGTCATCGTGGACGACGGGCTGGCCACCGGGGCCACCGCCCGAGCGGCGGTGGCCGTGGCGCGGCGGCTCGGCGCGCAGCGGGTGGTCATCGCGGCGCCGGTCGGCTCGACCGAGGCGGTGGCCCTGCTCGCCGCGGAGGCCGACGAGGTGGTCTGCCCGGTCGCGCCGAGCGGGTTCGGCGCGGTGAGCCGCTTCTACACCGACTTCCGGCAGGTCGACGACGACACGGTGGTACGCCTGGTCGCCGGCACGGCGTGACGCCGGCTTGTACCGTCAGGGGATGCAGATGACCTGTCCAAAATGCCAGGGCCAGATGCGCCAGTATGAGCGCAGTGGCGTGACTGTTGACCAGTGCACCGAGTGTCGTGGAATCTTCCTGGACCGGGGTGAGCTGGAGAAGCTCTTCGAAGCGGAGACCAACTGGAACAAGGCGCAGGCCGGCGCGCCGCAGTCGGGCGGCGCACCGGCTCCCGCGCCGAGCCCGGGGCACGCCCCGCAGCCACCCGGCACCTACGTGCCACCACCGCCCCCGCCGTCGCAGCACGGCTACCCGGCTCCCGCGCCGGCCTACGGCCAACCGGCCTACGGCGGCCAGTACGGCTACCGGGGGCACCGCCACCACCGCAAGCAGCGCAGCTTCCTGCACGAGCTGTTTGACTAGTCCACTCCGCCGGGACCGGGACGGTCTGGTCCCATAACGGCCCGCAGCGGTGGCGAGGGGCCTGCCTCAGGCGGCGCATCCTCGCCACCGCGCGGCTCTGCGGGACTTCTCACGCCGCGCGGCCGGGGGCGAAACCAACGGGGACCGCTAGCGTTGACCCATCCCCGAGAACCGGAGCGGTGCACATGCCCCTGGCCGACGAACCCGAGCCCCTGCGTCGAGCCCTGCAGCTCGGCATCGAGGAGCGGTACGCCGAGGCGATCGACCTGCTGCGCGGCTACCTCGACGACAACCCGGGGGACGCGCTGGGCTGGCGTCGCCTGGCCGGCGCGCACATCGGCGCCGACGAGCTGGCAAAGGCCCAACAGGCCGCCCAGGAGGCAATCACACGCGACCCTGAGCACCCGGCCGCACACCGGCTGCTCGGCCTGGCCCGCTACTTCGCCGGAGCCTATCCGGGCGCCGAGGCGGCGGCCCGGGAGGCGCTCCGGCGGGACGAGGCCGACCCGGAGGCGCACGCCCTGCTCGCCATGGCGCTCCTGCGCCTGCCTGGCGGCTGGTCCGCCGCACGCACGGCGGCCGGCCGGACGGTGGCGCTCGACCGCAACAACCGGGCCGCGGTACGCGTCGCCGGTGACGTACGCCTGCTCGCCTCGGCCCGCTGGGCGGCGCTGGCCGTGCCGGCGGCCGGTGGGCTGGCGATCCCGCTGCTCGTCGTCGCCGGCCTGCTGGTTACCGGCGGTTCCATCCCAGGTCTCTGGATCCTGCTGACCGTCGCCGGGCTCGCCAGCGTGGTCGCCGGTGCGGGCACGCTACTGCTGAACCGCCGTGGCCACGCGGCCGGGCCCCCCGCCCGGGAGCTGCTCGCGACGAGCCCCGGCGCCCAGCCCCCGGTGCTCACCGGCTTGGCGCTGAGCGTGCTGACGGGCGCGGCAGCGAGCCTGACCACGGCCGCGGCCGGTGGAAAGCCGTCCACACAGCTCGGCATCGGCATCCTCACCGCGGCCTTCGCGGCGTTCCTCTCCTTCAGCGGCCGGCAACCGGAGGCGAGCCAGTCCCCGGCCCGCACCTCACCGGCCCGCACCGTGACCGCACCTCCCGCTGCCTCGCCAGCCGCCTCAGCACCTGCCTATGGACCCGACGCCACATCGCGCGCAGCCCCCGCCGAGCCGAGGCCCTGGCCACGCCCAGCGAACCCGTCCACCGACTGAGCTGTCACGGCGGGTCGAGGGATCGAGCCGCGCTTTCTTCTGGCCAGTGCCGGCACCGGCGCCGTCAACGGCTCTGCCGCGGGGCAGGTATCACCCACTACGGAAACAGGGCTCCCATGGAATGACGAGCCTTCGGCAACGACGAGCGTTCGGAACGGCAGGGCTTCGAAACGACAGGCCCGCGAAACGACAGGGCTGTCCTGGGAGGCGATCAGCTTGCACGACCTGCTAGGCCGAAGTTACTTCGTTGTTGATCTCAGATTTGCGGCTTGACCTGCGGTGATACCGCCAAGCGGCCAGTTTGTCGTAGCCAGAACGGCTACCCAATGCGACGAGTCGTTTCTCCTGCTCACTGTGGACGGTCAGGCACCGGCCTCTCGTAGCTTCGGGCTAGGCGGCGCGCGCCGTCTCCACTGCCGCCACAAAGCTCCAAGGTCAACTCAATTTCATTGAAATTGGGTCTAACCCAGGCCAGAATAAGCCCAGTTTCCATGAAATTGAGATAGTCCAAAGCCTAGGTCGTGTCACATCCGCGCCGCGCCACCGCACCATTACCGATAAACCTGCGTTACCTCCACACACAGCGACCTGACCACTACGGTGGCCGGCCTCGACACCAACGAGCGGAGCCTTGACAGGGGCTTTCCTCCACGGCTTCAAGATCACGAGGTACGGCATCTGCCGCAGTCAACGGCGCCGTCATGGCCGCGTTCACCGGCGGCACCCACCCCGGCCTGGCCAGCGCGCGGCACCTGCCCGCCGGTCGCAGAAGGGCTCCAAGCCGTCGCGTTCTACCACTGGCGTGGGCCCGACGGCTCGCTGGTCCCGCCGCCCGTTGGCCCCGCCGCGGCAGGAGACCGCTAGACGATCGCCATGTCGACGAACCGGGAAAGGTGCAGCTGCGCGGCGACGGTAACCGTGTCGGTGGGACCGTTACGGTGTTTGGCAACTATAAAGTCCGCCTCCCCGGCCCGCGGGGACTCCTTGTCGTAGTAGTCGTCCCGGTGGAGCAGGATGACGACATCCGCGTCCTGTTCGATCGAGTTATGCACCGCGATCCCGTTGGCGACGAAGTTGTGCGCGCCCAGGACGGTGGCGTCGTAGACGTCCTGCCGGCCGCACGGCTCCACCTGCACAATCTCGTCCCACAACACGTCGTTTGCGGCATGCAGCTCCAGGTCTGCGCTGCTGAGGACATCGGCGATCCGGGCCAGCGGTGGCTTGGCACCCGCCGGCCCGTCCGGCAGGCCGCTGGGCAGCCGGCCGGGTAGGAGGGCGCCGGAGAGCCGGGCTCCGGTCACCTCGACCAGCTCCCGCCGGGACGACCCTCCTTCGACCAGGATCTCCCGGACCTGGTGCCGCACCTGTCGCAGCACGGTGGCGGCGTAAGGCTTCGCGTCAGGCTTGCCCCACCCCGGCGGCAAGGGCTCACCTGGGCGGGCGGTCCCGCACCCGCTGATCCTGCGGATGAGGCGCCGCCGATCGTCGCGGTCGGGGATGTCCAGCGTGTACTCGAGCCGGCCGGCCGGGGAGCGGGCAGTGTGCAGCCGTGTGCTCACGCCGAAGCGCAGGAGCATCAGGGAGACCCCGTCGACCAGCCGCCGGCTCGTGGAGCGGTAGGAGAGCCTGCTGTCTCCCTGCCGGGTGGGCGCTGCCGGGCCGTCGGCGGCCAGCACCCGTCCCAGGAAGAGGGCGAGCTGCCGGTCGGGGAGGGCAGCCGCCTCCGGTGGCAGGAGCGCCTCTGCTACGTGGGCGGGCTCGCGCGGCCCCGATCCTCGCCACGACCGCGCCAGCTGGAGCACCTCGGCGTCCGTCCAGGAGGTCGCTGGCCGCAGCGGTGACGGCACATGCCGGGCCACCCCGACCCGTGACCCGACCGCCAGGTCGGTCAGCGGGCGCCAGCCGTCGACGGTGAGGAACGGATGGTTGCCGGTCGCCTCGACCTCCTTGCCAGAGGCCAGCCGCACCCGCAGAACCTCCCGGTATCCGCTGGGGAACGCGTGGGTCAGCGTGCACGGCACGTACCTGAGGCGGTCGTCGAGGGCCCAGACCGGGACGCCGGTGGCGCCCGAGGCGACCAGCTCGAGGAGTGTGACCTCGGCGTTGGTGTCCGCCCGCAGCAGCCGGGTGGCGCCGGTCAGGCACCCCGACTCGCGCAGGTCGGAGAGCTGGGGGCGCTTGTCCGTACGCTGCTCGGGGCCGCGGTTGAGCTGGGAGACCGCGACGACCGGGCACTCGATCTCCTTGGCGAGCAGCTTGAGGCCGCGGGAGAGCTCGGCGACCTCCTGCTGGCGGCTCTCCACCCGCTTCGGGGAGGTCATCAGCTGCAGGTAGTCGACGACGACCAGCTTGAGCTCGTGCCGCTGCTTGAGGCGGCGCGCCTTGGCCCGGATCTCCATCAGGTTCATGTTCGGCGTGTCGTCGACGAACAGCGGAGCCTCGGAGATCTCGCCCATCCGCCGGGCGAGCTTGGTCCAGTCGTCGTCGGAGAGCTGCCCGGAGCGCAGCACGTGCAGCGGGACCCGCGCCTCCGCCGCCAGCAGCCGCATCACGATCTCGACCTTGCTCATCTCCAGCGAGAAGATCGCGCTGGGCAGGTTGAACTTCACCGCGGCGGTGCGGGCGAAGTCCATCGACGCGGTGCTGTTGTGGGTGGGCACCATCGACCGGCCGGCAAGATATAGATGATCGACGTTGTCGACCTGGACGCAGCGGACCGGGACGCTGGGCACCGGTCGCACATCGACGATGAACCGTTCGGGTGCCGCCCCACGCCGAGCGGGCCGGTGCCGTCGCTTGTGCACCAGCTGCTTGCGCGGAAGGGCGAACACCTGGTCCTCGGTGGAGAACGCGAGCGTATACACCAGGGGGGCGGTAGCCGACCGGCCCTGCTCCGGCTCGGCGCTCACCGAGCAGCGGTACCCGAGACTCGTCACCAGCTCGCGTACGTCGTCAGCGAGCCGGCTGGATGGGGAGTGGTAGTGCAGGGCGCCGGTCGGACCGACGCTGCCGTTCGCATCCATCAGCCCGGCGAGTAGCTCCCGCCGTTGGGACTCGGACGAGCGAAGGTACTCGACTGGGATGTGCGCGTTGTCGAGCACGCCGAGCAGGCGCAGCCGGCTGGTGGCGGCAGCGCCGATGCCATCCGCCTCGACGCGCATGGCCATCTCGGGGTCGGCGGGGGTGGCTCGCGCCGCGGCACAGTGCCCGTCACCGAGCCACGCGCCGAGCCGGTACGGAGGGACCAGCAGGTCTCGCCCGGGCAGCCGGAACGCGGCGGCATTCGCCACGGCATGGTTCAGGGCTCCGTCTGCCGGGCACCGCAGCGTGGCTGCGATCTCAGCCGTGGTGGCGGTCGTAGGCTCGCCGCGAGGCTGGCGACCTGCGCGGGTCGTTGTCCGCCACAGGTGCTCGGCGTCCGCAACGACCACACCGCCGTCGTCGAGCTCGACCTCGAAGCACTGCCGCCCGAGCATCACCTCGCTCGTGGCCACGATGGTGGTCGGTCGCCCGTCGGCGCCGATCAGCTGGCCGCCGACCGCCACCGCGCCCATGGTGGTCCAGCCGTCAGGCGTGGGCAGCGGGGTGTCCAGGGCGAGCGCCTTGCCGAGACCGGGCCGCCCGGCCACCACGATGAGCTGCCCCGGGTGCAGCCCGTTGAGCAGCCGGTCGAGGTCGGTGAAGCCGGTCGGGACGCCGGTCATCACGCCGCCCTGCGCGCCGACCGCCTCGATCTCGTCGAGGGTCGGCTGCAGCAGCTCGGAGAGGATCGCGAAGTCCTCGCTGATCCGCCGCTCGGTGACGTCGTACACGGCCTGCTGGGCTAGGTCGACGATGTCGTCCACGTCCCGGCCGGCGCCTGCGGCTGCGCCGTAGCCGAGCTGGACGATGCGCGTGCCGGCCTCGACCAGGCGCCGCAGCACCGCTCGCTCGCTGACGATCCGGGCGTAGTAGGCCGCGTTCGCCGCGGTCGGCACCGAGGCGATCAGCGTGTGCAGGTAGGGGGCGCCGCCGACCCGGCCCAGGTCGCCGGAGTCGGCCAGGGCCGCCGCGACCGTGATCGGGTCCGCCGGCTCGCCTCGCCCGTACAGGTCCAGGACCGCGTCGAACACGGTGGCGTGCGCCGGCCGGTAGAAGTCCGCCGAGCGGAGGATCTCGACCACGTCGGCGATGGCGTCCTTGGACAGCAGCATGCCGCCGAGCACGCACTGCTCCGCGGCGATGTCCTGCGGCGGCGTGCGGTCGAACTGACCGTCCAGAGTGGAGGCATGGGACGGCGCCGCGTACCCCCTGGAGGCGGCGGGCGCGTCCGCTCCGACTGGCCGCACATCATCGGTGACCGACACGCCGCCCTCCGCCCCCGACCCGTCCCCCCGGAGACCATCTTAGTACACAGGTACGAACCTCTTCGTCGACGCGCCGGCGTCTCGTACCGAATACAGATGGAACCCGCCCGAGACCCTAGGAAGGCGCCGGCTCCGCGGGCAAACCGGTCGGTGGACAGAGCGTGGGACAAGCTGTGGACACCTGGCGCACGCATGTGTGCAGCGCTGTGCACAGCCTGTGTAAAACTCCTGGGGACACCGCCTGGCAGCCCCGCTGACCTGCCAGAAGTAGATCCCCATGGTGTGGACAGGAGAAACTTTCCACGAACGGGTCCCGGGCCGGCGGATCACCGGCCCAACGTCGGCGCCGACTCCCCGTTCGGGGGATTGTGTCCCGAACGTTATGGGATCACGCTCCGCCCGTGGAGTACCCGGACTCGGGTTCCAGCAGGCGCGGCCGGCGCAGCTGGGCACCCGCGGGCACCAGGTCCGCTGTCGACCCGGCGAGGGACGACCCCGCCGACGAGTTCCATGGCGGTGACTGGCTCCGGCCCGCCGGCCCCGGTGGCTTCGGGCATGCGCCCGCAGAGCCGGGGTACGGCCAACCGTGGGTGTCCCGGCAGCAGCCGGGCGGCCCGCGACACGACCCAAGGGATCACGACCCAAGGGATGAGGCGGGCTGGCTGGACGCGCCCACGGGAGGGGGCCGGTTCAACCCGGCAGAGACACCCGACGCGCCGGCAGACCCTAGGAACCCCTGGTACGCCGGGCAGGTTCTCGATGGCGGCGAGTGGTACGAGAACACGCCGTGGCCCCCTGCCGGGGCGGTCCGCGGCGCCGGCCCGCCGCGGACCGGCTGGTCGACTGGGCCGCTCCGACCCGGTCATGACCAGCCCGAACAGCCCCAGCCCGGCCACGACCGGCCCGAACAGCCCCGGCTTGGCCGCGACCGGGCCGAACAGCATCGACCCGGCCGCGACCGGGCCAGGCGTGTTCCCGTGCCCCCGCGCATGGAGGCAGAGGACGAGCCGGACGGGCGGGGGTACGTCGCGGTGCTCATGATGACCGCCGCGTGGTACCTCGCGCCGGTCGTGTTCTACCTGCTGTGGGCGCTGACTCTCGGCAGCACCCGGGACGTCAGCTGCGTTGAGGCGTCCGGCGAGCCCTGCCTGGCGCCGCGCGCCGAAGCCCTGGCCACTCTGGTGGACAACGCACCGCAGCTTGGCACGGCGCTCGCGCTGAGCTTGGCGCTCGCTCTAGCCCTGCGGTGGATGACCTCCGCGTGGCGTGCGGTGACCATCGGCTTCGCGGCTGCCGTGGTAGGCGCCGGAGTGACCACGGTCGTTTTCTCACTGTTCTACTGACCGGCTGTGCTGCTGACCCGGACAGGTGGCGCCCGCCGCCGCCCTCCGGGGGAGGACAGACGACAGCCTGGCCGGCCAGCCCTTGTCGGGGCCGGCCGGCCAGGCCACTGTGGACTACTTGGCCGGAAGCACGCTCAGCGCGATGCTCGCGCTGACCTCCGGATGCAGCTTGACCCGCACCTGGTAGGTGCCGGTCGACTTGATGTGGCCGGGCAGCTCCACCCGGCGCCGGTCCAGCTCCGGGCCGCCAGCCGCGACGACCGCGTCGACGACCTCGGCGGGCGTCACCGAGCCGAAGAGCCGGCCGCCCTGGCCGGCACGGGCGGACAGCTGCACCCGCAGCCCTTCCAACCGCGCCTTGACCTCGTTGGCCTGCCCCAGGTCACGGATCTCACGGGCCGAGCGCGCCCGCTTGATCAGCGTCACCTGCTTCTCCGCGCCCTTCGACCACCGCATCGCAAAGCCCTGCGGAAGCAGGTAGTTGCGGCCGTAGCCGTCCTTGACCTCGAGCACGTCACCGGGGGCGCCGAGGCCGGACACCTCCTGGGTAAGGATGATCTTCACAGCCCCTCCCCTCAGCGTGCCGTGGTCGTGTACGGCAGGAGGGCCATCTCCCGCGCGTTCTTCACCGCACGGGCGATCTGCCGCTGCTGCTGGGAGGTCACGCCGGTCACCCGCCGGGCACGGATCTTGCCTCGGTCGGAGATGAACTTGCGCAGCAGCGCGGTGTCCTTGTAGTCGATGTAGGTGATCCCCTCCTTGTCGAGCGGGTTCACCTTCTTCTTCGGCTTGCGCAGTGCCGCAGCCTTTGCCATTGCTCGTACTCCCAAGACACTTCCTAGAATGGTGGCTCGTCGTCAAAGGATGAGCCCGCGCCGCGCGCCGCAGGGGCGGGTGCCGCTGATGCCCAAGGGTCGTCGGCCGGGGCGCCGCCTTGGCTGCCCCCGCCGCCTGCGCCGAAGCCGCCACCCGAGCTGCGCGACATCTTCTGCACCTTCGCCGTGGCGTACCGCAGCGAGGGGCCGACCTCGTCGACCTCCAGCTCGAAGACCGTGCGCTTCTCACCCTCCTTCGTCTCGTACGACCGCTGCCGCAGCCGGCCCGAGACGATGACGCGGGCACCCCGCTGCAGCGACTCGGCGACGTTCTCCGCCGCCTGCCGCCACACGTTGCAGTTGAGGAAGAGCGGCTCGCCGTCCTTCCACTCGCCGGACGCCCGGTCCAGGAACCGCGGCGTCGACGCGACGCAGAACTTGGCCACCGCCGCACCGGACGGGGTAAAGCGCAGCTCAGGGTCACCGGTCAGGTTGCCGATGACCGTAATGGTGGTGTCTCCAGCCATGTGTCACTCCTCAGGGCACGCTCGGTTTCGCCGTCAGGCTCCCACATGGGTACGACGAACCGAACGCGGCACGGATCGGGCTCGTGGTCGGCGCTAGTGGACCTCTGGCCGGAGCACCTTGGTGCGCAGGATGGCCTCGTTGAGCCGCAGCTGCCGGTCCAGCTCGGCCACTGCCTCCGGCGTCGCCTGGAGGTCGATGACCGCGTAGATCCCCTCGGTCTTCTTGTTGATCTCGTACGACAGGCGCCGACGGCCCCAGACGTCGAGCTTCTCGACCGAACCACCAGCGGTACGAATCACGTTGAGGTACGTGTCGAGCGACGGTGCGACGGTGCGCTCCTCAAGGCTCGGGTCGAGGATCACCATGACCTCGTAATGACGCAAGACGTGCTCACCTCCCCTGGGCTAGGCGGCCACGGTCCATCCGTGGCAGGAGGTCGTGCGTCCGTCCTGGGCAGGCGGGGTCGGGTGACCACGCGCCCGGGACCTGGAAAGGATACCCGGCCGCCGCCGGAGCAGCCGCAACGGGAGCCGTTGCCCGCCCGTTACCGCTCACCCTGTTGCTGGCCGCGCAGCCGCCGCCGGGCGTACCGCCGCTCCTGAGCCAGGGTGCGGCTGCCGCGGTCCTGAGCCAGGGTGCGGCTATCGCCGGCCCTGGGTCAGGATGGTCCGGACCGCGGCGACCAGCACGCCGGCAACGCAGAAGATCGCCACCAGAGCCAGCAGGCCGTTCCCGCGGGAGGGTGCTGGGTCGATCCCGGTGATGTCGCGCGACCACTGTGCGGCGGGGTCGCCGGTGTCCGGGGCCCGGGCGGGCGACCGGGCGGGGGCGGACACCGCGCTGCCGGTGCGGGCCGGCGCTCCGGGGGCCTGCCGCCCCGGCGCGCCCGGATCGCCTGCCGACCCCGTGGCGCCGGCGCCCGGCGCCGGACCCGGTGGAGCGGCGGTCCGTGCCGGCGAGGTGGCCGGCGGCTTGGGCGCGACCTCGACCGTCACCGCCTCGAACGACCGGTGCAGCAACCCGGCACAGTCCGGCTCCAGGCGCACCGCGACCGGTCCCTGGTGGAACTTCAGCACCACCGCCTCACCGGCGGCGACGGCCGGGCCGGGCTGGCCGTCCAGGGTCAACCGGGCCGGCTCCCCGAGCGCGTTGACGAGCTCAACCGGCGACCCGGCGGACACCCGCACCTCGCTCCGGTCCGGCGCTGACGTGCAGGACAGCAGCCCGACCTCGCCGGAGAAGGTGACCCGGGCAGTGCCCAGCGGCTCTGCGTACGCTGCGGCTGGGTTGGCCCACGGGCCGGGCAGCGGCCCGGCGGCGAGCACTGAGACGAGCGCCACGGCGATGGCGCGGCAGCCAGAGCCCATCGGTCATCCCCCCTGACCCGGTCATCCAGCCCAACGACGCGTCCTCCCTCCGGGTGATGGCCAGAAGTGTCGGGCACCCACAGTAGGCTTCGCCGCATGCGTATCGGAGCGCACGTCGACTCGGACGACCCGCTCGCTGAGGCCGCGGCGCGGGGCGCGGACGCGGTGCAGTTCTTCCTCACCGACCCGCAGGGGTGGAAGCCGCCGGAGCCGCGGCCGGACGCCGCGGCGCTGCGGGCCGCCGAGGTGACCGTCTACGTGCACGCGCCCTATGTCATCAACGTCGCCACGCTCAACAACCGCATCCGCATCCCAAGCCGCAAGCTGCTGGTCAGCCACGCTGAGGCGGCCGCGGCGGTCGGGGCCGCCGGGCTCATCGTCCACGGTGGACACGTCAACAAGGGCGACGACCTCGCCGCCGGCTTCGCGAACTGGCGCAAGGCCTTCTCGTACGCGGCAGAGTCCGGCGGGCTCGGCTGCCCCGTCCTCATCGAGAACACGGCCGGCGGCGACAATGCGTGCGCCCGCAGGTTCGACGCGCTGGCCGGCCTCTGGGACGCGGTTGGGGAGTACGGCGTCGGCTTCTGCCTGGACACCTGCCACGCCCACGCGGGCGGCGAGAAGCTGCTCGGCGTCGTGGACCGGGTGAAGGCGATCACCGGCCGCATCGACCTGGTCCACCTCAACGACTCCCGGGACCCGTTCGACTCCGGCCGGGACCGGCACGCGAACATCGGGCAGGGCGAGATCGACCCCGAGCTGCTGCTCGCGGTCGCGTCCGCCGCGGGCGCGCCGGTCCTGGTCGAGACGCCGGGCGGGGCGGCTGGCCAGGGCGCCGACATCGCATACCTGCGCGGGCGGCTCGCGGGGTAGGCGGGTCGGACAGCGAGCTCGCGGCGAGTAGAGAATGCGTCGATGAGTACGCGGCAACGGGAGCGCGACGAGGCAGACCCGGCAGTCCCAGGCCCGGCCGAGCCAGCGGTCGCAGCCCCCGCTGAGCCCGGTCAGACCAGATCCGACCAGGCCGAACCCACCCAGGCCACCCCCGTGGAGACCGGGCAGGTGGAGGCCGGGACCGTGGAGGCCGGGAGGCCTGCGGGCGACGCCGGGGAGCCGACCCCCGCCGACGGGCCGGAGCAGGGGGAGAGCCGCAACAGTGAGGACCGGTGGTCCAGGTTCGCCCCGGCTCCCGAGCCCGTCCCCGGCCGTGCCCGCCGGCTCGCCACGCGGGTCGGGCGGTTCACCGTCCACGAGTGGACCCTCGCCTGCCTGGGCGGGCTCGTGCTCGCGGTGGTGATGACCTGGCCGACGCTGGCCGACCCGCGGCACACCCTCCCCCGGGACCTGGGGGACCCGACCCTCGTCACGTGGATGCTGGCCTGGTCGGGCCATGCGCTGCGGACCGATCCCAGCCAGCTGTGGCACAGCAACGCGTTCTTCCCTGAGCCGTACAGCTTCGCCTTTACCGAGTCGCTGATCGGCTACGCCCCGTTCGGCATGATCGGCACCGGCCCCGAGGACGCGACCCTCCGGTACAACATCATTTTCGTGCTCTCCCACGCGCTGGCGTTCATCGGGGCGTACGCGCTGGTTCGCCAGCTCGGCGCCGGCCGGACCGGTGCGACGCTGGCCGCGGTCGCGTTCGTGTACGCGCCGTGGCGGCTGGCCCAGACCGGGCACCTGCACGTGATCTCGACCGGCGGGATCGTGCTCTCGCTGGCGATGCTCGCCCGCGGGCATGGCTGGTCGCTGCGGGAAGGCTACCGCCCGGCGCGGCGCCGGGCGGGCTGGGTCGTCGCCGGCTGGCTGGTGGCCGCGTGGCAGGTGACCGTGGGCATCGGCATCAGCGTGCCTTTCGCCTACGTGCTGGCGCTGGCCGCCGTGGTGGCCGCGGTGGGGTGGCTGGTGCGCGGCCGGCCTGTCGTGGGTTGGCGGGTGCTCGCCGCGGACGTGGCCGGCGGGGGCATCTTCGCCGCCACGTGCCTGCTGGTGGCGCAGCCCTACCTGAAGGTTCTCGAGCTGCACCCGTACGCGCAGCGCGACGCCGGCGACGTGGCACTGTTCTCGTCGCCGCTGCGCGGCTTCTTCGTCGCCCCGCCCGACTCGCTCGTCTGGGGTGACCTGCACGAGCCGGCCCGGGCCCTGCTCCCCTGGCACCCGGAGATGACCCTGCTGCCGGGCTTCGCGCTCTACGGCATCGCAGCGGCCGGCCTGGTGTTCTCGGTCTGGCGCATCCACGTACGGCTGCTGCTCGCCGCCGGCGTGCTCATCACCATCGCGCTCGGCATGGGCACCATGCTGGGCGGCGACGGCCGGCCGGGCTACCTCACCCTGCACGACCACGTCTACGGCTGGGACGCCCTGCGTACGCCCGGGCGCCTGGTGATGTGGACGACGCTGCTGCTGGGCGTCCTGGCCGCCGGAGCGGTGTGCGCTTTCCTGGAGCGGGCGCGGGAGCTGACCGCCGGCCGGGTCCCGTCCGGCCCCGGGCCCCTGCTTCGCCTGGCCAGCCTGGTGCCGCTGGTGCTCGTGCTCGTGGAGGGGACCAACCAGACGCCGCACGAGCAGGTGGCACCGGCGCCGGCCGCGCTGCGCTCGGTCACCGGGCCGATGCTCGTGCTGCCCAGCGACGGCTACTTCGACATGACCGTGATGCTGTGGTCGACCGACCGGTTCGTGCCGATGGTCAACGGTGGCAGCAGCTTCACGCCCGCCCGCCAGGCCGAGGCGCGGCGGCTGAGCCACACCTTCCCCGACGCCGAGAGCGTCGCGCGCCTGCGCGACCTGGGCGTGCGTACGGTGGTCCTGCTGCCCGAGCGGGCGGCCGGCACCCCGTGGCAGCACGCGGCCGCGATCCCCGTCGACGGCCTCGGCATCACCCGGGAAGAGGTTGCCGGTGCGGTGGTGTTCCGGCTGGACCCGTGACCGGCGGACCGGCCGGCCGTGGGCGGCCCAGCCGGGTCACCCACGGCGCGTCGGGCGCGCTGTCCAGCACCCCGCCGTCCGGGTCGTCGCCGTACGTCTGCCGCACCGGGTCGAGGTCCGGCCGCAGGATCTCGCGGACCACCAGCCCACTGAGGACGACCACGGTGACCAGGCGCAGCCCGGCCGCGAGCACGAAGACTCCCTCCGGGATGACCTGCCGGCCGGAGGCGCCCATCAGCTCACCGTAGAAGGCCAGGAAGTAGCCGACCTCAGCCGCCTGCCAGGCGAGGAACGCGCCCCACCGGGGCCGGGCCAGCACGGCCAGCGGCAGCAGCCAGAGCACGAACTGCTGGGACCACACCTTGTTGAGGACCAGGAAGGCGGCCACGGTCAGGAACGCGAGCTGCGCCAGCCGGGGCCGGCGCGGGGCGAGGAGGGCCAGTGCGGCGATGCCGGTGAAGGCCAGGGCCATGAGGGCGTAGGTGAGCAGGTTGAGCGTCGCGACCTGGCCGGCCAGGGTGTGGAACAGGGCGAAGCCGGACCGCCCGCCGCCGCGCGGGAAGTGGTCGCCGATGTACCACAGCGTGCCCCAGTCGATCGGGCGCTCCCAGTTGAGCTCGGAGAACCGGCCCCAGGACCGGGGCCACAGCCAGTACACCGGCGCGTTGACGAGCACCCAGGTGACCGCGGCGGCCCCGGCGGCGGCCACCGCCTCCGGCGTGCGGCGGCCCCGCACTGCGAGCAGCAGCACCGGGCCGAGCAGGAACAGCGGCCACAGCTTCGCCGCCCCGCCGAGCCCCAGCAGTACGCCGGCGGCCAACGGCCACCGGCGCGCCCACGCGTACAGCCCGGCCACGGCGAGCGCGACGGCGAGCAGGTCCCAGTTGACCGTCGCGGTCAGGAGAAGGACGGGGGAGGCGGCGAACATGGCCACGTCCCACGGTCTTCGCCGCCGCAGTGCCAGCAGCAGGGCCGCGGTGGCGACCCCGAGGGCGCCCAGGACCAGGGCGTTGGCGTCGTAGAAAGCCTGCCCCTCGTTGCCGATCCGGCCGGCCTGGCCCAGCGCGTGCACGGGCAGCCCGAGCGCTCCCATGAACGCGCCGGTCAGCACCGGGTACTCGACCGGATGGTCGCGGTAGGGGACCTTGCCCTCGTTGAGCCCTTCGGCGTAGTAGAGCGCGAGCACGTCGGTGTAGCAGAACTGCCGGTACTGCTTGAGGTCGGTCCACGCGCCGTCCCGGCACGGTGACTTCTGCACGTAGTGCAGGGTCAGGGTCAGGCACGCCAGGGCCAGGACGACGCGGGCGGCGGTCCAGAAGCCACGCCCACCCCACCCGCGGCGGACCGCGTGCGCGCCGAGCGGGCCCCCGATGACCTCCGAGAGCCCGCTCACGAACGGGTCCGACCGGGCCGGTTCGTCACTGCTTCCGGCGCCGCCGGCCCAGGCGCGAGGGGCGTTCATAGCCCGCCATCCTGTCAGGTAGGGCCGTCGCCGACGGACCGCCGGTCAAGCCGTTTCAGTTATGGAGCGCCGGTCAAGCCGGCTTGGTTGGTCGGTCCGAGGGCAACGGGTCGCCGCCGCCACCCGGGTCACCGCCGTGCCCTCCGCCACCGGGGCTCGGGCACAGGATCAACGGGATCAGGCACTGGTCCTGCTTCTTGTCCGGCGAGGGGGCCGCCCCCGGCACGCCCACGCTGATATCCGGGTCTCCGGTGTTCTTGCGGTCGGCGAAGTCCTTGACCGGCAGGCTCTTGTGCGCCTCGTTCATGAAGCGCCGCCAGATGAGGCCCGGCAGGTTGGACCCCTGCACCTTCGCCAAGGTCCGGCTGCCCTCCGGGTAGTACTTCAGCGCCTGCCGCTTGTTGACGTTGCCCACCCAGACCGCGGTGGCGATCTGCGGGGTGAAGCCGACCGTCCACGCGTCGCCGTTGTCCGAGCTCTTGGAGTTCAGCTCCCAGGTGCCGGTCTTGGCGGCGGCGGGCCGCCCGCCGCTCAGCCCTTTCGCGCCGCCGGTGGAGATGCGCGCCAGGACGGAGACCTCGTCGTCGACCTTGTTCGTGTCGAAGACGCGCTGCCCCCGTACCTTCTCGCTGCCGGCCGGCACCCACTTGCCGGTCTCCGCGTCCTTGCGCTCCACCTTCGTCACGAAGTGGGCCCGGTTGTAGACGCCGCGGTTGGCCAGCGTGGCCACGCCGTTGGCGTGGTCGAGCACGGTGACCGCGTACTGCCCGTACCCGACCTGGGTGCTGAACTTCGCCGGCGCCACCTGGCGGGCATCCTTGACCTTGGACAGCTCGACCAGCTCGTTGCTGTCGGTCCACATCATCCGGACCCCGGCGTCCCGGGCCGCGGCGACCACCTTGTCCGGGCCGATCGCCTTGGTGATCCAGTAGAACGGCACGTTGTACGACTGGATCGTGGAGTCCTCCAGCGTGCAGGCCGGTTTCCCGTCACAGCTGGCGGTGCGGCCGGCGTTGGAGATCTTGAACGGCCCGTCCTCCACCTTGGCGACGTCCCAGTACGAGCTGATCGAGTAGTTCTCGCGCAGCGCCGCGGCGAGCGTGTAGATCTTGAACGACGAGCCGGGCGAGTGCCCGCCCACCAGCTTGCCGCCGACCCAGTTGGTGCCGGCGTAGTCGATGCCGACGCCGCTGTCGCCGCCGTAGTAGGCGAGCACCCGGCCGGTGGCTGGGTCGATGGCGACCAGGGCGGCCATCAGGTTCGGCGGCTGGCCGTCCAGCTCCGACCCCTTCACCGCCCGGCGGGCCGCGGCCTCCGCAGCGGCCTGGGCGCGGCGGTCGATCGAGGTCGTGATCCGGTAGCCACCCTCCTTCCAGTTGGTGATGCCCATCGCCTTGAGCTCTTCCTTGACGTAGTTGACGACGTTGCCCACGGGCGTGTTCACGCCGCACTCGTTCGTGCTCACGCACGACTTGTCGTCGAACTTCGCCACCTTCGGGTACTGCGCGGCGGCCCGCTTGCCAGGATCCAGCCAGCCCATCTCCACCATGTTGGTGAGCACGTAGTCCCAGCGGCCCTTCGCCTCGGGGAGGTTGAAGTGCGGGTCGAAGCCCTGGTGGCCGCTGTTGGTGTCGGGCACCGGCTGGCGGATCACCGCGGCGAGCACCGCGGCCTCGGCGACGGTCACCGCCCGCGGGGAGGCCGGCGGCTCCAGCACGGACTTGCCGAAGAACGCCTGTGCCGCCGCCTCGATCCCGTAGGCGCCCCGGCCGAAGTAGATCGTGTTGAGGTAGAAGCCGAGAATCTCCTCCTTCTCGTACTCCTGCTCCAGCTTCTTGGCCATGACCGCCTCGCGCACCTTCCGGGCGTACGTGATGCCGGTCAGCTCGGCCGCGTGCCGCGCGTACTGCTGGGTGATGGTGGAGGCGCCCTGCTTGCTGCCGCCGGTCACGTTGTTCCAGGCGGCCCGGACGATGCCCTGTACGTCGATGCCGCCGTGCTCGTAGAAGTGCTTGTCCTCGGCGGCGACGACGGCCTTCTTCACGTGGTCCGGGATGCGCTCGATCGGCACGAGCGACCGGTTGGCCTCACCGATCTTCGCCAGCTGAGTGTTGTCCTTGAAGAAGATCGTTGAGGTCTCCGGCAGGTCGAGCTTCTCCGGCCGGGGGACGTTGTCGTAGTAGTAGGTCCCGCCGACCACGACGCCGCCGGCGACCATGATGACGACGGCGAACGCCGCGATCATCCAGTTCAGCCGGCGGTTGGAGATCCGGCCCTTGAGGCGGGCCGCCGCCCCGGCCAGCCCGCCGGAGCCGTCGCCGGCCCGGTCCGGTCCGGTCCGGCCGTTCTGCCCGCCACCCGGCGTGCCGGGTGGCCCGTGGTAGCCGCGGGGCCCGGCCGGGCTGCCCGGACGCAGCCTCCCCGGCACGGTGGCACGCCCGACGCTGCGGTCGCCGCCCGGCTCGTCGTCGTACTGGGGGCCACCGCCCGGCACGTTCGCCCGGCCGACCGTGGCCCGCCCGACCGGAGCACTGCCGACCGGGGCGCTGCCGACAACGGGCCTTACCGCAGCCACCCCGAACGGCGCCCCGCCACCAGGCGGCGGGCCGGCCGACGCCCGGGCGCTGGACGGGGCGTACGGGTCGCGCCCGCCGGCGCCCTCAGCCTGGTCGTAGTCGTACCCGCCGCCCGGGCCGGGCACCTGGGCCCGACCGCGCGCGGAACCCGGGTCTCCGTACGAGTTCATTCTTCACACCCTGCCGGTAGCCATGGCGGCGGTCAGCCCGCCGCCGGGTTGCCGTGAGACGTCCCACACCGCATCTAGTGAAATAAGCCGACTTTGCTGACCTACTGCCCGCCCCGGGATCCGCCGCCCCGGACGCCGCTTCACCGTGCGCGCCTCCCACCGGTCGCCGCCGCCTCGGCCGGGCCACCAGCGATCCCGTCCCGCCCGAGCACGTACTGCTCGACAAGGTGGTTCCAGCCGCAGCTGCGGCACACCTCCACGACGTACACCTGGAACTCCCGGAAGGTCAGCGCCAGCACCGGCAGCTCCGCCTTGGTGCGGGCCTGGCCGGCCGACTGCTTGAGCTCGTCGCCGTAGATGTAGTGGACGTGGGTGAGGTTCTCGCGCCGGCAGACCGGGCAGCGTACCTCGGTGGGCTCGCCATGGAACTTCGCCGCGCTCTTCAGGTACGGCGAGGCGTCGCAGACCTCGTACGCGCCGACCCGGCCCGAGTAGACCTCGCGCAGCAACGCGCGCCGCCGAAGCGAGAAGTCCACGACCTGGCGCTGCGTACGCATGGCCTGAAGGGTACGCGGTCGTGCGTCGCCAGGCGACAGCCGCAGTGTCCGTGACAAGTGGTCACCAGGATCGTCACCAGGCGTTGTTGCAGTACGGCCGACTACGCCCTAGCGTTGCGATGTATCGGGCCGATACATCGGAGAGGAGGAACCGCCATGCTCGAGCTGGCCATCCTCGGTCTCCTCCACGAGGCGCCCATGCACGGCTACGAGCTGCGCAAGCAGCTCACCACCAAGCTGGGCGCCATCCGTGCGGCGATCAGCTACGGGTCCCTCTACCCGACACTGCGCCGGCTGCAGGCCGGTGGCTGGATCACCGAGGAGGCGACGCCACGCGGCGGCGCACGGGCGGAGATCCCGCCGCTGACCAGCCGGCGCGGGCGGGTCGTCTACAAGATCACGGCAGAGGGCAAGGAGCGGTTCCAGGAGCTGCTGGCCCAGACCGGGCCGGAGAGCTACGAGGAGCCGGGCTTCGGCATCCACTTCGCCTTCTTCTCCCGCACCGACGCGGCAACCCGGCTGCGCATCCTGGAAGGGCGCCGGCGCCGGGTGGAGGAGCGCCGCGAGGGCCTGCGGGACGTGCTCAGCCGCGCCGCCGAGCGGCTGGACGCCTACACCCTCGAGCTGCAACGGCACGGGCTCGACGCGTGCGAGCGCGAGGTCCGCTGGCTGGAGGAGCTCATCGCCAACGAGCGCTCCGGCCGGCCACCGCAGATCGACCAGACCAACCCGCCGCCCGGGCGGTCTTCACAAACAGAAACGGAGGAACCGCGATGAGCTCCGTCCGCGTGGCCATTGTCGGTGTCGGTAACTGCGCGTCGTCCCTGGTGCAGGGCGTCGAGTACTACCGGGACGCCGACCCCGCCGACCGCGTCCCGGGCCTCATGCACGTCACCTTCGGCGACTACCACGTGTCTGACGTGCAGTTCGTCGCCGCGTTCGACGTAGATGCCAAGAAGGTCGGGCGGGACCTCGCGGAGGCGATCGTCGCCAGCGAGAACAACACCGTGAAGATCTGCGACGTGCCACCCACCGGCGTGACGGTGCAGCGCGCACCCACCCTGGACGGCCTGGGCAAGTACTACCGCGAGACGATCACCGAGTCGGACGAGGCACCGGTCGACGTGGTCGCGGCGCTGAAGGCCGCACGGGTCGACGTGGTGGTCAGCTACCTGCCGGTCGGGTCCGAGGAGGCCGACAAGTTCTACGCCCAGTGCGCGATCGACGCGGGCTGCGCCTTCGTCAACGCGCTGCCGGTGTTCATCGCCTCCGACCCGCAGTGGGCCGCGAGGTTCGAGGCGGCCGGCCTGCCCATCATCGGCGACGACATCAAGTCCCAGGTCGGCGCGACGATCGTGCACCGGGCGCTGGCCCGGCTCTTCGAGGACCGCGGCGTCGAGCTGCAGCGCACGTACCAGCTCAACTTCGGCGGCAACATGGACTTCCTCAACATGCTGGAGCGGGAGCGGCTGCTCTCCAAGAAGATCTCGAAGACCCAGTCGGTCACCTCGCAGGTGCCGCACGAGATGGAGCGCGGGACCGTGCACATCGGACCGAGCGACCACGTGCCGTGGCTGGACGACCGCAAGTGGGCGTACATCCGCCTCGAGGGCAAGTCCTTCGGCGACGTCCCGCTCAACGCGGAGCTCAAGCTCGAGGTGTGGGACTCGCCGAACTCGGCCGGCATCATCATCGACGCGATCCGGGCGGCGAAGATCGCGCTGGACCGGAGGATCGGCGGGCCGGTGCTGTCAGCCTCGTCATACTTCATGAAGTCGCCACCCGTGCAGTACACCGACGAGCAGGCGCGGGAGGCGGTCGAGGCGTTCATCCGGGGCGATGTCCCTCGATGACATGAATGAGTGACGTGATCGGGGCCGGCGGGCCCTACCGCCGCCCCGATTCGTCCGCCATCAGGGCCTATGCGGTACTAGACCGGGCCGGCACCGCGCCCCATAGTGGGGGCATGGGGAAGACCGATGCGCTCGCCCGGGTTGCGGCCGACCTGGCCCGCGGTCACACCCACCCGGCGATCCAACGGCTTAGCAGCCTCGTCACCGTCCACCCGACCGACCTGGACCTCCGCCGCCGGCTCGCGGCGGTGTACCGGATGGTGGGCAACAGGATCGAGGCTGGGCGCTGGGCATACCTGGACCCGGCCGCCGATCCGGCGGAGACCGCCGCGTTCGAGCGGGCCTTCCCGACGCCCGCCGGACGGCTCGCCGCACTGCGCTGGCCGGACCTGGCCGGCCTGGCCGCCACCGAGTACGCGCGGCGGCGGCTGGACGCCCTCGCCCGGACGGCCGATGGGCAGCTGTCGGCGGGTGGCCGGCGCCTGCCGCGTACCCGATCGCGATCATTGAGCGTGGCGGCAGTCGCGGCGGTGGCCCTTCTGGTCACCGCCTTCGCCGTGCTGGGCCTGGTCACAGTCGCCCAGTGGCTACTGTGAGCTCAAAGGTCGGTCGCCGGGCCGTCCTCCGCGCGGGTGGCCCAACATCTTCCTGCAGGGGTATCCGGACGGTTTCGTAGCGTGGTGATCGCGCGCTGAGCAGGGTAGATCTGCCGGAATAGGAAACCGACAAACCCGGTAAGCCGCAAAAGCGGTCTAGCGAATTTGTGGGCATCAAGCGAACATCTATGCGTGGCAAAGGCGGATGTGCTCGCGCGGGTGAAGGACGACCTCACGCTCGGCCATACCTACCGTGCCACCCAGCGCCTGCGCACCCTGCTCGCGGTCGACCCGTCCGACATCGAGGTGCGGCGCCTGCTCGCCGCGGTCTACCGCCAGACCGGCAACCTGGTGGAGGCCGGGCGGTGGTCGTTCCTCACCGACGATGCCCGGCCCGAGGAGCTGGCCGCGTTCATCCGGGCCAACCCCTCGCCGTGGCTGCGGCTGCGGCTGCTCGCCTGGAGCGAGGATCTGGTCGGCCTACCCACCGAAGCGGCACGGGAGCGGCTGCTCGCGCTCGTCGAGGAGGCGGAGCGGTCCGGCCCGCCCAGCCGGTGGCGCGGTCACTACCGGGCGCCGGACTCCCGGGGCGCCCTCATCCCGTGCCTGTTCGTGCTGGTCACCGTCGGCATCGTGGTGGCGCTCGCCGCCCTCGGGGTGGTCCGGTTCGGGATGTGGATCCTCGGCTGAGGCTGGGCGGGCCTGCCCCGATGGCGCTGGGCAGGGCCGGCCGGCAGGGGCCCTAGCCGAGCCCGAAGTCCTGGACCAGGCGCACCCGCGCCTCCAGCTCCAGCAGGAACCGCTTGCGCGGCAGGCCGCCGCCGAAGCCGACCAGCTTGCCGCCGGCTCCGACGACACGGTGGCACGGCACCACAACCGGCAGCGGGTTGCGGTTGCAGGCCACACCCACCGCCCGCGCCGCCAACGGGTCACCGTTGCCCACCGCCGCGGCCACCTCGCCGTAGGTACGCGTCTGCGCGTACGGGATCTGCGCGATCTGCGCCCAGACGGCCCGCTCGAACGGGCTGCCCCGGCGCACGGACAGCACGAGGTCGAACGAGGTCAGCTCGCCGGCCAGGTACGCGCGTAGCTGCCGCATCGCCTCGGCGAGCAGGCCGTCGGGCTGGTCCGCGACCGGCCCGGGCGGGCCGGACAGCGCGACCGCGCACACCCCGTGCTCGTCCACTGCCACGCCCAGGTCACCGATTGGTGCCGGCACCGCGCCCCACCACACCGGCTCCGCGCCCCACCGACCCGGCTCCGAACTTGACCGCACCGGCCCAGTGTGCCGCATGACCTCGATGCGGCTAACCTGCGGACGTGAATGAGGCGACGCTGACCTTTCTGGTGATTGGTGCGCTGGGCGCGCTGGTTGTGGCCGCGTCGTTCCTCCTCGGCGACCGCCTGCCCTTCACCGGCCCAGAAGCCAACGGGCTGCGGTCACCGGATGTCTTCGGAGGCTTTGCGGCCGCGTTCGGCTTCGCCGGTGCGCTCGCGTACCAGCTGCTCCGCGGCCGTACCACGGTGCCGGCGCTGACCGCGGCCGCGATCGGCGTGGTGGTCGCCGTGCCCATCGCCTACGCCGCGTGGCGGCTGAGCCGCACCGCCCGCGGCGTGCCGGCAGACCCGCCGGCCGCCGACACCGGCCTGGTGGGCAGGCGCGGCCTCGTGGTCACGCCGATCCCCCCGGACGGGTACGGCGAGGTGCGGCTGCGGATCGGCCGCCGCCGGCCGGTCAAGCTGCGGGCCAGGGCGTCCGTGCCCATCCCGATCGGCACCCACGTGTACGTCGTGGAGGTGCCGGACGAGACGAGCGTCGTGGTCGAGGAGTCCGGCATGCGCCCCGGCTGACGCTCACTCGACCAGGCCCTGTTCGCGGGCCCAGCGGTACAGCTCGGCCGCTGCCTCGGCCCGGCTGAGCGGCCCGCGCTCGAGCCGCAGCTCCTTCAGGTGCCGCCAGGCCTGCCCGACGACCGGGCCGGGCGGCACGCCCAGCAGCTCCATGATCGCGTTGCCGTCCAGGTCGGGCCGGACCCGGCGCAGGTCCTCCTCTGCGGCGAGGCGGGCGATGCGCTCCTCCAGCGCGGTGTAGTCCGCGGCCAACGCGGCGGCCTTGCGCCGGTTGCGGGTGGTGCAGTCGGAGCGGGTCAGCTTGTGCAGGCGCGGCAGCAGCGGGCCGGCGTCGGTGGCGTAACGGCGCACCGCCGAGTCCGTCCACTCGCCCCGGCCGTACCCGTAGAACCGCAGGTGCAGCGCTACCAGTCCGGCGACGTCGGCGACGACGTCCTTGGGGTAGCGCAGCTGGGTCATCCGTTGCCTGGTCAGCCGGGCCCCGACCACCTCGTGATGGTGGAAGCTCACCCGGCCGTCCGGCCCGACCGCCTTCGTCGCCGGCTTGCCCACGTCGTGCATGAGCGCCGCCATCCGCAGGACGAGGTCCGGCCCGTCCTCCTCCAGGCCCACCGCGTTGCGGACCACCGTGAGCGTGTGCTCGTAGACGTCCTTGTGCTGGGCGTGCTCGTCGATCTCCAGCTGCAGCCCGGACAGCTCCGGCAGGAACTGGTCGGCCAGCCCCGTCTCCACCAGCAGCCGCAGCCCGGCGACCGGGTCGGTACCGCACATCAGCTTGGTGAGCTCGTCCCGGATCCGCTCCGCGGTGACCCGGCTCAGGTCCGTGGCCATCTCGGCCATGGCCGCGACGACCTCGCTGGCAACGGTGAAGCGCAGCTGGGCGGCGAACCGCGCGGCGCGCAGCATCCGCAGCGGGTCGTCGCCGAACGACTCCTGCGGCCGGCCCGGCGTACGGATCACCCGGGCGGCGAGGTCGGCGAGGCCGCCGTACGGGTCGGTGAACTTGTGCTCCGGGACGCTCACCGCCATCGCGTTGATCCGGAAGTCCCGCCGGCGCAGGTCCTCGGTGAGCGTGGTGCCGTAGCGGACCACCGGGTTGCGGCTGACGCCGTCGTACGCCTCGGCCCGGAACGTCGTGACCTCCAGGCGCAGCCCGCGCCGGGCCGCCCCGATCGTGCCGAACTCGCGGCCGGTCTCCCAGACCGCCTCCGCCCAGCCGTTGACCACGCGCAGCGTCTGGTCCGGCGTGGCGTCGGTGCAGAAGTCGAGGTCGTGGCCGAGCCGGCCGAGCAGGGCGTCGCGCACCGAGCCACCGACGAGGTGCAGCTCGTGGCCGGCCCGGGCGAAGCGGCGGCCCAGCTCGTCGGCGACGGGTGACACGCGCAGCAGCGCCGTCACCGCGCGGCGCTGGGCATTGCTGAGGGCAGCGGGCTCGGACATGGCGCCGCCTAGCGTAACGGCCGGACCTGGCCTGGCCAGCGCCGCCCGACACCTCGTACGAGCTGCGCCAGGCACTGCCCGCGCAGCGCCACGCACTGTGCGCCCCGCGCAGAGCTTCCGGCACGCACCGCGCCCCCGCGCAGCTGCGTGGCCCGCAGCCGCGCGCGTCCCAGCTAAGGTCTGCGGCATGGCGCAGGGCGAGCAGCAGGTGACGGACGCCGCGGCCCCGGGACGGGCCGTTGCCGCCGGCCGGGCCCGGGCCGGCAGCCTGCTGCGGCACAGCGCGGTGATGGCGGCCGGCAGCCTGGTGAGCCGGCTGACCGGGTTCCTGCGCACGGCCGTGGTCGCCGCGGCTCTGGGCAGCACGCTCGTCGGCGACGCCTACACCACCGCGCAGTTCATCCCGGGCATGATCTACGAGCTGCTGCTCGGTGGGATCCTCGCCAGCGTCGTGGTGCCCCTGCTGGTCCGGGCCCGCGACCGCGACGGGGACGGCGGTGACGCGTACGCCCAGCGCTTGTTGACCCTCGCGGTGCTGGCGCTCGGCGCGACCACGCTGCTCGCGGTCGTGGCGGCGCCGGTGCTGACCGTCCTGCTGGCCGGCGGCGACTCGACCCCGGCCGGCCGCGACCTGATCACCACGCTCGGCTACCTGATCCTGCCCACGATCTTCTTCTACGGCCTCGCCGCGCTGCTCGCGGCGGTCCTCAACACCCGGGACCACTTCGCCGCGCCGATGTGGGCACCGATCCTCAACAACGCGGTTGTGATCGGCACGTTCGCCACCTACATCGCGGTGTACGGGGCCCGCCCGCTGGCGCCCGAGGAGCTCACGGGCGGGCAGGTGCTGCTGGTCGGCGTCGGCACGTTCCTCGGCATCGTGGTGCAGTCGCTGGCGCTGTGGCCGGCGCTGCGGCGGGTCGGGTTCCGCTGGCGCTGGCGGTTCGACGTGCGCGCGCTGCGCCTGCGCGAGCTGGCCCGGCTCGGCGCCTGGGCCTTCTGCTACGTGGCCGTGAGCCAGCTCGGCCTGGTCGTACTGATCCGGCTCGCCAACGAGGCGTCCAGCGCGGACGACGAGGCGGCTGGGCCGCTGATCTACAACAACACGTACCTGCTGTTGATGATGGCGCACGGGATCATCGCAGTCTCGATCATCACGGCGCTGCTGCCACGGATGAGCTCGGCGGCGGCGGCGGGCCGCTACGCCGACTTCACCGACGACCTGTCCCGGGGCACCCGGATGTCCGCGGTGGTGCTGGCCCCGATCGCGGTCGGCTACGCGGTGCTGGCCCAGCCGATCGCCCGCACGCTGTTCGAGTACGGCGCGTTCACCCGCTCCGACTCGCTCGCCACCTCCCTGGTGCTGCTCGTCGCGGCGTTCGCGCTGGTGCCGTTCTCGGTGAGCCAGCTGTACACGTTCGCGTTCTACGCCCTGCCGGACACCCGGACCCCGGCCCTGGTCAACCTGCCCGTGGTCGCCGTACGGGTGGGCGTGCAGCTCATCCTGGCCGCCGTGCTCGCGCCGGTCTTCGTGGCCGCTGGCCTGATGCTCGGCAACGCGGTCTCGTTCGTGCTGGCCGCGTTCGCCTCCGGCGTGCTGCTGCGCCGCCGGGTCGGGCCGATCGGGCTACGCCGGATCCTTTCGACCTTCGGCAAGGCGGCGCTCGCCGCGCTCGGGGCCGCGGTCGCCGGGTTCGTGGTCGTCCGGCTGGTCGGCGCCGGCTTGGCCGACGACACCCGGGTCGCCTCGGTCACCCAGCTCACCCTCGGTGGGGTGGCTATCGTCGCGGCGTACGTCGGCCTCGCGCTCGCCCTGCGGATGAGCGAGGTCGCCGACGTGGTCGGGCTGGTCCGCCGCCGGCTGCGGCGGTGAGGCCGGCGGCGGCAACGGTGCAGCGGCGTACCGCGTAGAATGCGTCAACCGGACAGGGTCCCCGAAGCGCCGGTCACGTTCTGGTAGCAGAGCGGTACCACAATGGCACCCCCTGGAAGCTGCGGAAAGATACCGGACAGGCAGCGCCGCCTCGCCGGAGTAAGGTCGCCCCCGGTATGACGTGGACCACCTACGCTAGGCCAAGGCACTCGGCAGCATCGAGGGAGGACGGGTGACGCAGGTCGACGACGGCCAAGAGGCGGAGACCGCCCGCCCGGTCATGACCTTCGGTTCGCCCATGGTGGGGGAGATCCTCGCCGAGCGTTACCGGCTCGAGGAACACATCAACGACGACGCCGTCGGCCGGCAGGTGTGGCGGGGCTCAGACGTCATCCTGCGCCGCCCGGTCGCCGTGGTGCTGCGCTACCCCGGCGGCGAGTCGGCGATGGAGATGCTCAACGCCGCGGTGGCGGCCAGCCGCGTCGTCCACCCCAACCTCGTCGGCATCTACGACGCGATCGACGAGGGCGAACGGGCGTACGTGGTGCGCGAGTGGGTCGAGGGCGCGCCGCTGCGTGAGCACGTCGAGGCCGGGGTGCTGGACCCGGGCCGGGCCATCGATGTGGCGTACGCGGTCGCGGGCGCGGTGGCCGCGATGCACGCGACCGGCATGGTGCACGGCAACATCCACCCCGGCACCGTCCTGATCGCCCGAGACGGCCGGGTGGTGCTCGCCGACGCCCGGTTCGACGACGCGGTCGAGTTCGACCACGACGTCCGCGCGATCGCCGGCGTCCTCTACTTCGCGCTGGCTGGCTCCTGGCCGCACGCCGAGGCCGGCCGCGCCAACCTGCCCGACGCGGTGCGCGACGTCAACGGCATCCTCGCCCCGCCGCGGCTGATGCGCGGCGGCGTGCCGCCGTACCTGGACGAGCTCACCACCAACCTGCTCGACCGGCGGCTCGCGCTGCCCTCCGCCGACGTGCTCGTCGCCGAGCTGGGCCGGCTCAGCACCCCGGCCGAGGCGGACGGCGACGAGGCGTACGAGGACACCGAGAGCCCGCTCGGCTTCGGCAGCTACCCGCGCAGCGAGACCCCTCGCCGGGTCGGCCGCAAGATGGCCATTGGCGTGCTGGCCCTGGTGCTGATCGCGACCGCCGGGCTGGTGGCCGGCGCCAAGCTGCTCTCCTCTGCCGGGGCTGGCGCGTCCTCGTCCGGCGCCAAGGGCACCGCCTCGCCGCCCACGGCGGGTGGCGAGGCCGCTCCGAAGCCGATCGCGCTCAAGTCCGACCAGGTGCGCATCGTGGACCCCAAGGGCGACCGCACCGAGCTGACCGGCGTCGCGGCGGTGGTGGACAACCGGCCCGACACCGCCTGGGAGACCCAGAACTACCGGGGCAGCCCCAACTTCGGCGGTCTCAAGCCCGGCATGGGTGTGCTGCTCGACCTGGGTCAGCCCCGGTTCGTCGGGAACGTGGCGGTCAACTTCTCGGCGCCCGGCACGACCGCCGAGATCCGCACCGGCGGCACTGACCCGGGCAGCTCCTCCGCCGGCGACGCCGAGGTGGTGGCGACCTTCAAGCGGGTCGGGGAGGCGGCGACCGACCTGCCCACCAACCACGTGTTCACGGTCGAGCAGGACACCCGCTACCTGCTGCTGTGGATCACCAGCATGCCGCAGGCCAGCGACGGCCGGTTCCAGCTCGGTGTGCAGGAGATCGTGGTATACGCCCGCTGACCATCGACGCCGGGCCGGAAGCCCCGGACCGGTCGGTGGGCTGAAAGCGGACAACCGGGCCGGGCTATGCGGGTCCATGCCGCTCGATAGGGTGCTGCCGTGACCGACACGGCCGGCGGGCGCAGCGACGAGGAGCTGCTGAGCGACCACGTCGCCGGCGACCCGCACGCCTTCGGGGAGCTGGTGCGGCGCCACCGCGACCGGCTGTGGGCCGTGGCGCTGCGCACGCTGAGCGACCGTGAGGACGCCGCCGACGCGGTGCAGGACGCGCTGCTGTCGGCGTACCGGTCGGCGGGGCGGTTCCGGGGTGACGCCGCGGTGACCACCTGGCTGCACCGCATCGTGGTCAACGCCTGCCTGGACCGGGTGCGCCGCCGCCAGGCCCGGCCCACCGTGCCGCTGCCCGAGGTCGAGACCGGGCCGCCGGCACCCGGCCCCGACCGGGACGTCGCCCTGGACGTCCGGTCCGCGCTGGCTGAGCTATCGCCCGAGCAGCGGGCCGCGCTGGTCCTGGTGGACATCGAAGGGTACGGCGTGGCCGAGGCCGCCGCGCTCCTCGGCGTGGCGGAGGGCACAGTCAAGAGCCGGTGCGCCCGCGGCCGAGCCAGACTCGCGGTGCTGCTGGGGTACCTGCGCACGGGGGAGCCGGGACCGGCGCGGTCCGCGGGGAACCTGGGCCCGGCGCGGCGCGTCCCATCGGGGAGCGTTCCGGCGCCCGGCGGTCGGGACGCCAGTGGCCGAGATGCCGGCGGCCGGGACGAGAGTGCGGTCAGCAACGCGACGGAGGCGGGCACGTGAACGACCGGGTCGAGCTGGACCGGCTGGCGGACTACGCCGCCGGCGTGCTCGACGGCACCCCGCAGGCGGAGGAGATCGCCCGCCTCATCGCCACCGACGCGGCCTGGACCGTCGCCTACGTCGAGCTGGTCGATGCCGACCGGACGGTGCGCGACGAGCTGGCCGCGCTGCGGACCGTCGACGAGCCTATGCCCGGCGACGTGGCGAGCCGGCTGGACGCCGCACTCGCCGCCGCTGGCCGGCCAGCTTCCGAACAGGTCAGGGAGGGTACGCACCAGCGCCCGGCCGGGGTGCACCGCGCCGGCCGGCCGCAGCCTTCCACCCGACCGGGCTCGACCGACCGACCGACCCCGGCCGACCAGCCATCCCCGGCTGGCCGGCCGTCGTCCGACCGGCCGCAGTCGCGGACGGACAGCCGTACCCCTGGCTCGGCCGCCCGCGCCCGGCGGCGCCGGCGCGGCTGGACGCTGGTTGCGGTCGCCGTCGGGGTGCTCGCGCTCGGTGGCATCGGGGTCCCGGTGATGACCGAGGCGCTGCGCTCCCGTGGCACCTCCTCCGAGTCGAGCAGCGAGAGCCACGCGCAGCTCGGCCGTGACGCCGCCGAGCAGGCCTCCGGGGCGGCTGCCCCAGGGGTACGGGCGCCGGTCCTGCTCGCCAGCGGCAGCAACTACTCGGCGGCTGACCTCACCGCGCTCGCGGTGGACAAGAGCCGGTCCACGGGCATGCCGCCCGGTGCCGCCGCCGATGCCACCGTCTCCCCACAGTGGAACGCCGCCCTGGTCCCGCCCGCCCTGAGCGGGCTGGTCGACCTGAGGACGCGCTCCGAGTGCCTGCAGCGGCTGACCGCCGCGTATGGCGGGTTCGTGGACACCGTCGACTTTGCCCGGTTCGAGGGCGAGCCGGCTCTGGTGGTGATGCTGGTCGATGCCGCCGCCCGGCCGACCAGGGTCGTCGTCGCGGGCCCCAGGTGCGCGCAGCCGACCACCGGCGGTGACGTGCGCCGCAGCGTCCCGGTCGGCTGACGCGTATCGCCAGCGTCAACCATCATCGCCCTGGTCACACCGGCCGGGCCGCGCCCATGTCGCGCCTGGGAATGCCCAGTTCGTACGATGGCGTTCTGGCCACAGGCGTCGCAGGGGACGCCGGCAAGCAAGGGAGTCTGGCGTGGACGAGGTCCGCAACCTGATCATCATCGGCTCTGGTCCGGCGGGTTACACAGCCGCCATCTACGCCGCCCGCGCCAACCTCAAGCCCCTGGTCATCGAGGGTGCGCAGTCCGGCGGCGCGCTGATGACAACGACCGACGTGGAGAACTTCCCGGGCTTCCCGGACGGCATCCTCGGCCCGGATCTCATGGACAACCTGCGCAAGCAGGCCGAGCGCTTCGGCGCCGAGTTCCTGACCGACGACGTGACGCGGGTGGAGCTCACCGGCGACGTCAAGGTGGCGTGGGTCGGCGAGACCCGGTACGCCGCACACGCGGTCATCCTGGCCACCGGCTCGGCCTGGCGCCCGCTCGGCGTCCCCGGCGAGCAGGAGCTGCTCGGTCACGGCGTGTCGTCGTGTGCGACCTGTGACGGCTTCTTCTTCCGTGGCCAGCACATCGTGGTCGTCGGCGGCGGTGACTCGGCGATGGAGGAGGCGACCTTCCTCACCCGGTTCGCGGAGAGCGTCACCATCCTCCACCGCCGGGCGGAGCTGCGCGCAAGCAAGATCATGCAGGACCGGGCGCTGAGCAACCCGAAGATCAGGTTCGAGTGGAACACGGTCGTCACCGAGGTCCTCGGCGAGGACGGCAAGGTGGTCGGGGTCAGGGTGCGGGATGTGCACTCCGGCGAGGTGCGCACCCTGGACATCACCGGGGTGTTCGTGGCCATCGGGCACGACCCGCGCAGCGAGCTCTTCCGCGGTCAGCTGCCGCTCGACCCCGCCGGGTACGTTCTCGTCGACGCGCCGACCACCCGTACCGAGGTGCCTGGGGTCTTCGCCGCCGGTGACCTCGTCGACCATGTCTACCGGCAGGCGATCACGGCCGCCGGCACGGGCTGCGCGGCGGCCCTCGACGCCGAGCGGTACATCGCGTCCCGGTCCGGGTGACCACGCCCGAGTGACCGCAGAACCCGCCGGACCGTTCGATCTGACTCGTTAGTTAGGGGACATCATGGGAGCCACCAAGGCGGTCACCGACGCCACGTTCGTCACCGACGTACTTCAGGCCGACAAGCCCGTACTGGTCGACTTCTGGGCCGAGTGGTGCGCTCCGTGCCGGAAGGTGGCGCCGCTGCTGGAGGAGATCGCGGACGAGATGGCCGGCAAGGTCGAGATCGTCAAGCTCAACATCGACGAGAACCCGGAGACCGCGCGGGCGTACCGGGTGATGTCTGTGCCCACACTCACCGTGTTCAAGGACGGCCAGCCAGTGAGCTCCGTGGCCGGCGCCCGGCCCAAGGGCGACCTGGTCCGGCTCATCGAATCCGCACTGTAGGGCACCTGCTCGACCCTTCTGGCGTCCACAATGGATGCGGGCGCGCGCCGTGTCGAACGTCACGGTACGCTCCTGGTGCATTCGCGACGTAAGCGCGCACTGCGGGACGCAAGGGAGGTGGTCCGTGCGTCCGGTCCGGCGTGGTGACAGCGGACCTGCCGTCGTGGAGATCCGTAGCATCCTCCGCGTGCTCGGGCTGCTCCCCCCCTCTACGCCCGGAGCAACCGGCACCGGCCCGGCCAGCACCGGAGGGCCGGTGCCGGCCGGGACCGCCGACGGCTACGCCAGCGCGGCCGACGAGTTCGACGAAGCCACCGAGACCGCGGTCCGGGCCTTCCAGCAGAGCCGCGGCCTCACCGCGGACGGGCGGGTTGGTAGCGAGACCTGGCAGGCGCTGGACGGCGCCCGCTGGCACCTGGGCTCCCGCACCCTTTACTACGGCATCCCCAACCAGCTGGTCGGCGACGACGTGCGCCAGCTGCAGGAGCGCCTGCTCGAGATGGGGTACGACGTGGGCCGGGCGGACGGCATCTACGGCCCCCGGACGGCCCGGGCGGTGGCGATGTTCCAGCGGGAGATGGGGCTCCCGCCGGACGGCGCATGTGGCCCGCACACCCTGCACGCCCTGCGCCGCCTCGGCCGCAAGGTGGTCGGCGGGCGGCCCACCCTGCTGCGCGAGGCGGAGCAGTTCCGGCAGGCCGGCCCGGCGCTGCTGGGCCGGACCATCGTGGTGGACCCGGGCCACGGCGGGCCCGATCCGGGCATCGTCGTCCCCGACGGCCCGCTGCGCTGGACCGAGGCCGAGCTCGTGTACGACCTGTGCGCCCGTCTGGAGGGCCGGCTTGGCGCGGCCGGGATGCGGGTCCACCTGACCCGGGGCCCGATACAGGCGGCCGAGCTCTCCGACCGGGATCGGGCTCAGCTCGCCAACGTGCTCGGGGCTGACCTGCTCATCTCCATCCACGTCGATGAGCATCGCAACCCGGCGGCGGACGGCGTTGCGACGTACCACTACGGCACCGACAGCGGCGTGACCTCCACGGTCGGGGAACGGCTGGCTGGGTTGGTGCTGCGCGAGATCGTGGCCCGCACCGGCATGCGCAACTGCCAGGCGCACGCGAAGAGCTGGGAGCTGCTCCGGCTGACCCGGATGCCCGCGGTGCGGGTGGAGGCCGGGTACCTCACCTCACCCGTGGACCGGGCCCGACTGGTCAACCCGCTGATCCGGGAACGCATCGTCGAGGGGATCGTCGCCGCGGTGCAGCGGATGTACTACCCGGTCGAGCACGACGTCACCACCGGCTCGATCGATGTCAGCGCGATCCGGGCGCTGACCGGAGTGATCGCAGCGGAGCTGTAGCCTTTCGCCGCAGAGCGGGGCTGGCTGCCGCCGCAGACCCGTGGTCCTCCTGGTAGGTGTGCCACTTGTGCCGGTCGGCCCGCCAGCCCTCAGGTGGATGCTCCGGGTCCCAGGTGAGGGTGCGCTTGTTGATCGGAACGTTCACCCGCAGCGTGAAGACGATCAGGACGGCGGCGGTGGCCGCGGCGACCACCCAGAGCACGCGCGGCGCGCCGCTGGGCGCGAGAACCGCGGTGAGAACGATCAGTACAGAGGTGAGCGGCAGCAGGATCGGCATCACGCGGCCGAAGGTTCGCAGCATGCCTTGCTGCATACGGATCTGGGGCGTGTCCTCCAGACGCGCGACGACCGGCTGCAACAGGGCCCAGGACGCCGACTCCGCGCCGGCCAGCCAGCCGGCGAGCAGGAGCACGAGCGTACTGAGCACCGTGTACCCGGTCACGACGACCGCCGGCGCTAGAGCGTCGACCGGGTGGCGGGTCGCACCGGCCGCAGCAGCGACTCCGGGCTCATCGAGCCGAGCAGCCGCTCCAGGGCGTACTCGACGTCGGACTTCCACGACAGGGCGGTGCGCAGCTCCAGCCGCAGCCGGGGGAAGCGTGGATGCGGGCGAACCGTCTTGAACCCGACCGAAAGGAAGAAGTCCGCCGGTGCCAGACAGTCGTTCTGCCGGTCGACCGCCTCACCGACCTTGGCGTCCCCGAACGCCTCGATTGCCTTGATGCCGCGCTTGGTCAGGTCGCGGGCGACCCCCTGCACCAGCATCCGGCCCAGCCCGCCGCCGGCGAACGCGGCCACCACGTGCGCGGTCATGAGCAGGACGGCATCGGCCGACACCGGGGAGGTGGGGAACGCCATGGACCGCGGCACGTACGCCGGTGGGGCGTACGTGACGAAGCCCGCCGGCATGCCATCGACATACACGAGCTTGCCGCAGGACCCCCACTCAAGCAGCGTCTGCGAGACCCAGGCCTCTTTCTCCAGCGCAGGGTCGCCAGCCGCACAGGCGCGCTCCGCGGCGACCGGATCCAGCTCCCAGTAGACGCACTGGCGGCACCGCCGCGGTAGGTCCTCGAGCGTGTCGAGCGTCAGATTGACGAGGCGTCGCGACATCCGTGCACCCTCATCCGAACCATCGTGCTCACACTGGCCCCTCTGCCGGCTCACGGTAGCTCCGCCGGCTGCCCCCGACTGAAGGATCGTACGCTGAAAAGTCCTATTGTGGGAGCCTCGCGCGGTGGGAAACGTGGAAGTTGCGAGAAGTCGTCGGCCGTCCTGGAGCTGACTCGCTACCATCGACCAGCCGAGATCCCCTGGAGGTACGCGTGTCCAGTACAACGCTTGACGACTACACCGACCGGTACGCCCAGCGGGTGGCCGGCATGACAGCCTCGGAGATCCGGGCGCTGTTCGCCGTGGCCAGCCGGCCGGAGGTCGTCTCGCTCGCCGGCGGTGCGCCGTACGTCGCCGCCCTGCCGCTGGACGCGGTCGGTGAGATGCTCGGGCGGCTCGGCTCCGAGCACGGCCCGACCACCCTCCAGTATGGAATCGGCCAGGGCACGCTGGACCTGCGCGAGCAGATCTGCGAGGTGATGGCGCTGTCCGGCATCGACGTGGCCTGCGGTGCCTCGCCGGAGGACGTGGTGGTGACCGTCGGTGGCCAGCAGGCGCTCGACCTGGTCGCCCGGCTGTTCCTCGACCCGGGCGATGTGGTGCTCGCCGAGGGACCCACCTATGTGGGCGCGCTCGGCGTGTTCCAGGCGGCCCAGGCCCGTGTGGTCCACGTGGCAATGGACGACCACGGCCTCGTGCCCGAGGCGCTGGAGGAGGCGATCGCGTCGGTGCGGGCCACCGGCCGGCGGGCGAAGTTCCTCTACACCATCCCCACCTACCAGAACCCGGCCGGCGTGACCCTCACCGACGACAGGCGCGAACGCGTGCTCGACATCTGCGAGCGCGCCGGCCTGCTCGTCATCGAGGACGACCCGTACGGGCAGCTGGGCTTCGACGGTGAGGCGCCCGCCCCGCTGCGGGCCCGCCGGCGCGCCGGTGTCCTCTACCTGAGCACGTTCTCGAAGACGTTCGCGCCCGGCTTCCGGGTCGGCTGGATCCTGGCGCCGCATGCGGTACGGGACAAGCTCGTGGTCGCCAGCGAGGCGCAGATCCTGTGCCCGAGCGCCTTCGCCCAGGCAGCGGTGTGCACCTACTTCGCCACCATGCCGTGGCGGGAGCAGCTCAAGTCGTTCCGCGAGATCTACCGCGAGCGCCGGGACACCCTGCTCGCGTCGCTCGCGGACCTCATGCCGGCGGGGACCACCTGGACGCGGCCGGGCGGCGGGCTCTTCGTCTGGGCCACCCTGCCCCGCGGGCTCGACTCGAAGGCGATGATGCCCCGAGCGATCGCGGCCCGCGTCGCGTACGTTCCCGGCACCGGCTTCTACGCCGACGGCACCGGTCACCAGCACCTGCGCCTCAACTTCTCGTTCTCCCCACCGGAGCGCATCCGGGAGGGCGTGCGCCGGCTGGCCGGCGTGGTCGAGCAGGAGCTCGCGCTGCGGTCCGTGTTCGCCGCGGCCGCCGACGATCACCCGGCTGCCACGGCTCCCCCCGCTCCCCCCGCTCCCCCCGCTCCCCCCGCTGCGCCAGCTGCGCCAGCTGTCCGGGCTCCCACGGCGGCTGCCGTGACTGCCGCGGCGACCGTCGCGACCGCCCCGCGCGAGCACCGCCGCGCTCGGCCGGGTGCCGACGCTCCCGGCCCCGATCTCGCATGAACGCCGCTGGTACGGCCCAGCCGCCTGACCCGGCCGATCTGCGGGTGCTCGTGCTGGCCGGTGGGCTGTCGTACGAGCGCGAGGTCTCCCTGCGCTCGGGCCGACGGGTGCTCGATGCGCTGCGCGGTGCGGGCGTCGAGGCCGATCTGCGTGACGCCGATGTGGCGCTGTTGCCCGCGCTCGCGGCCGACCCGCCAGACGCGGTAGTCATCGCGCTACACGGTGCGACCGGTGAGGACGGTTCGCTGCGGGGAGTGCTCGACCTGTGCGGCGTGCCGTACGTCGGATGCGACGCCCGAGCGGCGCGGGTCGCCTGGGACAAGCCCTCGGCAAAAGCGGTGCTCCGCGAGGCCGGCATCGTCACGCCGGACTGGGTCGCGCTGCCCCACGACCGCTTCTCCGAGCTGGGCGCCGTGGCCGTACTGGACCGCATCGTCGACCACCTCGGACTTCCGCTGATGGTCAAGCCAGCACAGGGCGGCTCGGGCCTGGGCGCGGCCGTGGTCCGTGACGCCGCGGCGCTGCCGGCGGCCATGGTGGGCTGCTTCGCGTACGACTCGACGGCGCTGGTCGAGCACTACGTTCCGGGTGCCGACATCGCGGTCTCCATTGTGGATACCGGGAACGGCCCGCGACCGTTGCCACCGGTCGAGATCGCCCCGAGCAACGGCGTGTACGACTACGCCGCGCGCTACACGCCCGGGCTGACGATGTGGCATGTCCCGGCGCGGCTGAGTCCGCATGTAGAGCAGTCTGTCGCCGAGACTGCGCTCGCCGCACACGCTGCGCTCGGGCTACGGGATCTGTCTAGAGTGGACCTCATCGTCGATGAGCACGGCCGGCCGCACGTCCTCGATATGAACGTGTCACCCGGCCTGACCGAGACCTCGCTCCTACCGATGGCTGTGCAAGCGGCCGGGCTGGACCTAGGGAAGCTCCTCGTCACACTGGCCGCGAGGGCGGCCGCCCGCCGGTGAGACCGGACTCGCCGGCGGGCGTACCTCTGTCCTGGTAGTCCCGCAGTCACCGTGCGGGGCTTGAGGCTGTCCAATGTGTTGGGTGGTTGGGAGCTGCGGCGCCGCGCCCTCGGCCCATTTCCTCGGAACCGTCGTGTCCTCGAACCCTCGTTGACCCGGCTCGTGGTTTCGGCTCGCCGTGGCTCGGAACGTCGTGTCTTCGGAACCGTCGTGTCTTCGGCTTTGTTGTGACGCCTAGGCGCTCCGGCGCTCCGCGCCTCGCGGACCCGCAGCTCGCTTGGACTAGCGGCCGGGCGGCGAGCGCCAGACCTGGTCGCCCCTTCCAGCCCGGTCGCTGGTCTCGACCTGTCCCGCGTTCTCCGTTCGGCTTGCGCCTTCTGGCTGGACCGGCGCGGTGGCTTCGACCCTCGCAGGAGCTTCGACCGGCGGGGGAGCCTCGGCCGGCGCCGGAACTCTGGCGGACGCAGCAGCCCCGGCGGGCGTAGCGGCCCCGCCCGTCGTGGCAGCCCCGGCGGGCGCAGTAGCCTCGGCGGGCGTAGCAGCCTCGGGAGGCGCCGCCGTAGCGAACGTGCTGGGCGACCGCCAGTCGATGCGGGGTGGCTGGGCGAGCGGTGTACCGCCGAACTCGGCGAGCCACGCAGCCACCAAGGCGAGGTTCTCCTGCCACTGTGTCTCAGGAATCGGCGGCAGGATGTCGTCCCACAGTGGAAGGAACGTGCCACGAAGCTGGAGCCGCCCATAGGGACGCGCTAGGAACCACATGTGTAGGTGAGCCGATCCGTCACCCCACCGGTTCACATGGACCCGCGCAACCCCGTCGAGCGAACGGACGGCGCGCTCCAGCCGTACCGTCATCACGCCCAGCTCGGCGGCGAGCATGTTCGGCAGGTCGCCCAGGTCGAGGTGCGAACGGGACTCCAGGATGAGAACCATCGGCAGACCGCTGGGCCGATCCATCGCCCGCACCCGCCATCGCTCGTTCACGTAGATGTACGCATCATCAGGGGCAGCGCACGCCGAGCACTCGGCGGGATCCTCGCCCTTGCGGGCAGGCTCCACGGCGGCCGGTTCTTCCAGTGTCTTGACTTTCAGGTCGCCCTCAAAAGGGAACGATGGCCATGCAGCAAAATCAGGGAGCTGGCGACGGGTTTCAGGCACGCTCAGACCCTAGCCGAGACTCGCCCGGGCTGTCCCTCCCCGGCGGTGCGGCACGGCGAGGCTCACGGTCTACGCGGCAACCCACCCAGTGGCACCGAGTATCCGTGTCGTCTGTCGACAGCCGCCGTGTTGTTTCCAGCGGTTCGTCTCCGTCCAACGATCCGGTTCTCTTCCGGGTTCTCTTCGGGCTCTCTTCGGGGAGCCTGCCTGTTGCGGATGCGCCTTGTGCGGGTTGCAGGTCTCCACCACTACTCGTCGTGCCGACCGCCTGGGACTCACGACCATGAAGTCCGGCGCTCCACCGTCGATCCATCTAAACCGGAGGGCGGACGGCCCGTCCCGGGCCGCCTCACGGCGTCGGCGCCCGTAGCCGCCGACCGGCAACGTTTCACGTGAAACCGGCGGCCCTCCGCGCGATTGCTCGGACCTCCACAACGGCGGTTACCTCCCTGCCTTCCTCGCACACGACGACACGGGGAGGCTCTACTCGGTGAACTAGCGGGCACCGGTCTTGGTTGTGCCCACACACCTGGTCCGACTGGCGCGTGCCGCGAGCGCGAAAGGGGCCGGCCCGGGCCCAGCAAGCAGACGCCTGGAGCAGAGTTGCAGACTCACTATCCACGGCTCGACTTGACACCGAACCGCACCACCAGCCGGCCCCTGATGGGCAAGCTCATTCCCCGCGGACAGGACGCCCGCCGTAGCTTCCGTCGGTAGCTCGATCGGCCCTCAAGGCCTCTGGCTTGCCTCCTTCCGACGAGGACGGCCTCGACACGATCGTCTCGCTCCCGGACAGAGACAGCACGCGCCTGGCGTTCCCAACCGGCCGTGAACACCAACCGTCACCTGTCCACCTGACGCCAGCACGGCGGTCGGCTTAGCGGTTAACCACCACTGACGGCTTTCGCTACGGGCTAACCCGCGAACTGGCTCAGCCAATGCGGTGCTCCCCTGCCCGCCTCACCCCTGCCCGCCTCAGCTCTCCTCTCCTCGCTCGGCCTGCCCTCGCCGCCCAAAGATCCGCCGATCTCGCAGGCGCTCCGGCCGAGTCCTCCTTCGAGCCCGTCATTGGTCTCGTTGCCGCTGGCCCATCAGGCGCCTGCCGAGGGAGCCAGGGAACCGCCACCGCTGGAGCCGTGACGCCTCTCCATGCCCGTCTAGGGCCGCCGGCCCTCACCGACGCTATGGAGCCGCAGGGCGAGCGATCGGCCCTAGATCCGGCCTGGGCCGCCTACTCATCCGACCTTCGCGGAACCCGCATCAGCAAGCCCTGGTTCGGCCACCCAGAGCCCCGCCGAGATCCTCATACGCCGCCGAGAAGGCACGCAGCGCCCCACCATCCGCAGGCCCACACCATCTTCCCCAGTCCGTCGATCGTTGTTTCACGTGAAACAACGGTCGTCCACGCAAGTTATCCACAGGCTCCACACCCCCTCCCACCGGGGGTTTCACCTAGAACCAGGGGTGCCTGTGGACAACGCTTGTGGAAATCCAAACAAGATCGTTTTCCCAACAGCTCCTCGGCAAGACGCTGGCGTACCGCCTGAGCCACCAGCGCATGGGCCCCACCGAACCTCCGGTAGCCGTCCTGAACACAACCCCGGTCGTCAGCAGCTGAGACAGCGCGGCCGTAGCGGAACGAAGCCAGGCCCACCTCGAACCTGCAGATCCCGACCCGTACCAGGCCCGTGCTCGCTAGGCCACATGCGTCATTCCGCTGGTGGCTCCCCCTGAACCCTTTCCCCAACAGAACGCGAGCAAGGTGCGTAGGGAGACCACGCTCGAACCAACGAAACGGCCCGCTCCTCGCCAGGCGAGAAAGCGGGCCGTCGGCTAGCTCTGGTTATCCGCGCGGAGCACGCCCCTCGACTCCGATGATGCCGACGATCCGCTCAAGGTCGTCGACCGTCGCGAACTCGATCACGATCTTCCCCTTGCTCCGGCCGATATCCAGCTTGACCCGGGTGTCGAACCGGTCCGACAGCCGATCGGCGAGATCGGCCAGCGCAGGAGAGTGGGGCTTGGGCCGACGCTTGGCCGCAGCCGGTTTCCTCGCCGTCCCGTCGGACATCGCCAGTGACACGGCCTCCTCAGTCGCCCGTACCGACATGCCTTCGGCCACGATCCGGTGCGCCAGCTCCTCTTGGGCCTCGGTGTCATCAAGGGAGAGCAGTGCCCGGGCGTGGCCGGCGGAGAGGACGCCCGCCGCAACCCGGCGCTGGACTGTCGCAGGCAGGTTCAACAGGCGGATGGTGTTCGAGATCTGAGGCCGGCTCCGGCCGATCCGCCGCGCGAGCTCATCGTGTGTCGCCCCGAACTCATCGAGCAGCTGCTGGTACGCGGCTGCCTCCTCCAGCGGGTTGAGGTCCACCCGGTGGATGTTCTCGAGGAGGGCGTCCCGGAGCATTGCCTCGTCGTCGGTGTCCCGCACGATGGCCGGGATGACTTCGCGGCCAACGGCCTGGCATGCACGCCACCGCCGTTCGCCCATGACAATCTCGTACTTCTCCGCACCGATCTCGCGTACCACGATCGGTTGGAGCAACCCGACCTCGCCGATCGACGTCTTCAGCTCCTCCAGGGCCTCCTCGTCGAAGACCTGCCGGGGCTGCTTGGGGTTCGGCGTGATAGCGGAGACTGGCAACTCGGCGAACCGGGCCCCGGGCACAGGTGCGAGGCCTGCCACCTCCGGCGTACTCAGGCGGGGAGGCGCACCATCCACCCGCTCGGTCGGGAGCGTTTCGGTAGGCGCCGTTGCGTACCGCGTTGTCGGAGCCGGCGACGTCGAGGGCATGGCTCGTACTGGGCTGTCTGCCGAGGTATCCGGTGCCGCGGGTGCAGCCGGGCCGGTGGGGATCAGGGCACCGAGGCCGCGGCCTAGTCCACCCCGGGGACGGGTCGTCATTCCTGACCTCCCACCCGAGCGCCGCGCTCGGCGAGCTCCTGGGCGGCCTCGAAGTAGCTCATTGCGCCCCGTGATCCCGGGTCGTATGTCATCACCGACTGGTTGTAGCTGGGCGCTTCGGACACGCGCACGTTACGGGGGATGACTGCCTGCAGCACCTTGTCACCGAAGAAACCCCGCACGTCCTGTTCGACCGCATCCGCCAGGCGGGTACGCCGGTCGTACATGGTCAGGAGCACCGTTGAGATGTCCAGTGTCGGGTTGAGGAAGGACTTCACCCGCCCGATGTTGTCGGTCAGCGCCTGTACGCCTTCAAGGGCGTAGTACTCGCACTGGATCGGGATCATCACCTCCTCCGCCGCCACGAGCGCGTTGACCGTAAGCAACCCGAGCGACGGTGGGCAGTCGATGAAGATGTAGTCGTACACCTCGGGGGAGGCGTCGAGCGCCCGGCGTAGGCGTGACTCCCTGGCGACCACGGACACCAGCTCGATCTCGGCACCGGCCAGGTGGATGGTGGCCGGTACGCATCTGAGGCTGGGGATGCCCTCCACCGGCTGGGTCACATCGGAGAGGGGGGCGCTATCAATCAAGCAGCTGTAGACGTCCGGCACCCCGGAGTGGTGTGGCACGTTGAGCCCGGTGGAGGCGTTTCCTTGCGGGTCGAGGTCGATGACGAGCACCCGGTTCCCATGCAGAGCCAGCGCGACGGCGATGTTAACCGTGGTCGTCGTCTTCCCTACGCCGCCCTTCTGGTTGGCGACACAGATGATCCGGCACTTGGGCGGGCGTGGCATGCGGATCTCACCGCTCGGGTTCAGGATCTCGACCGCCCGTCGCGCCTCCTGGGCCAGCGGCGGATCATCGGGCACCCGCTGAGCCGGCGGTTCCTCCGGGTATCTGTCAGTCACATCGGGCAAGCCAGCTTCCGCCGGACGCGGCTCCGCACCCGACAACGAAGACTCTTCAGCCACGGCATCTTCCGTCTCGAGGAGGGGCGTCATGGGGTGGGATGGGGGAGTAGGGGCCGGGCGCGACGAGCGACGTGGGCCGCCGGCCGAGTGGTCGACTTGCGATCGCGGTGTGATGATCGGATACGCCGCCGTCGGCGCGGTCTCGATCGGTACCGAGCCGTTGGCCGCGAACCCTGTTCCCAGTATGGGTTGTGGTACCGGCTGCGGCTCGTCTCTTCCCCCAACTACCCAGCCCTCGTACAGCGTTTCACGTGAAACATTGCCGCCATGCTGGCTCGCTCTCAGCACACGCGCGTCGTCGACGCCATTGGTCTGCACCGTCTCTTCCCTACCCGCTTCGGTCGGACGTGTATCGCCGCCCACATGAACGACGCGCGGTCAGCCTACGACTCGACGCACGGGCCGCGCTGCGCATGTCGCATACGACACGGCCGTCGATGCCGACAGGTATGGAAGAAAGACCGAACAGCGGGTAAACGTCCGGGTTACGCGGTCGGCGCGTACCCGGTTGGTTAACGCGCGTCACTGACGGGTCTGTGGGCCGCGTGGCACTGGTCGGCTGCGACTTCAGCGGTCGTACGCGGGCAGCACGGACGGCGCAGCCACCCGGCCGGCCTCTGCCTTACCGTGATATCGACGTCGTCGGCGATGGTCGCTACTCGCATGACTGCCATCACCGTCACGCCGGCAACAACCCGGCCGAGAGAGAACCCGCCCAGACGTACGGCCTGCCGGCCGGCCAGGACGGTACGCAACCCGACGGAGCCGGGTCTCGGTACCGGCGCGACAGAGAGCCGCGAGGCGCTCGACCGCGTCGACCATCGGCATAGAGCGGTGGTCGACTGATGTGGACGCCGGACCGGGGTCGGGTTCTCCAGCCCCTGAAGGGAAACGGGACAGCACCATGCCCGGCACAGAAGGCACCGGACCAGCCCGCGCCGGTGGCGGATCGCCGTTGGTAGTGTGCACGACCATGGTCGATGTCGACCGGCTGGTGCTCGTCCGCCACGCGCTCCCCGAACTGGAGCCCGAAGTGAGGACCGAACGTTGGCAGCTCGGTGCCGAGGGCCGGGCTGCGGCACGGTCGCTACGGTCGCTGGTGGCCGAGCCGGCGTACCTCGTCGCCAGCATGAGCCAAAGGCGATCCAGACGTTGCAGGAGCTCGCCGGCAGTTCCACTGTGGCTACCGATCCCGGGTTCGGTGAGGTCCGCCGTCCCCATCTGTGGTCCGGCGGCCGCGACTACCGGTTGACGGCTCGCTCCTATGTGGAGGGCGTCCGCCATCACGGCTGGGAGGAGCATGCGCTGGTAGCCGCCCGTTTCAGTGCGGCGGTATCCCGGCATGCGGTGCCAGCAAAGGCACGGAACCGCGCCCTGGTGATCGGAACCCACGGCTTGGCCCTGACCATCTGGCTGGTTGGTCTGGTACGGCTCGAGCCAGGTCCGGCGCATTTCTGGGAGGAGCTGCGCTTCCCCGATGTCATAGACGTTGACCTGGTCGGCAGAACGGCGACGCGACGAGCTGGTTGATCCCACTTACCCGGTCCGGTGCAGCAGCCCAGCTAACGCCTGTCCGGCGCGGCCAGAACGACCTCCCCGGGTACGGCCTGTTGTGGCGGCCAGACGCGACCCGCGCAGGCGGCCACTCGCAGAAAAGCGGCCACTCGTACAGGCGTGTAGCCACTTGAGGAACACGGGGATCGATGCTGGGCTGGGCGACAACGGAGAGCGTGACCAGGCATGGACACAATGGACCCGATGGACCTCGCCAGGTACGTGGCCGTGGTTCGCGAGCGGCATGAGCTCCCCGGCAACGGTATGGTCGTGCTGCGCCGGGGACAGTTCCACGACGTCGTGCTGACCGCGACGACCGCCTACCGCTTCCCGCGGCACGAGGCATCCCGAACGCTGCTGCACCGCCGCGCGACCGTACTGGCGGCTCTGGCCGCACAGAACCTCGGGTTCGCGGTGCCCGCACCGTTGGCTCCGCCGAACCTTGACGAGCCTGTCGGCCGCTGCTATCTGGCGACCACCCGAGTACCCGGCGAGCCCTTGGCGGGCGGTGGTGCCCGCGTCTGGCCCGACCGTCTGGGCGCCGAGCTCGGCCGGGTCCTTGCCGCGCTGGCGGGTGCGACCGGGCAGGTGGGTCATCTGGTCGGCAGGCCCGCGCTGAACCGGTGGGCCGGCTTCGCCTTCGATGTCGAGCAGGAGCTGTTTCCCCTGATGTCCGCGAGCGGACGCCGACGCGCACGACACGAACTAGACCAGGTGCTCGCTCTGCCGCCACCGAGAACACCGGTCCTGGTCCACGGCGACCTGGGCGGCGACAACCTGCTGTGGGACCCGGGCCCACCGTTGCGACTGGCAGGCGTCATCGACTGGGACGGGCTCTTCGTGGGCAGTCCATCCAACGACGTCGCTTCAATCGCCGCCACATATGGCTGGACCGTAGCCGCTCAGGCCGCCCGGAGCACTGGTGACGTCGAGGCAACGCTCAGCCAGGCCAGGCGGGTCCAGGCGACCTTCGCCCTGCAACAGGCGTTACCGGCCCTACGAAGCGGGGATACCGCAAACCTCGACGAAGGGCTCTATGCCTACCGCTGAACCGGCTACCCGACGGGACCGCGGTACGGCCGGGCCGCGGTCCAGACAGATAGATCCTGCTAGCTGGCCGGCTACGGAAGGACCCGGCTGGCCGGCGACGGGAGGATCCGGCTGACCACCGGCCGCCCGTCGCGCCCGGCACGCCGGCCGACCACCGCCGGAGGGTCGAGTGCCCACCGACCGGTCGGTCACCACGGCACTCAGCCAGACCTACCCCGACCGCGCCGGCCGAGCTGCCGACCGGCGGCCTGCGCCCCCCGCAGGCGGACGACCTCGACAACGGTCGTCGGGATGTCGAGCACGGCGAGGCCGCACTGCCGCACAGTGGGTTCCGCCCCGCCGAGTCGTACGATCCTGTCCCGGTGGGCGGCCACCTCGTCGGGAGCGGAAGCACCCTTGATCGCCAGTAGCCGACCACCGATGGTGGCTAGCGGCAGGCACCACCCCACCAGCTTGTCGAGCGGGGCGACCGCCCTGGCGGTCACCACGTCCGCAGGCGGCACGCCGGCCGCACCCCGACCCGGCCTGGCCAGATCCTCCGCCCGGCTGCGCACAACCGTCACCTCAGCACCCAGGCCGAGCGTGGCTACCGCCTCGGTCAAGAAAGCAGTGCGCCGGGCCAGCGGCTCGACCAGCGTCACGGCGAGATCGGAACGGGCGATCGCAAGCACAATGCCGGGCAAACCAGCGCCAGACCCCACATCTACGACTGATGCCCCGTACGGGACCAGCTCAGCGACCACGGCGCAGTTAAGTAGGTGCCGTTCCCAGACCCGGCAGGCCTCCCGGGGACCGACCAGACCGCGCAGCACGCCCTCGGTCGCCAGCAGGTCAGCATAGCGGCGTGCGGCTGGCAGCCGGTCCCCAAACAACCGCTGAGCCACCGGGAGCAACGCGGCAGGTACCGCTCCGCCGGCAGCCGCCTGGCGGGTAGGTCCGCCGTCTTGGGAGATAGATCCGCCCAAAAGCCCGCCGTCCGAAACCCCGCCACCCGACAGGCCGCCGCCCGAAACCCCGCCACTCGACGGGCTGTTGCCCGAGAGCACGCCCCGGACCAGGTCCCGCCCGGCGCTGGACGGCTCACCGCTGGACGGCCCACCGCCAGGCGGCCGCCGGTCACCGCGGGAGTACTCCGGTCCGGAACCACATAGCACCGGCCCCAGGTCCGACGGGACGGACTGAGAAAGAGCGTCGGCCGGCCGGGAAGCTCCCGAGCCGGCCGATGGCGAC
>DASRIS010000041.1:0-20709 GCA_035649895.1 Micromonosporaceae bacterium | reverse complement strand
GGGTACTGGGTGGACAACCTGCGCCAGCCGGTGCGGTTCGCGCCGATGGTGCAGCGGCTGCTCGACGACGGCCTGACCTGCTTCCTCGAGATCAGCCCCCACCCGACACTCACCGCCGCGACCGAGCAGAGCCTGCGCCGGCAGGGTAACGACGGCGCGGTCCTGGCGTCGCTGCGGCGCAGCACCGACGAGCGGCTGATGCTGCTGGAGACCGCCGGCATCCTCTACTGCCTGGGTCTGCCCATCGCGTGGGGCCAGCTCTACCCGGCACCCGGCACGGTGCTGCGGCTGCCGGACTACCCGTGGCAGCGGGAGCGGTTCTGGCTCGGCGACCAGGCCGTGCCGGGAACGGCCAGGCCCCGGCGGACGACAGGACACCCGCTGCTCGGCGAGCACGTCGAGTCGTCCCTCCACTGGGGAACGCACTTCTGGGCCACCGAGCTCGCGGTCGACCTGCTGCCGTACCTCGACGACCACCGGGTACGGGGCCAGCGCGTCCTTCCGGCGGCGGCGTACGTCGAGATGGCGCTGAGTGCGGCGACCGAGGTCCTCGGCGCGCCGGCGCGCGTGGTGGAGCAGCTGGACTTCAAGCAGGCACTCACGCTCTCCGGTGAGCGGTCCCAGGAGGTCCAGGTGACGCTCACCGCGCACACGCCCGGTGTGCTGGAGTTCCAGTGCGCCAGCCGGCAGCCGGGTGAGAACGGCCGGTCAGCCGAGTGGCTGGTCCACGCCAGCGGCATGGTCCGGCACGCCGCCGAACCCGACGAGGACCAGGCGGTCGAGACCTCAAGCGCCGAGCTGCGGCAACGCCTGACACCGCAGGCCGGGGAGGACCACTACGCGAGCATGCAGGCGCGTGGCCTGCAGTACGGACCCAGCTTCCAGGGCGTCCGCCAGGTCTGGCGGGGCGCCGGCGAGGCGTTGGGGCAGATCCAGCTGGCACCGGAGGCCTCCGGCCCGTACGCCGTACATCCGGCGCTGCTGGACAGCTGCCTCCAGGTCGCGGTCGCCGCACTGCCCGACGGGCCGGCTACCGCAGTGCCTGGCGCAGCGCAGGTGGCCGACACGTACGTGCCGGTGGGGATCGAGCGGCTGGAGGTGGCGGAGCTTCCCGGCCCGGCGCTGTGGTGCCAGGCCAGGATCCGGCCGCAGACGTCCGGCGACGAGGACCGCTACGCCGCCGACCTGGTCGTGCTGGACGAGGACGACCGGCCGCTGGTACGGGTGAGCGGCCTGGTCCTGCAGCGGGTGGAGCAGGCGCAGCCAGCGCTGCGCGACCTGTTCTACGAGATCCGGTGGCAGCGGGCTGACGTGCTCACCGCCGGCCCGGAGAGCGCGGACTGGCGCGGCAGGTGGCTCGTCTTCGCCGACCGCGGTGCGGCGTCCCTGAGCGCTGCGCTTGCGGCACCCGGCGGGACCTGTGTCACCGTCCGGCCGGGGAGGACGTACCAGCGGCTGGGAGCGGACGCGTACCAGGTCGACCCGGCGCGGCCGGAGCACTTCCGGGCCCTGCTGGCCGACGCGTTCAGCGCGGCGCAGCCCTGCCGGGGCGTGGTCCATCGCTGGGCCATGGACGCCGCCGCGGACGTCGACGCGTCCACCCTGGAGCCCGGCTACCAGCTGGTCCTGGACAGCGTGCTCCACCTGGTCCAGGCACTCAACGACACGGCCTGGACCGACCAGCCCCGGCTGTGGCTGGTGACCAGGGGCAGCCAGGCCGTCGTCCCGGACGACGGCGCCCCTTCGGTCCTCCAGGCGCTGCTGTGGGGGCTCGGCCGGACGATCCAGCACGAGCACCCCGACCTCGGCTGTACCCGGGTCGACCTCGGTGCGGACCTGGCCGATGAGGGCCAGGCGCTGCTGAAGGCGCTGCTGGGGCCGGTCGACGAACCGGAGCTGGCCCTGCGCGGCGATGACAGCTACGTGTCGCGGCTGGTCCACCGCGCCCCGCCGGACGAGGCGGGCGCCGGCCGCCAGCCGGCGGGCGAGCGCCCGTTCCGCCTCGAGACCCTCCGGCCGGGGTCGCTCGACCAGCTCCAGCTGCGCGCCTTCGCGCTGCCCGGGCCGGGACCGGGCGAGGTGGTGGTAGAGGTAAAGGCCAGCGGGCTGAACTTCCGCGACGTGCTCAAGGCGCTCGGCGTATATCCCGGCCTGGACGGCAGGGAGGTCACCCTCGGCGACGAGTGCGCCGGGGTGGTCGCGGCGGTCGGACCGGGCGTCACCGGGGTGCGGGTCGGCGACGCGGTCGTGGCGGTCGCCAGCCGCAGCCTCGGCACGCATGTGGTCGCCGACGCGCGGCTGGTCGCGGTAAAGCCCGAGCAGACCTCCTTTGCGGAGGCCGCGACAGTCCCCATCGCCTTCCTGACGGCGGCCTACGCCCTGGAGCACCTGGGCCGGATCGGCAGGGGCGAACGGGTGCTGGTCCACGCCGCCGCGGGCGGCGTCGGCCTGGCCGCGGTGCAGCTCGCCCAGGCCGCCGGTGCGGAGGTCTTCGCCACGGCCGGCAACGACGAGAAGCGGTCGTTCCTGCGGTCGCTGGGAGTGGCGCACGTCATGGACTCCCGCTCGCTGGCGTTCGCGGACGAGGTGCTGGAGGAGACCAACGGCGAGGGCGTGGACGTCGTGCTGAACTCGCTGTCGGGCGAGTTCATACCGGCGAGCATCACGACCCTCGCGCCGTACGGGCGGTTCGTCGAGATCGGCAAGCGGGACATCTACCAGAACCGCCAGATCGGCCTCGGGGAGTTCCGTCGCAACCTGGCCTTCTTCGCCGTCGACCTGGAGCGCATGTTCGTCGAGCGCCCCGCCATGGTCGGTGCGCTGCTGCGCCAGGTCGTCGACCGGGTGGCCGCCGGAGAGCTGCGACCGCTGCCGATGAGCTGCTTCCCGATCGCCGACGTGGACGATGCGTTCCACATGATGGAACAGGCCCGGCATATCGGGAAGATCGTCCTGACCGTGTCGGAGCGCGGGAGCGTCGAGGTCGCGCCGCCCGCGTACCGGCCGGGGCCGGTACGGGCCGAAGCGAGCTACCTGGTCACCGGCGGCTTCGGCGGCCTTGGCCGCAGCGTCGCGCAGTGGCTGGCGGAGCAGGGAGCGCGGCAGGTGGTCCTCGTCGGGCGCAACGGTGCCCCGGCCGCCGCACAGCCAGCGGTCGACGCGCTGCGCCGGGCCGGCGTGGACGTCGTCACCCTAGCCGCCGACATGACGCAGGCCGGTGACGTGGCGCGCGTGCTGGGGCACATCCGGGAGCGGCTGGCACCGCTGCGGGGGGTCATCCATGCGGCCGGCGTCCTGGACGACGGCATCCTGCTCCAGCAGAGCGCGGAGCGGTTCCGTACGGTCGTGCGGCCCAAGGCGGACGGCGCGTGGCACCTGCACGCCCAGACGCTCGGCTCGGCCGACGCCCCCGAGCTGGACTTCTTCGTGCTCTTCTCGTCGGTCACCTCGGTGCTCGGCTCGCCTGGGCAGGGCAGCTACGCCGCGGCGAACGCGTTCCTGGACGCGCTGGCCCACGCCCGCCGCGCGGCCGGGCTGCCCGCACTCAGCATCAACTGGGGTCCGTGGTCGGCGGTCGGGATGGCGGCGCGGATAGAGCAGCGTGGGCGCGAGGCACTGCGTGGCCTGCGGGCGATCACACCACAGCAAGGCGTGTCGGTGCTAGGCATGCTGCTCGGGGAGGACACGGCCCAGGTCAGCGTGGTCCCGTTCAACGCCGCGGAGTGGGTCGCCGCCTACCCGGAGAGCGGGCGCACCAACCAGCTGGCGCTGCTGGACGCGCGGGCGGCGGAGCAACCGGCGCCGGCCAGCGTGCGGGCCGCGCTCCTGGCCCTTGAGCCGGGTCGCCGCCGGCGGAGCGCGCTGGAGGCGTACGTCCGCGAGCAGGTGTCGCGGGTGCTGCGGCTGGCCCCGTCCCGGGTCGGCCTGGCCACGCCGCTGCGCAACCTCGGCTTCGACTCGCTGATGTCCCTCGAGCTGCGCAACCGTCTCGAAGCAGGACTTCAGCTCTCGCTGTCGGCCTCGTTGACGTGGAACTACCCGACGATCGAGGTGCTGGTGCCGTACCTCGCCGAGCGGATGGAGATCCCGCTGGACGGCCCGGAGCGCGAGCCGGCGCCCGGGACGGCGGCCGGCGGCAAGGTGCCCTCCGGCGACCAGGTGTCCTCTGGCGACGAGGCGGCGTTCGGCGACGAGGCAGCCTCCGGCGACGAGGCGGCGGAGCCGGCCGGCGAGCTGGGCCAGCTCTCGGCTGAGGAGCTCGAGGCGCTGCTGTTGCAGGAGCTCAACGACATCGACTCCCTCAAGGTGGATTAGAAGGCGATATGTCCTCGGAGGAACGTAACTCGGCAGCGGCGCTCCAGCGCGCGCTGGTGGCGGTGCGCCAGATGCGCGCCAAGCTGGAGGCCAGCGAGCGGGCCAGGACCGAGCCGATCGCGGTCGTGGGGATGGGCTGCCGCTTCCCGGGCGGGGCTGACAGCCCGCAGGCCTTCTGGGAGCTGCTCCGCGACGGCGTGGACGCGGTCCGCGAGGTGCCCGCCGACCGCTGGGACGGTGCGGCGCTCTACGACCCCGACACCTCCGCGCCCGGCAAGGTCAGCAGCCGGTGGGGCGGGTTCCTGGACCAGGTGGACCGCTTCGACGCCGCCTTCTTCGGGATCTCGCCGCGGGAGGCCAACCAGATGGACCCGCAGCAGCGGCTCATGCTGGAGGTCGCCTGGGAGGCGCTGGAGAGTGCCGGCCAGACCGCCGATGGGCTGGCGGGCAGCCCCACCGGCGTGTTCGTCGGCGTGCACAGCCACAGCAACGACTACACCTGGCTACAGTTCGCCGACCCCGGCCAGATCGACACGTACACCGGCACGGGCACGTCGCACAGTGTCGTCGCGGGACGGATCTCGTACCTGCTCGACCTGCGCGGGCCGAGCGTGGCGCTGGACACCGCCTGCTCCTCATCGCTCGCCGCGGTCCATCTGGCCTGCCAGAGCCTGCGCGCCGGCGAGTGCCGCCTGGCCCTGGCCGGCGGCGTGAACCTGGCGCTGACACCGCACTTCACCATGGCGACCACCAAGATGAACATGATGGCGGCCGATGGCCGCTGCAAGACCTTCGACGCCAGCGCCGACGGCTTCGTACGCGGTGAGGGCTGCGGCGCGGTGGTGCTCAAGCGGCTGTCCGACGCGCAGCGCGACGGCGACCCGATCCTGGCGGTGGTCCGCGGCTCTGCGGTGAACCAGGACGGCCGGACCAACGGGCTGACCGCGCCCAGCGGCCTGTCCCAGAAGACGGTCCTGCGGCAGGCGCTGGACAACGCGGGTGTCGACCCGGCAGAGGTCAGCGCGGTCGAGGCCCACGGCACGGGTACGGCGCTGGGCGACCCGATCGAGCTGGAGGCGTTGGTCGAGGTATTCGGCGCGGCGAGCGGCGAGAGCCAGCCGGTCGCGCTCAGCTCGGTCAAGACCAACATCGGCCATCTGGAAGCGGCTGCCGGCATCGCGAGCCTGGTCAAGATCGTGCTGTCGCTCCAGCACGAGGCGACCCCGGCGCACCTGCACTTCCAGGCGTTGAACCCGAACGCGTCGCTGGACGGGTCGCGCTTTGTGATCCCGACCGCGCTGCAGCCTTGGCCCCGGGGCAAGACCCCGCGGTACGCGACGGTCAGCTCGTTCGGCTGGTCCGGGACGAACGGCTGCCTGGTGGTGCAGGAGGCACCCCAGCCCGCGCCGCCCGCCGACGGGTCCGAAAATCCCGCCAGCGGGTCCGAAAAGCCTGCCAACAGGCCCGAAGAGCCCGCCGCCGTGCCGGGAGGGCGCGTCGAGCTCCTGCCAGTCTCGGCGCGCAGCCCGCAGGCGCTGCGCGCGCTCGCCGGCGCGTACCGCCCGCTGCTCGCCAGCGCCAGCGATGCCGACCTCTACGACATCTGCTACACCGCAGGCGTACGGCGCAGCCACCATCCGTTCCGGCTCGCCGTGGCCGGGCGTAGCCGCGGGGAGCTGGCGGACCGCCTGGCGGCGTTGCTCGCCGATGGCGCCCCGCAGCTCACGCCGGGTGCCGCCGTCCCGGAGGCGCCGGCCGGCCCGGTCTTCGTCTTCTCCGGCCAGGGCGCGCAGTGGGCCGGGATGGGCCGCGACCTGCTGGCCCAGGAGCCGGTCTTCGCCGAGACGCTGCGCCGCTGCGACGAGCTGTTCCGCGCCCACGCCGGCTGGTCGCTGCTGGACGAGGTCAGCGCCGATGAGGCGCACTCCCGGCTGGACCGTACCGAGATCGCCCAGCCTGCGCTCTTCGCGATGCAGGTAGCCCTTGCGGCGCTGTGGCGCTCGTGGGGGGTCGAGCCCGAGGCGGTGGTCGGCCACAGCGTCGGCGAGGTCGCGGCGGCGCACGTCACCGGCGTGCTGTCGCTGGAGGACGCGGTGCTCGTCGCGTTCCACCGGGGACGGGTGATGCAGCAGGCGCACGGCCGGGGCCGGATGGCCACGGTCGCGTTGCCGGCCGCCGAGGCCGCCGAGGTGGTCGCCGCCTACGCCGACCGGCTGACGGTCGCCGCGGTGAACAGCCCGACCTCGACGGTGCTGTCCGGCGATGCCGACGCGCTGGCCGAGGTACTGGCGACGCTGACCGACCGCGGTGTGTTCAGCCGCATGCTGCGGGTGGAGTACGCCTTCCACAGCCCGCAGATGGAGCCGTTCCGGGCGCCGTTGGTGCAGGCGCTGCGGGGAGTCGCACCGCGACCCGCGACCGTGCCGATCGTGTCCACAGTGACCGGACGGCTCGTGTCCACAGTGACTGGACGGCAGGCGACGGACCAGGACTTCGGGGCCGGGTACTGGGGTCGTAACATTCGTGAGCCGGTCCAGTTCGCGGCGGCACTGGCGCAGCTGCCGGCTGAGACCGGCACCCGCATCGTGGTCGAGGTCAGCCCGCAGCCGGTGCTGGCCCGCCCGACCGTCGAGCAGCTCGAGCGCTCCGGCCAGGCTCCGGTCGTACTGGCGTCGATGCGGGCCGGCGCGGAGCCGCGGGCCACGCTGCTCACCGCGCTCGGCGGGCTCTACAGCGCGGGCTACTCGGTCGACTGGCGGCGCCTCTACCCGGCCGCCGGGCGCTGCGTCCCGCTGCCGAGCTATCCCTGGCAGCGCGAACGCTACTGGCTACAACAACCGTCGAGGCGCTCCGTCCAGGCGATGGGGCGACCGGCCGCATCAGCGCGGCACCCGCTGCTGGGGTGGCGCGTCCGGTCGGCGCTGCCGACATTCGAGAACGAGCTGAGCAGCACCACGCCGGCGTTCCTGGGCGAGCACCGGATCTATGGCGCGGCGCTGCTGCCGCTGGCCGCCTACCTCGAGCTCGCGCTGGCGGCCAGCTCAGGCGGAACGGCGGCCGGCTCCGGCGGAACGGCGGGCAGCTCCGGCGAGACGGCGACCAGCTCCGGTGGGACGCCCGTGCAGGTCACGGACCTTGTGCTGCATACGGCTCTGGTGCTGGCCGACGACGCACCGCGGTCGGTCCAGGTTGTGCTGACGCCCCAGGGCGGCGGCCGGAGCGCGTTCCAGGTCTTCAGCCAGCCGGCGGTGGAACCGGACGAGTCACAGTGGACACTGCACGCGACGGGCAGCGTACAGGAGTACGCGCAACCGGAGGCCGACCAGCGTGACCTCGCGGCACTGCGGTCCCGGCTGGAGCCGGTCGCGGTCCCGGAGCTCTACCGGCGGCTGGGCGAGGCGGGCATCGGCTACGGCCCGGCCTTCACCGGCGTCACGCAGCTGTGGCGCGGTACGGATGAGGCGCTGGGCCAGATCGAGCCGCCCGGCGACGCTGGTGTGGACCGCGCCGGCTACCGCTGGCATCCCGCCCTGCTCGACGCCTGCCTCCAGGTGGTGCTGGCCGCGCTGTCCGGCGACCCGTCCGATGTGTACCTGCCGGTGGGCCTGGACCGCTTCGCGTCCCTGGCACCGCCCGGGGCCCAGGTGTGGAGCCACGCGCGGCTGCGCCAGAGCAGCACGGAGACAGCCGTCGCGGACGTGGAGCTGCGCGCCGCTGACGGCAGTCTCATGGCGCGGGTTGACGGGCTGCTGCTCAGGCGCACCGACCGGCGGAGCGTGCTGCGGGCGGTCGCACCGGCCGAGCCGGGTCTCTTCTACGAGGTCGCCTGGGAGCCGGCGACACCCGACCGGCCCGCTACACCCGACCACCCCGCGCCCGACCGGCCTGCTACACCCGACCACTCTGCCGCGCCCGACCGGCCTGCCGCGCCGAGCAGGGCCGGCGCCTGGCTGGTCATGGGCGACCGCGGGGGCTTCGGCGCGGCGCTGGCCGACCTGCTCCACGCGCACGGTGAGCAGGTGGAGCTGCTGACCACCGGTCCCGGTACCGACGTGACCGCGCAGCTGCGCGAGCAGCTACGGCCGGACCGGTCCTGGCGCGGCGTCGTCCACCTGGCGAGTCTGGACGTGGCGGCGGGCGAGCCGACCCTGGATGAGATCATGTCAGCCCACGAGCAGAGCGTGCGCGGCGTGCTCCCGCTCGTACAGGAGCTCGCCACGGGCGACGCCCTCGTGCCGAGCCTTTGGCTGGTCACGCGCGGGGCGCAGGCGGTAGCCGCCGGGGCGCCGGTCGCGGTGGCGCAGAGCCCGGTCTGGGGCCTGGCGAAGGCGGTCAACCGCGAGCAGCCCGAGCTGCGCTGCGCCTGCGTCGACCTCGACCCGGCCAGCGACCCGCAGCCCGCGGCGCAGGCGCTGTACGAGCTGCTGCTGGCGCCGGGCGATGAGGACCAGATCGCGGTCAGGCAGGGCAGGACCTACGTGGCCCGGCTGGTGCCGGCCGCCGCACTTCGCGGCGCCGCCGAGCAGCCCGCGGCGGAGCAGCCGGTGCAGCTCCAGGTACGCGAGCCCGGCGTGCTCGAGCACCTCGCGCTCGAGCCGGTCCCGCGGCGGGCGCCGGAGCCGGACGAGGTGGAGATCCGCGTCCACGCGACCGGGCTGAACTTCCGCGACGTGCTGAACGCGCTCGGGATGTACCCCGGCGACGCGGGCCCGCTCGGCCTGGAGTGTGCCGGCGAGGTCGTGGCGGTCGGCGCGCAGGTCCGCGGGCTGGCCCCCGGCGACCGGGTGCTGGCGCTGGCGCCGGCGAGCTTCGCCACGTTCACGACCGTCGCGGCTTCGCGGGTGGCCCGCATACCCGGCTCGATGACCTTCAGCGAGGCGGCGACGGTCCCGGTCGCGTTCCTCACCGCAGCCTACGGCCTGCACCATCTGGCACAGCTCAAGCCCGGCGAGCGCGTGCTGGTCCACGCGGCAGCCGGCGGCGTGGGAATGGCGGCGGTGCAGCTGGCACAGCAGGCCGGGGCCGAGGTGTTCGCCACGGCGAGCCCCGCCAAGTGGCCACTGCTCGCCGAGCGCGGCGTAGGGCACGTCTTCAGCTCGCGCACGCTGGACTTCGCCGACGCGATCCTGGACCGCACCGGCGGCGAGGGCGTCGACGTCGTGCTCAACTCGCTTGCGGACGAGATCATCCCGCGGAGCATCGGCGTGCTGCGCGAGGGTGGGCGCTTCGTCGAGATCGGCAAGCGCGGCATCTGGGACGCGGCCCAGGTCGCGCAGGTACGCCCCGACGTCGGGTACCACCCGTTCGACCTCGGCACGGTCGCCGAGGAGGACCCGGAGCTGGTCCAGGCGATGCTCCACGAGCTTGTCGGCGCGCTCGCCGAGGGGCGCCTGGCACCGTTGCCGCTGCGCGAGGTGCCGCTGGCGCGGGCCGTGGACGCCTTCCGCCACATGGCGCAGGCCCGGCACACCGGCAAGGTCGTCGTGGTGTCCGAGCCGGGTCCGGCCGTACGCGCCGACGCGACGTACCTGGTCACCGGCGGCCTGGGCGGCATGGGGCTGGGCATCGCGCGGTGGCTGGTGGGCGAGGGCGCACGGCACCTGGTGCTGCTCGGCCGCAGCGCGCCCTCGGCGGAGGCCGCCGCCGCGCTGCGCGAGCTACCGGGCGACGCGCAGGTGGTCACGCGGCAGGTCGACGTCGCCGACGCGCAGGCACTGGCGGAGGTCGTCGCCGAGGTCGCGGAGACGATGCCGCCGCTGCGGGGCGTCGTCCACGCCGCGGGCGTGCTCGACGACGGCGTGCTCGCCCAGCAGACCTGGCAGCGTTTCGCCGGTGTGCTGGCCCCCAAGGTCGCCGGCGGCTGGAACCTGCACCAGCTCACCCGTGAGCTGCCGCTCGACTTCTTCGTGCTCTGCTCCTCGGCGGCGGCGCTGCTGGGGTCGGCGGGCCAGAGCAGCTACGTCACGGCCAACGCGTTCCTCGACGCCCTCGCGCACCACCGGCGGTCGCTCGGGCTCGTCGCGACGAGCGTCAACTGGGGACCCTGGGCCGATGCCGGCATGGCCGCGCGGATGGGCGGCCAGCAGCAGCAACGGCTGGTGGCGCAGGGCTTCCAGCCGCTGACGGCGGAGCAGGGCACGCAGGCGCTGGGCCGGCTGGTCGAGGCCGGTGCGGTGCAGGTGGGCGTGCTGCCGGTCGACTGGCCGACCCACCTGAGCCAGTTCGGCGGTGCCGTCCCGCCGCTGTTCGCCCGGCTGGACCGGGCCGGGCCGGTGCGCGCGCCAGAGACGGCCACCGCCTCGCAGCAGGACGGTGCACGCTCGCAACTGGACAGTGCACGCGAGCGGGTCGAGGCGGCGCACCCGGGCGAGCGCGGGCAGCTGCTGCGGGAGTACGTCCAGGCGCAGGCGGTCAAGATCCTGGGCCTGCCGGACCCGCAGGCGCTGAGCCCGCAGCAGCCACTGCGTGAGCTCGGGCTGGACTCGCTGATGGCGGTAGAGCTGAGGAACGCGCTGGGACTGTTCGCGGGCCGCACGCTGCCGAGCACGCTCGCCTTCGACTACCCCACGGTCACGAAGCTGGCCGACTACCTCCTTCGCGAGCTGTTCGACCAGGACCAGGCCGAGGCGCCGGCGCGGGAGGCCGCTACCGCCACGGACTCCGGGCCGGACGACGACGGCGGCCTGGCCGCACGGGTCGCGGCCATGGACGACGCCGACGTCGAGGAGCTGCTGGCGGCGAAACTGTCTACTTTGGACTTGGAGCGTACTGATGACTGATGCCGGAGCACCCGCGGCTACGCTGTCACCGCTCAAGCGGGCCCTGGTCGCGATCGAGACGCTGCAGGCGCGGCTGGCCGAGGCCGAGCAGGCCCGCACCGAGCCGATCGCTGTCATCGGCATCGGCTGCCGGCTGCCCGGCGGCGCGAACAGCCCGGACGAGCTCTGGCAGCGGCTGCGCGACGGTGTGGACCTGGTCTCCGAGGTGCCCGCGGACCGCTGGGACGTGGACGCCTACTGCGACCCGGAGCAGTCGACACCGGGCACGATGAGCACGCGCTACGGCGGGTTCCTGGACCAGGTCGACCACTTCGACCCGGCGTTCTTCGGCCTGTCCCTGGGTGAGGCATCGAGCATGGACCCGCAGCAGCGCCTGCTGCTCGAGGTCACCTGGGAGGCCTTGGAGCACGCCGGGCAGGTCCCGGGCCGGCTGGCCGGCACCCAGGCCGACGTCTATGTCGGGATCAGCACCTGGGACTACTCGCTGCTGCTGGGCGGCGCGCCGATCCGAGGGCTGTCCGGCACGGCGTTCAGCATCGCGGCGAACCGCCTGTCGTACTTCTTCGACCTGCACGGCGCGAGCATGGCGGTCGACACCGCCTGCTCCTCGTCGCTGGTGGCGGTGCACCTGGCGTGCCAGAGCCTGCGCAGCGGCCGGGCGTCGCTGGCGCTCGCCGGCGGCGTCAACGTGATGCTCTGGCCGGAGACCATGGCGGCGTTCTCGCAGATCGGCATGTTGTCACCGGATGGCCGCAGCAAGACCTTTGACGCCAGCGCCAACGGGTACGTGCGCGGCGAAGGCGCCGGGGTCGTCGTACTCAAGCGCCTGTCCGACGCGCTGCGGGACAACGACCGCATCCTCGCGGTCGTCCGCGGCAGCGCGGTCAACCAGGACGGGCACAGCAACGGGCTGACCGCGCCCAACGGGGTGGCGCAGGAGTCGGTGATCAAGGCGGCGCTGGCCGACGCCCGCGTCAGGCCGCAGCAGCTCAGCTACGTCGAGGCGCACGGCACCGGCACCGCGCTCGGCGACCCGATCGAGGTGCACGCGCTCGGCGCGGCGCTGTGCCGGGACCGCGGTGCCGACCAGCCCCTGCTCCTGGGGTCGGTCAAGACCAACGCCGGCCACCTGGAGGCCGCCGCTGGAGTCACCGGCCTGGTCAAGGTGGTGCTCGGGCTGCACCACGGAGAGATCCCGCCGCACCTGCACCTGCGCGAGCTGAACCCGCACGTCGACTGGGACGGGCTGCCGCTGCGCGTGGTGACCGGGCGCACGCCGTGGCCGGCGCCGGCCGGACAGCGGGTGGCCGGGGTCAGCTCGTTCGGCTTCGGCGGCACCAACGCGCACGTCATCCTCAGCGACCTCCCCGGAGACGTGCGCAGCGGCGCGCGGCGGGACAGGGAGCCGGCCGCCCCCGCCGATGACCGGCCGCTGCGCCTGCTGACGGTGTCGGCCCGTAGCGTTGGCGCGCTGCGGACCCTGGCGCGCAGCTACGCCGACCGGCTCGCGGAGGGCCCCACACCGGAGCTTGCGGACCTGTGCCACACCACCAACGCCCGCCGGACCCACTTCGCGCGGCGGGCGGCGCTGCCCGTACGCACGGTTGGTGAGGCTCGGGCGGCGCTGGCGGCCATCGCGGCGGGTGAGGCACCCGAGCCGGTCGCGCAGGGGAACGTGCCCGTGGGCGAGCGGCGCAGGGTCGCGTTCCTCTTCTCCGGCCAGGGCGGCCAGCACGTCGGCATGGGGCACGAGCTTTACCAGACCCAGCCGGTGTTCCGCCGCGCGGTCGACCGCTGCGCCGAGCTGTTCGACGCCCACCACCCGTGGCGGCTGCGGGAGGTGCTCTACCCGGGCGGCCGCGCCGAGCTTCCGATCGACGAGACCGAGTACGCCCAGCCGGCGCTCTTCACGCTCCAGTACGCGCTCGCCGAGCTGTGGCGCTCCTGGGGCCTTGCGCCCGACGCGGTGCTGGGCCACAGCCTGGGCGAGTACGCGGCCGCCTGCGTCGCCGGGGTGTTCGGCCTGGAGACCGGCGTGCAGCTCATCGTCGAGCGCGGCCGGCTGACCCAGACGCTGCCGCCGACCGGCATGATGGCCGCCTGCTCGGCACCGGCCGACCAGGTCGCCAAGGCGATCGACGGCTACGCCGACCGGGTCGCGGTCGCGGCGGTCAACGGCCCCGAGCACACCGTGATATCGGGGGAGAAAGCAGCCGTCCAGGCGGTGCTGGAACGGCTGGAGGCCGACTTCGTCCTGACCCGCCCGCTCAAGATCTCCTACGCGTCGCACTCGCCGCTGCTCGAGCCGATCCTCGACGAGTTCGAACGGGCGGTCGCGAAGCATGAGTTCGCCCCGCCGCGCACCCCGTTCATGTCCACGCACAGCGCGACCATGCTGCGGTCGGGGGTGTGCCACGACGCGGCCTACTGGCGCCGGCAGCTACGCGACCCGGCCCGTTTCCTGGACGCGATGCGCGCGCTGGCCGCCGAGGGGTACGACACGTTCGTCGAGATAGGACCGAAGGACACCCTTGTGGAGATGGGAAAGCGCTGCCTGCCCAAGGGCGCCGGCCTATGGCTTCCGTCGCTGGACCCGGAGACCGGAAACTGGCAGACGCTGCTGGAGTGCGTCGCGAAGCTGTATGTCCACGGGGTCGAGGTCGACTGGGACGCGTTCGAAGGAACGGTGCGCCGGCCGGTCGACCTGCCCACCTATCCGTTCGAGCGCCGTCGCTGCTGGCTCGACCCCGAACAGGTCCGCCAGTACCGCCTGCCGGTGGACGGCTGAGGCGATGGGACACCACATGTCGAACGTGCTGAGAATGACGGCGGTCGAGCCGGGGATCGTGCAGCTGGCGATCTGCGACCCGGACCGGGAGAACCGGCTCAGCTATGAGCTGGTCGACCAGATGATGGACGCGCTGGACGAGCTCGCGCCCGACCCTTCCAACAAGGTGCTGCTGGTCACCGGTACGAAAGAGACCTGGTGCGCCGGTGGCACGCTGCGAATGCTCAAGGAGATGGCGAGCGGCGACTACGACGAGCGGCGCCTGCTCGCCCTCTCCGACCGGCTGCTGCGATTTCCGGTGCCGGTTATCGCCGCGCTGGAGGGCCATGCGGTCGGCGGCGGTCTGGCACTCGCGCTGTGCTGCGATATTCTCGTCGCCGCGGAGAACCGCCGCTACGGCGTCAACTCGGCCAGCATGGGTTTTATCCCGGCGATGGGCCTGACGACGCTGCTGCCGGCGGCGGTCGGCCATCATCTCGCCAGCGAGATGATTTTCACCGGCAAGTACTACAAGGGAAGCGAGCTGGCGCGGCGCCGGCTGTTCAACACGGTCGTGCCCAGCGACGAGGTCCTCGAGAAGGCGTTGGACTCGGCGCAGCGGATCGCCGAGAAGCCGCGCTACGTGCTGGAGCTGCTAAAGGACGCGCTGGCGCTGCCGAAGCGGCACGCGTTGCAGGACGCAATCGCCCGGGAGCCGGTTATGAACCAGGTCTGCTTCAACCGTCCCGACATCGAAAAAGTGCTGGAAGAGACCTATCTCGGCTAGCTGGACCCGAGAGGAGTGCTGATGCGGGTAGGCATCGAGAAGATAAACCTGTACGGCGGCCGCGCGTATCTCAACATCGCCGACCTGGCCACCGCGCGCGGCGGGACGCTGCACGACCTGACGCGCCGCCAGATGGTCCCGTACGAGGGGCGGGCGATCCTGCCGCCGTACGAGGACCCGGTCACGCTGGCCGTCAACGCCACCGAGCGCCTGCTCGCAGCCGAGGACCGGGAGCAGGTGGAGCTGGTCGTCGTGGCCACCGAGTCGGCGGTGGACTTCGGCAAGCCCATCTCGACCTGGGTGCAGCGCTTCTGCGGGCTGCCCGCGAACAGCCGCAACTTCGAGGTCAAGCACATGTGCTACGGCGGGACCGCGGCGCTGCGCGTCGCCGCCTCCTGGGTCGCCTCGAACGTGCGACCCGGCAAGAAGGCTCTCGTCGTCAACAGCGACCTGAGCCGGACCCGCAACCACGTGCAGACCGAGGAGGACGACCTGGGTGAGCTGATGGCCGGCGGCAGCGCCGTCGCGATGCTGGTCAGCGACGAGCCACAGGTGCTGGAGCTGGAGCTGGCCAAGGCCGGCTACTGGACCAACGAGATATCCGACGCGCTGCGCCCCAACTCGCGTACCGAGATCATCACCGGCCAGACCAGCTTCTACTCGTACCTCGATGCGCTGGAGGAGACCTACGAGGCGTACGAGGGGGCGGTTGGCGAGCTGGACTTCGAGAGCTACTTCAAGAAGAACATCTACCACGCGCCCTTCCCTGGCATGACGATGGTCGCCCACCGCACGCTGCTGAACAAGATCGGCATCGAGGACAAGGCCGCGATCGAGGCGAGCTACCGGGCGAGGGTCGCCGACAGCACCTACTTCATCCGGCGGATCGGCAGCGCGTACGGCGGCTCGACCTTCATCTGCCTGCTCGGCATGCTGCACGCAGCCACCGACCTGGCCGGCGGCGACCGGCTGTCGATCTTCGCGTACGGCTCCGGGTGCCAGGCCGAGCTCTACAGCGGCCTGGTCGGACCTGCGGCGCAGGCGTACGTGCGCGGTCTCGACATCGACCAGCACCTCGACTCCCGGGTCGCGCTCACGGTCGAGCAGTACGAGCAGATCGAGAAGGCGTGCGAGACGAACATCGACGTACGCACCTACGAGTCGTTGTCGCAGGACGTCGGTGACCTGTACGCACAGCGCTACGAAGGGCAGCGGCTGCTGGTGCTGGAGGACGTCCGCGACTACCACCGCAACTACCGGTGGAGCTAGCAGCATGGACCGCGCGGTTCGCTTCGAGGTCGTCGACGGCGTGTGCTTCGTGAGGCTGGTCGCCGCGGCCAACGGCAACGCGATCAACTTCGCCATGGTCGACGGGCTGGCGCAGGCGCTCGACGCCGCCGAGACCGACCCGGGCTGCCGGGCCATGGTGGTCAGCGCCGAAGGACCGACCTTCTGCCGGGGCCTGGACCTGGAGACGTTCTTCGTCCACGGCAGCCTGCCCGAGCGCGCGCAGCTGCGGCGGCTGCCCGCCTGCCTGGCCCGGGTCCGCGGCGCGCGCGTGCCGGTGGTCGCGCTGGTCGACGGCGAGGTGACCGGCGGAGGCGTCGGCCTGGTGGCCGCCTGCGACCTCGTGCTGGCGACGGAGAACGCGCGCTTCATGCTCTCCGAGCCGATCGTCGGGCTGGTCCCCGCGACGATCGTGCCGTTCCTGCTGCTGCGGGTCGGCCCGGGGCGGCTGCGCTCGCTGACGCTTAGCACCCGCGGCATCCCGGCGGCCGAGGCCCACTGCTACGGCCTCGTCGACGAGCTGGTCGGGGACCGGGCGGAGCAGGCGCTGCGGGCACAGCTGCAGCGGGTCTTCCGCTGTGCACCGCACGCGCTGGCCGAGGCCAAGCGCCACTACGACCGGCTGACCGCCGCCGACCTCGAGCTGCAGATCGAGACCGGTCTTGACCATCTCACCGGCTGGCTGGCGCGCGACGAGGTCGCCGAAGGCGTGAAGCTGTTCGGCGACGGCTTCGCACCGCCGTGGTTCGCACGATACAAAGGACGGTTGGATGTTGCGGGTCGTTAGGATAGCGGATCTGGAGCCGGGAGTTGTCGAGCTGGCGCTGGACGACCCCGAGCATGAGAACCGTCTCAGCGACCGGCTCTGTGACGAGCTGCTGGCCGCGCTGGCACAGCTCGCGCAGCGGCCGGAGCTGAAGGTTGTGGTTCTTCGGGGCCGCCCGGACGTATTCTGCGCCGGCGCCACAATGGATGCGCTACAACGGGTGCTGTCGGGTCGGCTCCACGTCAAGGACCTACTGCTGTCGCGACCGATGCTGGAGTTTCCAGTGCCGATTGTCGGCGCTGTGGAAGGCCACGCCGTCGGTGGGGGACTGGTGCTCGCGCTCTGCTGCGACCTGGTCGTCGCGGCGAGTGAGAAACGTTACAGTATGAACTTCACGCGCATGGGTTTCACCCCAGCAATGGGTACTACGGCATTACTTCCGGCGGCGGTCGGCAGCAGCATCGCCGCCGAGATGACGCTCACCGCCAGGTACTATAAGGGTCGCGAGATGGACGGCATGCACCTGTTCAGCTACGTGGTGCCTGCGGACCAGGTCTTCGATACGGCGCTCGGGCTTGCGCAGCGTATAGCGGAGAAGCCGCGCCACGTGCTCCAGCTGTGCAAGGAGAGCCTCTCGCTGCCGCGCCGGCAGCTCCTTCAGGAGGCGATGTCGCGTGAGCACATGATGCACAGAGTGTGTTTCAGCCAACCGGAGGTGGCGGAGATCATCGCCGATACGTATGTGGGTCAGTAGCACTCAGCAAAGGAGATTGGTATCATGGACCGCGACCAGGTAATGAGCGTTGTCACCAAGCACATCAAGCTCAACGCCGACGGCCTTGACGGCGCGTCGATCGACCCCTCGAAGTCGATGAAAGAGTTCGGGTTGAGCAGCCTGGATACGGTCGAGATCGTGTCGGCCGCAATGCGTGAGCTGAAGATCAGGGTGCCGCGTACGGAGCTGGCGAACCTGTCCAATATCAACGAGCTGGTTGACCTGTTCCTGCGCGTCAAGCAGGACCAGGCAGCGGTGCGTTCCTGAGAGGGAGAGGGTTTAGGACCTATGGCCGCGGAGCGTAGCCGAGCGCCGGACGCACCCCAGCCAGCCGCCGAGCCGATCGCCATTATCGGGCTGAGCTGCCGCTTCCCCGGCGGGCGCGACGCCGACGCGTTCTGGCAGCTGCTCGCCGGTGGCGGCGATGCGGTCACCGAGATCCCGGGCGACCGCTGGGACGCGGCTGCTCTCTACGATCCCGACCTCGCCACCGCCGGCACGATGAACAGCCGCTGGGGCGGCTTCGTCAACGGGATCGACCAGTTCGAGCCGCAGTTCTTCGGGGTCTCCGCGGGCGAGGCCGCGAGCATGGACCCACAGCACCGCCTGCTGCTCGAGGTGGCATGGGAGGCGCTGGAGCGGGCCGGGGTCGTCCCGGCCCGGCTGGCCGGCAGCGCGACCGGCGTCTTCGTCGGCATCGGCACCGATGACTACGCCTCGGTCGGCTTCGACGACCTTGAGAACGTCAACGCCTACTTCGTGACCGGTAACGCGCTCAGCATCGCGGTCAACCGGCTGTCGTACCTGCTGGACCTGCGCGGCCCGAGCCTGGCGCTGGACACCGGCTGCTCGTCGTCACTGGTCGCGGTCCACCTGGCCTGCCAGAGCCTGCGCTCGGGCGAGTCGCAGGTCGCGCTGGCCGGCGGGGTCAACGTGATCCTCTCGCCCAAGGCCAACGTCGGCCTGTCGCAGAGCTGGATGATGGCGGCGGACGGCCGCTGCAAGAGCTTTGACGCCAGCGCCGACGGCTACGTCCGCGGTGAGGGCTGCGGGATGGTCGTGCTCAAGCGGCTGGCGGACGCGCAGCGCGACGGTGACCCGATCCTGGCCGTGGTGCGCGGCTCGGCGATGAACCAGAACGGTCGAGGCGAGGCGCTCACCGCGCCTAACGCGCAGGCGCAGGAGTCCGTCATCCGGCAGGCGCTGCGCGACGCCGGGGTCACGCCGGACCAGGTCGACATGGTTGAGGCACACGGTGTCGGCACACCCCTGGCGGACGTCGCCGAGGGGCAGGCGCTGGCGAGCGTCTTCGGCGCGCAGCGCCCGGCCGACAGGCCGTGCGCGGTCGGCTCGGTCAAGACGAACATCGGCCATCTGGAGATGGCGGCGGGCGTTGCCAGCCTGGTCAAGGTCGTGCTGGCGCTCCAGCACGAGGCGGTCCCGCCGCACCTGCACCTGCGGACGCTGAACCCGGCGACCGGGCTGGGCGGTGCACCGTTCGTGCTGCCGTCGGCGCCGCTGGCCTGGCGGCGCGGGGAGCGGGAGCGCGTGTGCGGCATCAACTCGTTCGGCCTGGGCGGCGTGAACGTGCACATGGTGGTCTCCGATGCGCCGGCCGGCAGTGCCGACCTGCCCGGTGACCCGTCTGCGGCCCGTTCGTCGACGCGGATGCTGCCGCTGTCGGCCCGGAGCGTGGCCGCGCTGCGTTCGTTGGTGGAGCGTTACGTGGCGCTGCTGCGCTCCCCGGACGCTCCCGGCTTCGCGGCGGTGTGCGCCACCGCCAGCTCCGGGCGTACGCACTTCAGGCAGCGCCTCGCGGTTGTCGCGCCGGACGCGCCGACGGCGGCGGACCGGCTGGCGGCCTGGCTTGACGGCGGGGACGTGCCCGACGTCTACCAGGGCACGGCCGGCGACCCGGACGGTGGCCAGCAGGCGCCACGGACCGGGACCGCGGTCGACGACGCGGCGCGCGCCAGGCTGTTCGTCGCGGGTGCCGACCCGCAGCAGCCGGAGGACGTGCCACACCGGCGTGTGGTCCTGCCGACCTACCCGTTCCAGCGCAGGCGCTACTGGGTCGAGTCCGCAGCTGCGCCGCAGCGCGCTGGCGCCGACCGCGCCGCCGCTGCCGAGCCAACGGCGCTGGTGCGGCAGGTCAGCCAGGCTGCGCCGAGCCAGCGGCGGGAGCTGCTGAGGCAGGCGGTCAGGCAGCTGGTTGCCCAGACCCTGGGGCTGGATGACGACGTGCCAGTCGACCCGGAGCGGGGCCTCTTCGAGCTCGGCATGACCTCGTTGATGGCGCTCAACCTTCGCGGGCAGCTCCAGCGCGCGCTCGGCGACGCGCACAAGCTGCCGTCGACGCTCGTGCTCGAGTACCCGTCGGTGGCCGCCCTGAGCGACTACCTCGGGCACCAGGTGTTTGGGCTGGAGGCTTCCGCACCGTCCGGCCGTGCGGCCGGTGCCCGGACGTTGACGGTCGACCAGCTGTCGGCGTTGTCCGAGGACGAGGCGTGGACGCTGCTGCTGGGGCGGTTGCAGGACGCCGCCACGGACGGCGGGCCAGAGCTGTCGCTGGTCAAGCAGGCGCTGCTGGGCCTCGACCGGCAGCCGGCCGGGTCGGGCCGGCCAGACCGGACCGAGCCGGTTGCGGTGGTGGGGCTGGGGTGTCGTTTCCCGGGTGGTGCTGATGGTCCGGGTGCGTTCTGGGGGCTGCTTGAGCGGGGTGGGGATGCGGTTGGTGAGGTGCCGCGGGAGCGGTGGGACGTTGACGCGTTCTATGACCCCGACCCGGATGCGCCGGGCAAGATGTACACCCGCAGCGGCAGCTTCGTTTACGGCATCGACCAGTTCGACCCTGGCTTCTTTGGGATCTCGCCGCGTGAGGCGGTGAGCCTGGACCCGCAGCAGCGGTTGCTGCTGGAGGTGGCGTGGGAGGCGCTGGAGCACGCCGGGCAGGTGCCGGCCCGGCTGGCCGGCAGCCGTACCGGGGTGTTCGTCGGGCTGATCAGCAACGAGTACATGCAGCTTCAGCTCAAGCTCGACGACCCTTCGGCGATCGACGCCTACTACGGGACCGGGGGCATTGGCAGCGCCGTGGCCGGGCGGCTGTCGTACCTGCTGGGGTTGCACGGTCCGAGCATGGCGGTGGACACGGCGTGCTCGTCGTCGCTGGTCGCGGTGCATCTGGCCGCTCGCAGCCTGCGCTCGGGAGAGTGCGACCTGGCGCTGGCCGGCGGC
>DASRIS010000040.1:0-3378 GCA_035649895.1 Micromonosporaceae bacterium | reverse complement strand
GCGACGATCACCCGGGCGCCCTGCCCGCGCAGCGACTCGGCACAGCCCTTGCCCACGTCGCCGTACCCGGCCACGACCGCGACCTTGCCGCCGATCAGCACGTCGGTGGCCCGGTTGATGCCGTCGACCAGCGAGTGGCGGCAGCCGTACTTGTTGTCGAACTTCGACTTGGTCACCGAGTCGTTCACGTTGATCGCGGGGAACAGCAGCGTACCGGCGGCCTGCATCTCGTAGAGCCGGTGCACGCCGGTCGTGGTCTCCTCGGTCACGCCCTTGACAGCGGCGGCGATGCGGGTCCAGCGCCGGCTGTCCTCGGTGAGCGAGCGGCGCAGCACGGAGAGGATGACGCCGTACTCCTCGCTGTCGTCCGGACCCGGTGAGGGCACCGCGCCCACGCCCTCGAGCTCGGCGCCCTTGTGCACCAGCAGGGTGGCGTCACCGCCGTCGTCGAGGATCATGTTCGGGCCGGCGGCCTCGTCCGGCCAGCGCAGCACCTGCTCGGTGCACCACCAGTACTCCTCGAGCGTCTCGCCCTTCCACGCGTAGACCGGCACACCCGCCGGCTGCTCCGGGGTGCCCTCCGGGCCGACCACCACGGCGGCCGCCGCGTGGTCCTGGGTCGAGAAGATGTTGCAGCTGGCCCAGCGGACCTGCGCGCCGAGCGCCACCAGGGTCTCGATCAGCACCGCGGTCTGGATGGTCATGTGCAGCGAGCCGGTGATACGTGCCCCGCGCAGCGGCTGCGCCTGTGCATACTCCCGGCGGACCGCCATCAGGCCGGGCATCTCGTGCTCGGCGAGCTGGATCTCCTTGCGCCCGAACGCGGCGAGCGACAGGTCGGCCACCTTGAAGTCGCCATCGGCCAGCGTGCGCGGGCGGTCCGGCACCCCCGGATCGGCGCTGGGCTGGAGCGTGCTGGTCATGAAAACTCCTGTCGTACGGGATAGCTGGGAGAACGCGGCGCGGGCTCCCTACCTTAGCCCGGCCACCTCGAGAGACGGTGAGCGACCGGTCTGGCCGGTGGTGGCCACGTACACCTCGCCCGCTCCGGCCACCCGCAGCCCGCCGCCGGCTGGCCCGAACGCGGCCTCCCCGCCGGCGAGCCGCACCGCCCCGCGGCCGTCGTCCACCTCAACCTGCCCGGCCAGGCAGAACGCGATCCGCGGGCCGTCGATGTCCACCTGGGCCTGCGGCCGGCCGGCGTCCACGCAGGCCCGGAACAGGGCGAAGTCGGCCACCGGGACCGGCCAGGTGACGACCCCGGGCGCGACGGGCACGGCCCGTACGACCGGCTCCTCGAGCACCTCGAAGCGCAGCACCCGCAGCAGCTCAGGCACGTCCACCCGCTTGCCGGTGAGCCCGCCCCGGAGCACGTTGTCGCTGGCCGCCATGATCTCGATCCCGGTGCCGTGCACGTAGGAGTGCAGGTTCCCCGCGGGCATCCAGATCGCCTCGCCCGGTGCCAGCACCACCCGGTTGAGCAGCAGCGCGACCACCACACCGGGGTCGGCGGGGTACGCCGCAGCCAGCCGCGCGGCGAGCGCGTACTCGCCGGTGGTGGGGGCGGCCCCGGCCGAGCGGGCCACCGCGGCGACCAGCCCCGCCCGCTCCCCGGCGGGCCACCCGACCAGCGCGGTGACCGCCGCGCGCAGCCGGTCCCCGGCCGTACCGGGCCCGTCCAGGGCCGCCAGCACCGGTGCCAGCTCGCCCACCTTGAGATCCGCGAGCAGCCGGGCCGCGGCGGCCGGGGCCCGGAACCCGCACAGCGCCTCGAACTCGCTGACCGCGACGAGCAGCTCCGGCTTGTGGTACGGGTCGACGTAGCTGGGGTTGCCCGCGGCGTACCCGGCCTTCGCCTGAGCCGGGTCCGGGTGCGCCTGCAACGAGAGCGGCTCGGCGGCGGCGAGCAGCTTGAGCAGGAACGGCAACCGGGCCCCGTGCGCGTCGACCACCGCCGCGCCGAGCACGCCGGCCGGATCGGCGGCGACCATGTCGACCAGGCTGGCCTCCCCGTCCACTGTGGACGGGGCAGACGGGTGTGCGCCGAGCCACAGCTCCGCCTCTGGTCCGGCGCTGGGCGCCGGGCGCCCCTGGACCTGCGCGATGACCTGGCGGGAGCCCCACGGGTACGGCCGGATCGAGCCGTGCAGAGTGCGCATGGTCAGCGGTGCTCGCCAGGTCCGGCAGCGTCCACGCCCGCAGGAGCCGCGCCGTCCCCGCCGGAGCTCGCATGGGCCGCGCCGTCCCCGCCGGGACCGGCCTCCCGGTCGCTGCCCCGTGCGGCGGCGAGGCTGCTGTAGATGTCCGGCTCCAGGTAGATCACCCGGGCGATGGGTACGGCCCGGCGGATGCGCTCCTCGACCGCGTCGATGCCCTGCGCCACCTCGACCGCGGTCTCGTCGTGCCGCACCGCGACCTTCGCCGCGACCAGCAGCTCCTCCGGCCCCAGGTGCAGGGTCTTCATGTGGATGATCCGCTCCACGTCGCCGCCCTCGGTGATGGCGCGCTCGATCGCGGCCACATGCTCCGGGGTCGCCCCTTCGCCGAGCAGCAGGCTCTTGGTCTCGATGGCGAGGATCACCGCGATCGTGACCAGCAGTACGCCGATCATGGCCGTGCCGACCGCGTCCCACATGCCGTTGCCGGTGGCGAGCGTCATGCCCACGCCGAACAGGGCAAAGACCAGCCCGAGCAGGGCGCCCAGGTCCTCCAGCAGGATCACCGGCAGCTCCGGTGCCCTGGCGTGCCGGACGAACTCCTTCCACGACGCGCCGTCCCGGACCGCGTTGGACTCAACGATCGCGGTGCGGAACGAGAACGACTCCAGCATGATCGCCACCAGCAGCACCGTCACCGGCACCCACTGCCAGCTGGTGATAGGCCCCGGGTGCCCGGCCTTGTGGTAGGCCTCGTACAGGGCGAAGAGGCCGCCGACCGTGAACAGCACGATCGAGACGATGAACGCGTATATATAGCGCTCCCGGCCGTACCCGAACGGGTGCTGCGGGGTGGCCGCCCGGCGGGCCCGGCGGCCGCCGAAGAGCAGCAGCACCTGGTTGCCCGAGTCGGCGACCGAGTGGATCGACTCGGCGAGCATCGAGGACGAGCTGGTCAGCAGCCACGCGATGAACTTGGTGGCGGCGATGCCCAGGTTGGCGGCGAGGGCCGCGACGATTGCCCGGGAGCCGCCCTCGGCACTCATGCCGGCGACCCGGCCGGCCGGCCGGCGGGTGTGTTGCGCTCCATCACTGGATTCCCTCGGCCATGGGGTTGGACAGTTCCTTCATCTCGCTGATCGCGGGCACGGCCATCGGGTCGAGCCCGTGGGCCAGCGCGAGATACAGCGACGCGAAATCGGGCACCGCGGTGAGCGAGGCC
>DASRIS010000039.1:0-5658 GCA_035649895.1 Micromonosporaceae bacterium | reverse complement strand
CCGGACCTACGCCTACGAGCGTAGCGACCGTGCGATATAGGTCGCTGCACGACTCGGTATCGGATACACACAGGTTGTGACGAACGACGAGCTGCCCATCCGGACCGCCACCCCGGACGACTGGACCGCCATCTCCCGGCTGCTGTACGCGGCCTTCAACGATGCCTTCAGCGAGGAGCAGGCCGAGGTCGACCGCGAGACGTTCGAGCCCGAACGGTGCCTGGTGGTCACCGACGGGGCGGAGATCGTCGGCACGGCGGGCGTGTTCACCAGGGACCTGACCGTGCCAGGAGCCGTCGTGCCCGCCGCACACGTGACACAGGTGGGCGTCGCGGCCACCTACCGCCGCCGCGGGCTGCTGCGCCGCATGATGGTCCGGCAGCTGCGCGACGTGCGCGCCGGCGGCGAGCCGCTGGCCCTCCTGTGGGCCAGCGAGGGCCGCATCTACCAGCGGTTCGGCTACGGCCAGGCCACGCCGAAGCTCAGCCTTGAGGTCGACACCCGGGAGGTGCGGCTGCGCCCGGCCGCCCCCGCCGAGGGCCGGCTGCGCGCGGCCGAGCCAGCATCCGTGCGCAACGAGCTCGCCAAGGTGTACGAGCAGGTGCGCACCGACCGGCCCGGGTACTCCAGCCGGGACGAGCGGTGGTGGACGTACCTCCTCGCCGACCTGCCATCCCGGCGCGACGGCCGCACTGAGCGGCGGGCGGTGCTGCACGAGGGGCCGGCCGGGTTGGACGGCTACGCGCTGTGGCGGGCGAAGCCCGCCTGGGACCCCCCTGGCCCGCAGGGCGAGGTGCACGTCGTCGAGGTCATGGCGGCGACGCTGGAGGCGTACGCGGCGCTGTGGCGGTTCCTGCTCTCGGTCGACCTGACCCGCACCGTCCACTTCTGGTTCTCCGCTGTGGACGAGCCGCTGCTGCACCTGGTGGACGAGCCGCGCCGGCTGGGTGCGCGCTTCGGCGACGGGCTGTGGGTACGCGTCATCGACGTCGCCGCGGCGCTGGCCGCCCGCCGGTACGCCGCCGGTGTGGACGTGGTCCTCGAGGTCACCGACGAGCTGTTGCCGGAGAACGCGGGGCGGTGGCGGCTGACCGCGGGCGCCGCCGGGGTGCAGTGCCGGCGCACCGGCGACCCGGCCGACCTCAGCTGTGACATCGCCGCCCTCGGCGCGGTCTACCTGGGCGGGACGAGCATGGGCTCGCTGGCCGCCGCCGGTCGGGTACGCGAGCTGCGCCCCGGGGCGCTCGCCTCGGCGAGCACCGCGTTCGGCTGGCACCGCGCGCCAGCGGCCGTCGACGTCTTCTAGCCGTGTGATCTTCTGGCGTACGCGGAACCTTCTGGCCCGCATCCGGGCGCCCTACAGTGAGCACATGCCGGACAGTGAACGCCGCCGCCGCCGCATCCGGCACGCGTCGCCGCCCCCCGAGGCGCACACCTCCCCGGTGCACGACCCGGACCCGGCCGGCGCCGGAGCAGCTGCAGATGCAGAGCCACCCGCCGGGCCGGCTCCCGCCGGGGCAGGCTCCACCGGGGCCGGTCCCAGCCGAACCGGTCCCAGCCGGACCGGTCCAAGCGGAGCCCGTCCCGGCGGAGCCGGTCCGTCCGCTTCGCCGGACACGCCCATGCCCGCACCGCCGCCGCGGCCACCCATGCCACCGGCCCGCCCGGCACCGGCCCGCCCCCAGCCGGCGACGTTCCTCGCCCCTTCTGCCCCGGTCGACCGCGGTGACGACAGGTCACCGGACCGCGAGGCTGAGCGGGGGCTGCGCGGCCTGGTCGGCGCGGGCAGCTCGCAGGTGAGCGTGAGCGCCGCGCTGCGGGCGCGGGACGCCGCGCGGCCGGCCGAGGAGGATCTCGCGGCGGCAGCCGCCGAGCTCGTCATCGTGCGCCGCGGCTGGGTGCCCCGGGAGCCGCTGGCCCGCTGACGCTGGCGCCAGCCCGCGACGCGTGGCCGTGCTAGCCGGCCGATGCCGGGCTGGCCAGCGGCGGCGCCTGCCCGGTGCGCTCGTACTCGGTGATCTGGTCGATCCGCCGCGCGTGCCGGGCGTCGCCGGAGAACCGCGCCATCAGGAAAGCCTCGACGATCTGGGTCGCCTCGTCCAGGGTGTGCTGACGAGCGCCGATGCTCACCACGTTGGCGTCGTTGTGCTCCCGCGCGAGCTGAGCGGTGGCCACGTTCCAGGCGAGCGCGGCCCGCACGCCGGCCACCTTGTTGGCCGCGATCTGCTCGCCGTTGCCGGAGCCGCCGATCACCACGCCGAGGCTGCTCGGGTCGGCCACCACCCGCAGGCCGGCGTGCAGGCAGTACGACGGGTAGTCGTCGTCCGGGTCGAACGCTGACGGGCCGATGTCGCGCACCTCGTACCCCTGGGTGGTCAGGTAGGTGGCGAGGTGCACCTTCAGCTCGTAGCCGGCGTGGTCGGCGGCCAGGTAGACGCGCATGTCAGGCCCCGCCCAGCTCGGCCAGGACCAGGCCGGCCCGCACCTTCGGGGTGAACCAGGTGCTCTTGCGCGGCAGCTTCTGCCGGGCGAGGTTGACCGCCACGAAGTCGTCGACGGTGACCGGGGCGACCAGGATGGCGAGGTCGGCCCGGCCGGCGTCGACCTCCCCCGCGAGCCAGGCGGCCGGGTAGTCGCCGCCCACGTAGACGACCCGCTTGTCACCCGGGTCGAGGCCCAGCGCGTCGCGCAGCAGCACCCGCTCGACCAACGCGTGGTCGAGGTTGTCCACGGCCGGCGCCGCCGGGTCCGGCGGCAGGGTGAGCGCGTAGCAGGCGTCCGGGCCGGCGTACAGGCAGGTCGTCCCGGCACGCGACGGAACAGCCGGGGCAGCGACGCGTGATGGGACGCTCGGGGCAGCGACGCGTGACGGGACGGCCGGGGCAGCGCCCGGCCAGGGCTCGACGCCGGCCCCCACCGCCCGCAGCCGCGCGGTGAGCTCCGCCACCGGCGCCGGCGCCTCGGTCACCAGCCGGTGGTATGGCGCGATGGTCACCGACGCGGGAGCGCTCACCACGGCCAGGAACCGGGGCACCTCAGCGAGCTGGGCGGCGAGCGTACGGTGGTTGCCGTCGGCCACGACCAGCTCGCCGCCGCCGGCCAGCGCGCACAGCTCGTCCTGCGCCGGACCGGGGCCGACCAGCCAGATCGCGTGGGTACGGCCGGCCTGGTCCCGGTCGGTGGCGGTCGGGGCGCCGGCCCGCTCGCACCCGGCCGCGAGCGCCGCGTGCAGCTCGTCGCCCTGCGCGGTCTGCAGCAGCAGCACCGCGGAGAGCAGGTGCCGGGTCGCCTGTGCCAGCGCCACCCGCTCGCGGACCTTCTCCAGGAACACGTCCTCGTTGCGGATGACCAGGCCGGGCTCGTCGGCCCGCGCCGAGATCTGGTCGGTGTCCACCATGCAGAACAGGCCGTACGCCGGCTCGTCCCCTGGCCAGGTGATGCGGTAGAGCGCGACGACCTGCTCGGCCGGCGTGTAGCTGCCGTCCTGCTTCGCCTCGGCCAGGCGGGCCACCGCGTCGGGCAGGGCCTCGCGGAACGACCGGCCGAGGCTGTCCGGTGCCCGGTGCGGCATCTCCACGGCGAGCGCGCTGGCCGGGTTGGCCGCGACGATCGCGGTAATTTCGGCCTCGTCTGCGAACTCGTCGTAGTTCTGGGCGCCGGTGCCCCCCGTGGTGACCCACGCCCGCGCGATCGGATGCACAACCGTCATGGCATGACGCTACCGTTGCGGTCCTCGACCGGTTTCAGGGCCGGGCGTAGCGGCGTCAGTCGAAGATCGGGCCGACCGTGCGGGTGCGCTTGATCTCGTAGAAGCCTGGGGTGCCGGCGACCAGCAGGCAGCCGTCCCAGAGCCGGCCCGCGGCCTCGCCGCGCGGGGCCGGGGTCACCACCGGGCCGAAGAAGGCGACGGTCTCGCCGCCCGCACCGGGCACGTGGATCACCGGGGTGCCCACGTCCAGCCCCACCGGGCGCATGCCGGCGTCGTGGCTGGCGCGCAGCGCCTCGTCGTACTCGGTGGACTCGGCGGCGCCGGCGAGGGCCGGGTCCAGACCGGCCTCGGCGAGCGTGTCCCGGTAGAGGTCGGGGCTGAGCTCGCGACCGCCCAGGTGGATCTGCGTGCCGAACGCGGTGTAGAGGTCGCGCAGCACGCCGGGGCCGTACTTCTGGGCGGCGGCGACGCAGATCCGCACCGGCCCCCAGCCGCGCTCCATCAGCTCCGCGTACGCCTCCGGCAGGTCCCGCCCTGAGTTGAGCACCGCCAGGCTCATCACATGGAACCGGACGGTGAGCCCCCGCACCCGCTCGACCTCGAGCAGCCAGCGGGAGGTCATCCACGCCCACGGGCAGATCGGGTCGAACCACATGTCGACCGTGCTGCGGCCTTCGCTCACGGTAGCCTCCCAGATGTTCCGGCGGAGCCCGGCACGCCCCTTGCCCCTCGATCCTGCCCCAGGAAGCCCTATCCGCCGACCGATTCTCTGGCCGCACGGGGTGAACTCCGCCCCATCCGTGGCACGATGGGCTCGCCGGAGTGTCGATGGTGACACCCCCGGGGAGCATCCTGGATGGAGACGACGGTGGCCGGAGTTCGTAACCTGACGCAGGCCGAGGCGATCGAGCGGGCGCGCCTGCTCGACGTCGCCTCGTACGACATCACGCTGGACCTTACCGACGGCACCGGCGGACCTGGCGAACGGGTGTTCCACTCCACCACCGAGATCCGCTTCAGCTGCACCGAGCCGGGCGCGACCACCTTCATCGAGGTGGCGGCGGACCGGGTGCGCTCGGCGACGCTCAACGGCGAGCCGGTCGACCTGTCCGGCTGGTCGGCCGAGCACGGGCTGGTCATCTCCGGCCTGGCCGCGGAGAACACCCTCGTGGTCGACGCCGACTTCCACTACTCGTCCACCGGCCAGGGCCTGCACCGCAGCGTGGACCCGGTGGACAAGGAGGTCTACCTCTACAGCCAGTTCGAGACGGCGGACGCGCAGCGGGTCTTCGCCTGCTTCGACCAGCCCGACCTCAAGAGCTGCTACACCTGGCACGTGACCGTGCCGGCGCACTGGCAGGTCGTCTCCAACATGCCGGTCGCCACCGCCGGGCCCGGCCCGGTGGCGGCCACCCGGACCATCCACCTCGCCGAGTCGGTGCGGATGAGCACGTACGTGACGGCGCTGTGCGCCGGGCCGTACCACGAGGTGCGCGAGGTCCACGACGGGATCGACCTGGGGCTCTACTGCCGGGCCTCGATGGCGCAGTACCTGGACGCCGAGGAGCTGATGCTGATCACGCGGCAGGGCTTCGACTTCTTCCATGAGCAGTTCGCCATCCGCTACCCGCTGTCAAAGTACGACCAGGTGTTCGTGCCGGAGTTCAACGCCGGCGCGATGGAGAACTTCGGCTGCGTGGTCCACGCCGAGCAGTACTACGTCTTCCGCTCCCAGGTCACCGACTACGAGTACGAGAACCGCGCCAACACGATGCTGCACGAGATGGCGCACATGTGGTTCGGCGACCTGGTGACCATGGCCTGGTGGGACGACCTGTGGCTGAACGAGTCGTTCGCCGAGTACCTGGGCACGCGGGTCGCCGCCGAGGCGACCCGGTTCACGGGGACGTGGACGACCTTCGCCATGCAGCGGAAGGCCTGGGGCCTGC
>DASRIS010000038.1:0-8216 GCA_035649895.1 Micromonosporaceae bacterium | reverse complement strand
CAGCCCCCGCGCCACCAAACGACGTTCCCACCGCTATCCCGCCCGCGGCGACCAACCCGCCAGCCGCCGAGTGAGCTACACGATCACGCTACACCGCGTCAAGCCCCTACCAGCGGATAGATCTTAAAGAAGCGCCATTGCGGCCAGCCCCGTGTGGCGGCTTATGTGCGCCGGGTGGCGAGACACGATCGAGGAGAACAACCGGAGGCTTGGTTTGTCACTTCGGTGCTTGAGCACGACCCTCCATCACCGAGGGTTTGGACTACGTCCGCACCCGGTACTCGGATCTACTGCCATCTCTGCCACAGAATAGAAGAGCGCTACGCGTCGTGCTATCGCGACAACAACGGGTTGCGGTGACGGCGGGGCTGTCCTGGGAGGCGACCAACTTGCATGACCTGCTGGGCGGGCGAGGACCTGCCTGCGCAACATCCCAAGGTCAACTCAACTTCATTGAAAATGGGCCTAATCCAGACCGGGATAAGCCCATTTTCAATGAAGTTGAGATGATCTAGAGCCTAGGTCGTGGCGCGCCGAACCGTGCCGCCGCACCATTACCGACAAATCTACGCCTACCCTAAACGGCAACCTGGCCAACTACGTACCATCTACCGGCTGCCGTTACTGATAGAGGCGTTTCGGCAACCATTGCACATCGATGTATACCGAAGTCGATCACTGCTACGGCGGATGGGTGCCGCACCGCAAGCTTAGGATCCCAGTGTGGCAAAGTAGCTGCCCCGTCAGCTTCGTAGCACTCGCCCGGAACGGTCGACCGGACGCCCTACGAGCAGGACAACGCCGTCGATGACGAACCACGCCCAGCAGGCGAAGGTGACGAAGAACGGCAGGACCAGCGCAAACCCGCACACGAACGACGTCCAGCCGACGGCGGTGGCCACCAGCTGGAGTACGCCGAGCATGACGTGACCGGCATAAAGCCGGCCGAGGCCGCCGAGGCCGAGCAGGAGCCCGGGAAGCAGCTGAAGCAGCCCAGCCGTGATCTTGCTCTTGTCTGAGAACGGCACTCCGGTGACGGGGTCAACCCCGTAACCGTACGGCGGCTCGGTCATGGCCTCACTGTAGCTGTCCAACACATAGATCGAATGCGCTACTCCACGGGGAGCGCGCGGTCAGCGATCGGCGGTCCAGACCGGGTCCCGGCCGCTGAGCCCGACCACCCGGTCGACCAGCGCGGCATCCGCGGGCACCTCGACCGGCGGACCGAAGATGCCCTCGCGACGTTGTGGCTGGTCCGGTGGGTACATCACGGTCAGCGACTCCAGGCACGCCTGTAGCGAGCGCGGCTCACAGGCGAACGGTTGCCCGCTGGCGCGGGCGATGTCCCAGCCATGCAGCACCAGCTCGTTGAGGGCGATCCGGCCAGCCACGTCCGCCGGCAGCGTGACCCCGCCCGCCTCGGTCGTCCCCTGCCAGGCGGCGGGGTCGGCCCAGGCCGCCGCGAGCGCTTCGAGCTGCGCCGGGATGCGGGTACGCCAGTCGGAGCCCAACTGGCCGCCATCGGGTGGCGGCGGTGCCGCCGTGGCCGGGCCGAGATCCTTGGTCGCCGCGGCGGTGAACGCCCGGGACGCCCCGTCGACATGGCTCACGAGGTCGCCGAGCGTGCTCTGCTCGCATGGGGTCGCCGCAGCGAGCTGGTCGTTGCCGACGCCGCGCAGCAGGGCCGCCATCTGACGAGCTGCCGGCACGAGGTCCATCATCTCGGGCATACCCACACCATGCCACATCGGTATGAAACGACAACTGCAGCTCACGGTGCTGACGTCCAGTCGGGCGCTTCGTGTCAGGAGACCGATCGGGTATCGTCCGTTCAGGCGACCCCGAACGAGTCACGACAACAGTCGCCGACTACGATCTGTAGAGTTACATGTATCAAAGCGTTATGTATCCTGCTCGCAGCCGTGCCAGCTCGCCTCTAATCTTGCGCTGTGTTACCAATTTGGTGTCTCTGGGTGTTCGGACAACTTCTTTTGGTAATCGTCAGGCCTGCCGACCAGGGCGGGAAGAACCGCTACGGCCCGTGTAGATGCACAGTGAGTAATTAACCAACTGCGGTACCGGGCGAAGCCGTACGAACGGGCCTATACGGCGGCCGCCGTCCGCGCATAATGCGTGCGAGCTCGGCGGCGCGAAGGTGCCGCCGACACGTCCGAGAAACGGGGAACGATCCCAATGAACCTGACGTTCGTCCGCAAGACCGCGCTCTCGGGGGACAGCAACTGCCCCTCGCTCTACCGCACTGACCGGGGCACGTTCGTCGTGCAGGGTTGGCGGATCACCGATCCCGAGACGCTGGCGCAGCTGGACATCCCGGGCCACGAGACCGTGGTCGAGGTGCCGGCAGACGTGCTCGCGGAGATCGCGGCAACCGCATAATCCCGATAATCACGGGGTGTGGCGGCGAGAGCGCGTAAAGAAACGAGCGAACGCCGTTGGGCGCCGCCCGGGGTCGACCGTCGAGGGCTGAGCTACTCGTCGAGTCGGCGCCGGGCGGCGGCTACCCGCCTCGTCTGGTCGTCGATGATGATCACGGTCGCGACCAGAGCCGAGACGCAGGCGCTGTAGAGCCAGGAGGCGTCATCGATCATGTGGGCGGCGAGGGGGGCGTTGAGCGCCGTGCCCAGGAAGCCGATCCAGGCGAGGCGGCGCTGCCGCGAGGTCAGGATGCCAGACGAGCGGTGCATCCATGGAGTGTTCCTTGCCCCACTCTGATCCCCCTCGTCCGTTCGACCAGGGTAAAGTAGACCTTTCTGCTATTTTCCCTGATCTATGTTTAGGAACCGCCGGTAGTTGGTAGTGCGGCCTACCATCCGGACGTGCCGCCGTTGTCCCTCCTCCGCCGACTCAACCGGCCCCTCCGCCAGCTGCGCCGCCGGTCACTGGTCGCCCGGCTACAGGAGGCCGCCCGCGCCAACGGCGGGGCCCGGCGCCACTACGTGGTCTGCGGCAGCGACCCGCTCGCATACCGGCTCATCGAGGACCTGGTACACCGCTACGGCGTGCCGGTGACCGCGGTGGTCACGCCGCGGCGCCGTGCCGACTGGCCCGACGTCGCCGAGATCCCCGGCATCCGGACGGTACGGGTCTCCCGCGTGGACGAGCAGGCCCTGCGCGGCGCCCGCCTGGAGTCGGCCGCCGCCATCGCCTTCGCCGACCAGGATGACATCGGCAACATCCACCTCGCGCTGCTCGCCCGGGAGATCAACCCACGGGTACGGCTGGTCGTCCGGATGTTCAACATGCGGCTCGGGGAGGGGGTGACCCGGCTCTTCGCCGACCGTCCCCCGGCGGTCCTCTCCGATGCGGAGATGGCCGCCCCGGAGTTCGTGGCCGTCGCGCTCGGCGAGGTCGACGCGAACACGATCCGGCTGCACGGCCGTACCCTGTTCGTCACCCGGCGGCGCGACGTACCCCCCTCAGACGTGGTCTGCGGCCTGGCCGACACGTCGCTGCCCAACCGGCCGGACATCCTGCCCGGCGAGGTCCGCCGCGCGAACATCGTGCTGGCCCGCAGCGACTCCACGCAGCCGCAGCCCACCGCGGAGCCGGTACGGCGCCGCCGGCACCGGCGGCGACCGGTGTTCATTCTGGTACGGGCCCTACGCGGGCTGGTCAGCCAGAAGCTGCAGCGGGCCGCGCTCGCGCTGGTCGGGCTGGTCGCGGTGGCCGGCGTGGCGCTGGCCCTGCGCCAGGGCTACGGCCCGTGGGAGGCGATCGACAAGACCCTGCTCACCGCGATCTCCGGGGCGACCGAGGAGTCGCGGGACGCGCTGGTGCAGGTGCTCCAGCTGGTCCTCGTGGTAGCCGGGATCGCACTGGTGCCGGTGCTGACCGCGGCCGTGGTGGAGGGCCTGGTGAACGCCCGGCTGGCGGTGGCGCGCGGCCGGCTGCAGGCGCCCATCGAGGACCACGTGATCGTGGTGGGGCTCGGCAACGTGGGCACCCGGGTCATCAAGGAGCTGCACGACCGGGGCGTCGGCGTGGTGGCGATCGACAAGGACGAGCACGCTCGGGGTGCCGTGCTGGCCCGCCAGCTCGGCATCCCGCTGATCGTCGGGGACGCCAGCCAGCCCGAGACGCTTAACGCCGCGTGCGTGCACCAGTGCCGGGCCCTGGTCGTGCTCTCCACCGACGACGTGTCCAACCTCGAGGCCGCGCTGCACGGCCGGGCGGTGCACCCGCAGCTGCGGGTGGTCCTGCGCCTCTTCGATGGTGACTTCGCCCAGCGGGTACAGCGCGCTTTCAGCATCGCCTTCTCACGCAGCGTCTCCTACCTCGCCGCGCCGGCGTTCGCCGCGGCGATGATGGAGCAGGAGATCGTGCAGACCATCCCGATCGAACGGCACGTGCTGCTCATCGCCGAGGTCAGCGTCGGGCGGGGCGCCGCACTCGACGGCGCGGCGGTGACCGCCGTCGACCAGACCGGCGCGGCAAGGGTGATCGCGCTGGCCCGCGCCGGTGAGCCGGAACCGCTCTGGACGCCTGGCCTGGACGAGCGGCTGAGCGGCCAGGACCGGCTGACCGTGGTGGCGACCAGGGACGGGCTCAACCGGACCCTTGCCCGGGCAGCCCCGCCCGCCACGCCGGAGCCGGCGCAGCAGCATGGCCCCGCGCCCAGGCGAGGGCCGGCCGCCGGGCCGCGGACCCGGTGAGGAGCTGACCACCGGGCGCCGCCGCCGGATACACGCCAGCCCGGTCGACCAGGCCGGATACACGCCCAGCCGGGCCGACCAGGACCGAGGTGGTCCGCACGCAGCTGGCATGCCCGGCCCGGCGGCGCCTGCGATGCGTGTCGTACCAGGCCGGTAGCTGTCGTACCAGGCCGGTAGCGTCAGCGGCGTGGAAGAGGTCGCGGTGGAGGTGGCGCTGGGGCTGCTGGCTGCGGCGGCGACCTGGCTCGTTTGCCGGCTGCGCGGCCTCCGGCGCGCCGGGGCTGGGGCGGGCCGGTGACCACCGCCTCGCCGGCCGGCGTGCTGCGCCGGTGGTGGCCGGAGTGCGCGCTGCTGGCCGGGTTCGTGGCGCTGACCGCCGCGCTCGCGTCCGGCGCCTTCCTCGACCTTGACTATGCGGTGCGTGACTGGTGGGCAGCGCACCTGACCCGCCCGGTGGAGCTGGCCGCGCTGGGGCTGAACCGGCTGGGCCAGGGCGGGGCGCTGACCGGCCTCGCCGCCGCGCTGGCCGTGCTCGCGGCGTGGCGGCTGGGCACGGTCCGCCCGCTGCTGCTCGTCGTCTTCGGGTTCGTGCTCACCACGGGCGTGGTGCTGCCGCTCAAGCACTGGACGGACCGGGCCGCCCCGAGGTCGGCCCTGCCGGACGCCGCGGAGCTGTTCAACGCCTTACCCCCGGGCGAGTACGGCGAGTCCTACCCCTCCGGCCATGTGGTCGTGGCGATCGTCTGGTACGGCATCATCCTGCTACTGATAAGTACAGTGCTACGCAGCTTCGACCGCCGGCCGGTGCCGCCCGGGGTGGGCCAGCTGGTGCGGGCCGTCCCGCCGGTGGTCGTCTTCGGCACCACCACTGTCCTCGGTTACCACTGGCTGACCGACGGGGTCGCGGCGGTCCTGCTCGGTCTCCTGCTCGACCGTGCGGTGAGCCGTACCCCTTGGTGCCGGACCGGGCTGCTGGCCAGGCCGTGCCGGCCGGCGGAGCCGGTCGCCGCGACCGAGCGCATCGAGCGGAGCGACGGCCGCGAGGGCACGGCGGAGGAGATGCCGCCGTGACCACGCTGGAGCGCCGGCTCGGGGTGCGCGACGCGGTCGTGGTCGGCCTCGGCTCGATGCTCGGCGCCGGCGTGTTCGTGGTGTTCGCGCCGGCGACGACGGCGGCCGGCGGCGCCGGCATGCTGGTCGCGCTCGTGCTCGCGGGCCTGGTGGCGTTCTGCAACGCGACCAGCTCGGCCCGGCTCGCCGCGCGCTACCCGGAGTCGGGCGGTGCCTACGTCTACGGCCGGGAGCGCCTGGGCGACCTCGCCGGGTTCCTCGCCGGCTGGGCGTTCGTGGCCGGCAAGACCGCGAGCTGCGCGGCGATGGCGCTGACCATCGGCGCGTACCTGTGGCCGGGCCAGGCGCGGCTGGTCGCGCTCGCCGCGGTTGTCGCGGTGACCGCGGTCAACCTGCGCGGCGTGGAGAAGACGGCCCGGGCGACCCGGTGGCTGGTGGTGGTGACGCTGCTGGTGCTGGCCGGGGTCGTCGCCACCGGCCTCGCCGCGGGCTCCCCGGACCTGGCCGAGCTGACCCGGCTGGACGGCTACAGGCTGGACGGCTACAGGCTGGACGGTGGCGGGGTGGGCGGTGGGGTCAAGGGCGTCCTCGCCGCAGCCGGGCTGCTCTTCTTCGCGTTCGCCGGCTACGCCCGGGTGGCCACGCTCGGCGAGGAGGTACGGGACCCGCAGCGCACGATCCCGCGGGCGATCCCGCTGGCGCTCGCCCTGGTGCTGGTGACCTACCTGATGGTCGGGGCGGTGTGCCTGGCAGTGCTGGGCGCCGAGGCGCTGGCCGGGTCGGCGGCCCCGCTCGCCGACGTGGTCCGCGCGGCGGGCCTGCCGCAGCTGGCCTGGGCGGTCCGGGTCGGCGCCGGGGTGGCGGTCACCGGGGTGCTGCTGGCGCTGCTGGCTGGCGTGGCCCGCACCACGCTGGCCATGGCGCGCCGGCGCGACCTGCCCGGGCCGCTGGCCGCGGTGCACCCCCGCCACCGGGTGCCGCACCGCGCCGAGCTGGCCGTCGCCGTCGCGGTGGTCGGGCTGGTCAGCCTCGGCGACGTGGTGGCCGCGATCGGCTTCTCCAGCTGCACGGTGCTGGTCTACTACGCGGTCGCCAACGCGTCCGCGCTCACCCTGGGTCCCGAGCCCGGCCGGCGCGTGCCGGTACGGGTGGTCGCCGCGGTGGGGCTGGTCGGCTGCGTCGGGCTCGCGCTGACCTTGCCGGTCCGCAGCGTGCTGGCCGGCCTCGCAGTGCTGGCAGTGGGCCTGCTCGGCTGGGCGGTCAGCCGGTCAGCCAGGCGCCGGCCCGCATGACCCGCACCACCCGCAGCTCCTCGTCGAGCTCGACGACGTCGGCGCGCCGGCCCGGGACGAGTGCACCGACCTCGGCGCCGAGCCCGATGACCCGGGCCGGCGTGGTGGCCGCCGCCCGCACCGCGTCCACCATGGACAGCCCGGCCCGCACCGCCCCGCGCAGGGCGGCGTCCATGGTGAGCGTGCTCCCCGCGATCGCGCCGTTTCGGGCCAGCCGGGCCACCCGCCCGGCGACGACCACGGTCTGCCCGCCCAGCTCGTACTCGCCGTCCGGCATCCCGGCCGCCGCCATCGCGTCGGTGACCAGCGCGGTCCGGTCCGGGCCGGCCACGCCCGCGGCGAACGCGAGCGTGCCGTCGTGCAGGTGCACCCCGTCGGCGACCAGCTCGCACACCACACCGCCTGCGTCCTTGCCAGCGTCGGCGCCGAGCAGGGCGAGGACCGGGCCGGGCTCGCGGTGGTGCGGTGGGCGCATGCCGTTGAACAGGTGCGTGCCGACGGTCGCGCCGGCGGCCACCGCGGCCAGCGTCTGCTCGTACGTGGCGTCGGTGTGCCCTACCGCGGCCACCACGCCGTGCCCGGCGAGCAGCCGCACCGCCGCGACCGCACCCGGGCGCTCCGGGGCCAGGGTGACCATCCGTACCGTCCCCTGACCGAGCGCGACCAGCTCGGCCAGCTCAGCCAGGTCCGGGTCGCGCAGGTGGGCCGGGTTCTGCGCGCCACAGCGCAGCTCCGACAGGTACGGCCCCTCGAAGTGGATGCCGGCCAGGACCCCCTCGCCGACCAGCGGCCGGAACGCCTCGGTGGCCCGGCGCATCACCTGGTACGGCGAGCTGACCAGGCTGGCCAGCATGGTGGTCGTACCGTGGCGCAGGTGGAACCCGGCGACCTCGCGGGCCGCGCCGGCGTCCCCGGTGGTGAACGTGTGCCCGCCGCCGCCGTGGACGTGGATGTCCACGAACCCGGGGACGAGCCAGTGCCGTTCCCCGACTTCCCCGGCGGTGCCGACCGCCGTGATCCGGTCGCCCTCGACGTCGACGTGTCCGGGGTTCAGCACCCCGGACGGGGTCACCACCCGGCCGGTCAGCCTCATGCCACTTCCCCTCGCTGGACCGCCGCTTCGCGCACCAGAGACGTTTGCCTGGCGCTTTTTCGCGCACTAGTGTGCACGCATCCAGTC
>DASRIS010000037.1:0-41761 GCA_035649895.1 Micromonosporaceae bacterium | reverse complement strand
CAGCCCCCGCGCCACCAAACGACGTTCCCACCGCTATCCCGCCCGCGGCGACCAACCCGCCAGCCGCCGAGTGAGCTACACGATCACGCTACACCGCGTCAAGCCCCTACCAGCGGATAGATCTTAAAGAAGCGCCATTGGCCACCCGGCCAGCCGTTGGAGGGGCCATCATCGCCTGCCTGGCGGATGCCGATCCCGTACCGATAAGGAATTGCGCTACAAGGCTTCGGGATCGGCCGCGCGCGCCAGTCCGTCCAGGTCAGTCACGAGAACTGTCCGGTACCCGACCCGGATAACCCCGGCACGGGCCAGGAGCCTCAGGTGCTTCTCTGCCGTCGGCAGCCGCACCCCGGCCAGGGACGCGATCTCCTCCTGAGTCAACGACACGCCAAGACTGTGGCCGCCCGGACACGGCTGGCCGTACTGGTACGCCAGGGCCAGCAGCACGCGGCTGACCCGTACCCCGGCGTCGACCGTGGCGAAGTCGACCCGTCGCTCGTTGGCCCACCGCAGCCGCTCGGCGAGCATGCTCGCCACCGCGAGCGACGCCTGTGGCTCGTTGAGCAGGAACTGGCGAAGCTCTCGACCGCTGATCTCGCGGGCAACGGTCAGCGAACACGTGATCACCGTTGCCGAACGTGGGGCGCCGGACAGGACCGACATCTCCCCGACCAGGTCACCGCCGACCCGGATATCGAGTAACGGCTCTCGTCCGCTGTCGTTACCCAGCACCTTGACACAGCCGTTGAGCAGCAGGAAGGAACGTCCCGGTGGCTCCCCGAGGCGCAGGATCGCCCGGCCCGGCTCGACCTGGACGGCCCGGCCCAACCCGAGCATCAGGACCCGGACCGGCTCGGGCAGCCGACCCAGGAGGCTCGCCGCTGGCCAAGCCGGCCCTACCGACCCCATGGGCAACACCCCGCTACTCGACCGCCCTGCATACGCGCCAGCCAGCACCTCAACGCGGGCCATCACTGCCGATGCCCATCCCGTACGCGGCGCACCGCAGCGCTGGATCCTCGCCCGAAGTGACCAGTAGTAGCACCTCGGACCCCGCCGGATGGCACGACACCACGGAGACCCACCCGGTTCCGGCCTGGATCCGCACCGGGGTCGGCACGCCGCAACCCGTACCCGACACGTGCCTGGGGTGCGGGTATGTGTGGCGGTGTCCTTCTGCTCTGCACCATCTGAGCGAGCAGAGCCGCATGTCGACGCTGCCGGCCGGGTCGGGCAGGACACCCCCAGACTCTGCTAGCGGCAACGGTGCAGAGCATAAGGGGCCGCGTACTACCTTTCCCCGGGCCGCTCGAAGCAGCTTCCACGCCGTTGTCCCGCATCCGTCGACCCGCGTCGGCCCCGGACAGAGCGTGGATGGCCGTGGCCACTGCCGACCCCACGAGCACGCCAACGAAGCGACCGCAACGGCTTGGGCGATAACCTGGCCCAACGCCGCCAACTCGTCGACCGACATTCGAACCTCCCTGCTCAACGATCTGGTCCATAGACCTTCACACTCGAACAGGCCGGCGCACCCAATACAGGTACGGATGAGTAACAACGATCGTCAAAGCGGCTGAGGGCGGCGCAACGAGTACGGCGCGGGTCACCTAGCCAGCCAGCGTCGCCAGCGGCACGGCGAGGTGGGTGCGCAGCTTGGCGGCCACCTCGTCCGGCGGCGCGTCGGCGTCCACGCGGACGAAGGTCGCCACCTCCGGCAGGCGTTCGTAGGCCGCCGCGGCGGCGGTCAGGAACTCGAGCCGCTCGTGGTCGGTGCCGCGCGCCTCGATCCGGTGGTACGCCTCGGCCGGCGAGACCGCCAGCAGGAACGTCACGTCGGGCGGCGGGAAGACCCGGTACGCGACCCGGGCCAGCCGCTCTCCCAGGCGGCGTAGCTCGTGCCGGGCCCAGTCCCCGGCCGCGCCACCTGGACCGGGCCGGCCCCGGGAGCGAAGCTGCCGGACCCGGGCGGGCGCGTGCGCCCGGATGCTCGCGTACTGGCAGACGGCGTAGCGGTCCATCACCGCGACCCGCCCGGTCAGCCGGGAGCTGACCACCGCCCGCCCGATCGCCAGCCACCGCAGCACCGCCTCGACAGCGAGCATCCCGGCCCGGCCCAGCAGCGCCTCCCCGTCGGGCCGCCCGAGCCGGCGCGCCAGCCGGGCGAGCCAGCGGCGGCCACCGGCGTTCTGCCAGTAGCGGGCTGGACGGCCGTTTGCGGTGAGCCATTCGGCGAGCCAGTGCGCCTGTGTCGTCTTGCCGGAGCCGTCGATGCCGACCAGGGCAATGATCCGCGGCCCGCGGTTGCCTGCCACGCTGACCCACGGTACTCACCCCGCGCACGTGCCCGGCCGGGTGCCGACGAACGGCGGTTACGACATCAGCCGATCTTACTGTCCGTTTTTCGACGGACACGTTGTGCGATAAGCCCAGCCAGGGCGGTGGGTCAATGGCGGCCGTGGCGGAAGTTCATCACCTCACCTATGGCTGGTTCAGCCCGGTAGCGGCCTATGTCGCGGCCTTCCTGGGCATGCTCCTCGGCCTGGTGTGCGCGGCCCGGGCCCGGGACGCCACGGTGCGCCGTCGCCGGATCCGCTGGCTGGTGCTCGCCGGGGCAGCCATCGGAGGCGGCACTGTCTGGCTGATGACCTTCATGGCCATGCTCGGCTTCGACGTACCGGCCAGCCGGGTCCGCTACGACCCGTTCATCACGATCGCCAGCCTGGCCCTCGCGGTAGTCGCGGTCTGCCTGGGCCTGCTCACCGTGTGCCTGGGCCGCCGTCGCGTGCTGAAGGTGCTGCTCGGTGGCGTGGGCACCGGGTTGGGGCTGGCCGTCACGCACTACACCGGCCTGCTCGGCCTCCACGTCGGCGGCAGGATCTCGTACGACCTCGAGCTGGTCGGGATCTCGGTGCTCATCGCCGTGGTCACCACCACGCTGACCCTGTGGCTCTCGGTCACGCTGCGCAGCTGGCGGCTGATGATGGTCGCGGCCGCCGTGCTGGCCGCCGGGATGGTGGGCATGCACTACACCGCCATGGCGGCCCTACAGGTGCACCTGTTCACCTCGCCCACACCGGTCGAGGGGGTCAGCTCGTTCGTGCTCATCGTGCCGATCACGCTGCTGACCGCGGCCGGCCTGATCGCCACGGCGTTCAGCGCGCTGCAGGCGATGACCGAGGAGGAGTTCGCCCGCGACGACTTCCAGCTCAACCGCACGCCCCCGCGTGCCCGTACGCACGCCGAGACGCCCTTCGAGCTACGCGGCACCGTCAACGGCGACGCGCTGGTCGTACGCCGTCACTGACCTGCACCACCCCCGCAGGCACGCCGGGGCCCGGACCGCTTCCCCCAGCCGCAGTCCGGGCCCCGGCGCGTGCGTGCCCGCGGTTATCGCGCCAGCCGGCGCGCCAGTGCCATGGCGGCGACCCCACCGGCCGCGATGGCGGCGGCCCTGCGGATCGTGGCGCGCCTCGCCCCCTCGAAGCCGCCCGCCACCGCAGCGTCGTCCGCAGACGCCGTGAACAGGTTGCCCGACGTCTGCCGGGTCGGCGTGTCGACGAACGCCATCCGGCCGGCGTACCAGCCCAGCGCGCGCTCGGTCAGGCCGGGCGAGAGCCGCCACTGGGCCGCCAGCAGCCGGGTCGCGGTGCCCACGTACGCCTCGCGGCGCGGGTGCTCCAGCAGCCGTACGATCCTGCGGGCCACCCGCCCCGGCGGGTAGACCGGCGGCAGGGGCTGCACTCCCCGGCCGGTGTGGTTACCGGCGTGGCGGTAGAACGGCGTGTCGATGGAGCCGGGCAGGACCGTGCAGACCGAGACCGAGTCGTCGCCCTCGGCCCGCAGCTCCTGCCGCAGCGCGTTGGAGAACGCCACCACCCCGTGCTTGGTGATCGTGTACGCGCTCAGGTAGGGCGCGGAGACGACACCGAGCACCGAGGCCACGTTCACCAGCACCCCGCCGCCGGCCCGGTCGAACCAGGGCAGCGCGGCGCGGGCGCCGTACAGGTAGCCGAAGAGGCCGACCTCGACGGTCTGCCGGATCTCGGCCATCGGGGCGCTGCGCAGCGGGGCGTAGAGCGCCGCCGCGGCGTTGTTGACCCAGGCGTCGAGCCGGCCGAACTCACCGGCCGCCCGGCCGGCCAGCCGCTCCACCTCCACCGGCACGGTCATGTCGGTCGGCACCACCAGGGCCCGGCCGCCCTCCTCGACGCAGGCCTGCGCCACGTCCTCCAGCGCGTCCTCGCGACGCGCGGCCAGCACCACGCTGGCGCCGCGCCCGGCGAGCGCGAGCGCGGTCGCCGCCCCGATGCCGCTGGAGGCGCCGGTCACCACGACCACGGACTCGTCGAGACTCTTTGTCAGGGGCATAGGGTTGCGACTACCCAGCCGGGGTACGCGTTATACCCAGCCGGTCCCCGGGTAGTCGACCAACGTGATCGTCCTGGGCACGTCCGGCTGGCAGTACGACGACTGGCGTGGCCGCTTCTACCCCGCTGACCTGGCCAAGAGCCGGTGGCTGGAGCACTACGCGGCGCGCTTCGGCACGGTCGAGGTGAACAACGCCTTCTACCGGCTGCCCGAGCGCACCACGTTCACCGCCTGGCGGGAGCGCACCCCGGCCGACTTCCGCATCGGCGTCAAGGTGAGCCGCTACCTGACCCATGTCCGGCGGCTACGCGAGCCGGCCGAGCCGGTGGCCCGGTTCCTGGAGCGCGCGGCCGGGCTCGGCGACAAGCTCGGGCCGGCCCTGCTGCAGCTGCCGCCGACGCTCGCCGCCGACCTGGAGCTGCTGGACGCGGTGCTGGCCCGGTTCCCGGCCGGCGTGCAGGTGGCTGTGGAGCCGCGGCACGCGAGCTGGTGGGGCGCGCCGACCCGGGCCGTGCTCGAGCGGCGGGGTGCGGCCCTGTGCTGGGCGGCCGTACCGCCCTGCGCAGCTGGCTGGACCGCATCGTCGAGGCGTACGGCGAGGGCCCGCCGGTGTACGTGTACTTCAACAACGATCCGGGCTGCGCCGCCGTTGCCGACGCAGTGGCGTTCGCGGCGCTCGCCCGTAGGCAGGGCCTTGCGGTGACGCGTACCCCCGGGTCCTACGGCTGACCAGCGGCCGGGCCGGGCGCCGTGGACGAGCCGGATGCCGCCGGCGGACCGGGTACCGCAGTGGCCGTGCCGGCCGGCTCAGCGTGCTGGCGGGCCCGCTCCCGCAGCAGCTCGCGGACGTCGGTGATGTCGCCCGGTGAGGTGCGCGACGCCAGCCAGTACATGATGCCGGTGGGGATGAAGAAGACCTGGAAGAGCGCGAGCCCGAGGGCGTAGTTCAGCGGCGGCGGGAAAGCCCGCTCCAGCGCCCGGAAGGCCACGCCGACCAGGGCGTTGCCGCTGGCCCGCCCGACCCCGTTGACCAGGTTGCCCATGCTGTACACCGTGCCCCGGTGCTCCGGCGGGTTGACGTCGGCCAGTAGCGCGAACCAGTTGGGTGAGTTGGCCGAGGTCAGCGCGAGGGCCACCACCGAGGCGAGGAAGCTGAACCCGACCGTGGGCTCGGTGAGCACACTGGACAGCACACCGGAGACGACCTGGCCGGTGCTCGCATTGGTCGGCACGTCGACGCGCAGCGGCATGAAGAACAGCACCAGGTAGAACGGGATGGCCGCCAGGATGCCCACGGCGGCCACCATCGCCCGCCCGCGCGGGGTGCGCCGCTGCAGCCGGTCGCCCACCAGCCCGCCCACGATCGACAGCACCCCACCCAGCTGGAACAGCGTGGCGAAGAGCGCTCCAATCTGGATGGACGGCTCCTCGGCGTACCCCAGCTTCTCGGCCTTCTCCTGGAACAGCACGGGCAGCCAGACCAGCGAGCCGAACGCAAACTGCGCCGTGAGCCCCTGCAAGACAAGCCAGACATTGGTACGCCGGGCGGCGATGCCCGGCAGGTCGGCCCGGGCGATCCGGTGCTCGTAGTCCCACCCGGCGTCGTAGAGCGCCCTCAGCTCCGGCTCGCTCTGCCCGCGCTGGATGTCGTAGGTGAGCCAGTACGCCAGCGTGGCGACCACGCCGACGACGGTCAGGACCAGGAACGGCCGGCGCCAGTCCCCGGCGCCCAGCAGCCCACCGAGCACCGCCCCGGCGAGCGTGCCGACTCCCTGGGAGAGGCCCCAGAAGCTCATCACCAGCCCACGCCGGCGGGGCGAGATGAGATCGGTGACCACCGAGAAGCCCACGGATGCGACAGCGCCCAGCCCGACCGAGGCGAGCAGCTGGGCCCCGAGGAACGACAGGTAGCTGCCGGCCAGTGCCGTCCCGGCCGTGCCGGCGGCCCACAGCAACGTGCCGTACATCAGCAGCGGCTTGCGGTTGGCGCGGTCGCCGACGTAGGCCCAGGCGACCGCGGCCACGGCGCTGGTCAGGAAGCTGGCCGCGGTCACCACGCCGACCGCCGCCTCCGCCACCCCCAAGTCATCCGCGATCGGCCGGTAGAGCGGCGGCACCAGGCCGATCGCCACGTTGTCCAGCGAGGCCAGCACCACGAACACGACCACGCTGTATACCCGGTGGGCGGTCGAGGCGCGGCCGGCTGCTGCCATGCCCGGGACGGTAGCGCACCCGCCGCGCTGCGCGCTGGCCACGCAACCCACCCCGGTACGGCGAGCAGCGGCCGCCTCGGTACGGGCGAGCGGCGGCCGCCCCGTGCCGGATGTCCGTGCCGGAGTACGGCCTGCAGCACCTCATACCAGACGGCCTGGACCGAAGCTACGAGAGGCCGGGTGCCTGCGAACACAACTCGTTCTGGCTACGACCAACTGGGTCGCCTGGCGGTGTCACCACAGATCAAGCTGCAAATTTGAGATCAACAGCGAAGTACCTTCGGCCTAGACAGGCCAGGCGGCCCGGGCAGCCGTAAGCTCGGGAAGCCCCGCTTTGATCAAATCAATTTCAGTGATATTGGGCTTATCCAGCCAGCCGATGACCCCAACTTCACTGAAATTGATTTGATCAAGATGGTACAGCCGACCTCCCGATCGGCCAGCTCATCACTTCGCCCGCTTTACCCAGCTTTGACCTTTTCCGGTGACGGCTCGGGCAGCCCAGATGGACGCGACCGCCGGGCCGGTCTCACCGCCGGGCCGGTCTCACCGTCGCCCGATCCCCTTCATGATCACTAGCGGGTACGGGTGGCGGTCCGGCGCAGCCAGAGCAGTCCGAGGACCGGCAGCACCAGCGGCACGTAGCCGTACCCCTGCCCGTATCCGGACCACACCGTCTCGTCGGGAAAGTCCTGCGGCGCGAGCACGCTGTAGGTGCCGACCGCGAGCACGCCCACCAGCTCCACCGTGCAGCAGGCCAGAGCTACCCGCCACCCGGTGTGCCCGGCCTGCGCGAGGCCCACCGCGGCCAACAGGTACACCGCCGCAGCCAACGCGGAGAGCAGGTAGGGCAGCGGCGCGGCGGCGAGGTCGGTGGCGATCTGGTACGCCGACCGGGCGCCGGCGGCGAGCGCGAAGAGGGCGTACACGCCCACCAGGACCCGACCCGGGCCGGCGTTGGTGGCCAGGGCCGTCCGGACGGCCCTGGCCGGCCGCGCCGGGCGGCCACCCTCAGCCGGACCCGGCTCAGCCATGCCAGATCTGCTGTAGCCGGAGCATGAGGACGGGCAGCACGAGCGCTGCGGCGCCGAGGATGACCGCGCCCCACCTGGTGCGCTCCAGCGCGGCGAGCGCAGCTGCTGCGGGCAGCAGCAGCGGCGCCGCAACCAGGTATCCGACGAACGTCACCATCGAGCCTGGCCGCTCGCCGCTGGCCAGCCGCACCACGGCGACCACGACCTGGGCCAACAGCACCACCTCGACCACGACCGCCCCGACCAGGTGCACCCGGCCCGGCGCCCGGTCCCGGGCAGCGGTCAGCACGCAGCCGGCCGCCAGGGCCAGCGAGCAGGCGATGACGGCGACAGCCAGCCCCGAGCTCACGGTCCCGCAGGCTACACCGGGCTCAGACCGGGTACGTACGCGCCACCGCCATCAGACCGGGTACGTACGCGCCACCGCCACCAGCTCGGAGACGTGCGATCCGGTGATGCCGACCCCGGCCGGACGGGGCACGAAGCCAGGCAGGCTGTCCAGCCCGTCGCTGCCGTCGATCACCCGGATCGGCACGCTGCCGCCGCCACCAGCACGCAGCACCAGCTCGACCTCCACCCCCTCGGCGGGCGGGGCGTGGAACTGCACGCTGAACGTCCACCGTCCGTCGTCGGAGTGGTGTCCGCTGACGGTGCCGTTCGCGGGCAGCTGCTGGCCGGCGACGACCGCTCGCTGCACGGTCCCACCGGCGCGGTCCACATAGAACGCCAGCAGCCGCACGGGTCGCTGCGGCTGGATCCGCATCCGCAGCGTGCGCAGGTCTCCGCTGCGCTGGTCCGACAGCACGGTCAGCTTGGGCGCTGGCAGCGGGCTGGCCTGTGCCGGCCCGGTGGACAGCTCCTCCTCAGCGTGGACGAGCAGCGGGAAGTCCCCGTCCATCCGCGCGGTGCCGTTGACGTACTGGTCCGTCCACCGGCCCGGTCTAGTCTCCCGGCTGGCCCAGCGCGCCTGCCCGGTGTCCGCGTCCAGCGCGTACATCAGGCTGCTGCCGGTCGGGTGCGCGGCGTCGAAGCGGTCCACGACGAGCCCGGTCGCGGCGAGCGCGACAGCGAGCAGCGTAGCCCCGGCTCCCGGCGCGCTGGCGAGCCAGCGGCCAGGACCACGCGGCAGCGCCACCTCGATGACCGGCAGCATCGCGAGGCCGAGCAGCATGGCGAACAGCGCCGCGGCACCGCCCTTGGCCAGGCCCAGCGCGGGGAACATCGTGACGACGGTCGGCAGCAGCACGAGGACGCCGACCGCCGCGCCGACCGTCAGCGCGGCCAGCTGCGCCGCCGGTCGCGGGTACGCCAGCGCGGTGATCCCGGCCAGCGCCACCGCCAGCGCCGGCAACGCGGCTACATAGGACCCACCGGGTACGGCCGCCGCCAGCAGCAGCCCGAGCCCGGCCAGCCAGCCCAGCGCCCCGATCGCCAGGGCCTCCGCGCCGATCCGGCGACGCAGCCACGCGTACCAGCCGAGCAGCACCGCCGCGGTGACGGCGAGGATGGCCAGCCGGTACCACAGTGGACGGTACGGCTCGAGCAGCTGGCTGTACCCGGGGCGGATCGCCGCGACCACGGCCCACAGCAGCTGGGCAGCGACCGGGGCGACCAGGATGGGCAGCAGTGCCGCGCCGAAGCCGGCTGCGAGCCGGCGCCCGGAGACCACGCCCTGCCGCCGGGCAAACCACGCCAGCACGGCGACCGCGGCTGCGGCCAGGACCGCCAGCGGCCACACCAGCCAGCCGGGGTAGCGCACCAGCATGCCAGGCACCGGGAAGTACGTCGCGTCGCCGGACGCCTCCACCGTGGCCAGGTCCTTGTCGGCGAACGCCCGGGCCAGCCCCAGCGCGTTGTCCCCGTGGTGCTGCAAGCTCTTCTGGTCCACCGCGGCCGGGTTGTCCTGCGGCCGGTGGTACGCCGAGCCGCCATCGATGTGTGCGGCGTTGAGCCCGGCAAAGCCCCGCTCATGGAACAGCGTGAGGTCGGTGTCGTTCGGCAGCCTCCGGTAGACCTCGGCGGAGAAAGACATCCCGATCGGGTGCGGTGCCGCCTTGGCGAAGACACCGATCAGCTCAGCGTTCCGCTCGGACGTCTCGAACATGACCGCGGGTCCGCTGCTGCCTCGCGCCTCCAGGTTGAGCACCACCCCCCTGCCCTTCGCAAGCGGGTGGCTGGCGAGGAACGCCGCCGCGCCGCACATGCAGATCTCCTCGGCGTCGGTCAGCAGGAACACGACGTCGTTGCGCGGGCGTGGGCCCGTGGCGAGCACCCGGGCCACCTCAAGGATTGCGGCGACCCCAGCCCCGTCGTCGTTGGCGCCCGGCCCGACCTGGATGGAGTCATGGTGGGCGACCAGGAACACCCGCCCGGTGGAGGCGGTGCCGGGCAGCGTGGCGACTACGTTGCGGACCCGGGCCAGCGCGACGCTTTCGCCCTCGTGCGCGTCGTGCACGCCGACCGCCTCCTGCACCTCGGTGGTGAGGCCAAGCCCGCGAAGCGCCTGTTCGAGGTAGGCGACGACCTCGACGCTGTTCGCACTGCCGGTGGGGTGGGCGCGGGTGGCGAACCGCTCGATGTGCGCCTGCGCCCGCCCGGCACTGAACTCGTCTGCGGCGGCGCTGGCCGGCTTGGGATCGGGCGGGGAGACATCGGCTACGGAGAGGGCCGCGACGACGCCGAGGGCCAGCAGCGCTCCGGTGGCCGCGACAGGACGGGAGATCAGCACCGCAACATACTGCCGGCCCTCCTCGTGCGGTGAGCGCCCGGGGTCGGCCCTGGGCGCCGGGTCAGGCCGGCGCCACGGCAGCGCGAACCAGCCGGGTCAGGCCGACACCACGGCAGCGCGAACCAGCCGGGTCAGGCCGAAACCGCAGCGGCGCGCACCAGCCGGGTCGCCCACCGTTCCGCGGCGAACGATGCGAACGGGACGGTGCCGGCCAGCAGCAGCAGCGCGGTCCGCCCCAACGACCAGCCGGCCCGGCGGGACAGGTCGAACGCCAGGACGAGGTAGGCCATGTACAGGAAGCCGTGCACCGGCCCGACCATCTCCACCAGCGCCGGCTGGTCCGCCAGGTACTTCAGCGGCATGGCCACCAGCGCCAGCACGAGCAGCAGCACACCGACGACGTACGCGATGACCTGGAAGCGGCGCAGTGCCGAATACACGGCTCGGTCTCCTTCGGCTCTGGTCATGGGCGGTACTCGCTGGGCCTGCGGTGCGGGTTGGCGTTGAGCCAGGCCAGGTAACGGTTGTAGGCGGCGAGCTGCGGATCGGTCTCGTCGGCCGGGTCGGCCGGCGGTGCCACGGGCCGGGTCCGCACGGGTCGCCGTACCCCCGGTGCCGGCGGCTCCGGTGCCTCGTCCCGCGGCGGACGCAGCTGCGCGCGTACCTCGCGCACCCACACAAAGATCACAAAAGCGGCGAAGAGCGGCCACTGTACGGCGTACCCGTAGCTGAGCAGGTTGCCGGCGGCGGCCCGGGTCACCTGCCACCAGCCGAGGCTGAGGAACGCGCTGACCAGGACGATCATCGCGGCGTGCTTGAGCAGCCAGCCCGGCGTCAGGAAGCGCCGCACGGCGGCAAGCGTAGCCCGCCCGCCCAGGTCGCAGCCGGGCGGCACCGGTACGGTGACCGGCCGCGCGGTACCGTCCGGCCATGGGCGCGGGGGTTCGTGTCGAACGCGCCGGTCCAGTGGTGACCGTGGTCCTGGACCGGCCGCAGGTGCGCAACGCGGTGGACCGGGCCACCGCGCAGGAGCTGGCGGACGCGTTCCGGGACTTCGACGCCGACGAGTCGGCCGCGGTGGCGGTGCTGTGGGGCGCCGGCGGGGTGTTCTGCTCCGGCGCGGACCTGCACGCGCTCGCCGCGGGCGACGGCAACCGCTTCGCCCCGGACGGTGACGGCCCGCTCGGCCCGACCCGGATGCTGCTGTGCAAGCCGGTCATCGCGGCGGTGAGCGGGTACGCCGTCGCGGGCGGCCTGGAGCTGGCGCTCTGGTGTGACCTGCGGGTGGCCGAGCCGGACGCGGTGTTCGGCGTCTTCTGCCGCCGCTGGGGAGTGCCCCTGGTCGACGGCGGCACGGTGCGCCTGCCCCGCATCGTGGGCCTCGGCCGGGCCCTCGACATGATCCTCACCGGCCGGCCGGTGGGCGCCGAGGAGGCGCAGCGCATCGGCCTCGTCGACCGGCTGGTCCCGCCGGGGCAGGCCCGCGCCGCCGCCGAGGAGCTGGCCACGGCCCTGGCCGGCCTGCCGCAGGAGTGCCTGCGCAACGACCGGCTGTCGGCGTACTCCGGCCTCGGCCTGGACCTCGATGCCGCGCTGCGGCAGGAGTCCGAGTACGGCGCCCGGTCGGTCGCCGCCGGCGCCCGCGATGGAGCGCAACGCTTCGCCCAACGCCACGCCTCGGCCCCCGCCGACGCTCCGAGCATGACAACGCCCAGAAACCCGACAACTCCCGGGAACCCGACGAACGCTCAGGACCATGACGACGCTCGGGGGCCCGCCAGCGTCGGCGGGCCCCCGTCCTGACCTCCGTCGCGTTACCGGGTTTGCCCCTATACCCGGTGCCGCCGCAGCGAGCTGGGCGCGTCGGGATGGGCGTCCTCGTCGACGCCGATCCCCAGCCGGTCGACGAGCTCACCCCCCATCCACGCCGCGACCGAAGCCAGGCCGGTCGCGAGAACCTCGACCACGAACAGGCCACCGCCGGCCGCGTGGGCCGGCTCTGCCTGCCGGACCAGCCACACCACAAGGAAGACCAGGGCCACCAGCGTGTTGGCGCCACCGTGCAGCAGGCCGATCCGCTTGGCCCTGGTCCCTTGTGGAATGTTGAGCCAGTCCAGCAGCCCGAAGGGTGCGGCGAGGGCCGCACCCACCAGGCCAGCGGCGATGTTCCAGTAGGCTACTTCGCCGAAGACCTCGCCCCCACCGAGGATGTCGACCAGGTCGAAGACGACAGCGGTGACGAACAGCCCTAGCGGGAACATCACGAGCATGGGATGTACGGGGTGCCCCAACACCCGTACCCGTGGCTCGGTCATCCGCCGCTCCTTGCCTCTCGCTGCGTTGTCCCTAGTTGCGAGTTGCTAGGTCCCCTGGTTGCGAGCTGCTAGCTGAAGATGCTGACTCCGCCCGGGCCGACGAGCAGGCCGACGACGATCAGCACGATGCCCCAAAGGACCTGCCGCCGGAACAGCGCGAAGATGCCGGCGACCACGAGAACTACCGCGAGGATCCAGAGAAGAAGTTCCATGGTGCGGCGGTTACCCGAGGGCCGAAAAACCAAAACCTGGTTTGCCACCGGCCAGGCCGGGCAACCTTGCGGTTGTTCCCGTTGGTTTAGGGAGGCTGCCATGCCCGGTCGGGATGAGCTGCCCAGCACGCTGAAGCGCTCGTCAAAGAAGGCGCAGGAGACCTGGGTGAAGACCCATGACTCGGCGGTCGAGTCGTACGGCGAGGGCGAGCAGGCGCACCGCACCGCGTTCTCGTCGCTCAAGCACTCCTTCGAGAAGGTGGGCGACCGCTGGGAGCCGAAGGAAGGCGGCAAGCGCGGCCCGAGCGACGCGCAGGCCGCCCGGACCCGCCACGCGAAGCCCACCAAGACCGCCGGCGGCGTCGACGCCAACGCCACCAAGGCGCACCTGATGGAGATCGCCAAGCGGCTGGAGGTCCGGGGCCGCTCCCGGATGACAAAGGCGGAGCTGGTCGAGGCGATCCAGAAGGCCAACGACCGCACGACCCGCAAGGCCCGCTCCGGCTAGGACGTCGCTCCCGCGAGGACGTCGTTCGTGGCCATACTTTGGCTCACCTCTCCAGCGCGTGGACGTTGAACACGCTGTACGCCTGCCGGATCACCGGATGCGCGACGTTGCGGACCCGTACCCCGCCGGGGGTGGTCCCGCGCTCGCTGCCGGCGTGCGCGTGCCCGTGGATGGCGAGCGTCGTGGGCGCCGAGTCGATCGCCTGGCCCAGCAGGTAGGACCCGAGGAACGGGTAGATCTCCGGCGGCTCCCCGGCCAGCGTGTCCGGCACCGGGGCGTAGTGGGTCAGCGCCACCCGCACGTCGCACTCCAGGTTCTGCAGCGCCGCACCGAGCCGGTCGGCCGCGTCGCACGTGGTACGCACGAACGCCTTCATCTCCGGCTCGCCGAACGCGCTGGCGCACCGGCCGGCGAACCCGCCGCCGAAGCCCTTGACGCCGGCCACGCCCAGCCGGCCCCCTGCTGTCGACAGGCACACCGAGCTGCCTTCGAGCACCCCGATGCCGGCCGACGCCAGCACGTCGACCAGCCCCTCCACCTCGTCACTGTGGTGGTCGTGGTTACCCAGCACCGCGACGACCGGCACGCCGAGCCCGCCGAACTCCTTCGCCACGCAGCGCGCCTCGCTCACCGTGCCGTGCCGGGTCAGGTCACCGGCGAGCAGCAGCGCATCGGCGCACTCGGGCAGCTGCTCCAGAGCAGGGCGGAACCGGCCCACCACATCGGTGTCCATGTGCACGTCCCCGACCGCGGCGACCCGGATCATCGCAGCTCCTCCGCGCCCTGCGGCGGCTGGGCCCGGGTCACCGCCAGGTCGGCGTGCACCTGCACGCCAGGGAAGTGCGTGGACACCAGCCGCAGGATCTCCTCGCAACGGTGCGTGCTCTCCACGTCGCCGTGCAGCACCAGGGTCTGCTCCCGACGGGTGACCGTGATCCCCTGCTCGGCCACTGACTCGTGCTCGGCGAGCAGCCGCTGCACCGCCGCCTCGACGTACTCGTCGACCGGCCCGGTCACGCCACCTCCACCAGCTTCGACGTGTCGTCGTCCCCGTCGGCGCTGACCGCGAGCGGCACCACGCCGAGCCGGTCGAGCAGGACCAGAAAAGCCTCCGCGTACGGCGAGTGCGCGGTCTCCTGGCGCACCCGTACCCAGTCGATCTGCTCCCGCAGCGACCGGGCGAGCGGCAGCCCCTTGGCGAAGTCGCAGTAGTGCTGCGAGAACGTGAGCAGCTTGTGCACCATCAGCAGGGTCGCCGAGACCACCGGCAGGTAGACCGCGTTGACCGGCCGCATCACCGTGTCGGCGAGGGTCTCCTCGGTGACCGGCCGCTCCACCGGCCGGTGGATGAGATCGACGAGCCGGCCGTCGTCGTACACCTTGACCAGCCAGTCCTCCGGTGGCCGCTCGGTGGTGAAGCCGGCCTCGGCCAGCGCCTCCAGGGCCCGGTCGGCGTCCTGCTCCTGGATCAGGAAGTCGACGTCGTGGTCGCTGGAGGTGCCACCGTGCGCGTAGGCTGCGAACCCCCCAGCCAACGCGAACGGGATGCCAGCCTGTTTGAGCACGGAGGACACCCGCTTCAACGTAACGAGCAGACCATCATCCATGCGGTTGGTCATGGTGAGCTCCCCGGTTCGGCCATGAGGTCTGGCAGTACCCGCCCCCGCAACCCTTCACACCTGGCTGGCATCCGGGCGGGCGGCGATGGCACCCGGACGGAGGCGCGGTCACCCGGGCGGAGGGGCAGTCACCAGGGCGCCGTTTCGTCCGCGCAGGTCCGCGGGAACTACCGGCCCATGCCGACGCCAGCGCCGCAACGCACGCCCGAGCAGGACCAGGGGACCGCCCAGGACCAGGGGACCAGCCGGGGCCAGCGGCCCCCGTCGAACCATCCGGACGACATGCCGTCCTCGGTGAGCGGCGACCTCACGTTGTTCGACCGGTTCGCGACCACCGCCTCGCGCTACGTCTCCCGGGCGTGGTTCTTCGCGCTGTGCGTACTGCTGATCCTGGTATGGGCTCCGTCGATCGTCCTGATCCGCAACATCGACACCTGGCAGCTGATCATCAACACCGCCACCACCATCGTCACGTTCCTGCTGGTGGCTCTGTTGCAGAACAGCCAGACCCGGGCGGACGCCGCGGTGCAGCACAAGCTCAACGCCATCGCCGACGCGCTCGCCGACCTGATGTACGCCCAGGCCGGTGACGACCCCAAGCTCCGCGAGGACATGCAGGAGCTGAAGTACGCCGTGGGTCTCGAACGCCGGGAGGGGTCCTGACCCACCCGGCGCCGCCGTCACGCCCCCCGGTCACGGTCAGCCGTCGCGTGGTCAGCTGCCAGCCGGTCAGGTGCCGGCGGTCAGCCGTCGTTGGCCGGGTCCAGCTCCTCGCGCAGCGCGGACAGGGACCGGGCGAGCAGCCGGGAGACGTGCATCTGGGAGATGCCGACCTGCTCGGCGATCTGGGACTGGGTCATGTTGCCGAAGAAGCGCAGCATCAGGATCCGCTGCTCCCGCTCCCCCAGCATGGCCATCGCCGGCCCGAGGGACAGGCGCAGCTCGGCCAGCTCCAGGTCGGCGTCCTCCTCGCCGATCAGGTCGCCGAGCTCGGTGCCGCGGTCACCGGTGGGCGCCGGCGTCTGCAGCGAGACCGCGTTGTACGCCCGGGCCCCCTCGACCCCAGCCAGGATCTCGGTCTCCGGCAGGTCCAGGTGCTCGGCCAGGTCGGCGACGGTGGGTGCCCGGCGCAGCTGCTGCATCAGGTCGCTGGTCGCCTCGCTGATGTTCACCCGCAGCTCCTGGAGCCGCCGCGGGACCCGCACGTCCCAGGTGTGGTCGCGGAAGTGCCGCTTGATCTCGCCGACGATCGTCGGTACTGCGTACGCGGCGAAGTCCACGCCGCGCGCCGGGTCGAACTTGTCCACCGCCTTGATCAGGCCGACGGTGGCCGTCTGGATCAGGTCGTCGACCGGCTCCCCCCGGCCGCCGAACCGGTTGGCCAGGTGCTGCGCCAGCGGCATCCACGCCTCGATCGCCTGCTCCCGCAGCGCCTCCCGGGACGGGTGGTGCCTGGGCAGTGCGGCCAGCGTACGAAGCAGCTCGTTGGCGCCGTTGTCGAGCTGGGTGGCGGCGGGCCGTTGGCCCAGCTCCTCGGTACGCACAGAGGTGGCGGTCACGGTCCCTCCCTCGACTGTTCCACGCCATCACCGATACGGAGCGTCGTTGGGCCGCAGCCACCAGGGGCGCGGCGCGACCGTACGGATTAGCCAATACTAGCCATTCAGCCTGCGAAAATCCAGCCGAACGGTGGAACCGACTCAACCACCTAGTTAAGTGTCCACTATGGAGATTTATCCGCCGTGGAGCGGGTAAGAGCCACTCATGCGTGTTCTAGGGATCAACGCCGTCTTCCATGACCCGGCCGCCGCCCTCGTCGTGGACGGCCAGGTGGTGGCCGCCGCCGAGGAGGAGCGGTTCAGCCGTCGCAAGCACGGCAAGCGCCCGGTGGCGTTCAGCGCGTGGGAGCTGCCCGAGCGGGCCGCCGCGTGGTGCCTTGCCCGGGCCGGCCTGGAGCCGGCGGAGCTGGACGCGGTCGCGTACTCGTTCGACCCGGGGTTGTGCCACGACGAGGTCGACTTTGGCGACCAGTGGGAGTGGCTACGGGTGATGTATGCCCGCCGGGCGCCTTCCTTCCTAGCTACCGCGCTGCCGGGGCTCGATCCGGCGATAGTCCGGTTTGTCCCGCATCACGTGGCGCACGCCGCCTCGGCCGGGCTGGCGGCGCCCGCCGGCGGCGGCCATGGCGACTGCGCGGTGCTGGTCCTCGACGGCCGGGGCGAGGTGGCCAGCCACCTGGCCGGGCGGTACCGGGCCGGGGAGCTGGAGCCGCTGTCCGCCCAGGCGCTGCCGCACTCGCTCGGGCTGATGTACGAGAGCCTCACCGAGCACCTGGGCTTCCTGCGCTCCAGCGACGAGTACAAGGTGATGGCCCTGGCCTCGTACGGGCAGCCGAGGTTCCTGGGCCAGCTGCGGGAGGCGGTGTACGCCACCGGCGACGGCGGCTTCGCCGTGCACCCGGTCGACTGGGCGACCCTGGCCAAGCCCCGCCCGGACGGCACCGAGCTGGGCGAGGACCACGCCGACCTGGCCTGCAGCGTGCAGACCCGGCTCGAGGAGGTGCTGCTCGACCTGGCCGGCTGGGTGTACGACGCGGCCGGCGGGCCGGACACGCTGGCCCTCGCCGGCGGGGTCGCGCTCAACTGCGTCGCCAACGCCCGGCTCGCCGCGCAGGGGCCGTTCCGGCGCGTCTGGGTGCAGCCCGCCGCGGGCGACGCCGGCACCGCGCTCGGCGCCGCGCTGCACGCGGCCCGCTGCCTCGGCGAGCAGACCCAGCCGATGCCCGGCGCAGACCTCGGCCGCAGCTTCACCGACGAGGAGATCGAGGCCGAGCTGCGCCGCGCCCGCCTGCCGTACCGGCGGCCGCGGTCGGTCGCTGACGCCGCCGCGGCGGTGCTCGCGGAGAACGGCATCGTCGCGTGGTTCCAGGGACGCAGCGAGTACGGCCCCCGCGCGCTGGGCCGGCGCTCCCTGCTGGCACACCCTGGGGACGCCGCCAACACCGAGCGGCTCAACGACGTCAAGGGCCGTGAGCAGTTCCGCCCGGTCGCGCCGATGGTGCTCGCGGAGCGGGCCGGTGAGCTGTTCGACGGCGTGCTGCCGAGCCCGTACATGCTGTTCGTGCACCGGGTACGCGACCCGTGGCGGGAACGGGTCCCGGCCGTGGTGCACGTGGACGGCACGGCCCGGATCCAGACCGTGGATGCGACGACCGAGCCGCTGCTGGCCGAGCTGCTGCGCGGCTTCGAGCACCGGACCGGCCTGCCGGTCGTCGTCAACACCTCGCTCAACACCGCCGGCCGGCCGATGGTGGACACCCCGCGGGAGGCGCTGGAGCTGTTCGGCTCCGCCCCGGTCGACCTGCTCGCGATGGGCCCGTTCGCGGTCCACCGCGGCGGCCTGGCGACGTGACCGATCCACCGCGGCGGCCTGGCGACGTGACCGGCCCACCGCCCACGCCCGGCGACGCGAGCCGCACCGGCGACGCGAGCCGCACCAGGGGCGGCGGCCGGGTCAGCGTGGTCGTCCCGACGGTCGGGCGGACGAGCCTGGGCCGGCTGCTCACCGCCCTGGCCCCGCAGCTCGCCGCCGAGGGCGGAGGGGTTGAGGTGATCGTCGTCGATGACCGGGACGGCGGGCAGGACACTCCCTTGCCCGGCACCGGCGGGGCGGCGTACCTGCGGGTCGTCCGCGGGCGTGGGGCGGGTCCGGCAGCCGCCCGCAACGCCGGCTGGCGCGCGGCGCGCGGCGAGTGGGTGGCTTTCCTCGACGACGACGTGGTGCCCGCCCCGGACTGGCTCCGCCGGCTGCGCGCCGACCTCGGCGCCGACCCGGACGTGGGCGGCGTGCAAGGCAGGGTCGACGTGCCGCTGCCGCGCGACCGGGCGCCCACGGACTGGGAGCGCAACACCGCCGGCCTCGCCAACGGCGAATGGATCACTGCCGATATGGCGTACCGGCGGGCCGCCCTGTCCGGGGTCGGCGGCTTTGACGAGCGGTTCCCGCGCGCCTACCGCGAGGATGCCGAGCTGGCCTACCGGGTGCGGCGGGCCGGCTGGCGGCTGGTCCGCGGGCAGCGGCGGGTGTGCCACCCGGTGCGGGCGGAGGACGCCTGGGTGAGCCTGCGGGTCCAGCGCGGCAACGCCGACGACGCGCTGCTACGCCGGCTGTACGGTCCACAGTGGAGAGGTTTGCTGGGTCTGGCGCGCGGGCGCCGCCGCCGGCATGCCGCGGTCACGATCGCCGCGCTGGTCGCCACCGCGGCGCTGGTGGCCTCGGCGGCCGCGCGGCCGGGTCCGGGCCGCCGCCGGCTGCGGGCGGTCGCGGCGCTGGCCGGATCGGCCTGGTACGCCGGAACGGCGGAGCTGGCCATCCGGCGGGTCGCGCCGGGGCCGGGCACACCGCGTGAGGTGGCCGTGATGGTGGTCACCAGCGCCCTGCTGCCGCCGTTGGCGATGACCTGGTGGGTGCGCGGTTGGTGGACAGCGAGGCATTTACCGCCATACCTGACATGGGGTGCAGCCGTCCCAAATGATGTTTGCTCATGGCAGGCACGGGAAAGAAACCTCCGTGTACCGGCATGAAAATTCCACCAGCGGCCTGCTCGACGCGGTGCTCTTCGACCGCGACGGCACGCTGGTGGTGGACGTGCCGTACAACGGCGACCCGGCCCGGGTGCGGCCGGTGCCCGGCGCCCGGCAGGCGCTGGACCGGCTGCGGGCGGCAGGGCTGCGCCTGGGCGTGGTGAGCAACCAGTCCGGCGTCGCCCGCGGGCTGCTCACCGAGGACGGCGTCGCCCGCGTGAACGCGCGCGTGGAGCAGCTGCTCGGGCCGTTCGACGCGTGGCAGGTCTGCCTGCACAAGGACGCCGACGGCTGCCTCTGCCGCAAGCCAGCCCCAGGCCTGGTGTACGCCGCCGCGGCGGCGCTGCGCACCATACCGGCCCGGTGCGTCGTCATCGGCGACATCGGCTCGGACGTGACCGCCGCAATGGCGGCCGGTGCCAGCACGATCCTGGTGCCCACCGCGGCTACCCGGGCCGACGAGGTCGCCGCCGCGCCAATGGTCGCCGGCGACCTGAGCCAGGCCGTGGACATCGTGCTGCGCCGGGCCCGCATCGCAGCGGCGGATGGGCCCCTGGCCGAGCCCGGTGCGCACGTCCTCGCCGTACGGGCCGACTCAGCCGGTGACGTGCTCGTCACCGGGCCGGCGATCCGGGCGCTCGCCGCGCGCGCCGGGCGGGTGACGCTCCTTTGTGGTCCACGCGGGCGCGCAGCGGCCGAGCTGCTGCCCGGCGTGGACCGGCTGGTCGAGTGGCGCCTGCCGTGGCTGGACCCGCAACCGTCTCCTGTGGACCGTGCCGACGTCGAGGCACTGGTAGGCAGGATCGCCGAGGAGGCGCCCGACGAGGCCGTCATCTTCACGTCGTTCCACCAGTCGCCGTTGCCGTTCGCGCTGCTCGCGCGGATGGCCGGCGTGCCGCGTACGGCGGCGGTCAGCGATGACTACCCCGGTTCCCTGCTGGATGTGCGGCACCGGGTGCCGCTAGCCCTGCCGGAGGCCGAGCGCGCACTCTCGCTGGCTGCCGCTGCCGGCTATCCCCTGCCTCCCGGGGACGACGGCACCCTCAGCGTGCGCCCAGCCGTCGCCACCACACCGGCTGGCACCGCCACACCGGCCACCATCACCGCGCTGGCTGGCGCCTCCAGGCCGGCGGGTGCCGCGGCGCCGGTCGCTGGCGCGGCGCCGGTCGCCGGGCCGTACGTCGTGGTGCACCCGGGTACCAGCGTGCCGGCGCGGGCCTGCCCTCCCGACCAGTGTGCGCGGATCGTCCGCGCCCTGGCCCGCGCCGGCCACTCCGTCGTCGTGACCGGCGACCGGCGGGAGCGGCCGCTCACCGCCTACGTGGCCGGTGACGCAGGACTGGACCTGGGCGGCCGGACCACCCTCGGCGAGCTGGCCGGAGTGCTGGCGCAGGCCGGCTGCGCCGTGGTGGGCAACACCGGCCCGGCCCACCTGGCCGCGGCGGTCGGCACCCCGGTGGTGAGCCTGTTCGCGCCAACTGTCTCCTTCGGACAGTGGGGTCCGTACCGGGTGCCCACGGTGCGGCTCGGCGACCCGGTTGCGGCGTGCCGGCACACCCGTGCCACGGACTGCCCAGTCCCCGGCCACCCCTGCCTGCGTACGGTCGAGCCGGGCGACGTGGTCGCCGCGGTCGAGCTGCTGCGCGCCAACCGGCCCGCAGCGGGCGCCGCCCGCCCGGCCAGCTCCGACCACCCGACCGGCCCGGAGGACCGGGCATGAACGTCCTGCTCTGGCACGTGCACGGCGCCTGGACCACGGCATTCGTCCAGGGTGGACACCAGTACCTGGTGCCGGTCACGCCGGAGCGGGGCCCGTACGGCCTGGGCCGGGCCCGCACCTACCCCTGGCCGGCGACGGTCGTCGAGCGGACGCCGGCCGAGCTGGCCCGCGCCGAGGTCGACGTGGTGGTGCTGCAGCGCCCGCAGGAGCTGGCCCTGGCCAGCCAGTGGCTCGGCCGGAGCGTCGGCGTCGGCCGCGAGGTTCCCGCGGTCTACGTCGAGCACAACACGCCGCGCGGCGACGTGCCGGACACCCGGCACCCGATGGCCGACCGCGACGACCTGCTGGTCGTCCACGTCACCCACTTCAACCAGCTGTTCTGGGACTGCGGCGCCACCCCGACGACCGTGGTGGAGCACGGCATCCCGGCGCCGGCCGCGTCGTACACGGGTGAGCTGCCCCGGCTCGGGGTCGCCACCAACGAGCCGGTGCGCCGGTGGCGGGTCACCGGCACCGACCTGTATCCCCGCTTCGCCGGGGCCGCCCCCCTGGACGTCTTCGGCATGGGCCTGGCCGGGCTGGCCGGCCGGGTGGGGCTGGGCCCTGACCGGCTGGCCCTGCACGACGACCTGTCCCAGGCCCGGATGCACACCGAGCTGGCCCGCCGCCGGGTCTACCTGCACCTGACCCGGTGGACCTCCCTCGGGCTCAGCCTCCTGGAGGCGATGGCGATGGGTATGCCAGTGGTCGCGCTCGCGACCACCGAGGCGGCCACGGCTGTACCGCAGGGCGCCGGCGTCACCGCGACAGACGTCGACCAGCTCGTCGACGCGGCTCGCTGGCTCGTCGAGGACGCCGCCGCGGCGCACCGCCTGGGCGCCGCAGCCCGCACCGTCGCCACCACCCGCTATGGCCTCGATCGATTTCTCGCCGACTGGGACCGAGTGCTGAAGGAGGTAGACCGATGAGGATCGCCTTGATCTCGGAGCACGCCAGTCCGCTCGCTCCGTTGGGCGGGGTGGACGCGGGCGGGCAGAACCTGCACGTGGCTGAGCTCTCGGCCGCTCTGTCCAGGCTCGGTCACGAGGTGCGGGTCTACACCCGCCGGGATGCCCCAGGGCTGCCAGCGCGGGTACGCATGCCGTCCGGCGCCACGGTGGTGCACGTGCCGGCCGGTCCGGCCGAACAGCTGCCAAAGGACGACCTGCTGCCGTACATGAAGGCGTTCGGCGGGTGGCTGGGGCGCGGCTGGCAGTCCGGGTGGAGCCCGGACGTGGTGCACGCCCACTTCTGGATGAGCGGGCTCGCCGCGCTCACCGCGCGCCGCACGTACCCGGTGCCGCTGGTGCAGACGTACCACGCCCTCGGCTCGGTGAAGCGCCGCTGCCAGCACGAGCGGGACACCAGCCTGCCGGCCCGGGTGCCGCTGGAACGGGCGCTCGGGCGCGCCGTGGACCGGGTCGTCGCGCAGTGCCGGGACGAGGTGCGGGAGCTGGTCCGGCTCGGCGTGCCGCGGGTGCGGATCAGCGTGGTCCCGTCCGGTGTGGACGCCGACCACTTCTGCCCGCACGGCCCCAGCGAGCCCCGCGACCCGCGCCGCCCGCGCATCCTGTCGGTGGGGCGGCTGGTGCCGCGCAAGGGCTTCGACGACGTGATCCGCAGCCTGCGCCTGGTGCCGCGCGCCGAGTGCGTCATCATCGGCGGGCCCGCGCCGCGCGACCTCGGCAAGGAGCCGGAGGCCGCCCGCCTGCGCGAGCTGGCCCGCGGCTGCCGGGTGGCGGACCGGGTGCGGCTGGTCGGCGCGGTGCCGCGCGAGGACATGCCGCGCTGGTACCGGTCGGCCGACGTGGTCGCCTGCGCCCCCTGGTACGAGCCGTTCGGCCTCACCCCGCTGGAGGCCATGGCCTGCGGCGTGCCGGTCGTCGCCACCGCGGTGGGCGGGCTCATCGACACCGTCGTGGACGGGCTCACCGGCGACCTGGTGCCGCCGCGCGACCCGACGGCGCTGGGCCGGGCGCTGCGCGCGGTCATCAGCGACCCGGTCCGCCGCATGGGGTACGCCACCGCGGGCATGGACCGGGCGCGGCAGTGCTACCCGTGGGAGCGTACGGCGGCCCGGCTGGCCGCTATATATGCAGAGGTCAGCGGCGAGCCCGTGGCGGAGCCGGCGGCCGAGGCGGTGGCACCGTGACACCCGAGTCCACAGTGGATGGCATCCAGCCGGACGGTGGCCGGCCGGACGATGGTTGCCAGGACGCTGGTTGCCAGGACGGTGGCCGGCGGGACGGTGGCCGGCGGGACGGTGGCCGGCGGGACGCCGTGGCGGCCTCGTTGCACGCGGTACCGGTCGAGGCCGCGGAGCTGCTCATCGACGACCACCTGGCCGCACTCGCCGGGGCGCTGCTGCCGTTCCGCCGGGAGGCGGCGCGGCTGGCCCGGTGGGGCACCGAGCTGGCCTGGACGCTGGGCCACGGCGGCCGGCTGCTCGTCGCGGGCAACGGCGGCAGCGCGGCCGAGGCGCAGCACCTGGCCGCGGAGCTCGTCGGCAAGCTGCGCGAGGACCGGCCTGCCCTGTCCGCCATCGCGCTCTGCGCGGACAGCGCCGCGGTCACCGCGATCAGCAACGACTACGGGTACGAGGAGGTGTTCGCGCGCCAGGTGCGGGCACACGGCCGGCCCGGGGACGTGCTCGTGCTGCTCTCAACCAGCGGGCGCAGCCGCAACCTGCTCGCCGCTGCGGACGCCGCGGCAGAGGTCGGGCTGCGGCTCTGGGCGCTGACCGGCCCGGCGCCGAACCCCCTGGCCAGCCGGTGTGCCGACGCGCTCGCGGTGCCCGCCGACGACTCGCAGGTGGTGCAGGAGCTGCATCTGGTCGCCGTGCACCTGTTGTGCGGCTACGTCGACCTGGTGCTGCCGACGGTGCTCACCCTCGTCACCGCCTACGGCGATGCGCGGCCGCTCGCGGCCGGCCCGCCCGGCGGCGCCTACCGGAGCGTGGAGCGGTGAGGTCGCGGCGGCTGGTCGTACTCGGCGACGCCCTGCTCGACCGCGATGTCGAGGGCGCGGCCGACCGGCTCTGCCCGGACGCCCCGGCTCCGGTGCTGACCGAGACCGGGGCCGTGGACCGTCCCGGCGGTGCCGCGCTCGCCGCGGTGCTGGCCGCAGGCTTCGGGTACGACGTCACGCTGGTGGCCGCCTTCGCCGCGGACGAGGCGGGCGAGCGGCTGCGCGGCCTGCTCGACGCGGCCGGGGTCGAGGTATGCGCCTTGCCGTTGGCCGGGGCGACACCGGAGAAGATCCGGCTACGGGCCGACGGCTACGTGCTGCTGCGGCTCGACCGCGGCGGCGATGGTGGAATAGGTCCTCTCGACAGCGGTGACCTGCCCGCCACTGCCCGAAACGCGCTGCACCGGTCGGCGGCCATACTGGTCAGCGACTACGGCCGGGGGATGGCTCGGCTCGCCCCAGTGCGCGCGGCGGTCGCGGCGCAGGACGGCACACCGGTCGTCTGGGACCCGCACCCCCGAGGGGCCGCCGCGGTGCCCGGGACCCGCCTGGCCACGCCCAACGAGGCCGAGGTGGTCCGCCTGGCCGGATTGCGGGCGGCCGGGTCAGCAACAGCCGAAGGCCGGCCGGCCGGCGCGGCAGACGGAGAGCGACCGACCAGCCCGGCGGACGGCGGAGAACGACCGACCGGCCCGGCGGACGGCGGAGAACGACCGGCTGGCCTGGCGGACGGCGGACGCCAGCTGGTCGGCCTGGCGGCACCCAGGGGCAGGTTGGCCGCGGTAGCGGGCGCGGCAGCGGCGCTGCGCGAGCGCTGGCGGTCCGGCGCGGTGGCGGTGACCCTCGGCGCGGACGGGGCGCTGCTGTGCCATGGCGGTGCCACGCCGCTGGTCGTGCCACCGCCGGCAGGCCCGGTGCCGGCCGTGGCGGACACCTGCGGAGCGGGTGACTGCTTCGCCGCGGCGGCCGCCGCCGCGCTGGCCGACGACGCCCTGGTGTCCGAGGCGGTGCAGGAGGCGGTCTGCCGGGCTACGTACTTCGTGGCGGCGGGTGGGGCGGGCGCGGTGCGGCTGTCCGGCTCCGGGCCGCCGAGTCGGTGGCCGGACTGCGGCGGCGTAGCCGCCGACGACGTGGTGGCCGCGGTGCGGGGCCGCGGCGGCACTGTGGTGGCGACCGGTGGCTGCTTCGACCTCGTGCACGCCGGCCACGTCGCCACCCTGGAGGCGGCCCGCCGGCTCGGCGACTGCCTGGTGGTCTGCCTCAACTCCGACGCGAGCGTGGCCGCGCTCAAGGGCCCTGGCCGGCCGGTGGTCCCCGCGGCCGACCGGGCCCGGCTGCTGCAGGCGCTGGAGTGCGTGGACGCGGTGGTCGTGTTCGACGAGGCGACCCCGCACGCGGTGCTGCGCCGGCTGCGCCCGGACGTGTGGGTCAAGGGCGGCGACTACTTCGACGGACCGGCCGAGGCACCGGCGCTGCCAGAGGCCGAGCTGGTGCGCTCCTGGGGCGGGCAGACGGTGGTCGTGCCGTACCTGGCGGGCCGCTCGACCACCGCCATGATCACCGCGGTGGCGCGGCGGCGCACGAGGCTTGCCGGGAGGAAGGGACTGGTGGAGAGGAAGGGATCGGCATGACGGCTCCAGGAACCGTGCTGGTGACGGGCGGGTCGAGCGGGCTCGGCGCGGCCGTGGTGACCGCGGTGGCGAAGGCCGGCGGGCGGCCCTGCGTGCTGGACCGCCAGCCGCCCCGGGTCGACGTGCCGTACCTGCACTGCGACCTGGCGGACACGCGGGCCGCGGAGGAGGCCACCCGGCAGCTCGCCGAGGAATGCGGCGGGCTCGACGGGGTGGTGACCGCGGCAGGCATCGACGTGCCCGGACGCCTCGCCGACGTGCCGGGGCACGTATGGGAGCACGTGGTAGCGGTCGACCTGCTCGGCACTGCTGCGGTGGTCCGGGCTGCGCTGCCCTACCTGGAGCGCTCCGCCGGTCACGTGGTCACCGTGGCGTCCACCCTCGGGCTGCGCGCGGTCAGCGACGCCACGGCGTACTGCGCGGCAAAGTTCGGCGTGGTGGGCTTCACCCGGGCGCTCGCCGTCGAGCTGGCCGGTACGGTCGGCGTCACGCTGCTGGTGCCCGGCGGCATGCGTACCCGGTTCTTCGACGACCGGGACGAGCGCTACCGGCCCGGCCCCGACGCGGTGCTCAACGACCCGGCCGACGTCGCCACGGCGGTGGTGTTCGCGCTCTCCCAGCCGCCCGGCTGCGCCGTACGCGAGCTCGTCGTGTGCCCGGCGGTGGAGCCGTCGTACCCATGATCCTGGTGCTACGCGCCCTCGGCATCGGCGACCTGTGCGTGGCCGTGCCGGCGCTGCGCGGGCTGCGCGCGGCCTACCCGGACGACGAGATGGTCCTCGCCGCCCCGGCCTGGCTCGGCCCGCTCGCCGCGCTCACCGGGGCGGTGGACCGGCTGCTGCCCCAGGACGAGCTAGAACCTCCACAGTGGAGCTTTCCATCGCCGCGCCTCGGCGTGAACCTGCACGGCTGCGGGCCGCAGTCGCACCAGCTGCTGGCCGCCGCCCGTCCCCGGCGGCTGCTCGGGTACCTCTGCCCGGGCTTCCCGAATGGTCCACACTGGAGCGAGCCGGAGCACGAGGTGCACCGCTGGTGCCGCCTGCTTTCGTGGTACGGCATCCCGACCGACCCGGCCGACCTGCGGCTCATGCCGCCTCCCGGCGCTGGCGTGCCGGACGGCGTGACCATCGTCCACCCCGGGGCCAAGGCGGCGTCGCGGCGGTGGCCGGTGGACCGGTTCGGCGCGGTCGCCCGGGAGCTGGCCGCGGCCGGGCACCGGGTGGTGGTCACCGGCTCGGCTGCGGAGCGAGCGCTCGCCCGGTCCGTCGCCGCCGGGGCGGGCCTGCCCGCCACCGCCGTGCTCGCCGGCCGGCTAGGCCTGGCCGGGCTGGCCGCCCTGGTCGCCCGAGCCCGGCTGGTGGTCTGCGGCGACACCGGGGTCGGTCACCTCGCCACCGGGTACGGCACACCGTCCGTGCTCCTGTTCGGCCCGGCGCCGCCGGCCGCGTGGGGCCCGCCGGAGGGCCGCTGCCAGAATCGGGTTATCTGGCACGGCGAGGTGGCCGGAGCCGCGACACCGGACGCGCCGGATGCGCCGCACCCGGCGCTGGACGCGGTGACCGTCGCCGAGGTGCTCACCGAGGTGGCCGCGCTCGACGCCTCACCCTTCGACACCCCGGCCGTCAACGCCTCGCCTGCGGCGCCGGGGAGGCGCCATGCGCCTGCGCCGCTGTGACCCCTCCGGGCCGGGGTACCGGCGACGCCGGCGCGGCCGCGGGTTCAGCTACCTCGCCCCCGACGGCCGGCCGGTCACCGACCCCGGGGAGCTGGCCCGGCTGCGCGCTCTGGTGATCCCGCCGGCCTGGCGGGACGTGTGGATCTGCCCGGACCCGCGCGGGCACGTCCAGGCGACCGGGGTGGACGCGGCGGGGCGCCGGCAGTACCTCTACCACCCGGTATGGCGGGCGAAGCGGGAGGCGCAGAAGTTCGACCGGGTCCAGCAGGTGGCCGGCCGGCTGCCCCGCCTGCGCCGCCGGGTCTCCGCCCACCTGCGCGGCGAGGGCCTGTCCCGGGAACGGGTCCTCGCCACCGCGGTCCGGCTGCTGGAGTCCGGCCTGTTCCGGGTCGGCGGGGACGAGTACGCCACCAGCGAGGACGCCACGTACGGCCTGGCCACGCTGCGGCCGGAGCACGTGCGGGTGGGCCGGGACGGGGTGGTCTTCGAGTACCTGGCCAAGGGCGGCATCGAACGGGTCTGCACGGTCACCGACACCGAGGTCCGAGAGGTGCTGCGCGAGCTGCGCCGGCGCCGGCGGGGCGCGGACCGGCTGTTCGCGTACCGGGTCGGCCGGAGGTGGCGGGAGGTGCGCAGCGACGACGTCAACGGGTACCTGCGCGAGGTGAGCGGGTGCGAGATGACGGCGAAGGACTTCCGCACCTGGCACGCGACCGTGCTCGCCGTGGTGCTGCTGGCCCAGGCTGGCGTTGCGGAGCCGGTCACCAGGCGGCGGCGTACGGTGGCCCGGGTCATGCGGGAGGTGGCCGAGGAGCTGGGCAACACACCCGCGGTCACCAAGGCGTCCTATGTGGACCCGCGGGTGGTCGACCACTACCACGAGGGGGTGACCGTGCCGCTGCGGCGGGAGCTGGACGGCTACCCCGCGCCGCCCGCCGTGGAGCGGGCGGTGCTCGCGTTGCTGACCGAGGACGGGTGACGCAGCCGGCCACGGCCGGCGTGTGCCAGCGGGACAGGTCGCCGGCCACCATGCCCCCTGACGTGGCGACTGTGGCGACCTCGCCGGACGGCGGCGCGGGGAGCAACGCGGTGAGCTCGTCCAGGATCCGGTCGGGGGCGAGGAAGGGCGCCATGTGCCCCAGCCCGTCCAGGGGAACGTACGCCTTGGCGGGTGCCTTGATCCTGCGCAGGCGACGGGTCCTACCAACAGGCCCGGGACGCCCGGCCGGGCACGGATCTCAGCCGGTGTCCTGGCAGTATCCCACCGGCGGGTGGGCACTGATCGCCCGGCGGGCCTCCGTCCGGCCGAGGTTCCACGCCTGCCAGCCTTCCGGCTCGGCCAACCGCGTCTCCGCGTCGCGCAGTGCGCAGTTCCGAAGCTCCTCGGGCAACCGGTACAGCGCCGGGACCGCGTCAGCGGACAGCTCCCGCAGGTACGGGACGTCGAGGCGCTCGCCGCGCTCGAACCTGTCGATGTTGCGGTCGGCCACGAACCGGTCCGGGTTCAGGACCGCGAGCCCGAGCAGCATGGCGACGCCGGTGGCCACCACGGCCTGGGGCAGCCAACCGCCACGCAGCCGTACGCCCGCCGCCAGCACGAGGACGAACACCACGCCCAGGGCCAGCTCCACGGCGATCACAAACACGCGCAGCTGCGTGAAGCCGTACGCCTGCATGTAGACGACCATCCGGTACACCGCCGACGCGAGGATGACGAGGGTCAGCGTGGCGAGCGTGCCGAGCAGGACCCGTACCCATATCCGGTCGGTGACCGTGGTGCGGGGCGCCCAGCGACCGACCGCCGCGAGGACCGCCAATGTCAGCACGGTGACGATGAGCAGCTGCCAGAAGCCGCGGCGGGCGTACTCGGCGAAGGTCAGTCCCGTCGTCCGCAGCACATACCGCGGCCCTCCGAAGAGGACAGCCAGCTGGACCGCCACGAAAGCGGCGAACAAAAGGTCGAGCAGGGCGATCGGGACCGCCCACTCCAGACGGTGTACGGTCCGGCGCTCGCCCACGGCCGTGTCATCAAGGTTCGGTGGGGCGAGCAGAAGGTACGCCGCGCCCAGCGTCGCCGCGCCCACCGCTAGGAACAGGAACGCCCAGCGGAACAGTGTCGACACGGCCGGGGTGACGACGTCGGTGAGCTCGGCGAAGGCTGCGTCCGCGGCGGCGAACAGCGAGCCGAAGACGATGAGCAGTGCCAGGCTCACCCCCAGCGCCGCCCCCAGCCGTGCTGAGCCGGCTCGCCGGGTCCGCGGCGCGGCCAGCCCCCGCCTGGCCCAGGGCAGTGCGCGGATGACCGCGACCGGCTGGACCAGCAGGCTGCCCACCATGCCCGGGACCGTGCGCGGCCCGACCACGGCGAGCGCCCCGGTCACCACGGACGCCAGGAGACAGAGGACAAACAGCCAGCCGGCGTCCCGGATGGCGCCCACGGCCAGCAGCGCGACGGCGGCCAGCGCCCACGCGGTCCGGCCCGCCCGGCCGCTGGGCCCGGCCGGTCTGCTCGCGGCCACCCAGCGCAGCCCGAGCACCATCACGAGCCCGGTGAGAGCCCAACCCACACCGGTACGGTCCAGTGGCACGCTCGCGGCGGCCCCGACGCCGGCTGCGGCGACGGCCCCGAAGACCGCGGCCGGTGCAGGCGGGTCCGGCTCTGGCCAGCTCGGGCCGAAGAAGCCCGGCGTGGGCTGCGGCCCCGGCACGGTGGACAGCTGTTCGACGGACATGCCCCCTCCTGGGTCGTCGGCTCGGCGCCTAGCTCGCGGACGTGGGCGACCTGCGCCATCCGGCGCGCGGTACGGCTGCATCTACAGGCGACGAGTGTCGGCTAGCCCTCTGCGTATAGAGGAATAACTCTGAGTGCATGTCACTGCACTGTGCCGGCACAGTCAACCAGGTGTGCCGGATGAGTTAACTTGGGCGAACCGCCTAAGCCGGGAACTGGTACCGCAACTCGTACACGGAGGCGTCCATCACCATCCGGTTGACCTCAACACACCGGCCATCACCTGCGTACGCGTGTCGTACCACCTCGAACACGTGCACACCCACCGATGGCAGGCCCAGCTCCCGTACCTCTTCGACGGTTGGCCGGCGGGCCGTCACGCTCTCCTCGAACTCGACCGGCTCCGCTCCGATATCGGCCAGCCGCGCATAGATCCCGCCGGCGCCCACGTCGAGCTCCTCGATCGGGGTGCCGCCGGCGAGCTCGACCGGCAGGTACGACGTGGCCACCTGGACGGTGCGGCCGTCGACCTCGAACCTACGAGCCCGCACCACGACGTCGGTGCCAGCACCGATCCCCAGCGCCATCGCGACCGCCTCCGGCGCCGGCTCCCGCCGCACCTCGACGCTCACCGACCGCCGCCGCTGCCCCGTGTCGTGGTCCTGGATCATCCGCCCCGACGTCCGGGCGGCGGTGCTGAGCCGCTCCGGCGACCGCCGCACGATCCGGGCGAACCGGCGGACGAACACGCCAACACCATGGCGGTGCTCGGTGAGCCCTTCACCGCGAAGAACATCCAGGGCCGCACCGACGGTGGTACGGGAGACGCCGTAGCGGGCCATCAGCGCGGTGTGCGACGGGAGCTTCGCCCCGTCCGCCAGCTCGCCCGACTCGATCGCGCCACGCAGGTCCGCGGCGATACGCCGATACGCCTGAGTTTCCTCGCTCACGGCCTGCCTCCGGCTGTTCATGAACAGTCCGCGAGTGTACCGGCAAAGTCGGCTCCAGGCAGTGACCTGCTAGCCCGAGTGGGCTCGACCCACCACGCGCTCAGCCGGCTGTCAACACCGGCACCGGCCAGGACCCGCAGCGGCAGTTGGGCGCATGGTGGTCCTGAAGACCGCCATCGCATATGACATTCTTACTCCGATCTTGTAATCTATGGCCCATCTGGGTTAGCTTGAAAAGGCACTGTCAGGTCATGGCGGCGTCGCTGGACACCCGCAACCGAGCAGCCTGCGCCGGTCCCGCGCTTCTGGAGTCCATAGGGCCCTGGGCGGAAGGAGTGTGATGTCAGTCCAGGCGCATGGCTGGGAGGATGCCGCAAGGGCACCGGTGGCCGCACGACTTCGGGCAGCCCGTGCGGCCGTGGGACTGACTCAGGCCCAAGCGGCGGTCGAGCTTGGCGTGAGCCGACCGCTGCTGATCGCCATTGAGCGAGGCACGCGGGAACCTCAACCGGCTGAGCTTGTCAAGCTGGCGCAGATCTACGGTCGGTCGGTCAGTGACCTTCTCCGGCCAACCCCGCCACCGCTTGCGGTGAGCGCACGGTTCCGGACGGCGTTCGGCGACATGCCCGGGAGCGGAGACCTGGCCGGCCCTGTTACGCAGCTGGAGGCTCTGGCTGATGACTATCTGGACCTGTTGCACCGCGCACAGGAAAGACCCCCTGGACGCGATACCCCGGCGCACTCCATAGAGCACCTGGACGCCGCGCGGGCAGGTGAGGACATAGCGCTTGAAGAGCGGAGCCGCCTCAACCTCGGCGACGGCCCCGTCCCCGCCCTCAGGGAGATCCTTGAGATAGAGGTTGGCCTAAGAGTATTCATGATAGCCATGCCCGGCAGGGTGGCTGGGTTGTTCGTCTTCGTCGAGCCCCTCGGCGGATGCGTCGCGGTCAACAAGAACCACCCGACCGAACGGCAGCGCTGGACGATGGCGCACGAGCACGCGCACTTCTTGGTGTCCCGGGGACGCGCCGAGATCACCTCAATAAGCACTTCCCGTCGGTACGGCGAGGGCGAACGTTTCGCAGATGCCTTCGCCGCCAACTTTCTCATGCCCCGGAGCGGGCTCGCCCGTCGCTTTCACGAGCTGAAGCGCGGAAAGGGCGGAAAGATGACAGCGGCGATGCTGGTGCAGCTGGCACACGCGTACCGGGTCTCCGTGCAGGCGCTTACCCTGCGGCTGGAAGATCTGGGACTGGTTCGTTCCGGCACCTGGGAAAGGCTACGAGACAACAGCTTCCAGTCACGGGTCGCGGCCCGCCGGCTCGGGCCTGAGTCGATCGCCGACGCGATGGATAACCTTCCGCTGCACTATAGAACTCTGGCTGTCCAGCTCTACGCGGATGGCGAGATCACCGAGACTCAGCTCGCCAGGTATCTTCATACCGATGTGGTCGGCGCCAGACAAGCGTACGAGCACCTTACCGCAACTCATGACATAACGAACGACGGCGCGGTGCAGGTTGTCGACCTGGCCGAGACGCCGGAGTGACCGTGCACCCGAACCTCCTGCTGCTAGACGCGTGCGTTGCTATCAACCTCTATGCAACGAACCAGCTGACTGAGATAGCGCAGTCCCTGGGCATCACCTTTCTTCTCGTCCAGCAGGCGGCTGCCGAGGTGGGCCACCTCAGGGAGGTCATAGATGGTGACCTTGTTATCACCCCGGTCGACCTGAGCAAGCATCTTGACCAAGAAGCCGTGCAGCTGCTTCACGTCCAACCAGCGGAGTACCCTCTATACGTTGCCCTTGCCTCGCTTTTGGACGATGGCGAAGCAGCCACGATAGCCGTCTCCAGCAAAAGGCTCATACCTATGGCTACAGACGACCGGAAGGCACGAAGAGTGTGTGCCTCCCGGTCACTCCCCGAGCCGCGACGGACACTTGCGCTCATACGTGCGCACACTGAAGCTGTCTCTCTTGACGATGGCGACATCCGCGAGATGCTGCGACGAGTCCGAAGGCGCGCCAGCTTCACACCACCTCGTTCAGACCCTGACCTCAGCTGGTGGATTCGCTTCGTTGACGACTAAAGCACCGGGCCGGTACCGATATCTTCTACCAGCGCGACAGGCGCGAGACCAACAAAGCAAGACCCCGCCCCGCCGTCCCGCCCTGGCGGCCCACCAGGTCGCGGTACCCGAGCGATCCCGGCCCTACCATCGGCCGCGCGCCCGCCTCACCCCGCCGCGCCACCCCATTCAGTCGTAGGTCTTGACCGCGACCGCACGACCCGTCATGATCGCGATCACGACAGCAAATGTGCAGTACGACTACACAAACGGCGTCCGCGTCGCGATCTTGGCCGTGACGCGACCATAGCGCCGGAGGACATATCCGAAATCCCACCATGCGGTAATGGGGAATGGATCTGGCTTCGGCAACCTCCGTTTCTGTTCACGTGCGTAGGGTTCGAACTGTCTGTCAGGGCCATTCCTTGAACCGACGCTCTAGCGCTCTGGTCCTCCGGCCGGTCGGCTACGCGCAACCGTCACAGATGAAGGAACCAACTCTTGACCCGCGGTGGCACCCCGCTCCAGCGGGGGGCTTGGTCGCATCTCCTGGTGGGCAGCCCTCGCCAGACCTGGCGAAAGCCTCACCCGACGCGATGAGCCGGTTTGCCGCGCCGGGGCGGGGGCACTGTGCTGCGCATGACGGAACAGGTCGTGGTCATCACCGGAGCCAGCGCCGGCGTCGGGCGGGCGGTCGCGGCGGCCTTCGCCCGCCGCGGTGCGCGGCTGGGCCTGCTCGCCCGCGGCGCCGCCGGGCTCGCGGCAGCTGAGAAGGAGTGCGCCGAGCTGGGCGCCGCGCGGGTATGCACCGCCGAGGTGGACATCTCCGACGCGACGGCCCTGGACGCCGCCGCCGACCGCATCGCCGGCGACCTGGGTCCGCCGGACATATGGGTCAACAACGCGATGGTCTCGGTCTTCGCCCGGGTCTGGGACATCACGCCGGCCGAGTTCCGCCGGGTCATCGAGGTCAACTACCTGGGCAGCGTGCACGGCACGCTCGCTGCGCTGCGTACTATGCGCCCGGCCGGGCGCGGCACGATCGTGCAGGTCGGCTCGTCTCTGGCCTACCGCGGGATCCCGCTGCAGTCGGCGTACTGCGCCAGCAAGCACGCGGTACAGGGCTTCCTCGACTCGCTCCGCGCCGAGCTGCTGGCCGAGCACCCGGGGATCCGCCTCACCATGGTCAACCTGCCGGCGGTCAACACCCCCCAGTTCAGCTGGGTGCGCACCAGGCTGCCGCGCCACCCGCAGCCCGTACCCCCGATCTACCAGCCGGAGGTCGCCGCCCGGGCCATCCTGTGGGCCGCCGACCGCGCGCCCCGGGAGCTGAACGTCGGCGCCCCGACCGTGGTGACGCGGGTGCTCGACGTGCTGGTGCCCGGGCTGGTCGAGCGGTACCTCGCCCGTCGCGGCTTCGACGCGCAGCAGACCCCCGAGCCGGTCGACCTCGCCCGGTGGCGGGACAACCTGGACGCCCCGGTGGACGGCGACACCGACCACGGCGCGCACGGGGAGTTCGACGATCGGGCCAAGAGGCGCTCGCCGCAGCTGTGGCTCGCCACCCACAAGGGGGCGGTCGCCGCTGGCGCGGCCGCTGCCTTGGGCACGGCCGCGGCCTCAACCTGGGTACGCCGCGCCGCCGGGGACTGACGCCCTGGCTGCGTCGAAGCTGCTCCCGACGGCGGGTGCCACCGGGAGCAGCTTCCCGCGGGTCCGTTAGTGCTCGTGGTCGAGCTGGGCCCTGATCTCGCCTCCGGGCCACAGCGAGGTATGCACGTTCACGTAGGTCTTGCCCGCGCGCAGCGCGTTGATCAGCTCGTCGAACTGGCCGGCGCTGATGCCCTGGCCAGCAGGCCCGATCACGTTGGCGGGAGTGATCGTGCCGGTGATGGTCGCCGGTGCGGCGGGGCACGGCTGCGTGCCGGCTGGGCCGTTGCCGAGGTTGGTGCAGAGGAAGACACTGATGCCGCCGCTCTGCGCGCGGCCGCCGACGTGGATGTGGGCCTGGAGGACCGAGCCCTCGAGGTCGGCGTAGCTGAGCTCGTACTCGATCGTCTGGGCACTCCGGTCGGTGTTGGCCCGGAACTCGCCCCGGCCGGTCGTCGAGATCACCAGCGGATCCTCCTGGTAACCCGACAGATGCACGCTCAGGCTGCTCTCGCCCTCGTCCCCGCTCGCCGTCGTGCTGCTCACGACGGTCGCCGCCACCGTGGCGACCACGGCGGCTGCCACCGCGAGCAGTCGCGTACGCCCGATAGTCACGCCTAACTCCCTCCGGGTAGACAATGTCCCTAGAAGGGCACGCGCCCGGTCGGCGGCGGGTTCAACCGTGCGGCTCTGCATCAGGCTGGCGTTCCGCCGCCGGATGACCCGCCGGGACGGCCGGCAGCGCCTGCGGTTCCTGCCGTTGCACCTGGCGCTGGAGGGCTACCTCGCGCTCCAGTTCGGCGGGGCGCCCATCGCCTGGCAGCAGTGGACCCGCCGGGCCGTCACCCGCGGCCTGTCCCCGCGCGTCGAGGCCGTAACCAGGCCCGCAAGGTGCGGGTCCGGGGGTGCCGTAGCACCGCCTGTCATCCAGCGCTCGGGCGGACCCGAGGATCCGGGCCGGCCTGAGCATCCGGGCGGACCCGAGGATCCGGGCCGGCCTGAGCATCTGGACGGGCCTGAGCTTCCGGGCGGGTCCGCTGGGTGCCCGGGGGCGGCGGTGCCGGGTCCGCTCGGATCGCCCGGACCAGGGCGGACAAGCCGAGGAGCAAGGCGTCGTTCTCCGCTGGCGTCATCGCGGCGACCCAGCGGACATAGCGCTCGTGGAACGCCGAGGCCATGCTGGCGTGGAGGTCGCGTCCCTGGTCGGTCAGCCGCAGCCGGTACAGCCGGCGGTTGCCCGGGTCTCGCTGCCGCACCAGCAGGCCCTTGCGCTGCATCTCCGCGACCATCCGGCTGATCGAGCTCTTCTCCAGACGCAGCCGCTCGGCCAGGTCCCGCTGGGACAGCGGGGGGTCGGTGTCCAGCTCGTGCAGGGCGAACGCCTGGGACAGCGAGACTGGCTGGCCGGGGACCGCATCGTCGGGGTGCAGCATGCCACCGGCCCGCGCGAGATCCATGAACAGCTTGTGCAGCCGTTCGGCCGGTGTCTCGGCGTTCACCCTGCCCCCTCCCAGGGTTGCACTCTACAACTATTACTCGGTACCGTGGGCGGAAAAGTTGCAACATACAACCTTGGAGTTGAGCGCCATGCGGATCCGTGCGCACCTGCTTCACGGCGACCGGGACGGGGCCTTCCACGGCCGCCGCAGCCGGTTCTACAACCTGATGGCCACGCGGCTGCTTCGCCGCGTGTACCGGCGGCTGGCTCAGGACATCGCCGAGCTGGCCCCGAAGGACGGCGCGTTGCTGGACATCGGCACCGGCCCAGGCGTACTCCTGGCCGAGCTTGCCCAGCTGCGTCCGGACCTGACGCTGACCGGCATCGACCTGTCGGACGACATGGTCACCGCGGCACGGCGGAACCTCGCACCGTACGGCGACCGGGCCACCGTCCAGGTCGGCGACGCCAGCCGCCTTCCGGTCGCCGACCGTTCGTTCGACCTTGTCGTCTCCTCGTTCAGCCTGCACCACTGGGAGGACCCGCAGGCCGCCGTCCCGGAGCTGGCGCGGGTGCTGCGCCCCGGCGGGAGGGTGTGCATCTACGACTTTCGGTTCGCACCGTTCGACCAGCTCACCGCGACCGCCCAGGCCCGGTCCGTCCTGACCGCCCAGCCCCCGCAACAGACTCTGGTCCGCATCGCCACCTTCCTCCCCCGGTGCATCAGGTACACCATGTCGGCTGAGACCTAAAGCGCCTGGCCAGAGGTCTTATCCGCGACCGAGGTGGCCGGAGCGGGGGCCACGGTGCTGCGGTGACCGGGTCCTGCGAATGAGTACGGTGGCCGTCGCCGCCGGATCGACATGGCGCCGAGCCCTGTGCGAGCATGGGATAGTAGAGAGTCCACTATAGACATCTCAAACATATGTACTAGAATATAAGGCATGCGGACGGCGCCGGCGACGATCGCGCAAGCGGTCAACGAGTACGCCGCCACCGCGGTCTGGGCGCTGCCCGATGACGAGCTGGTCGACGCGCTGGGCGAGCTGCACGTGCTGATGCAGCGGCTGGCCGCGGTGAACCTGGCCCTGGTCCGGGAGCTGGACGGACGCGGGCCGGCAGATCCCCACCCGGCCAGCCATCCGGTCCGGGTATGGCCGGCAGTGGCGGTGACCGGGGGCGCCACCCACCACAGCGGCAGACACCGGCGGCGAGTGGCAGGTCATGGGCCCCCGCGTGCCGGTCAGCGGTACCCGCCCGGACAAGGAGTAAGGCGGCCGGTGGTGTATCCGGATCACGAAGGACTCGCGACGGTCGACACTGAACGAAATCGATACAGTGCATCGAGTGACTTAACCAGAACCTAAGATGACAAGTTTTCGCGACCCGAGTACCGTCCGCAGCGGACCCCCAGTAACGAAGTCGCGCACCCCCGCTGTACAAGTGAGAGTGACGGATGGCCGAGTCGCTTGTGGACACCCCGGCGCACGAGCCTGCGCCCCGCGTGCCGCGCCAGACCCGGCACGCCCCGCAGCGGCTGGGCACCGCGGCGCGCCGGGTCCTGCGTACCCGTCGAAGGGTGCTGGCGGCCCTCGGTGCCGGGGCTGCCGCGGCGGTCGGGAGCGGCTACCTGCTATGGGGTGGGTCGGACGAGCCGGGGCGGGCAGCCTCGGACCGGGCCGGCTCGCCGCGCGACGCGGGGGCGTTCGCCGACCGGGACGCGAGCTACGTCCAGGCCGGCGGCGGCGCGGTGGACCTCGGCGCGAGCGGCGTGGCGGACACCCCGGCGCAGGCCGCACAGGCCGCGCTCGCGGCCACCCCGCGCTTCCCGACCCCGCTGTCCCGCGACCCGGTGCTGCACCTGCTGCGCCGGGCCACGTTCGGCCCGACCTCGCCGGACGTCGCCGAGGTGCGCCGCGAGGGCGTCGACGAGTGGCTGCGCCGGCAGCTGAGCCCGGACACCGTGCCGGACGACGCGATGGAGCGCACGCTCGCCGCCTTCCCGACCGTCAACATGAGCATCGCCGAGGTGCGCCAGCACCTGGAGCAGGGCAGCCGGGACGCCATGCGCGAGCTGGGCTACGCCACGCTGGCCCGGCAGATGTGGAGCCACCGGCAGCTGTTCGAGGTGATGGTGGACTTCTGGTCCAACCACCTCAACGTCACCAACCCGTTCGACGGCGGGTGGGACAACCGCGGCGCCTACGACCGCGAGGTGATCCGCAGGCATGCCATGGGGCGCTACGCCGACCTGCTGCTAGCCTCGGCGCGCAGCCCGGCGATGCTGCGCTACCTGGACAATGCCTCCTCCCACCGGCGCAACGTCAACGAGAACTACGGCCGGGAGCTGCTCGAGCTGCACACGGTAGGGATCGAGGGCGGCTACACCGAGACCGACGTACGGCACAGCGCGTACCTGATGACCGGGCGCACGGTCGACGACGACGGAGAGTTCGAGTACGCCCCCCGCCGGCACTGGACCGGCCGGGTCAAGGTGCTCGGCTTCACCCATGAGAACAGGTCGTCGGCGCAGGGGCTGGCGGTCGGTGACGCGTACCTCAGCTATCTGGCCCAGCACCCGGCGACCGCACGGAACATCGCCCGCAAGCTCGCCGTGCGGTTCGTCTGCGACAACCCGCCACCGTCCCTTGTGGACCGGCTGGCAAAGGCCTACCTGGACAGCGGTACGAACATCCGCCCGGTGCTCGAGGTGCTGTTCCGGTCGCTGGAGCTCTGGGTCGCGGCCGGGCTGAAGCAGCGCCGGCCGCTGGAGAACTTCGTCGCCGCGGCCAGGGCGCTCTCCGTCCAGCCGGGTCCGGACACCGCCGGGGCCGCCGAGGAGCTCTACGAGCTCACCGAGCGCCTCGGGCAGGCACCGCTGCGGTGGGGCCCGCCCAACGGCTACCCGGACGTGGCCGCCGCATGGAGCTCGGCACACGCGATGCTGGGCGTCTGGAACAGCCACCGGGCCCTGGTGCAGGGCTGGCACGAGGGGCTGTCCTACACCAGGCCGGAGTACCTGGCCGCGCCCCGGCCGGGCACGGTCGGGGCGTACCTGGACGCGCTCGCGCACCGCCTGGTCTTCCAGCCGCTGGCGCCCCGGGACAAGGCCGCCCTGCTGCGCTTCCTGGGCGCCAGCGAGACCAGCCGGGTGGCGAGCGCGACCCTGGGCGGCCGGGTCCAGCACCTGGTCCCGCTCGTGCTCGACTCCGTCTACCACGCACTCCGGTGAGGTGGCTGTGACCGCTCGCCCCAGACCCCACGGACTGCGCGAGAACGCTCGCCCGGAACCTGACGAGCCGCGCGAACCGGCGCGGCAGGCCCTGGCCCGGCATGGACCGAACCTGGCCGAGGCGGCGATCCGGGTGCACGCCGAGGACGTCACCACCCGGCTGGCGACCCAGCGGGCCCGGTGGCGGCGCGGCTTCACCCGGCGCCGGGTGATCGCCGGTGCCGGGGCGGTGGGCGTGGCCGCGCTCGGCTCCCAGCTCGCCACGACCCGGGTGGCGTACGGCGACCCGGCCGCGACCCGCCGTACCCTCGTCGTGGTCTTCCTCCGCGGCGGCATGGACGGGCTCTCCGTGGTCGTGCCCGGCGGCGACCCGGACCTCTACGCCGCGCGGCCCGGCATCGCCGTCCCCGCCGCCGCCCTGCTCCCCGCCGACAACCGCTTCGGCCTGCACCCGGCACTGGCGCCGCTGTATCCACTGTGGAAGGCCGGGACGATGGCCGCGGTGCACGCGGTCGCCTCACCCGACGCCAGCCGCAGCCACTTCCAGGCGCAGGACTGCCTGGAGCGGGGCGCGGCATCGGTCTCGGTGGGCAGCGGGTGGCTGGACCGGGTGCTGGAGGCGCTGGGCCCCGGCACCACCTTCCGGGCCGTGGCCGAGGGCTCCTCGCTGCCCCGCTCGCTGGTCGGCGCGAGCGAGAAGCTGGTGCTGCGAAGCATCCGGGAGTACCGGATCGACGGCGCCGGCGGCGCGGTGCGCGACCGTACGGTGGAGGCGCTGCGCGCGCTCTACACCGGCATCGACCACCCGGTCGCGGCGCAGGCGCGCAACGCCCTCCAGTCGCTGGCGACCGCGCGGCGCATCGCCGAGGCCGGGTACGACCCGGCGCAGCCCTACCCCGGCGGTGGCTTCGCCGACCAGCTGCGCGACGTGGCCCGCCTGGTCAAGAACCAGGTCGGCCTGCGGGTGGCCGCGATCGACGTCGGTGGGTGGGACATGCACACCGGGCTCGGCACCGTCGACGGCGGCGACATGCGCAACCAGCTGACCAGCGTGGCGGAGTCGCTCGCCGCGTTCGCGGCCGACCTGGGCCCGGCGCTTGCCGACGTGACGCTGGTGACGATGAGCGAGTTCGGCCGGCGGGTGGCCGAGAACGGCAACGCCGGCACCGACCACGGCCACGGCGGGGTGATGCTGCTGCTCGGCGGTGGCCTGGTCGGTGGCCGGGTGCACGGCCGGTGGCCGGGCCTGGCCGAGGCCGCGCTGGACCACGGCGACGTGGCGCGGGCCAACGACTACCGGGACGTGCTCGGGGAGCTGCTCAGTGCCCGGCTCGGGGTGACCGACCTGCCGAAGATCTTCCCCGGACACACGTACCACCGGTTGGGTGTCTTCCGCTGAGCGACGCACCGGAGGCGGCGGGCCCTGGGGTGGGAGACGCATGGAGCGCCCGTGGCTGGCACGCGGGCAGGCGCCGCGTAGCTCTGCTAGCACAGATGGTGCAGAGCATTAGGCTCGCGCACACCTGGGTCCTGGATAGCCCGTCCGCCTAGCTCAACGCATTCCGGGCGGCGCGGTGCCGCTCGCGCGCCGCCGCCATGGCGGCCCGTTCCGCCTCGGTGACCGGCACCGGCTCCAGCCCCGGAGCGGGGTACCAGCCGGTGGCGAGCATCGCCGCGCCGCGCAGCGCGATCTCCGGGGTCTGGGCCCGCACCGCGCCCGGCGGCAGCGCCGCGGCGAGGCGCCGGGCCAGCCAGGGCGACGCGCGGACCGCGCCGCCGCTGAGCACCGGCACGCCCCGTCCGGTCGGGTCGACGGCCCGCGCCCCGTCGGCCACCTCATGGCACAACCCTTCGAGTACGGCGGCCGCCACGTCCACGGCCCGGGTGGACAGGCGCAGCCCGAGCACGGCTCCGCCAGCGCCCCGCGGCTCGCGCGGCGGGCGGTGCCCGGCCTGGTCCGGCAGCGCCACCAGCCCGTGCTCCCCGGGCGCCAGCGCGGCCAGCGCCGGCTCGTCCACGCCCTGCGGCACCAGCAGCGCGGCGAGCCAGGTGTGCAGGTTGCCCCCGCCGGAGTA
>DASRIS010000036.1:0-52054 GCA_035649895.1 Micromonosporaceae bacterium | reverse complement strand
CCGAACACGTCGCCGGACATGTCGCCGATGCCGACCACGGTGAAGTCCTGGGTCTGGGTGTCCACGCCCAGCTCGCGGAAGTGCCGCTTGACCGACTCCCAGGCGCCGCGCGCGGTGATGCCCATCTTCTTGTGGTCGTAGCCGGCCGAGCCACCGGAGGCGAACGCGTCGCCGAGCCAGAAGCCGTACGAGACGGAGATCTCGTTGGCGATGTCGGAGAACGTCGCGGTGCCCTTGTCCGCGGCGACGACAAGGTACGGGTCGTCTCCGTCGTGGCGGACCACGTCCGGGGGCGGGTCGACCTTGCCCCCGACCATGTTGTCCGTGACGTCCAGCAGGGCCGAGATGAACAAGCGGTAGCAGGCCACGCCCTCAGCCTGGTACGCGTCCCGGTCCTGGTACGCGTCCCGACCGGTGGGGCTGGTCGCGCGCTTGAGCACGAACCCACCCTTGGCGCCGACCGGCACGATCACCGCGTTCTTGACCATCTGCGCCTTGACCAGGCCGAGGATCTCGGTGCGGAAGTCCTCCCGCCGGTCGGACCAGCGCAGCCCGCCCCGGGCCACCGGCCCGAAGCGCAGGTGCACGCCCTCGAACCGGGGCGAGTAGACGAAGATCTCGTAGCGCGGCCGGGGTGCGGGCAGGTCCGGGATGGCCTGTGGGTCCAGCTTGTACGCGACGTACGGCTTCGGGCGCACCGTCGTGTCGCCGTCAGCGGCCGACCAGCGCTGGAAGAACGACGTGCGCAGGGTCGCCTGGATCAGGGTCAGGTACGAGCGCAGGATCCGGTCCTGGTCCAGGCTGGCGACGCCGTCCAGCTGCCGGCCGATCTCGGTGACCAGCTCCTTGGTGCGCAGCGCGCGGTCCTCGCGGGGCAGCTGCAGCCGCGGGTCGAACCGGGTCTCGAAGAGCCGGACCAGCAGCGCGGCGATCTCCGGGTAGGCGATGAAGGTGGACTCCATGTACTCCTGGGAGAAGACCGTGCCCGCCTGGCGCAGGTACTTGGCGTACGAGCGCAGCACCACCACCTGCCGCCAGGTGAGCCCGGCGCGCAGCACCAGCTCGTTGAAGCGGTCCACCTCCGCCTCGCCGCGCCAGGTGGCGGAGAACGCGTTCTGCACGTGCGGGCGTACCTCGGGCAGCTCGTGGGCGTCCTCCGGCAGGCTCAGGCCGAAGTCGTAGAGGTAGATGACGTCGCCGCCGCGGCGGATCTCGAACGGCCGCTCGTCGGTGACCTTCACGCCGAGCGAGTGCAGCACCGGCAGCACCGCGGAGAGCACCATCGGCTCGCCGTACCGGAAGACCTTGAACCGTACGTCCCGGTCGTCCTTGCGCCGGCGGAACAGGTGCATCTCCAGCTGGCCCGGCTCCTCCAGCAGCTCCAGCTTTGCCAGGTCCTTCGCCGCCTCGTACGGCGTGTGCGAGTCCTTGTACGTCTCGGCGAGCCCGCCGCGGTACCGGGCCAGCAGCGCCTTGGCCTGCCCGTCACCGACCTTGCGCTCGAGCACCAGCCGGAAGTCCTCGTCCCACAGCCGCGTCGCGTCGGCCAGCTGCTCGGCGAGCGCGTCCACGTCGACCGGCCCGGGCGGGTTGGTCGGATCGGTACGCACGGTGAAGTGCAGCCTGGCCAGCGACTCCTCGCTGGCCCGGGTGGTGGTGTCCACGCCGATGCCGTTCAGCTCACGCAGCAGGATGTCCTGCATGCGCAGCCGGTTCTGCGTGGTGAACCGGTCCTGGGGCAGGTAGATCAGGCAGGAGATGAACCGGCCGTACCCGTCGCGGCGCAGGAACAGGCGCAGCTGGCGCCGCCCGGCCATCCGCAGCACGCTGATGACCGCGTGGTAGAGCTCGTCGACCTTGATCTGGAACAGCTCGTCCCGCGGGTAGGTCTCCAGGGTCTCCATCAGGTCCTTGCCGGAGTGGCTGCGCAGGCTCAGCCCGGAGCGGTCCAGCACCTCGGCGACCTTGCGCCGGACCACCGGCAGCTGGGTGACGCTGGTGCGGGACGCCGACGACGAGAACAGCCCCAGGAACCGCCGCTCCCCGGCCACGTTGCCGTCCTGGTCGAAGGTCTTGAACCCGATGTAGTCCAGGTACGACGAGCGGTGCACGGTCGACCGGGAGTTGGCCTTGGTGATGATGAGCAGCCGCTTCTCCATCGCCTTCTGGTACGCCTCCGGCGTCAGCGAGCTGAGCACCCGCGGGTTCGGCTGGTCCTGCCGGAGGATGCCGAGGCCCGTGCCGAGCACCGAGGTGATGTGCTTCTCCGGCGGGTGCCCGGCGACGGTCGGGGCATCGCTCAGCTGGTACTCCCGGTAGCCGAGGAAGGTGAAGTGGTCGTCGGCGAGCCACCGCAGCAGCTCCACCGAGTCCGTGATGTCCTTGTCCGGCACTGGCAGCTGGGCGCTGGCCAGCTCGTCGGCGAGGCTGAGCGCCTGGGCCCGCATCTTGGGCCAGTCCTCCACCGCCTCCCGCACGTCGGTGAGCACCCGCTGCAGGTAGTTACGCAGCTTGTCGCGCTCTGCCGGGTCGCGCACCGGGTCGGTCTCGATGCGCATCCAGCTCTCCAGCCGGTCACCGTCGAGCGCGTCGTCCGGCTCGACGTCAGCGCACACCTCGACCAGCTTGCCGAGCGGCTCCCGGTGCACCACCAGGATCGGGTGGACGAGCAGCTGCACGTCCAGGTCACATGCTGTCAGCGCGCCGGTGACCGAGTCGACCAGGAACGGCATGTCGTCGGTGACCGTCTCGATCACGCAGTGCCGGTCGCCGGCCTGGCTGATACGCAGCTTGAGCTCGCCCGGCACGCGCTGGGCGGCCAGCGCGCGGTGGTTGCGCACCGCCTCCAGCATGGTCCGGGGAGAGCGCCCGACCATCTCCTCGTCCGCGGCGAAACGCCAGTAGCGCGAGACGAGCGCGGCCTCGTCGCCGTCGTCGGCGAGCATCACCGCCTGGGCGACCAGCCGCTCGGCGCTGGGGACCGGCTCGTCCAGCTCGCTGTCTTCCACCTCGTCGTCGGTGACGGCAGGGGCGAGGTCGAGCGTGTCGATGCTCGCGCCCGCGGTCGCGGTCGCCCCCCTCCCGATGGAGGCCCGCTGGTCACCAACCGTCTCCGGACGCCCGTCCATGGGCTGCCACTCCCCTCGTCCCACAACGCTGTGGGTGCCGTCTCCACTCAGCCTAGGTGCACACCGCGCCGGTGACCCATCCGGCGGAGCACGGGCTGCGCGTTCGGACCAGCCGCTCATGGCGCTTTGTCCAGCATCGACCATCTTACTCGGGGCGGCAGGGCAACGATCTGACACCGGTCCGGACGCCGGCCTCCCCCCGCAGGCACCCGCGGCCCAACAATGTGACCTCGGCAAAGTCGTACCCAGGAGGTCCGTGGCCATGCGGCTCGCGCTACCCACCCGCTTGAGCGCCGCGGCCCTGGCCGGCGCGATGCTGGCCGCGACCCTGGTCGCCTGCTCGCGCGACCCGGGTCCGGGCCCGACGCTGGACGCGTTCCTGGCCGGCTGGCGCTCCGGCAACCTCGACGCGGTCGGTTTCGTCGCGCCGGAGGGGCACGGCGTGCCCGCCGCAAAGGTGCTCGAAGAGATCGGGTCGCTCACTGGCGAGCTGCCCAAGCCGCAGGTGACGGTGGCCAAGAAGCCCACGGAACGTAACAACGTGGCAACGGCCGAGCTGGTCCTGAGCTGGCCGATGGCCCCGGATGCGGTGTGGGCGTACCCGTCGACCGTCCAGCTCGCGCGCAACCGGGACAAGAAGTGGCAGATGGTCTGGGCGCCGACCGTCATACACCCGCAGCTGACCACCGGTGACGTGCTCGCCACCGGCCGGATCGCCCCGGCGCGCGGGACCGTCCTCGACGGTGCCGGCAAGCCCATCGTGGAGGACCGCACGGTGTACGCGGTGGGCCTGCAGCCCAGCGGCGTCAAGGACCTGCCCGGGGTGCTCAAGGAGCTGGACGCGGCGTTCCGGTCGGTCGGCGTGGTGGTGGACATGTCGGGCGTGCCGGGTCAGGTCGCCGCCGCCGAGCCGGACGCGTTCGTGCCCGTGGTGTCCCTGCGGGAGCAGCCGTTCCTCACCATCCGGCCGCGGCTGGACCCGCTGCCCGGGGTGTTCTTCCGCAAGAGCACGCTCCCGCTCGCGCCGACCCGCGAGTTCGCCCGCGCCCTGCTCGGCACCGTCGGCGAGGTCACCAAGGAGATCGTCGACGCCAACCCGGGCCGGTACGTGGCCGGCGACCTGGCGGGCCTGTCCGGCCTGCAGCGCCAGTACGACGAACGGCTGCGCGGCACGCCGGGGCTGCGCGTGCTCATCACCCACCGGGCGCCCGACGGCGCGGTCGGCTCGACCGAGGTGTGGCGGACCGAGCCGAGGCCGGGGTTCCCGGTGAAGACAACGCTCGACGTGGCGGTGCAGAACGCGGCCGAGGCGGCGCTGCGCGGCCGGACCCAGCGCACGGCGCTGGTCGCGCTGCGGGTCAGCGACGCGGCGGTCCTCGCGGTCGCCAACGGCCCGGACGGCGGCGGGGTCAACCTCGCCTTCGAGGCCCAGGTCCCACCCGGCTCCACGTTCAAGGTGGTCACCGCGTACGGGCTGCTCGAGGCCGGCGCGGTCACCCTGGACGCGGTGGTGCCCTGCCCCAAGACGCTGACCGTCGAGGGCCGCGCCTTCAAGAACTCCAACGACTTCGCGCTCGGCAACGTGCGGTTCCGTACCGACTTCGCGAAGTCGTGCAACACCGCGTTCGCCTCGCTCGCGCCGCGGCTCGGCCCCACCGGCCTCGCCGACGCCGGCCGGGCGCTCGGCATCGGGCAGCCCTGGGACCTCGGCATGCTGACCTCCGCCGGCCGCGTCTCCACCGGCGGCTCTGCGGCGGAGCGGGCGGCCGCCGCGTTCGGCCAGGGACAGACCCATGTGAGCCCGGTCGCGCTCGCCGCGGCGGTGGCGGCGGTGGCCCGTGGCGCCTGGCAGCAGCCCCGGCTGCTCACCGAACCGGCTCCGGCCCGCCCGGCGCCCAGCGGACCCCAGCTCAAGCCGACCACCCTGGACCCGTTGCGGACGATGATGCGCGAGGTCGTCACCGTGGGCACCGGCTCCGCCCTGGCCGACGTGCCCGGCCCGCCGGTGCACGGCAAGACCGGGACCGCCGAGTACGACAACAACCCGGCGCACACCCACGCATGGTTCATCGGGTGGCGGGGGGATATCGCGTTCGCGGTGTTCGTGGAGAACGGCGGGTCCAGCACCGCGTCTGCGGTGCCGGTCGCCGAGGCGTTCCTGCGCGCCCTGCCCCCGGCCTGAGCAGGCCCCAGCCTGAGCAGACCGCCAGCCTGAGCAGGCCGCCAGCCTGAGCAGACCGCCGGCCAGGTGGTCCGCCGGGCCGCCAGCCAGACGGGCCTCCGGGCCGCCGGGCGCGGGTCCGTGGGCTGTCATACTCCTCGATCACCGGTTTAGCCGGCCTGCTAGCCGGCAACCTGGTGACCATGGAGGAGGTCGTACGCCGCGTCCGGGAGGGCTGGGGAGACGACCGCGGCTACGGGCTCACCCGGATCCAGGACCCGGCCGACGGCACGCCGTTCATCGAGGCGCCCAACGTCGCCCCGGAGGAGGTCGAGGCGGCGGTCGAGGCCGCCCGTACGGCGCAGCCCGGCTGGGCCCGTACCTCGGCGGCACAGCGGGGCGCGGCGGTCGCCCGGGCGGCCGCCGCGGTCGAGCGCCAGGCGGATGCCCTGGCCTGGCTGACCACGCGCGAGATGGGCAAGCCGCTGCGCGACGCCCGCGGCGGGGTCCAGGCCGGCATCGACACCCTGCGGCAGTACGCCGAGCTGGGCCCGCTGCACCGCGGCCGGAGCCTGGCCGGCGCGCCGGCAGCGGCCGACCTGATGGTCTACGAGCCGCGCGGCGTGGTAGCGGTCATCACGCCGTGGAACGACCCGGTAGCCGTCTCCTGCGGGCTCCTCGGGGCCGCGCTGGTCACCGGCAACACAGCGGTCTACAAGCCGAGCGAGCGTACGCCGGCGACCGGCTGGCTGCTCGGCGAGCTGCTCGCCGGTGAGCTGCCCGAGGGCGTGCTGACCACCCTCACCGGCGACGGCCACGTCGGAGTGGAGCTGACCGCGCAGCGGCTGGACGTGGTCGCCCACGTCGGGTCGAGCGCCGCCGGGCAGGCGGTCGCCGCGGCGTGCGCGTGCACCGGCGCCAAGGCGCTGCTGGAGAACGGCGGCTGCGACCCGCTCATTGTGGATGCCGGCGTGGACGCGGCCTGGGCGGCGGCCCAGGCCGCGATCGGCTCGTTCGCCAACGCCGGGCAGATCTGCGTATCGGTGGAGCGCATCTACGTGCACCAGGCGGTGGCCGAGCGGTTCCTGGTGGAGCTGGTGAGCCAGGCCCAGTCCCTCAAGACCGGCTCCGGCCTTGATGAGGGCACCCAGCTGGGCCCGCTGGTCGACCGCCGCCACCGGGAGCACGTGCACGGGCATGTGGACGACGCCAGCCGCTCCGGCGCCGACATCCTGTGTGGAGGGCAGGTCCCGGACGGGCCGGGCGCCTTCTACCCGGCGACCGTGCTCTGTGGCTGCACGGACGAGATGCCGGCCATGTGCGAGGAGACGTTCGGGCCGGTCGCCCCGGTGGCGGTGGTGGGCTCGTTCGAGGAGGCGCTCGGGCGGGCGGCCGAGTCGGCGTACGGGCTGGCGGCGACCGTGCTCACGCCGGACCTGGCCCACGCCACGCAGGCCTGGCACGAGCTTCCGGTCGGCACGGTCAAGGTGAACAGCGTCTTCGGCGGCGCCCCGGGCGGCGCGGCCCACCCCCGCCGGGCGAGCGGGCAGGGGTACGGCTACGGCCCCGAGCTGCTGGACGAGCTGACGTACACGAAGGTGGTGCACCTGGCCGCCGCCCAGTCCGCCTGAGCCGTCCCGCTTCGCCCTGTTAAGCCCCTCCGCGCTTCTCAAGATCACGATCGTGGTAGGAACTGCGCAGTGCGGCTACACGTTGGGCGTTCCAGATCGTGATCTTGACCGGTGCGGCAGCGCTAGAGGGGTCAGCTGCGTGGCTGACTCGCCAGGCGACTTCTGGCGGCTCGGCGGCTCAGGCCGGCTCGGCGGCGGCCGGCTCCACGGCCGGCATCTCGACGCCCGCAGGATCCGCCGCAACCTCCCCGCCATCTGCCGCAACCGGCTCGCCATCCGCCATAGCCGGCTCGTCGCTGTCCCCGCCAGCGCCCGGGCCGCCGACTCCGACGTCCGAGTCACCGACGTCAAAGTCGCCGACGCCTGAGTCGCCGACGTCAAAGTCGCCGATGACCGGGCCGGCAGCACCCAGGCCGCCGGCGACCGCGACAGCGATGCCTGGGCCGGCAGCACCTGGGCCGCCGATGCCTGGGCCGGCGGCGGCGACCGCCGGAGCCAGCCCGCTGACGAGCGCGTTGACGATCTCCGCGGCGTAGCCGCCGTCCAGGTCGTAGTCCGGGTCGAACACGGTCACCTCAAGGCCCAGGCAGCGCGGGGTGGCGACCAGACCGGCCAGCAGCAGCTCCAGCTCGGCGTACGCGATGCCGCCGGGGTCCGGGGCGTCCACCGCCGGCATCACCGCCGGGTCGAGCACGTCGACGTCGACGTGCACCCAGTAGCCGGCGCAGTCGGCGAGCTGGTCGCGGGCCCACTGCGCGCTGCGCGCCGCGCCCTCCACGCGAAGCTGGGGCACGGATCGGAACGCGATGCCGGCCGCCTGCAGGTCCAGCCGGTACTCGTCGTGCGCCCGGATGCCGAGCACCACCACGTCCAGGTCGCGGAAGTACGGCCGCCGCCCCTCGATCGCGGTCAGGTCCGGCTGGCCCCGACCGGTGACGAGCGCCAGGTCCTCGCCGGCCGCCGCGCCGACGTAGGAGGCGTTCCCCGGGTGCCGGAAGTCGGAGTGCCCATCCACGAAGACCAGGCCGGTCCGGGTGCCGGTCTCTGCGCCGTACCGGTGCATCGCCACCGCCGAGCCGATCAGCACCGAGCAGTCCCCGCCCAGCACGAGCGGCAGCTCGCCGGCGTCCATCAGGGCACCGATCCGGTCCGCCAGCCGCAGCGAGTAGTCGGCGATCTCGGCCGCGTGGCAGACCCCGTCGCCGGGGCGCCAGTCGCCGGGGTCGTACCGCGGTGGGGTGAGGCAGCCCGCGTCCCTGGCCCCGAGCCGGGCGAGCAGGCCCTGGTCACGCAGTGCCCCGGGCGCCTTCGCGCACCCCGGCACGGACATCGGCGTCGGCGGGCGCAGGCCCAGGTTCGACGGAGCGTCCAGCACGGCGATGCGGCGCATCCCGGGGCCGCCGGTCAGAACAGCACCATCGCCAGCGCGCGGCGGGCCGCTGCCACCGCCGGGTCGTCCGGGCCGGCCACGGTGAACAGCGAGACCAGGTGCTTGCGGACGGTCTCCCGGTCGTCTCCGGCGCTGCGCCGGATCAGCTCCACCAGCCGCGAGTACGCCCGCTCGGCCTGCCCGGTCAGCACCTCCACGTCGGCCGCGAGCAGCTGGGCCCGTACATCGTCGGGGGCGGCCTGGGCCGCGGCCAGCGCCTTCGCCGGGTCCACCCGCTCCACCCGCCGGGCCAGGGCCACCTGCGCCAGGCCCGCCTCGGCCGCCTGGTCCGCGGGCGCGTCCGCCAGGATCTTCCGGTACGCCCGCTCGGCGGCATCCAGGTCGCCGGTGACCAGTGCCTCGTCCGCTGCGGTCAGCCGCGGGTCCGCCGGCGCCTCGACCGCCATGCCGGCCGCCTTCAGGATCGCGTCGACCCACTGCCGCAGCTGTGTCTCGGGCACCACACCGGTGAACGCGTCGATCGGCTGGCCGCCCACGATCGCGTACACCATCGGGATGCTCTGGGTCCGGAACATCTGCGCCAGCCGGGGGTTGGCGTCGACGTCGACCTTTGCCAGCACCCACGCGCCGCCGCCCTCGACCGCAAGCTTCTCCAGCACCGGTGACAGCTGCTTGCACGGCCCGCACCACTCGGCCCAGAAGTCGACGACGACCGGGGTGTGCAGTGAGCGCTCCAGAACCTCGGACTGGAAGGTCGCCTCGGTCACGTCGATGACGGTGACGCCGCCCCCGCGCGGTGCGCCGCCGCCCGCCGGGCGCCCGCCGGGCGCGCCCTCGGCCGGGGCCGGCTCGGCAGGGGTACGGCTCGGCACCGCCCGCAGCGCGGAAAGGTCCACCGCGCCTCGGGTGAAGATCGACGGAGTGGTACGAGGATCGCTCATGGTTCCCTAGTCTGGCACGCGCCTACCGGCACCGGGCGCGGTACCGCAAGGCGCGCCGGCAAGCTGGTGTCCCGCCGCAGCAACCTGGATGCCGCTACCTGACTTACGCGACTATCCGAACCTTACGCGGGATCCGACCTTACGTAGCGACCTGACCTTACGCGGCGACCTGACCTTACGCGGCGACCTGGAGCTTCTAGAAGCGGGCCGGCTCCCGGTAGCCGCCCCACTCCTCCTTCAGCGCCCCGCAGATCTCGCCCAGCGTGGCCTCGGCGCGGGCGGCGTCGAGCATGGCCGGGACCAGGTTCTCCTCGGTGCGCGCCACCTCGACCATGCGGCCGAGCGCGGCCCGCACCGCCGCGTCGTCCCGGTCGGCGCGGCGCCGCGCCAGCAGCTCCCGCTGCTCCAGCTCGACCTCGTGCGAGATGCGCAGGATCTCTAGCTCCCGGGAGACCGTGCCGGTGTGGCAGTTCACCCCGACGATCTTCTTGTCGCCCTTCTCCAGCGCCTGCTGGTAGACGAAGGCCGACTCGGCGATCTCCGCCATGAACCAGCCGTCCTCGATGCCGCGCAGGATGCCGGAGGTGATCGTCCCGTCGCTGCCCATGTCCCGGATCCGGGCGAAGATGCGCTCGGCCTCGGCCTCGATCTGGTCGGTCAGCGCCTCGACGTACCAGGCCCCGCCGAGCGGGTCGGCGACGTTCGTCACCCCGCTCTCTTCCATGATCACCTGCTGGGTACGCAGGGCGATCTCCGCGGACTCGGTGGTGGGCAGGGCCAGGGTCTCGTCGAGCGCGTTGGTGTGCAGCGAGTTCGTGCCGCCGAGCACCGCCGCCAGGGCCTCCACCGCGGTGCGTACCACGTTGTTGTAGGGCTGCTGCGCGGTCAGCGAGACGCCGGCGGTCTGTGTGTGGAACTTCAGCCAGAGCGCCTTCTCGCTGGTGGCGCCGTAGACGTCGCGCAGCCAGCGGGCCCAGATCCGCCGGGCCGCCCGGAACTTGGCGATCTCCTCGAAGAAGTCCACATGCGCGTCGAAGAAGAAGCTGAGACCCGGGGCGAAGACGTTGACGTCCAGGCCGCGGGACTGGCCCAGCTCCACGTAGGCGAACCCGTCGGCGAGCGTGTACGCCAGCTCCTGCGCCGCCGTCGAGCCGGCCTCGCGGATGTGGTAGCCGGACACGGACAGCGGCTTGTACCTCGGGATCTGGCGGGCGCAGTACTCCATCAGGTCGCCGATCAGCCGCAGGTGTGGCTGGGGCGGGAAGAGCCACTCCTTCTGCGCGATGTACTCCTTGAAGATGTCCGTCTGCAGGGTGCCGTCGAGTGTGGACAGGTCAGCGCCCTGCCGCTCGGCGGCCACCAGGTACATGCAGAAGACCGGCACCGCCGGCCCGGAGATCGTCATGCTCGTGGTGGTCGCCGCCAGGTCAATGCCGTCGAAGAGGGTCTGCATGTCCTGGGCCGAGTCGATGGCCACCCCGCAGTGGCCCACCTCGCCCAGCGCGTACGGGTCGTCGGAGTCCCGGCCCATCAGCGTCGGCATGTCAAAGGCGACGGAGAGCCCGCCCCCGCCGGCGCGCAGCAGCATCAGGTAGCGCTCGTTGGTCTGCCTGGCGTTGCCGAACCCGGAGAACTGCCGGATCGTCCAGGTCCGCCCCCGGTAGCCGGTCGGGTAGAGCCCACGGGTGTACGGGAACTCACCCGGCCAGCCGATCCGCTCGAAGCCGGGCACGGACGCGCCATCCGGCGGGCCGTACACGGGCTGCACGGTCATGCCGGACAGCGTGGTGAAGTCCGCATCGCGCTTGCGCGCAGCGTCGTAGCGGGCCTGCCACCGCGCGCGGCCCTCGGCGATCTCCTCGGCCTCCATGAGCTGATACTAGCTGGCCTGAACGGTTGCTCAGGCCAGCGCGTCACCGTCCGGAGCCGTGCTTGAGCCAGTCCACGAACGCGGCCCACTCCTGCGGATCGAAGCTCAGCACCGGCCCGTCGGGATCGGCCGAGTCCCGCACCACCACCCGGTCCCCGCACCAGCCCATCTCGACACATGCGGACGCCTCGCACCGCCTGCCGCGGCGCCACACCACCTGCTGCTCGTGACCTGCCATCGACGTACCCCCCCACGGCCGTCTTATCAGAGTACGACCCCAGTGAGCCAGAAATGCAAGGGAGTAGCCTTGCCGCAGCGGGCGAACCAACAAAGAACCCACTAGTTATGGAATACTTTGGAAACGCCAGGGTTCCGGAGACACCGCGGACCCGGGTCAGCATAACCCAGGTCCGCGGTGAATACGAGGCTCACGTATAGCGAACAGCTGCCGGATGATCTACTGCATATCAGCTGAAGGGTCTGTGGGCATTCATCAGTCTAGCGACAGCCCTCCGCGACATTTCAGTTGAACCGGAAGTCTCCTTCTTCGACACCGCCCAGGAAGGCGGCCCACTCGTCCATGGAGAAACGCAGGACCGGGCCGTCGGGGTTCTTGGAGTCACGTACCGCAACGTCATTGCCCGTCAGGGCTACCTCAACGCAGGAGCCGGCCTCGCAGCGCCGGCTCCTGCGCCAGTCCAGTGAGGTGGGAGTAGTGGACAAGGTGGTTCCTTTCTATGGGGGGCGTGCGTTACTGACTCGTTCAGGACTTGGCTGGTGCACCCGGCTAGCCGTACTGTCGCGGCCGGTCGAGCGAGGAGAGCATTGCCGAGGCACGGGCTTCGATCAGGCGTGTCGAGGCCTCCTCGCTGAGCGCCTGTTCCCACATTGCCTCGAAGACGTCACGATGGCGCTGTATAAGACTGGACACGTCGACCATCTCGTCGTTTACCTGGCCTTCGCGGTAGAGTACCGCGTTCTCATCCCCACTTAGGTCAAAGATCATAAATGGACCAAGCAGGACGAGCACCGCCGCCTCAGCCAATGGGATAACCCGCACGATGACGTGCGGCTTACGGGCCAGAGCTAGCAGCTCGTGTAGCTGCTCGGCCATCACCTTGGGGCCGCCGACCTCGCGGAACAGCACTGACTCATCAAGGATGAGCAGGTACTGTGGAGGATCGGGCCGGTTGAGGATATGGTCCTGCCGCCGCATTCGGACCTCCAGGCGGACCGCGCGGTGGGCGTCGGGTAGCACGTCGCTCCAGAAGTTGAGCACGAACTCCGCGTATGCCCGGGTCTGGAACAGGCCTGGGATCACCGTGGGCTGGAAGCTGCGGACCGCAGTCGCTTCGCTCTCGAACTGGAGTAGCTGCATCGTTGCTGGAGTCAGGTGCTCGCGGTACCTCGGCTCGTCCCACCAGCCTCGCCGTCGGGACGTGCGGGCATCAGCCACCATCTGCTCGACCTGGCCGAGGTCGGTTATGCCGAGGTAGCTCAGCAGAGCCCGCAGGTCGGTACTGGAGACGGTGACCTCACCGCTCTCGATGCGCTGCACCTTGGAGAGCGACCAGTCGAGGGCGGACGCGACCTGGCCTTGGGTGAGGGACCTCGCCTCGCGCACCTTGCGGAGCGCGATGCGAAGCCGGCGCCGGGCCACCGCCGGCGACTCACCCAAGGCCATCCAATACCTCTCGAACGGCGGGCCTTCAGTCAGCTATGTAGCAGATCGGAGGACCACGTTACGACATGACGCCGTACGGTACCCTGCCCTGTCGCCGCCGCGAGATCCCATCGGAGAACATCGACGTGGAGGGTCAGGTCAACCGGCGGGTACCTGCTCCATGGCCCGCACCAACGCCCGCTTGACCTGACCGAACGTACGAACGTCCGCAGTGCGGAACAGCGTCGTCAGCTCCCCCCGGTAGGTGGCACGCAGCGCGTACGGGTGCGTGCGGACCCGCCAGCACGCCGCGGAGACGGCCAAGGACGTAGCCAGTACGACGAACGCCAACGCCGATACGACGGGCGAGTGAAGGACGGGCCAGCCAAGGGCGACGGCCACCGCCGCCACCCCGGCCAGCCAGGTGGACCCCACCCGGATCTGGTGCGCTCCAACCGCATCCAGGCCCGCCTTCTCCTGGACCGCGTGGACGTTGGTCAGGTCGCGGATCGCGAACGACCGGTAGCTCAGCCCGCGCACCTGGAACACCTCGTGGGTGATACAGGCGAACGGTCCGGTGTAGTAGAGAGTCATCTTGTCCCCCCTCGATCAGCCCATTGCGAGGAAGGAACCGGGTACGCCAATATGGCTGGTGGTCGGTCCTCGCCCTCCTCGCTGATGGGTGGAGCCGGAGCGGCGCCCGGTGCCAGCCGGGTGCCGCCTTACGGTGTGAGCTGCGTCGCACCGTGACAGCAGTATGCGACGGCTATCACATGATCGCTATATGTCGAACTGCGATATCGCAGATTGCGGTCACTCATTCACGTGTCATTCCTGTGCGGGGCGCTGACCAGTCGGGGCGGGGTGGACGCGCGTCCACCCCGCCCCGCCGACCGTCCGCAAGCTGCGGCCGGCTACTGGTACGTCGGCGCGCGCGCCTCGTCGTCGCCGACCGGGCCGGAGTCGTCCACGTGCACGTCGTCCACGACGATGTTGACCTCGGTGACCTCCAGGCCCAGCAGGTTCTCCACCGAGCTGATCACCTTGGCGCGGACCTTCTCGGTCACCGAGTGCACCACGAAGCCGTACTCGATCACGAGGGTGATGTCGATGCCGGCGGTGCCGCCCTCGAGCCGCACCGAGATGCCGCGGTCGGTCGCGTCGTCCGCCTCGCCGAGCCCGATCCGCTCCCGCACCGCGGCGAAGACCCGGGCCACGTCGCCGCCGAGGTCGTACACGCCGGGGACCTCGCGCGCGGCGATGCCCGCGATCTTCTCGACCACCTCGTTGGCGATGGTCGTCCGGCCCCGCTCCGCGGCCAGCTCGGCGTTGTTGCGCAGGCGCTCCACCACCGCGGAGGCGACCCGGCCGGAGGCCGCCGCGGCCCGCTGCGCCGCCTCGCCCGCCCGGTCCACCGCGTCGCTGACCCGGTCCCCGACACGCTCGACCGCGTCCTGCGCCCGGCCCGTGGCTGTCGAGGTGTCGACGGTGCCGGTCGCACCGGCGAGGCTGGCGGAGAGCGTGGGATCTGCGGAGAGCGCGGGTTCACCGGAGAGCATGGGGTCTGCGGAGCCGCTGGGAGATCCTGGCGCCGGTGCCGCCTCCCCCTCCAGCCGCTGGGCGGGCACGCCGGCAGCAACGTCAGTCATGGTCTTCTCCCCTGGTCGTCCAGTGCTCCGGCCCCGACCGGGGCCGGCCTGAGATGCGCCCGCGAGCGTACTCCCGCCCAGCCAGCCCGGGCAGCGTCCGCAGGTCCGACGTTCTGGTAGATACCTGAGCCGATAGCTGGGTCCCGGCGGCGGCTGGCGGCCTCCCGACAGGTCGCCGAGGTCTCGACCGCCCTTCGCGCGGTGCGCTGACGCGTATGTCCCAGGCATCGATGACTTTGATATCATTCAATATGCTTCAGTTTCTGAACCGCAGGCTGCCGCAGCGCGTCGCCATCGTCGCGGCCACCGCAACCGCCATGATCCTGGGGATCTCCGGCACCGCCAGCGCGGCCACCGGGACCATCAACACCGCAGGCTCCGCACTCACCGTCCGCGCCTCGCCCGGGACCGGGTACGACGCGTGGAGCAGCGTCAACGACGGGGCCACCGTCAACATCCTGTGCCAGACCGAAGGCAGCCAGGTCACCGGCACCTACGGCACGACCACGATCTGGGACATGCTCTCCAACGGCGGGTTCGTGTCCGACGCGTACGTCAACACCGGCGCGGACGGGTACGTGGAGCACCGGTGCGCGTACACCGCCAACCCGCCCCGGGCGAACCCGCGTGGCGTCAACGCCGCCATCTCCTGGGCGTTCGCCAACCTGGGCACGACCGCGTACGAGAACCTGTGCCTGCGGTTCACGGCGCTGGCGTACGGCTGGGGCTACTCCGGCTGGTCCACGGCTGAGATCGGCGGGGACTGGATCACCTCGCACGGCTACATGCGCACCAGCGGCATCCCGCCCCGCGGCGCCATCGTCTGGTACCACAACTCGGCAGGCACCGGGCACGCGGTGATCAGCCTCGGCGAGGGCAAGGTGATCGGCACGTCGGTGAGCGGCCGGGTCGGCGTGGCCGGCTACCTCTACCACGCCAGCTACCGCGGGTGGAGCGTCCCGTACTACCCGGTGGCCGGCTGACACCCGGTCTCGAGCCCGGGTCAGGGTCGCCGCGCGCAGGCGGCGACCCTGACCCGGGTCCAGCGGGATGAACCGAGGTCCAGCGGCATAGCCGAGGCCCAGCGGCATAACCGGGGTCCAGCGGCATAATCAGCGGATGCTGCCACCCGACGGGCATGTGCACAGCGAGTGGTCGTGGGACGCCGCCGCGGGCTCGATGGAGCGGACATGTGCCCGCGCGGTGGAGATCGGCCTTCCCTCCATCGCGTTCACCGAGCACGCGGACTTCACGCCCTGGACGCTGCTCGCCGGTGGGCTACCGGCGGGCATTCGGGCCAAGGTGACACCGGACGGCGTGCTCATCCCTGCGGTCTTCGACGCCGAGGGCTACCTGGCGTGCATCCAGCGCTGCCGCGACCTGTACCCCGAGCTGCGGATCCTGTCCGGCGTCGAGCTGGGCGAACCGCACTGGCACACGCGCCGGGCCGCGGACCTGCTCGACCTGGGCAGCTTCGACCGGGTTCTCGGTTCGGTGCACTCCCTGCAGACCGGCCAGACGCGGTTCCTGGAGGTCGCCGACGCCTACCAGGAGCGCCCAGCCGTGGACGTCGTCCGTAGCTACCTGGCCGAGGCGACCCAGATGACCAAGGCGAGCGGGGTGTTCGCCGTGCTCGCACACGTCGACTACGCGGTACGCCAGTGGCCGGCCAGCGCCGGCCCGTACGACCCGGGTGTGTTCGAGGAGGACTACCGCGACCTGCTGGGCGCGCTGGCCGGCACCTCACGGGCGCTGGAGGTCAACACCAAGGGGCCGCTGCATCCTCAGGTCGTGCGCTGGTGGCACGAGGCCGGTGGGGATGCGGTCGCCTTCGGCAGCGACGCGCACGAACCGGACGCCCTGGCCCGCGACTTCCGCAGCGCCTCGGCCATGGTCGAGGCGCACGGCTTCCGGCCCGGCCGCAGGCCGCATGACCTCTGGCGGCGGGCCTAGCGCGCCCACCCGCACCGGTCGCGCTACGGGCGCCAGACAAGAGCGGCGATGTCGCGGGCCCGTTCCGAGAACCACCCGCTCGCCGAGGAGGACCGCAGGAGCCGTCGCAGGTCGTCCTCGAACGCCCCGAGCCTGTCGCCGAACAGATGCGGCGCCGACCCGGACAGCGAGAACACCGCGGAGGCCACCTCCTCCAGGCTGCGGTTGACGACCTCGCCACGCGGCACCTCGAGAACCTTCGGTCCGGTGAAGCCCGCGCGCCGCATGACCTCCTCCTCGCCGCTGCGCGTGCCGCCCGGCAGCACTCCCTGCCCGGCACGCCGCACCGGCCCCAGGTAGCCGGCGACCAGCTCGTCGATGCGGTCCCACGGCGGTCCGGGGTGTGGCAGCGGGTCCTCTCCTGCCACACCGCAGTGGGTCGTCGCGGAGACATGAACCCAGGCGCCGTCGGCGCTGAGCATGCCGCGTACCCGCTGGGCCACGACCTCCCGGTCCATCCAGTGGAACGACTGGGCGAACGTGGCCACCTTGAAGGTACCCAGGCCAGCCGGCAGCTCCTCAGCCCGCACCTGCCGCCACTCGACGTTGCCGACCCCAGCGCTGGCGGCCTGGCGGCCAGCCTCAGCGATCATGCCGGGATCGGCGTCGACGCCAACCGCGGCGGCGAAGCACGACGCCAGCAGCAGGGTCAGCGACCCCGGCCCGCAGCCCACGTCCAGCAGGCGACCGGTGCCGTCCAAGCCGAGCTCGTCTCGTATAGCTTGAGCCAGGCTGGTCGGGTACGGCATCCGGCCGGCTGTGTAGTGGGGCGCGCTACCCGCGTACAACGACTCGTCCCACTGCCATGTCTCAGCGGCCACGGGGAAGCACCCTACCCACACGACCGTCCGCGCTCAGCTGCGGACCAGCTCGGCACAGCCGTCGACCAGGTGCAGCTCAGCGTCGCACACCGCGGCGGCCTGCGGGTCGTGGGTCGCGAGCACCACGGCCGCACCGCGCTGCGCCTCCTCGCGCAGCAGCCCCAGCACGCGGGTCCGGTTGGCCGCGTCCAGCTCGCTGGTCACCTCGTCGGCGAGCAGCACGTCCGCCCGCAGCGCCAGCCCGCGGGCGACCGCGGTGCGCTGCTGCTGGCCGCCGGAGAGCTCCTCCACCAGCTGCTCGGCCTGCCCGGCGAGGCCCAGCCGCTCCAGCGCCTGGGCCACCAGGCGCCGTGACTCCGCCGCCGGGGCGCCGGCCGCGCACAGGGCCACCTGGATGTTCTCGCTGGCGGTCAGGACCGTGGCCAGGCCGTTGTCCTGCGGCACCAGGACCACCCGCTGCGCTGCCGCGTGGTCCCGGTCGCGCAGCGCCATGCCGTCCAGCGTCACCGAACCCTGCGCGGGCCGGAGCAGCCCGGCCATCGCCCACAGCAGGGTCGTCTTGCCGGCACCCGACAGGCCGGTCACCGCCAGGACCCGACCGGGTACGGCCGTCGCCGACACCTCGCGCAGCACCGGCCGGTCCCGGCCGTACGCCACGGTGATCCGGTCCGCCAGCAGTGTCCTCATGCGACACCCCGCGCGCTGCGGCCCGGCATGGGGACCCGGACCCCGTCGCCGGTGCGCGGCACCGGGGCGGCACCGTCAACCGCGGGGCTCAGCAGGACCGTGCCGTCGCCCTGGAGCTCCACCCGCAGCAGCGTGCCGGCGGCGACGGCACGCAGCACGTCGGCGGGCAGGTGCACGGTGCCGTCGCGGCCCACCACCGCGTACTCCTCGCCCAGCCGGCCCTCGGCGCCGACCCGGCCGTCGCGGATGGTCACCGTACGCCGCAGCCGGGCCCCGACGTCCGGGTCGTGGGTGACGACCACCACGGTCGTGCCGGTGGCGCGCACGCCGTCGAGCGCGGCGACCACCTCGTCCCGGGCGTGCGTGTCCAGCTGGCTGGTTGGCTCGTCGGCGAGCAGCAGCCCGGGTCGGTTCGCCAGCGCCACGGCGAGCGCCAGCCGCTGGCGCTCGCCCGGCGACAGCGCGGCCGGGCGCAGCCGGTAGCGCCCGCGGACGCCCAGCCCGACAAGGGAGAGCACCTCGCGCGCGGCCGGCAGGTCACGCCGGCGCTCCGCCGGCGCGCCCCGCTGGGCGAAGCGCACGTTCTGCTCGGCCGACAGGTACGGCAGCAGGTTGCGCGCCGCCCCTTGCAGGACCACCCCCACCTCGCTGGCGCGCATCCGCCGCAGCTCCGCGTCGCCCGCCTGCACCAGGTCGTACCCGCCGACCTGCACCCGCCCGGCGGCCGGGCGCAGCAGCCCGGCGAGCAGGGCCAGCAGCGTGGACTTGCCGGACCCGGACGGCCCCAGCAGCGCCACTGCCTCGCCCGGCGCGATGTCCAGGTCGACGCCGGCCAGCGCCACCACGTCGTAGCCCTCCAGCCGGTAGATGTAGACCAGGCCCCGGCAGGTGACGCCGACGCCGGTCCGGGCGCGCGCCGCAGCGCCGGCGGAAGGGGCCGCACCGGTACGGAGGTCGACTGTGGACACTGTCATCAGGCTCCCTCACGCAGCCGTTCAGGACTGGCCCGGTGCAGCATGCGCAGCACAACGGCGATGGTGACCAGCAGCCCGGCCAGCGAGGCGGCGACCGCGAGCGGCAGCGCGCCAGGCCCCGGCCGCCAGGCGATGTCCCCGGCTGGCTGGTCCACCGTGACCAGCGGGATCCCGGGCAGCATGAGCAGCGCGCCGACCGCCCCGACGGCGAACCCGACGGCCAGCGGCATGCCCAGCAGCACGCCGTACTCCCGCAGCAGGCCCTGGCGCAGCAGGGCCCGGCGTACCCCGGCCACCCGCAGCGCGGCCAGCTCGTAGAGGCGCGCGTCCACCCCGATGTACGCGGTCAGCACCACCACGCCGACCGCCAGCGCCACGGCCGCCGCGGCGGCGAGCAGGTAGAGCCACAGCCCGAGCGCTGGCGCGCGGCGGCTGAGCTGGTCGCGTACCCCGGCGACCGACTCGGTGCGCAGCACCCGCAGCCCCTCGGCGGCCAGCCGGGCGCCCAGGTCGGCCGGCGCGGCCGGGCCGGCCCAGACCTCGTACCGCAGCTGGGTGCTGTCGGCCAGGCTGGCCGTGTGCTCGGCCACCCGGACCGCGTAGTCCAGGTCGAAGAGCAGGCCGTGCGGGCCGGCCCGGGGCAGCCGGGCGGTCGACGCGGTCACGGTGAACGGCTGTGGCTGCTCGGCGAAGCCGGGAAAGTCGAACTCGGCCGCGACCGGGTCGTCGGCCGGCGCGGCGCCGGCCAGGACCGCGGGCAGGATGGCCGGCGTGTCCCCGTACCGGATGAGCACCTCGCGCTGGTCGGCGCTGGTGACCGAGACCGACAGCGCCGCGCCGGGCGCGATGGTGACCCGGCCCACCAGGTCGCGCGCCGCCGGGCGCCAGGCCTGCGGGTCGGCGAAGCGGGCGTCGAGGTCGGCGCCGCCCGAGCGGATCCCGCGGACGGCGAGGGTCGCCTGGTACGCGGTGCTGCCGCTGGCCCCGCGGCCGAGTGCGAGACCCAGCAGCCGGCAGCCGGGGCGGCACTCGGGCGCCGCCCCCCGGTAGGTCCGCGGTCCTTGGGCGAGCAGCCCGAGCGGGACCGTCCGCGGTGGCTCCCCGGGCGCGGAGACGACGACCCCCAGCCGTACCGGGACCGCGCCCAGCCCGCCGGCGTCCGCGTCCACCTCGATCCGGTCGCGCACCCGCAGCGGCTCGGGCAGGGCCGGGCGCAGGGTCTCGGCCAGCCGCTGGACGCCGGCGCCGTCAAGGCCCCGCCAGCGGGCGACCGCCGGGAGCAGCTGCGCCTGCACCCCGACCAGCTCCACCTGCCCGCCTCCATACGGCACGGAGCTGCGTACGACGGCCATCGACCGCCCATCCGGGTCCGCCCGGTTGACCGCTGACGCGAGCGCCTGCGGGTGCGCCGCGGTGACCGTGTAGACGCGGTCCGCGCCCACGGTGTCGTCGGCCCGCTCCCGCCGGGCCGTTGCCGCCACGTCCCAGGCGGTGGCGGCGAACGACAGCAGCGCGAGGGCGACCGTGACCACCACGACCACCCGCTGCGCCGCCGGCCGCCGGGCCAGCTGCGCGGCCGACAGCAGCGCCGGCACCTGGCCGCGCCGGCGGGCGATGGCCAGGCGCAGCCGCGACCACAGGCCGAGCAGCCGGGCCGCCACCACGCCGGCGAGCACCGCGAGCAGCGCCGGCGCGAGCAGGGCCAGCGGCGCCGCCCGGTCTGCGGCCGCGGCGAACAGCGAGGCGCCGGCCAGGGCGACCACCGCGCCCTCGGCCACCCCCGCACGCCAGTTCGACCGCGCCGGCACCCGGCGCAGCAGCTGGAGTACTGGCTGGCGCAGGGTGGCCCGGCCGGCCAGCAGGGCCGCCCCACCCGCGGCGGCCAGCGCCCCCGCGGCGGCGCCAAGGACCGGCCAGCGCAGCTCCACATGGCTGCCCTCGGCCAGGACGGACCGGGCCGCCAGCTCGACCAGGCCCAGGCCGAGCAGCACGCCGAGCGGGGCGGCGAGCACCACGAGCAGCAGCACCTCGCCGAGGCCGAACCGGGCGGCCCGCCCGGCCGGGTAGCCGCGCAGCTTCGCCAGCGCGACCTCCGGACCGCGCTCCTCGGTCAGCGAGGCCACCAGCAGGAAGAGTACGAACCAGCACAGCAGCACCAGCGGTACGGCGATCACCGGCACGGTACGGCCGATCGCCCGCTGATCTGCGTCGATGTCGTCCAGCGTGGCCGTGAGCGCCTGGTCGAGGTCGAGGTCTACGGCGCGCAGCGCAAGGCCGAAGGAGCCCAGCTCCACCCCGAGCGGCCGCAGGTCGTCGAGGCGGACGTCGCCGGTACGCAGCGGGTACTCCAGCCGCAGCGCCACCGTTGCCGACCCGCCGGCGCGCACGTCGTCCTCTGCCGTGGTGAACACCGCGTCCACCCGTTCGGCCGCCGCCTCGGTGGCCGGCCCTCCGGTGAAGTACGCGGTCCGCCCCCAGTACTCCGCCGCGGTGTCTGTCGGCACGTAGACGCCGGCGACCACGAAGGACCGTTGCCGCCGACCGGCCCCGTCGCCCACCCGCACCGGCACCCGCTGCCCGACCTCGATCCCGTGCGCGGTGGCCGTACGCTCGCTGACCAGCACCTCGCCGGCGTCGACCGGGCAGGCCCCGGCCACCACGGTGAGGTGCTCGCAGACCCCGTCCCGGTAGGCGAGCCGGGTGGCCAGCGGCTCCCGGCCGCCGAGCACGGCCTCAGTGTCCACGCCCCCGACCGGCGGGCCGAGCAGCCGCCCCAGCACCGGATGCCGGTCAAGGGCCGCACCGACCGCAGCCCGCGCGTCTGCGATCGAGCCGGCCGCGGCCGGCGCATCCGTGGGGGAGCCGGGCACGCCCCGCGCATCTGTGGTGGAGCCCGGCGCGCCGCTCGCCGTACCGTCCGCGCCCACGGCGAGGCTGGTGCCGTTGGCCGGGGCGGCGGCGAGCCCGTCGGTGAGGACCGACTGCCGCGCGGCGCGCCCGTACGCCGGCGCCAGCACCACGGCGGCGGTCGCCGCCGTGGCGAGCACCAGGACCACGAGCGAGCGGCCGGCGCGGTAACGGATGCCGCGCAGCATCACGGTCCACGCCGTCACCGCGAGCCCTCCCGTGACGTGAAGGTTATTCCTCAGCCCGGGACACCTTAGGACAGCCAGGTGGGCGCGAGCTACCTATCCAAGCTCGCGAGCAGGTCCGCAGCTGCGGCGTAAGGGTCCAGGGCGCCAGTGGCAACCTTGGCGGCGAGCGCAGCCAGGCCCGTACCGTTACGAAGGGAGGTCATCTGCTCACGCAGCGATCCCAGCGCGATGGCTTCGATCTCCGCGGCGGCCCGCGCCTCCCGGCGCCGCTGCAGCTCCCCGTGGTCGGCCAGCCACTTCTGATGCTTGTCGATCGCGGCCGCGACCTCGTCGATGCCCTCGCCGCGGGCGGCGACGGCGCGCACCACCTGCGGGCGCCACTCGCCCGGCCCCCGCTCGGCCAGCCCGATCATGCCCTGGATGTCCCGGTACGTGGCGTCGGCACCGTCCCGGTCGGCCTTGTTGACCACGAAGACGTCGGCGATCTCCAGGATGCCCGCCTTGGCCGCCTGGATCGCGTCCCCCATGCCCGGGGCGAGCAGCACCACTGTGGTGTCGGCCAGGCTCGCGACCGCCACCTCGGCCTGGCCCACCCCGACCGTCTCGACGAGTACGACCGCGCAGCCCGCGCCCTCCAGCACCCGGACCGCCTGTGGTGTCGCGGCGGCCAGGCCACCGAGGTGCCCGCGGCTGGACATCGACCGGATGTAGACCCCGGCGTCGGTGGCGTGGTCCTGCATGCGTACCCGGTCGCCGAGGATCGCCCCGCCGGTGAACGGGCTGGACGGGTCCACGGCCAGCACCCCCACCCGCAGGCCCGCCGCCCGGTACGCCCGGACCAGCTCGTTCGTTGTGGTCGACTTGCCGACACCGGGCGAGCCGGTCAGCCCCAGCACCCGGGCCCGCCCGGTGTGCGGTGCCAGCGCGGCGGCGATCTCGGGCAGCACCTCGTCGCCGGACTCGACCAGCGAGATCAGGCGGGCCACCGCCCGCGGGTCGCCGTCGCGGGCGCCGGCCACCAGCAGCGGCACGTCCCGGCTGCGGCGCAGGCTCGCGCGCCCGCCCGGGGCGCCAGTCACGTCGCGCCCGCCGGCCGGGGCGCCGGTCACGCGGCGGGGACCTTCAGCAGCAGCGCGTCACCCTGGCCGCCGCCCCCGCACAGCGCCGCCGCGCCGAGGCCGCCGCCGCGGCGGCGCAGCTCGAGCGCGAGGGTCAGCGCAAGCCGGGCGCCCGACATGCCGATGGGGTGGCCGAGCGCGATCGCCCCGCCGTTGACGTTCACCCGGTTCGCGTCCAGCTTGAGGTCGCGCATTGACTGGATGGCCACTGCGGCGAACGCCTCGTTGATCTCCACCAGGTCCAGGTCGGCCGCTGACCGGCCGGCCTTGCGCAGCGCCAGGGCGATGGCGTTGGCCGGCTGCGAGTGCAGCGAGTTGTCGGGCCCGGCCACGGTGGCGTGCGCGCCGATCTCGGCGAGCCACCGCAGGCCCAGCTCCTGCGCCTTCTCCTTGCGCATCACCACCACGGCGCACGCGCCGTCAGAGATCGGGGACGAGGTGGCCGCAGTGATCGTGCCGTCCCTGGTGAACGCCGGGCGCAGCTTGGCCAGGCTCTCCACCGTGGTCTCCGGCCGGATCTGCTCGTCGTCGGCCACGACCAGGGGCTCGCCGCGCCGCTGCGGGACCTCGACCGGGACGATCTCCTCGGCGAACCGGCCCTCCTTCTGCGCCGCCGCGGCCCGCTGGTGGCTCGCGGCGCCGAACGCGTCCTGCTCCTCGCGGGTGATGGTGAGCCGGGCGCTGTGCCGCTCGGTCGACTCGCCCATGGACAGCCCGTCGTACGCGTCGGTCAGCCCGTCCAGCGCCATGTGGTCGGCGATGACCACGTCGCCGTACTTGTAGCCGGCCCGCTGGTTGCGCAGCAGGTGCGGCGCCTGGGTCATCGACTCCATCCCGCCGGCCACCGCGATGTCCAGCTCGCCGGCCCGGATGAGCTGGTCGGCGAGGGCGATCGCGGTGAGCCCGGAGAGGCAGACCTTGTTGACCGTGGTCGACGGCACGGTCATCGGGATACCCGCCGCCACCGCGGCCTGGCGGGCGGGCAGCTGGCCCGCGCCCGCCTGCAGCACCTGACCCATGATCACGTACTGCACCTGCTCCGGCGAGACGCCGGAGCGCTCCAGCGCCGCCCGGATCGCGACGCCACCCAGCTGGGTGGCTGGGAAGTCCTTGAGCGCGCCGAGCAGACGGCCCATGGGCGTCCGGGCACCGTGCACGATTACCGAGGTCATAGGGCCCTCCACGGCTGGCCTTAACGACTGTTCGGTCAGACTAGCTCCATGGAGCGTTCCTCCCTTCCGCAGGCTGGCCAGGATGCCGACTTGGTCACAGGCATCGGGCTGCTGGGCATCGACCACGTCGGCGTGGCTGTCGCAGACCTGGACGCCGCAGTCACGTTCTACGAGCAGGTGTTCGGCATGCGCTGCGTGCACCGGGAGACCAACGAGGAGCAGGGCACGTACGAGGCCATGCTGGCGGTCGGCCACCGCGGCCCGAAGGGTGGGTATCTCCAGCTGCTGGCCCCGGTGGCGCCGGAGTCGGTCATCGGCAGGTTCCTCGACCGGCGGGGGCCGGGGATCCATCAGGTCGCGTACCAGGTGGCCGACATCGAGGCGGCCAGCGCCGCGCTGCGGGCCCGCGGGGTCCGCCTGCTCTACGACGGGCCGCGCCGGGGCACCGCCGGGACGCGGGTCAACTTCGTGCACCCCAAGGACGCCGGCGGGGTGCTGGTCGAGCTGGTGGAGCCGGCCGCGGCCACCCCACCCGAGCTGGTGGAGCCGGCCTCGGCCACCTCACCCGAGCTGGCGGAGCCGGCCTCGGCCGCCTCACTCGAGCTGGCGGAGCCGGCCGCCGCCACCCCACCAGCCGGACCACCCGCGCCCGCGGGGCCGCCGGAGCCGGCCCGGTAGGCGTGGACTTGTTCGTGGACTTGTTCACAGAGCGGTTTCCACCGGCCCGTTACCGGCAGTAGCGTCGGGGCGCGGACACCATGAGGCGTGCCGTCACCGGACATCGCGGTCGGGTGAGCGCGGTGACAGCCGTCGCGGGCGATCTCCGGAGGTGCACGTGGAGCAGGTTCTCGATGCGATCATGGCGGCCGAGGACGACCCCGCCAGCCTGGCCGAGGTGGGCAGCCTGCCGGTCCCGGAGCACTACCGCGGCATCGTGGTCCGCGCCGACGAGACGGGCATGTTCGACGACCTGCCCCATGCCGACAAGGACCCCCGCAAGTCGCTGCACCTCCAGGAGGTGCCGACGCCGCAGCTGGGGCCGGGCGAGGCGCTGGTCGCGGTGATGGCGAGCGCGATCAACTACAACACGGTGTGGACGGCCATCTTCGAGCCGGTGCCGACCTTCGCGTTCCTCTCCCGCTACGGCCAGCTCTCCCCGCTCGCCCGCCGGCACGACCAGCCGTACCACGTGGTGGGCAGCGACGCGGCCGGTGTGGTGCTGCGGGTCGGTCCGGGCGTGACCCGGTGGCGCCCTGGCGACGAGGTCGTCGCGCACTGCCTGAGCGTCGAGCTCGAGGAGGCGGACGGCCACGACGACACGATGCTCGACCCGCAGCAGCGCATCTGGGGGTTCGAGACGAACTTCGGCGGCCTCGCCGAGCTGGCCGTGGTCAAGGCCAACCAGCTCATGCCCAAGCCGCGCCATCTGACCTGGGAGGAGGCCGCCTGCCCAGGGCTGGTCAACTCCACTGCCTACCGGCAGCTGGTCTCGCACCACGGCGCGGCGATGAAGCAGGGTGACGTGGTGCTGGTCTGGGGCGCGTCCGGGGGCCTGGGCAGCTACGCGACGCAGCTGGCGCTGCACGGCGGCGCGATCCCGGTCTGCGTGGTGTCCAGCCCGCAGAAGGTTGACCTGTGCCGGCGGATAGGTGCCGAGCTGGTCATCGACCGGGCGGCCGAGGGCTTCCGGTTCTGGCGTGACGAGCACACCCAGGACACCTCGGAGTGGCGCCGCTTCGGCGAGCTGGTCCGCGAGCTGACCGGGGGCGAGGACCCGCACATCGTCTTCGAGCACCCCGGTCGGGAGACCTTCGGCGCGTCGGTCTACGTCGCCCGGCGCGGTGGCACGGTGGTCACCTGCGCCTCAACCAGTGGCTTCGTCCACCAGTACGACAACCGGTACCTGTGGATGCACCTCAAGCGCATCATCGGCAGCCACTTCGCCAACTACCGGGAGGCGTGGGAGGCCAACCGGCTCATCGCGCTGGGCCGGGTCCACCCGACGCTGTCGAAGACATACCCGCTGGCCCAGACCGGGCAGGCCGCGTACGAGGTGCACCGCAACGCCCATCAGGGCAAGGTCGGCGTACTGTGCCTGGCCCCGGCCGAGGGGCTGGGCGTGCGGGACCCGCAGCTGCGGGCCCGGCACGTCAATGTCATCAACCGGTTCCGCGGGCACTGATGCCCGGCGGACCCGGCTCGCCCGCGCTGATGACCATGTTTACCTGCATCGACGTAGGCCGTACACTCTTGCGAAAGCCCCGGGGGCGTCTGCAAGTATGTCCCAATGCCCCAGCAGCAGCAGTCCTCCCTGGCATTCTTCGACAACGCGAGCACCCAACACGACTTCACCGTCGTCCTGCGCGGCTACGACCGTGCCCAGGTGGACGACTGGGTGCAGCGGCTCAACGCCGCGCTCGGACAGGCCGACCAGGCCCGCGCCGAGGCCGAACAGCGCATGAACGAGGCCCAGCGCCGTCTGCGCCAGGCTGAGCAGCGTCTTTCCACCGTCGAGCAGAAGCTCACCGACCAGACCAAGCAGCTTGAGGAGAACAGCCGGCCCACCCTGTCGGGCCTCGGCACCCGGGTGGAGCAGATCCTGCGCCTCGCCGAGGAGCAGGCCAACGACCACCGCAACGAGGCCAAGCGGGAGGCGGAAGGCATCCTCTCCGCCGCGCGCCTGGAGGCCCGCGAGATAACCGACAAGGCCCGCGCCGAGGCCGCCGCCATGAAGGCGACGGCGGAGCGCGAGGCAGGCAACATGCGCACCGCCGCCGAGCGTGAGGCTGCCGAGGTGCGAGTGCAGGCCCGGCGCGAGGCCGACACCCTGCGCGCCGACGCCGACCGCGAGACCAAGCAGCTGCGTACGGCGACCGCGCACGAGGTCGCGGAGCTCAAGGCGACGGTCGAGCGCGAGGTGGGCACCCTGCGGGCGACCGCCGAGCGGGAGATCACCCAGCTACGGGCGCGGGTCGCCCGGGAGGCCGAGGAGAAGCGCGCCGAGGCGACGAAGATGCTCACCGACGCCCGGGACAAGCGCGACAAGGATCTCCAGGCGCTCGCGCTGGAGCTGGCCGAGCGGCGGGAGAAGTCCGAGCGCGAGGAGTCCATGCGGCACGCCTCCGCGGTGGCCCAGACGCAGAAGCTGGTGATGGAGGCCGAGGAGCGCGCGCGCACGGCCGAGGAGCGGGCCAAGGAGATCGAGCAGCGGGCGGAGGCGCGCCGCATCGAGTCCGAGCGCAACGCGCACGAGACCGTCGAGCGCGCCAAGGCGATCTCCGACCGGACCCTCAACGAAGCCCGCGGCGAGGCGCACCGGATGGTCAGCGACGCCCGTAGCGAGGCTGAGATGACCACGCAGGCAGCGCGCCGCGAGGTCGAGGAGCTCACCCGGCAGAAGGACGCGGTCACCACGCAGCTGGGCCAGATGCTGTCCGGCCTCGCCGGCATCGTGCCGGGAGTCACCTCCAACGCGGCCAAGCAGGAAAGGTCCGGCGAGGAGCGCGTGGGCGCCGGCTCGTAGCCCATACCCCGCCGGGTGGCTCAGCCCGGCCGGGCAAACCGCAACTAAGCAGCATGAGTACGAACGTCCCGTCACGTTGGCGCGTACCGCCTTGTGACGGGACGTTGCGTGTGAGGATGGAGCCATGTCGCACGGCGGGGACCTATTTGCGTTAGGTGAGGGCGTGGCAACTGAGCCGAGCTTTGACGTAGTGGTGCGGGGCTACAAGAAGAGTCAGGTCGACCAGTATGTGATGCATGTGGAGGCCGAGGTTGCTGCGCTCTCTGCCGAGCGCGAGCAGGCCTACGCCCAGATCCAGGCACTCGCCGGGCAGGTGGAGCAGCTCCAGGTCGAGCTGACCGACCTGCGCCGCCGCGCGGAGGCGGCCGGGCCGGTGACGTTCCGTCACCTCGGCGGGCGGGTGGAGCAGATCCTCGCCCTCGCCGAGGAGCAGGCCGATGCGATCAAGACCGGCGCCGCCCAGGAGATCACCAACCAGCGCAACGAGGCGGAGCGGCTGCTCGCCGAGGCGCAGGCGCACGCCGCCGCGGCAATGCGCGACTTCGAGATCGCGCTGACCGCCCGGCGCAACGACGAGACGCGCGCCGATGCCGAACGGCGCGGCAGGGCCGAGCAGGAGCTGGCCGCCGCGCAGGAGCAGGCGAGCCGGGCCCGCGCCGACGCCGAGGCGCACGCCGCCAACCTGCGCGGGGAGGCCCAGCGCTTCGCCGACCAGCTGCGGGCCGAGGCCGAGCGGACGGTGGGTGCCGCGCAGAACGAGGCCCGGCGGATCGCGCACGCGGCGGCCACCGAGGCGGCGGAGACCCGGGCCGGCGCCGAGGCGTACGCCCAGTCGGCGCACGCAAAGGCTGAGCAGGAGGCCGCCGCCGTCCGGGCCGCCGTCGAGCAGGAGGCCGCGGCGAGCCGGGCCGCGGTCGAGCAGGAGGCCGCGGCCCGCCGGTCCGCGATCGAGCCGGACCTTGTCGCGATCCGCCAGCAGACCGAGCAGTACGCCGCAGCGCTGTGCCAGCAGGCAGACCAGCGCGCCGCAGCAGTGCGCCAGCAGGCCGAGCAGCACGCGGCAGCCCTGCGGGCGCGGGCCGAGGAGCAGGTGGCCGCGGCCCGGGCACGCATCGAGGAGGCGCAGCGCTTCCTGGTCGAGACCGAACAGCACGCGGCGACCATCCGTACCCAGACCGAGCAGCACGTGCACGCAGTGCGCGCCGAGCAGGAGCAGCGGATCGCCGCGGCGTGGGCAGAGCACGAGCGGCGGCTCGCCGGGGCCTGGTCCGAGATCGAGCAGCGGCTCGTCGCGAGCCGGGCCGAGATGAAGGAGGCGGCGGTCCACACTGTGGAGGCGGCCCAGGCCGAGGCCGAACGCATCGTGTCGGACGCGCGCGTCCGGGCCGGTCAGATCCTCGCCGAGGCGCAGCGCCGGGGGATCGTCACCGGCCGCGCCGCGGTGCCGTCCCCCGCCGCGCCCGTCACTGCGGCGCCAGAACCCGTCGCGCAGGAGCCCGAACCCCCTGCCCAAGAGCCCGACCTCGCGGTCCAGAAGCCCGAACCCACCGCCCAGTCTGAGCCTGCCGATCGGGAGCCCGAAACCCTCGCCGAACCCGAACCCGCCATCCAGGAGCCGGAACCCGCCCCCCAGCCCGAGCCTGTCGCCCAGGAGCCCGAACCGGCCGCTACGGAGCCCGAGCCCGCCGCACAGGAACCCGAACCGGCCGCTACGGAACCCGAGCCCGCCGCACAGGAACCCGAACCAGCCGCTACGGAACCCGAGCCCGCCGCTACGGAACCCGAGCCCGCCGCACAGGAACCCGAACCAACGCAGGAAGCCGAACCGGCTACGCAGGAGCGTGAACGCGCTGCCAAGCAGTCGGGAGGCAAGCAGCGGGCCGTCGACCAGCGCGGCAAGGCCGAGCAGGGCAAGAAGGCTGCGGCCGATGCGGGCGCAGAGGTCGACACCGGCGAGAAGGTCGGCGCGGACGCCGACTGAACGGCTAACCTCCTCACGTGGCGGACGACGAGAAGCCGGTCGCGCCTGGCGACCAGCCCATCGAACCGGCCGACCAGACCAGTCCGGTGACCAAGGCGCCGGATGCACCGGCGCCCATCGTCATAGACACGTCTGCTGAGGAGGCGGGCTTCGGCTCGTTGGGCCGGCCGCTGGCGCGTTCGCCGTTCCTGGTCGGGTTCCTCGGCGGGCTCGGCGCGCTCACCGCGTACTTCGGCGTGCAGGCCCTGCGCGGCGCGTTCAACGTACTGATCCTGCTCTTTATCGCGGCGTTCCTCGCGGTCGGGCTGCACCCGGCGGTGGTCCGGTTGCAGCGCTGGGGGATGCCGCGCGGGCTCGCCGTGGCGACCGTGGTGGTCGGCAGCTTCCTCGTCTTCTGCGGTGGGCTCTTCGCGCTAGTGCCGCCGCTGGTCAACCAGGTGGGTGAGTTCATCGACCGGCTCCCGGGCTACCTGGACGACCTCAACCGCAACGAGACCCTGCGCGACCTCAACACCCGGTACGACATCATCGAGCGGCTGAAGGCCGTGGTGAACCCGGTCACCCTCGCTGGAGCCGCGGGCGGCGTGCTGGGTGGCGTCGGCATCGTCTTCGGCACGATCTTCAACGTGCTGACGGTGCTGATCCTGACCGTCTACTTCCTGGCCGCGTTCGACCGGCTCCGGCGCGGGGCGTACCGGCTGGTGCCGGCGTCGCGCCGGGAACGGGTGCAGGCGCTCGGCGACGAGGTCCTCGCCAAGATCGGCGGCTACATCACCGGTGCCCTGCTCATCTCGCTGCTCGCGGGCTGAGCACGTTCACCTTCGGGCTCGCCGCCGGGCTGCCGTACGCGTTCGCGCTCGCCATCATCGTGGCCCTGTTCGACCTGATCCCTCAGATCGGCGCCTCGCTGGGGGCGCTGGTGGTAACGGTCGTCGGCTTCGCCACGTCGGTGCCGGCCGGCATCGCCTGCGTGGTCTTCTTCGTGCTCTACCAGCAGCTGGAGAACTGGCTGATCTACCCGCGGGTGATGGCACGCGCGGTACGCGTCACCGACCTCGCCGCGATCATCAGCGCGCTGCTGGGCGCGGCCCTGCTCGGCGTGGTGGGCGCGCTGATCGCGATCCCCGCGGTGGCAGCGCTCCAGCTGGTCGTCCGCGAGGTGTTCATTCCTCGGCAGGAGTCCCGATAGCGGCGAGCTCCATGGGGCCGTCCCAGACGGTCGGCAGGGGCACCGGCACGGCCGGGTTGACCCGGCGCACGATCTCGTCCAGCGCGGTCTCGGCGTCGCCGACCCACAGGTGCTTGGCGCCTGGCACGGCGACCACCTCCGCCTGCGGGATGGCCGCGAACCGGCGCCGGGCCTCCTCCGGGCGCAGGTAGTCGTCGTACTCCGGCACCAGCGCGGTGACCGGCTTACCCGAACGGGCCCACGTGGCCAGGTCGTCCGCTGTGGACGAACGCAGTGGCGGCGAGAGCAGCACCGCGCCGGCCACCACGGGGTCGCAGCCGTAGCGCAGCGCCAGGTCCGTACCGAAGGACCAACCCACCAGCCAGATCGCCGGCAGCTCGACGAACTCGGCGTACTCGATCGCGGCCATGACGTCGAAGCGCTCGCCGGCTCCGTTGTCGAACGCGCCCTCGCTGGTCCCCCGCGCGCTGCTGGTGCCCCGGGTGTTGAACCGCAGCACAGCCAGGCCGGCGAGCGCCGGCAGGCGCCACGCGGCCTTGCGGAAGATGTGGCTGTCCATCATGCCGCCGTGGGTGGGCAGCGGATGCAGGCAGACCACCGTGGCCACCGGCGGCCCGACCACCGGGTGCGCCAGCTCCCCCACCAGGCGCAGCCCGTCGGCGGTGTGCAGGTCGATGTCCTCGCGCCGGGCCGGCAGCACCGAGCTGGCCCGGATCCGCCGGCCGTGCATGGTCTCCTGCTGCCGGCCAGCTCCCCGGTGCTGGTCAGCCATAGCGGGGGGCTCTCCGGGACCGCTCCACCCCTGGGGACCTCCGCCCGCGCGCCCGCCAGCAGGGTGCGTGCCAGTGCCGCCGGTCGGTCTCGTCACCCCAGCCGTCCGCCGGCCAGACGACCAAGTGCGCGACCCCCGGTCGGATCTCCTGCACGCACCCTGGGCAGCGGTAGGTCTTGGTCGCTGCGGCGGCCGGGATCGCCCGGACCAGCCAGTCGCCGTCCACCCACTGCTGCACCGCCTCGACCCCCCGCCGGGCCCGCTCGGCGTCGAGGTCCGCTCCGGCGTCCCGGCGGCGATAGTTACGGCGCGGGCTCACCGTACGAGCGTAGCCAGGTGCCCGGTACGCCGCTCCGCGCGCAGGCATGCGCGGACAGCCGTGCGCAAGCAGGCGTGCGCGAGCAGGCGTGGGGGGACAAGCCATTCCTGGACAGCCGTACGTGGACGGGCGCGCCGGTCAGTGCGGGTAGCCCCGGAACCCGCGCCCCACCTTGCGGCCGAGGTAACCGGCGGTCACCAGGTGCTCCAGCAGCGGCGCCGGGGCGAACCCGGGCTCGCGCAGCTCCAGGTAGAGCTGGCGCTGGATGGCCAGGGCCACGTCCAGCCCCACCACGTCCAGCAGCTCGAACGGGCCCATCGGGTAGCCGCAGCCCAGCTTCATCGCATAGTCGATGTCGTCCGCGGTGGCGTACGACGCCTCGAGCATGCGTACCGCGTCGTTGAGGTAGGGAAACAGCAGCGCGTTGACGACGAACCCGGCCCGGTCGGCGCAGACCACCGGCACCTTGCCCACGCTCGAGCACACCGCGCGGGCGGTGGCCACCGCCTCCGGCGAGGTCCGGATGGTCCGCACCACCTCGACCAGGGGCATCCGCGGCGCCGGGTTGAAGAAGTGCAGGCCGACCACGTCGGCCGGGCGGCCGGTGGCCATCGCGCACTCGATCACCGGGAGGCTGGACGTGGTGGTGGCCAGGACCACGCCCGGCTTGCAGATCTCGTCCAGCGACGCGAAAAGCGCCTTCTTGACCGACAGCTCCTCCACCACAGCCTCGACCACGAGGTCGGCGTCGGCCAGGTGGTCCAGGGTCGCCGACCAGGTGACCCGGCCCAGCGCCGTGTCCCGGTCGGCCTCGGCGAGCTTGCCGCGCACCACGCTCTTGTCCAGCGAGGCGGTGACCGCTCCGCGCAGCCGCTCGGACCGCTCCGCGCCGCGGGTCACCGAGACCACCTCGTACCCGGCCCGGGCGAAGACCTCGATGATGCCGGTCGCCATGGTGCCCGACCCGACCACACCGACCTTGCCGACCTGTCGCGCTTCGTCGGCCGGCTCGGCGGCGTCGGGGCCGGGCGTGTGCTCATCGGGTACGACGACCGGCGAGCCCGGTGCGGCGTACGCGTAGAAGCCCCGGCCGGACTTGCGGCCCAGCAGCCCGGCGGTGACCATCTGCTTGATCAGCGGCGCTGGGGCGTGCCGGCGGTCGCGCCCGCCCCGGCGGTACATCGTGTCCAGGATCTCGTACGCGGTGTCGGTGCCGATCAGGTCCATCAGCGCCAGCGGACCCATCGGCAGCCCGCAGCCGAGCTTCATCGCCGCGTCGATGTCCTCGCGGCTGACGTACTTCGCCTCGTACATGGAGACCGCGTGGTTGAGGTAGCCGAACAGCAGCGCGTTGGCGATGAACCCGGCGCGGTCGCTGATCGTGACGTCGACCTTGCCGAGCCGGGTGCACAGCGCCTCGACGTCGGCCACTACGTCGTCGGCGGTGACCACGGTGCGGACCACCTCGACCAGCTTCATGATCGGCGCAGGGTTGAAGAAGTGGATGCCGATCACCTTGTTGGGGCGGTGCGTGGCGACCGAGATCTCGGTGACCGACAGCGAGCTGGTGTTGGTGGCCAGGATCGCCTCCGGCGGGCAGATCCGGTCCAGTTCGGCGAAGATGCGCTGCTTGAGGCCGAGCTGCTCGGGCACCGCCTCGACCACCAGGTCGACATCGTTCAGCTGGTCGAGCCCCACGGTGAAGGTGACCCGGGACAGCAGCGCATCGCGCTCGGACGCGCTCAGCTTCCCCCTGGCCACCGCCCGGTCGGTGGAGCCGACCAGGGTGCTGCGGCCGCGCTCCAGCGCCGTTTCGTCGACCTCCACGGCGACCACGTGCAGGCCGCTGCGGGCGAAGACCTCGACGATGCCGGCACCCATGGTGCCGAGCCCGACCACCCCGACGGAGCTGAACTCCCGCGCCACGGCGTACCTCCGGAAAAGACGCTGTGATGGCCGACCGCGGCGGCCCCTGCGGGCGAGTCTTTCACACGCTGGTCGTTGAGCGTCCTAAGTCCTTGGGCGTCAGTCCTTGGGCGTCCTAGTCGTTGAGCGTCTTGGACAGCCGGTCCACGAACCGCTGCTCCGACTCGCTGACGAGATCGCCGCCGACGCCCAGCACGCCGCCCGAGCTGGCCGCCGCCACCACCTGCTCGGCGATGTTGACCAGCCAGTGCTTGTACGCACCGGCCTCGCCCTCGTCCGCCTTCTCCGCCAGCAGGACCGCGGCGGCGCGGGCCCGGGCGAGCACATCGGCGACGGCCGTCTCGCGGTTGGGCAGCTCGATGAGCGGCGCCTGCTCGCCGTCCTCTGGGTCGCCGACCCGGGAGACCAGCTCCTGCGCGATGTCCTGGACGAGCGGGATGCCGGACTCGCGCCCGGCCGAGATCGCGTCCAGGCCCGCCTGGCTCTCAGCGATGGTCGCTCGGATGCCGTCCGCCTCGGCTGCGCTGGCCGCGACCGCAACCGCCTGCGGAAGCCCTACGAGCAGGCCCCACTCCTGATCCGAAAACACCACGTCGTCGTCCTCTCTCAGCTTCAGCTAAGGTGCCCAACGGCTGGATCTTGGTCTCGCCACCGGCATACCCGCTGCCCGCGCGCGCCACACCTGATCCTGTACCAGGCGCGCCGGCAGCTGTCGCATGACCCCTGGCGTCCTGGTCTGAGGCTGGTAGCGTGCGCCGCTGAGGATCGGGAACCGTGACCTACCGGGCTGGGGAATGACGGGAGCAGAGACACCGCTGGCCGACGCGGACCCGCCCGGGCCCCGCGGCAGCACCGCGGACGGCTGGTTGGCGGACACCCGGACCTCCTACGACACGGTCGCCGAAAGCTATGCCCACCGCCTACGCGACGCTCTGGCCACCGAGCCCTACCTGCGCGCGGCCCTGGCGTTGTTCGCCGACCTGGTCCACACCGCCGGCGGCGGGCCGGTGGCGGACGTTGGCTGCGGGCCAGGACACGTCACCGCCCACCTGCACGAGCTGGGCGTCGACGCGTTCGGCATCGACCTGTCCCCCGCGATGGTCGACGTGGCTCAGCGTGCCCACCCCGGCCTGCGGTTCGAGGTGGGCTCGATGACAGACCTCGACCTCGCTGACGCCTCGGTCGCGGGCCTGCTCGCCTTCTGGTCGTTGACCCACGTTCCTGATGACGCAGTCCCAACGGTGTTCGGCCACTTCCGGCGGGTGTTACGTCCCGGCGGGCCGCTGCTGCTCGGCTTCCACGCCGGTGACGAGTCACGGCTGAAGACGCAGGGCTACGGCGGCCACCCGATGAACGTCTACGTCCACCGGCGCCAGCCCGACCGGGTCGCCGCGTGGCTGCGCGGCGCCGGACTCACCGTAAGGGCCCACCTGCTGACCGACCTCGACGGGGACGTCCCCGGAGCGCTCCTCTTCGCGTACCGCCGGTCCTAGCCGCGCCGGACAGCACCACCCAGGTCCTCCATCCGGCTGGCTACGCCTTGCCAGCTGCCGTCTGACGGTTCCGATCATCATCGATGCCCGCCTACACTTGCCAGCATTGCCAGAGGGGATCATCAATGATGGCGACGGTCGGTCAATAGCGCCGGGTGAGGCGGCGGCCCGACCGGGACGGCTCCAGGACAGCGTTTGCCGGTTCAGCGAACGCTGTCAACTCGGTTTGAGCTGGATATCCGCCGGCTGCTTGCAGCGGCTCGATATCTGCTGCGCCTATGCGACGTGGCACCACCCAGGAAAGGGGACGTCCGAGATGGCGGTAGGAGAGACGGGTAGGCGCTGGCTTGGGGGGCTGGCGACCTTGACCGTGGCGCTGGCGGCGAGCCTGACGGTCGGCGTGGCGCCGGCCGCGGCGGGCCGGACGCCCAGCCCAGAGGCCCCGACGGCGAGCGACGGGACCTCGGTCTCGGTCGCCGCCAAGGCCACCAGCCACGGCGAGTCAGGCTTCATCGGCACCGGGGCGCCGGTCGACGCGGACGCCACGGCACCCGACGGGCCGTCCGACCCGGCGCTGGGCATCGAGTCGATCTACGGAGCGGACAACCGGATCCGGATCAGCCCGGCGACGTCGTTCCCGGCCCGCGCGGTGGTGCAGATCACCCGTAACGGTGCGGCGCACTGTAGCGGATGGCTCTACGGCAAAGACATCGTCGCGACCGCCGGGCACTGCGTGCACACCGGCGGCAGCGGCGGCTCGTGGTACTCCGGCCTGACCATCTGGCCAGGGCGGGACGGCTCCTCCACCCCGTACGGCTCCTGCGGCGTACGCCGCCTGCACTCGGTCGCCGGCTGGACGACCGACGGCAACGAGGCGTTCGACTACGGCGCGATCAAGCTCAACTGCACGATCGGCAACACCACCGGCTGGTTCGGGTACTGGTGGCAGTCGGCGACCCTCGCCGGCTTCAGCACGTTGATCAACGGCTACCCCGGCGACAAGCCGTTCGGGCAGCAGTGGCGCGGTGACTCGGTGGCGCGGACCGTGGCGGTCAGCCAGACCAGCCAGATCTTCTACACGAACGACACCGCCGGTGGGATGAGCGGCAGCGCGGTCTACCAGTTCCGGGCCAGCGGCAGCGCGTTCTGCACCGGTCAATGTTCGATGGCGATCCACGCATACGGGTTCCCGCACGGCGCGTACCCGCACAACACCTATAACCACGCGACGCGTATCACCGAAGCCCGGTTCAACAACCTCCAGTCCTGGAAGAACGCGGCCTGAGCAGGGTCGGTCGGGTGGGTCGCGGCTTGGGCCCACCCGAGTTTCTCCATACGTACGGGAACCGCCCGCGGCACCGATCCGTCTCATCGACGTCCATAGCCCTGACCGGGAGGCGTGAAGATGGCACCGCACCGGCGCGTTCTCCTGGCGGCGGTCGCCGCCGTACTGGTTCTGGCCGGCCTGGCCGCATGCTCGGAGACCCCGGTCTCGTCCGATGACCCGGCACCGGGTGGCGGCGCGGCGACGCATGGCACGGTGGCCGGGACGGTCAGGACCGCCACCGGCACCGCGGTCAGCGGGGCGACGGTGCTGCCGAAGTCGGTCGACGACCCGGCCAACCCCGTGCCGGAGATGCTGGTCGCGACCGACGCGTCAGGCAGGTACGAGTGGAGCCTGCCGCCCGGGCGTTACGAGCTCACCGTGCAGCCGCCGGGGGGCGCGGCGGGCAGCCCGGTGACCCAGCCCGTGACGGTTACGGCGGGGGCCACCACAACGCTGGACTTCACCCTCGGCTAGTGGCTGACGCGCCGTCGGTGAAGAAACCCAGCAGCGCGTCCACACCGGAGAGCTCCCGCATCGGCCGCGCCGCACCGAATGGCGCGTTCCAGAAGCTCCCCTCGCGCAGCCGCCAGGGCCCGACGTACGCGTACGGCTCGGCCAGGTAGCGATCGCCCAGGGAGACCCCGTAGTTCACCTCGGCCACCGACACGGCGAGGTCGAAGTGCTCGGGCCACAGCACCGGGGTCTCCCCGGGCGCGAAGCGTCGCAGCGCCGCGTCACCCAAGGCGAGGCAGCTCGTCAGATGCCCGGCGGATGCCGGGTCCACCTCGACCACATTGGACGGTTCCGCGCCGGAGCCGTCGGAGTAGAGGCCCTCCGGGGCCCCGACCGCCACCCCGGCCAGGGCGGCGAGGTCGGCGTACGACCGGCCGTCGAGCGGGTGCCGGGCGTCCGCCACCACCAGGTCCACCCCGGCCACGCCCAGTGCGGGCGAGGCGACGGTGGCGAAGCCGCCGGGGACCACCCGCAGCCGGATGGTGCCGCTGGTGCGGTACTGCGGCCCGGCCAGCACCAGCTCCGCGAGCCCGTGCAGGCTCCGGCGGGTGCGCTCCAGCACCGGCTGACGAGATGTCATACCGCCACCGTAGGGTCAGCACATGCGTACCGTGGTCATCACCGGCGTCTCGGGCGGGCTCGGCGCGGCGCTCTTCGACCAGCTGGCCTCCCGGGGTGACCGGGTGCTGGCGCTCGGGCGCCACTTCAGCGACGCGCAGCGGGCGCTGGCCGCGCGGGAGCCGGAGCGGGTCACCCTGCGCACCACCGACCTGGCCGAGGTCGCCTCGCTGCCCGACACCGCGGAGCTGGCCCTGGCGCTGCGCGGCGCGACCGGTGCGGTGCTGCTGCACAACGCCGCCGTGATCGAGCCGATCGGTCCGGTCGGGACGCTGGCGCCGGAGCAGGTCGCGCGGGCCGTGACCGTCAACCTCACCGCACCGATGCTGCTGACCAACGCGTTCCTGGCCGCGGCCGGCCGCCCGGCGCAGGTGCTGTTCATCTCCTCGGGCGCGGCGCAGCGGGCCATCGAGGGCTGGTCCGCCTACTGCGCGACCAAGAGCGGCGGGAAGATGTTCTTCGCCGTGCTCGCCGCCGAGGCGGACAAGGTGACGGTGGCCTGCGTCAACCCAGGAGTGATGGACACCCCGATGCAGAGCACGATCCGGGCGGCCAGCTTCCCCGAACGCGAGCGCTATGAAGGGCTGCACTCCCGAGGCGAGCTGCCCGACCCGGCGGACGTGGCTCGCAAGATCATCTCAGCTCACCTTACCAACCAGTACGAGGACTAGACTGCCGTCATGACCGCCACCCGTACGCCCGGTGTTCCCATGGTCGAGGACGGCCATCTCGTGTCGACCAACCCCGCGACCGGCGTGGAGGTGGGGCGGTTCCCAGCCGCGGACGCCGCCGGTGTCAACGCGGCGGTGGCGCGTGCCCGGGATGCGGCGCTCTGGTGGGCCGGCCTTGGCTTTGCCGAGCGGCGCCGGCGGATGCTCCGCTGGGCGGCGCTGGCCAGCCGCCGGGTCGACGAGATCAGCAAGCTTGTCTCGCAGGAGACCGGCAAGCCGGTCGCCGAGGCGGTGGTCGAGACCGCCGCCGCCCTCGACCACATGGCGTGGCAGGCGAAGAACGCCAAGCGCGTGCTGGGCCCGCGCAAGGTGCGGTCGACGATCTCGATGGCGGAGCACTCGGCCTGGCTGGAGTACCAGCCGTACGGCGTGGTCGGCGTCATCGGCCCGTGGAACTACCCGCTCTACACACCCGTCGGCTCGATCGCCGGGTCGCTCGCCGCCGGCAACGCCGTGGTGTTCAAGCCGAGCGAGTACACGCCAGCGGTCGGGCAGTGGCTGGCCGACACGTTCGCCGAGGTGGTGCCGGAGCGGCCGGTGCTGGCGACAGTGCACGGCCTGGGTGACGTCGGGGCGGCGCTGTGCCGCGCCGGGGTCGACAAGGTCGGGTTCACCGGCTCGACCGCGACCGGCAAGAAGGTGATGGCCGCCTGCGCCGAGACGCTCACCCCGGTGCTGGTCGAGTGCGGCGGCAAGGACGCCATGATCGTGGACGAGGACGCCGACCTCGACGCCGCCGCGAGCGCCTGCATCTGGGGCGGCCTCACCAACGCCGGCCAGAGCTGCGTCGGCATCGAGCGGGTGTACGTGGTGGCGCCGGTCTACGAGCCGTTCCTCTCCCGGCTGGTCGACGGCGCGGCGAAGCTGCGGACCGGGGTCGACGCGGAGGCGGACATCGGCCCGATCACCATGCCGAGCCAGATCGACGTCATCCGCCGCCACATCGACGACGCGCTGGCCAGGGGCGGGCGCGCGGTCCTCGGCGGGCCGGACGCGGTCCAGCCGCCGTACGTGCACCCGACGATCCTGGTCGACGTGCCCGAGGACTCGCAGGCGGTGCGGGAGGAGACCTTCGGCCCCACCCTCACGGTGACCCGGGTGTCCGATGTGGACGACGCGCTGGCCCGGGCGAACAGCGGCAGGCTCGGCCTCGGCGGAGCGGTCTTCGGCCGGCGGCGGGCGGTGGCCGTGGCCCGCCGGATGCGCTCCGGCATGACCTCGATCAACTCGGCGCTCACCTTCGCCGGCATGGCCACGTTGCCGTTCGGCGGCGTCGGCGACTCCGGCTTCGGCCGCATCCACGGCGACGACGGGCTGCGCGAGTTCGCCCGGGCCAAGGCGATCACCAAGCGGCGCGGCCCGACCCTGCTGCCGACGATGACGTTCGAGCGCACGGCGAAGCACGTCGAGATGGTCAAACGTGCCGTACGGGTGCTGCACGGCCGGGCCCGCTGACTCCGGCCAGCCTCGACCCCGCCAGCCCGCCCTGAGCTGCGGCTGGCGGTGGCCAGCCCAGGCCGTCCCAGATCCTGGCTGCGGCTGGCGGGTCAGCCCACCGCCGTCCGGGCGGCGTCGAGGAAGGCCAGCCTGCTGTCTTCGAGGTAGTCACGCACGCTCTCGCCGTCCGGTAGCCCTTGCCACACCACCCGGTTGAGGTCGAGGAAGTAGGCGCGCGCCGCCTCGTGTACAGGCAGTGGGAACTGCAGCCGGATCATCCGCTCCGCCACCCAGAGCCGGTTCATCACCTCCTGGGTCCGCACGTTCCACGGGTCGTCCGGCTCCCAGCCGGGCGGACGGGTGAAGGCGCTGCGCTCCGCCTCGGCAGCCACCTCGACAAAGCGTTCCAGCAGCGCGAGGCGTTCCGCCCGCCGGCTCTCCGACCGGGACGCGGCCTGGCGCCGCTCCTCTAACCGCTCGGTGGAGCGTTGAGTCAGATGCTGGGTCAGCAGGGACATGCCGCCGCCCAGCGCAACGCCGCCCAGGGAGGTCACCGTTATCCAGACTTCGCCCGCCATGGCAGCCATCGTGCCGGCTGCTCACCGTGGCCGGGCCGCAAGAACGGTGGCCGGACCGCAAGAAACGCTAGAAGAGCGTGAGCTCGTCGCGCTTGGTGCCGCGTAGGGCCTCGTAGTCCACGACTACGCACTCGATGCCGCGGTCCTGGGCGAGCACGCGGGCCTGGTGCTTGATCTCCTGCGCAGCCAGGATGCCGCGCACCGGGGCGAGCAGGGGGTCGCGGCCCAGCAGCTCCAGATACCGCGTGAGCTGCTCCACCGCGTCGATGCCGGCCACCCGCTTGACCTCCACCGCGGCGTGGCGTGCTGCGGTGGGGGCTTCGCCCCGACCGGACCTGCCGGCTTCGCCGGGGCCCGCAGCCCCGACCGCGGATACGCCCCCGACCGCGGGCACCGCCCCAACCGCGGGCACGGCCTCGACCAAGCGCGTCGTCTCGACCGCCACCGTGCCGGTGTCAGCGCTGGTGTCAGCCCAGCGGCAGAGCAGGTCCACCGGCCCGATCGCGGTCGGGTACTCCCGCCGTACCAGCGTCAGCCCGGACCCGAGCACCGCCGGGCTCGCCGCCAGCAGCTCCTGCAGGTGCGCCTCCACGCCGTCCTTCACCAGGCCCGGATCAACACCCAGGTCGTAGGAGGAGTCCTGGAGGATCTCCTCGATGGTGATCCGCAGCTCCTCGCCGGTCCGGTTGACCACCCGCCAGACGCCCGGCGCCTCCTCGATCCGGCACGGCGGACTCATCCAGTTCAGCGGCTTGTACGCCCGGTCGTCCGCGTGCACGGACACCGACCCGTCCGCCTTGACCATCAGCAGCCGTACCGCCGGTGGCAGGTGGGCCGTCAGCCTGCCGACGTAGTCCACCGAGCACCGCGCAATCACCAACCGCACCGGCCGAGGGTAGCCGAGACGCAGCGGCTGGCGTGATGGGCCGCCCGATACCGCAGACGCGGCAGTACGTGCATTGCGATGTCATGCTGGGAACCGTGCTCGAGCTACTGACTGGAGCCGGCCTCGCCGCATCCGCGGGACTGAACGCGTACATCCCGCTGATGGCGCTCGGCCTGCTCTCCCGCTATACCGACCTGATCACGTTGCCGTCCGGCTGGCAGTGGATAGATAACGGCTGGGTGCTCGCCATCCTCGCGGTGCTGCTCGCGGTGGAGGTGGTGGCCGACAAGGTGCCCGTGGTCGACCACGTCAACGACGTCATACAGACCGTGGTACGCCCCACCGCGGGCGGGCTGGCGTTCGGCGCCGGCGCCTCCTCGGAGACCGTTACGGTCAGCAACCCGGGCGAGTTCTTCTCCACCAACCAGTGGGTGCCGGTCGCGATGGGTGTGCTGATCTCGCTCGGCGTGCACACCATGAAGGCCGCCGCCCGGCCGGTCATCAACGCCACCACCGCCGGGGTCGGCGCCCCGGTGGTCAGCACCGCGGAGGACGCGACCAGCGCCCTCCTCTCGGTCGTCGCCATCGTCCTGCCGTTCCTGGTGCTGTTCTTCCTGGTCGGCATGGTGTGGATCTTCATCGCCGCGATCCGCCGTCGCCGCCGGCGACGGCGGGAGAGGGAGTGGCTGCGGGCCACCGGCTACCCCGGCCGCTGAAGCGTCGGCCAAGCAGCGGACCGCTACCACATAAGCGCATTCTGGATACTTCGCCCGTAACCACAACCGCACCACAACCAAGATCGCGACGCAGCGCCGTTGTGCAGTCTGGCTGCGCATTCGGCGCTGCGGTCGCGATCTTGAGAAGGGTCGAGACAACGAAAAGGGATGAACCGGTCATGGCCAACGGACGAGCTGAGATCATCGGGTACGGCGGAGCCGTCTCTCAGGACAGCCCGTTCGCCTCCCGCACCACGGTGACCAGCTCGTCCACGATCTCGGTCAAGGCGAAGTCGCGCGGGGTGAAGACCCGGGCCACTCCCGCCGCCCGCAGCTGCTCGGCGTCGCCCCGCGGGATGATGCCGCCGACGACCACCGGCACCTCCACGCCCGCGCCGCGCAGCCCGTCGAGTACGGCCGGCACCGCGTTCAGGTGTGAGCCGGAGAGCACCGAGAGCCCGACCAGGTCGACGTCCTCCTCCACCGCCGCCGCGACGATCTGCTCCGGGGCGAGCCGGATGCCCTGGTAGACAACTTCAAAACCGGCGTCGCGCGCCCGCACAGCGATCTGCTCCGCCCCGTTGGAGTGCCCGTCCAGCCCCGGCTTGCCAATGAGCAGGCGCAGCGTGCCGCTGCCGAGCGCGGCGGCCGTGTCGCGGACCCTGGCACGCACCCGCGCCAGGCTCCGGTCGCCGTTGGCCGCCGCCGAGCCCGCGCCAAGCCGGCCGACGCCACCACCCCCACCGACCCCGCCCCCAGCGCCGCCAACCCCGCCGCCAGCTCCACCAACTCCGCCGGCGGCGCCCAGCCCAGTTGGCGCCCGGTACTCCCCGAACACCTCGCGCAGCGCGCCCGCCCACTCCCCGGTCGTCACCCCGGCCCGGACACACTCCAGCGTGGCCGGCATGAGGTTCGCGGGCGACTGCGCATCGGCCCGCAGCCGGGCCAGCGCGGCCGAGACGGCACCCGCGTCGCGGCTCGCGCGCCAGCGCCGTACCGACTCCACCGCCGCCGCCTCGACCGCGGGGTCGATGGTCTCCACCGCCGCCGCCTCCGCGGCCTGCAGCGGCGAGGGCTCGGTCTCGGTGAACCGGTTGACCCCCACCACGACGTCCTCGCCGGACTCGATCCGGCGCCGCCGCTCGGCCAGCGACGCCACCAGGGCGCTCTTGAGGTAGCCGGACTCGATGGCGGCCACCACCCCGCCCGTCTCCAGCACCCGGTCCAGCTCTGCCCGCGCCCCGGCCGCGATCGAGTCCACCAGGTCCGCGACCACCACCGAGCCGTCGAAGAGGTCCGGGTACTCCAGCAAATCTGACTCGTACGCCAGCACCTGCTGCATGCGCAGTGACCACTGCTGGTCCCACGGGCGGGGCAGGCCGAGCGCCTCGTTCCAGGCGGGCAGCTGCACCGCCCGGGCGCGGGCGTCGCGGGACAGCGTGACCCCGAGCATCTCCAGCACGATGCGGGCCACGTTGTTCTCCGGCTGCTCCTCGGTCAGCCCGAGCGAGTTCACCTGTACGCCGTACCGGAAGCGGCGCCGGGCCGGGTCGGTGACGCCGTACCGGTCCCGGGTCAGCTCGTCCCACAGTGCCACGAAGGCCCGCATCTTCGCCGTCTCCTCGACGAAGCGCACGCCCGCGTTGACGAAGAAGGACACCCGGGACACCACCTCGGCGAGGCGCTCGGCCGGCAGCTGCCCGCTGTCGCGTACCGAGTCGAGCACCGCGACCGCGGTGGCGAGCGCGAAGCCCACCTCCTGGGTCGGCGTGGCGCCGGCCTCCTGCAGGTGGTACGAGCAGATGTTGACCGGGTTCCACTTTGGAGTGTTGACCACCGCCCAGGCGATGGTATCGGTGGTCAGCCGCAGCGACGGGGCGGGCGGGAAGATGTAGGTGCCGCGGGACAGGTACTCCTTGACGATGTCGTTCTGCGTCGTACCGGCCAGCGCAGCCGGTTCGGCCCCGTGCTCCTGCGCGGTCACCACGTAGAGGGCGAGCAGCCACAATGCCGTGGCGTTGATGGTCATCGAGGTGTTCGCGGCCGCCATGTCGATGCCATCGAACAGCTTCCGGACGTCGCCGAGGTGCGACACCGGCACCCCGACCCGGCCCACCTCGCCACGGGCGGCCGGCGAGTCCGGGTCGTACCCGGTCTGGGTCGGCAGGTCGAAGGCGACCGACAGGCCGGTCTGGCCCTTGGCCAGGTTGCGCCGGAAGAGCGCGTTGCTGGCCGCCGCCGACGAGTGCCCCGCGTACGTGCGCATCACCCATGGCCGGTCCCGCGCGCGTAGCCTGCGCTCCCCGTCCATAGCCGGAGTCTAAGTTACTCACCAGTTACCTGCGCGGTGAAAAGCCTCACCACCCGGTGGTCCATAGTGGAACAGTGACGGAGGACCTCGCCATCTTCGCCCGCGGGCTGCGCAAGTCCTATGGCGCGACCGCCGCCGTGGCAGGCCTCGACCTGGCGGTACGCCAGGGCGAGGTGTTCGCGCTGCTGGGCCCGAACGGCGCTGGGAAGACCACGACGGTGGAGATCCTGGAGGGCTTCCGGCGGCGCGACGGCGGGGAGGTCAGCGTGCTCGGCATCGACCCTGCCCGGGCCGACGCCGCGTGGCGCGCCCGGGTGGGCATCGTGCTGCAGGGCACCGGCGAGTTCGAGGACCTGACCGTGGGCGAGGTGGTCCGGCACTTCGCCGGCTTCTACCCGAACCCGGACAACCCGGCCGCGGTGATCAAACAGGTGGGCCTTGCGGAGAAGACCCGCTCGCGTACGCACGCCCTCTCCGGCGGCCAGCGCCGGCGCCTGGACGTGGCGCTCGGCATCATCGGCCGACCCGAGCTGCTGTTCCTGGACGAGCCGACGACCGGCTTCGACCCGCAGGCGCGGCGCGAGTTCTGGGACCTGGTCCGCGGCCTGGCGGCCGGCGGGACCACGATCCTGCTGACCACCCATTACCTGTACGAGGCTGAGGCGCTCGCCGACCGGGTGGGCGTGATCACCGGCGGGCGGCTGGTCGCGGTGGACACGCCGGAGCGCCTCGGCGACCGGGCCAACGCCCCAGCCACGGTCACCTGGCGGGATGGTGGCGAGACGCGCAGCGAGCAGACGGCGACGCCGACCGCGCTCGTGGCCGAGCTCGCGGCCCGGTACGACGGTGGTGAGGTGCCCGAGCTCGCCGTGACCCGGCCGACCCTAGAGGACGTCTACCTGACCCTGATCGGAGAGCGATGACCTCGATCGGAGCGATGACCAGGATCGGAGAGCGATGACCAGCCTGCCCGTGCTTGGCGCCCGGCAGGGCGGCATCGAGACCAAGCAGTTCCTGCGCAGCCGGGAGTCGGTGGTCTTCACGATGCTGTTCCCGGTCCTGCTGATGGCCATCTTCGGCGCGGTCTTCACCCAGGAGATCGCGCCCGGGGTGACCTTGCGGCAGTACTTCGTCACCGGCATGATCGCCTCCGGCCTGCTCGTGGTCGGCTTCCAGAACCTCGCCATCCAGATCCCCATCGACCGGGACCGCGGCGTGCTCAAGCGGCTGCGCGGCACGCCGATGCCGAAGGCGGCCTACTTCCTCGGCAAGATCATCCTGGTGCTGGTCATCGGCGTCGCCGAGACGGCACTGCTGCTCGCGGTGGCGAACCTCTTCTACGGCGTGGACCTGCCCGCCACTGGCGAGAAGTGGCTGACGTTCGGCTGGGTCAGCCTGCTCGGCATCACCGCGTGCACGCTCGGCGGCATCGCCTTCTCGTCGCTGGCCCGCAGCGGGCGCGGCGCACCCGCCATGGTGACCCCGGTCGCGCTCGTGCTCCAGTTCATCTCCGGGGTGTTCTTCGTATACACCCAGCTGCCGTCCTGGATGCAGCAGGTCGCGGCGTTCTTCCCGCTCAAGTGGATGTGCCAGGGCATGCGGTCGGTCTTCCTGCCGGACAGCTTCGCAGCGCAGGAGCCAGCCGGGTCATGGGAGCTGGGCCGGGTGGCCCTCGTCCTCGCCGCCTGGTGTGTCGGTGGTCTCGTGCTATGCCTGCTGACCTTCCGCTGGACCACCAAGCGGGACGGGTAGCACCCATTAGGGCGACGGTTGACTGACGGCGTAGGTGATGTCACAGTGACGCCGCGAGCTTCGCGCCGTTCCGCCAGCCGCGGTTCACGCTGCTCTGGGTGGCCGGCCTCGTGGAGCCCGCGCAGCTGGCCTCGGCCAACGCGCTGAACACGCTCAACAACAACCTGGGGTCGCGGACCGGCTACGCGGCCGGGTGTTCGCCAGCCGGCCATCGCTGACGGCGCCAGCACCGCGGCCAGACCCGACAAGCGCGCGTCAGTACGAGTAGAACCCCTTGCCTGACTTACGACCCAGGTCACCCGCTGTCACCATGCGCAGCAGCAGCTCGGGCGGGAAGAACTTGGCGTCGGCCGTGTCGGCGTAGATGTTGCGCGCCGCGTGCACCAGCACGTCGACGCCGGTCAGGTCGGTGGTGGCCAGCGGACCCATGGCGTGCCCGAAGCCGAGCTTGCACGCGGTGTCCAGGTCCTCGGGTGACACCACACCGGACTCCACCAGGGCCACCGCCTCCATCACCAGCGCGGTGACCAGCCGCGTGGTGACGAACCCGGCGATGTCGCGGTGCACCACGATGCACGTCTTGCCGATCTCCTCGGCGAACGCCCGGGCGGTGGCGAGCGTCTCGTCCGAGGTCTTGTAGCCGCGGACCAGCTCGCAGAGGCGCATCATCGGCACGGGCGAGAAGAAGTGCGTACCCACCACCGACTCCGGACGTGCGGTGACCGCCGCGATCTGGGTGACCGGGATGGCCGAGGTGTTGGTGGCGAGGACGGCACCGGCCTTGCAGATCTTGTCGAGCGCCCGGAACACGTCATGCTTGACGTCGATGCGCTCGAACACCGCCTCGACCACGATGTCCGCGTCCGCGGCGGCGTCCAGCTCGGTGGTTGGCGTGATGCGCCCGAGCGCCGCGTCCACCTCCTCCGCTGCGATCGAGCCTTTGGCCGCGAACCGCCCCAGCGAGGTCCGGATCGCGTCTAGCCCCCGGCTCACCGCGGCGTCGTCCAGGTCGCGCAGCGTCACCTGCCACCCCGCCTGCGCGGCCACCTGGGCGATGCCGGAGCCCATCAGCCCCGCGCCGATGACCGCCAACCGCCCCGCCATGGCTGTCTCCCTCCGCACCGCCCGACACACCGCCGACCGCCTCGACACTGCCGACCGGATGCACCTTAGTGGACCGCTGCCCGGCTCAGAAGCCGTACGTCGGCTCCTCGGCCGCCATCGCCCGCTCCACCTGGACCCCGAGCGCGCGCAGGTCGGCGACGAACTCGGGGTAGCCGCGGTCCACATGATGCACGTGGCTGATCTCGGTCACCCCCTCGGCGCACAGCGCCGCCACGACCAGGCCCGCGCCGGCACGGATGTCGGTCGCCCGCACCGGCGCGCCGGAGAGCCGCTCCCGGCCGCGGACCACCGCGTGGTGCCCATCGGTACGGATGTCCGCCCCGAGCCGCGCCATCTCGTTGATGAACATGAACCGGCCGTCGAAGATGTTCTCGGTCACCAGCGAGGCACCGTCGCTCACCGCCGCGAGCCCGATCGCCATCGGCAGCAGATCGGTGGCGAAGCCGGGGTACGGCAACGTGACCACGTCGACCGCTGTGGGGCGCCGGTCCATGGCCACCCGCAGCGACTGCGGCCGCGTCTCCACCAGGGCACCCGCGGTCACCAGCTTGTCCAGGGCGATGTCGAGAAACGTCGGGTTGATCCCGTGCACGGTCACGTCGCCGCGGGTCATCGCCGCCCCGAATGCCCAGGTGCCCGCGACGATCCGGTCCCCGACCGTCCGGTGGCGGGCCGGGTGCAGCTCGTCGACGCCCTCGACCACCAGGGTGGAGCTGCCGGCCCCGGAGATCCGGGCCCCCATCCGGGTGAGCATCGCGCAGAGGTCGACGATCTCCGGCTCCCGGGCCGCGTTGTCGATCTCGGTGATGCCCTTGGCCAGGACGGCCGCCATCAACAGGTTCTCGGTTGCGCCGACGCTCGGGAAGTCCAGCCAGATGGTGGCGCCGTGCAGTCCCGCCGGCGCCGTCGCGATGACGAACCCGTGCTCACCGGAGATCTCCGCACCCATCCGGGCCAGCCCGCTGACGTGCATGTCGAGCCCGCGCGAGCCGATCGCGTCACCGCCCGGGTGGGCCACCCGTACGTATCCGCGCCGGGCCAGCAGCGGGCCGAGCACGCAGATCGAGGCGCGCAGCCGGCGTACCAGGTCGTAGTCTGCCTCCGTGCCGGGCTCGGCGGGCACGTCGATGATGACCGTGCTGGCCCGCGGCGCAGCACCGTCTGCAGCTACCAGGTCCGCACCGCCGGGGTCGGCGCCGAACGTCACCGTGCAGCCGAGCCGGCGCAGCACCTCGGCCATGATCGCGATGTCGGTGATCCGGGGCACGTTGGCGATCTCGGTGCGGCCGGTGGCGAGCAGCGCCGCCGCCATCAGCTTGAGGGCCGAGTTCTTCGCCCCCACGACGCCGACCTCACCAGCCAGCCGGGCGCCTCCCGCGACCCGAATCACGTCCACGCCGGCCATCGTAGGCTCGTCGTTCACTACCCGTAGGCTCATCACCATGGCAGCCGTCCACCTTACCCGGATCTATACCAAGACCGGCGACGCCGGCACGACCGCGCTCGGCAACGGCGAGCGGGTCGCCAAGACGGACCTGCGCATCGCCGCGTACGCCGACACCGACGAGTGCAACGCCGCGGTCGGTGCGGCGCTCGCGCTGGGCGGGCTCCCGCCAGAGGTACGGGCCGTGCTGACCGCCGTACAGAACGACCTGTTCGACGTCGGGGCAGACCTGTGCAACCCGATCGAGCCCGACCCGAAGTACCCGCCGCTGCGGGTGGCCGAGGAGTACGTGCAGCGGCTGGAGCGCTGGTGCGACGAGTTCAACGCCGGACTGTCCAAACTGGACTCCTTCGTACTGCCAGGGGGTACCCCGGGGGCTGCGCTGCTGCATGTCGCCCGTACCGTCGCCCGGCGCGCCGAGCGCGCCACCTGGGCGCTGGTTGAGGTCGACCCGGACCGGACCAACCCGCTCGCCGCGAAGTACCTCAACCGGTTGTCGGATCTGCTGTTCATCCTCGCCCGGGTGGCGAACCCGGACGGTGACGTGAAGTGGGTTCCGGGCGGAGCGTAACCGACCCGGCGAGCTGAGGCGGACCCGTTGTCCGGCGGGTCCGGCCCCGTTCCAGCCGGCCGCCGCGCGCCCTGTCCGGCTGGCCTGGCCCGTCTGGCCTGGCTGGCCTGCGGTCACTACCGGCCGTGCTCAGCACCTGTCGCGGTGCTCCCGCGCGGGGGTCCATCCCCGGGGTCCGGGTCGGCCAGGTCCGGCGAGCGGGAGCCCGCTGCCTCCGCAGTGACCGACCGGTTCCGGTGCGGCGAGGCCGCCCCCGGAGGGACGGCCTCGAGCCAGGACAGAAAGCCGGTCACAGTGGACTCCGCCATGGCTATCTCGACTGGGGAGTGGTCCGCCCGGCAGTGCAGAACCACCCACCCCGGCGGAAGGACCAGCCGCTCCGATCCGCTGGGCGAGCGGCGGCGCACTACCCGAAGTCCGCGCCGGCACAGCTCCCGCCGCGGCCGGAACGCGAGGCTGAACATCCGGTACCAGCGGAGCAGGTCATGCTCGAAGCGCGCGACACCGGGCGCCCAGCCGCGTCCTTCGATGAGCGTGGACAGCCGGAGGAACAGCTTGATGGTGCCGCCGCGCCGGACGATCAGGTTGCGCCGGATGAGAAACCCAGCTAACAGCACGAACAAGATGAGCAGGCCGGTGCCGATCCCCAGGAAGACCACCACCGGCGTACGCACTCAGCGGGCCGCGGCCGTCGGGGTGCAGGTCTCCGCTAGGACGGTCACCCCGGCCGGGCTCACCGAGAGGAAGCCGCCGGACACCTCGTACGTCCGCTCCTGGCCTCCACCGAGCTTGATGCGGACCTGGCCGGGCTCGGCGAGCTGACCCAGCAGCGGCGCGTGACCTGGCAGCACGCCAAGCTCGCCTTCGGTCGTCCGGGCGACCACCATCTCGGCCTCGCCGGACCAGACCTGCTCCTCCACGGCCACGAGCTGGACGTGCAACTGCTTTGCCATGGACGGGACTCCTCGCGGGGGTACGCCGGACGTGTTGAGCTTAGTCGGTCCACACCAGAGCTTGTTATGCGCCCCGGCCGAGCAGTAGTTGTGGACACGGCGGCAGCCGTGCCGTCGCTGCGCACACGGACGCCGGATGCGTGCCTCGCATGGAGGTGGCGAACGCTTGGACGGACAGGTCACGCGGGACCGGGGGCGGGCTAACAGCCTGCGGGCACAGCTGCTCGGCCCGAGGCGACACGAGGTGCTGAGCCTCGATGACATCGTCGAGGTGGGGCGGGTCCTGACCGGGGACCCGGACGGCATGGCCTGCTACGGGCTGGCGCCGCCGGCGTGGTACGCCCGGGGTGTCCGGCTGCTGGGCCGTACCTGCGTGGAAGCGACGCCGGATGTCACCGCCCGGCCGATCGCCCAGACCGTGCACGCGCTGCTGCGCCCCGGCGGGCGCATCGGCGTGGCCGACCTGTTTGTCGGGTCGGGCAACCTCATGTTCCACATAGCACAGGCGCTGTCGGCCAGCGCCTGCGGCGTGGACGCCGACGGGGCTGTCTGGGCGCAGGCCGTTACGAACCTCCGCCTCGTCGGCGTCTGCTGGCCGGTCCGGCTCGGCGACTGGTTGTCGTACTTCGACGCCCCGCTCAGCGTCGACACGGCGGTCTACGTGGTCTCACCGCCATGGGGCAGCGCCTTCTCCTTCGCCGACGGCCTGGACCTCGCCGGCACCGACCCACCGGTACCGCTGGTCGTCGACACGATCGCCGCGCGCGACCAGTCGCCCCGTTGCTACGCCGTGGTCCAGCACACGCCGGTGGAGCCGGTACGCAACGTGTCGGCGGTGACCGGCCGCTACGCCCTCGTCGGTTCTGGTCCAGGCTGCTTCGTGGTCCGCATCCGGTAGGTCCAACCTGGCCGGTCCGGACACGGCTCGCGCACTGCGCTACGGCAGCGGGAAGAACGCGATCTTGCCGTGGTACTCGCCGTTGACGTAGCTGCCGTCACTGCCGATGTACAGGCCCTGCGGCGTGCCGTAGATGTCCTGGGTACCCACGCCTCTGGTCTTGCCTGGGTTCCACGACAGCGCCAGCCCGGTCGTCGGATGGATCGCGCCGATGCCCGGGCGCGGCACCGCACCCGCGCCGGCCGAGTTGCGCCCGTACGGGTTGTTCAGCCAGCGCTGGTGACCCCCGACGTACACGGCCGCGCCGGTGATCGCCACCGACAGCAGCGTGTCACCGCCGGTGTAGTTCACCCACACCGGCTGCTGGCCGCCGCCGGTACGGTTCAGCTGCCAGCGGGTGGCACTGTCGCAGAGCCGGCCGGTGAGCATGTAGCCCTTGGTTACCACCGAGAACCACGTGCCGTCCGGTGCGATGTCGATGCCGGTGGTGTAGGTCGGCGCGGTGCCCGAGCAGTTCGGCTGGTAGCGGTCGGTCGCCCAGCTGTGCAGGCTGGCCGGGTTGGTGGTGAGGTCGATCACGGCGAGCTGGTAGCGCAGCTGGCCGGCGACCCGGTTGAAGTTGCCGATGATGACCAGCCGGCTGCCGTCCGGCGAGACGTCCATCCCCGTGACCTTCAACGGCGAGGTGGCGCCGGTCGG
>DASRIS010000035.1:0-22751 GCA_035649895.1 Micromonosporaceae bacterium | reverse complement strand
TTCCCCGACCCTATCGCCATCGGTGACCTTGTCTCGCCCGGCCCGTCGTCGCCGAAACGCTTGCCGCGGACCCGGGCGGGGTGACAGCGTTCGGGAATGAGCGCCGACGCACCCGATGACCTGCTGAGCCGCCACCGCGCCGTCCTGCCGTCGTGGATGACCGTCTACTACGACCGGCCGATCGAGATCGTGTCCGGTTCCGGCTGCCGGGTCACCGACGCCGACGGCCGCACGTACCTGGACTTCTTCGCCGGCGTGCTGACCAGCATGGTCGGCTACAACAACCCGGAGGTACGCGAGGCGGTGCAGCGCCAGCTGGCCACGGGCGTGGTGCACACCACGACGCTGTACCTGATCCGAGCGCAGGTTGAGCTAGCAGAGAAGATCGCCCGGGTCTCCGGCATCCCGGACGCCCGCGTCTTCTTCACCACCTCCGGCACCGAGGCGACCGAGGCGGCGCTGCTGGTGACCACCAACTACCGCCGGTCCAACCAGATCCTCGCGGTACGCAACAGCTACCACGGGCGCACCTACGCCGCGATGGGCGTCACCGGCGTGCGGTCCTGGTCGGCGAGCGCGCTGACCCCGCTCAACGTGAGCTGGCTGCACTCCGGGGACCGGCTGCGCGGGGTCTTCGCCGGGCTGGACGACGCCGCGCACGTCCGGGCGGCAGTGGCGGACCTGCGCGAGGTGCTGGCCACCACCACCTCCGGCGACGTGGCCTGCCTCATCGCCGAGCCGATCCAGGGCGTGGGCGGCTTCGTGCACGGGCCGGACGGGCTGTTCGCCGCGCTCAAGGAGGTGCTGGACGAGCACGGCATCCTCTTCGTCTCCGACGAGGTGCAGACCGGCTGGGGGCGTACCGGCGCGCACTTCTGGGGCTACCAGGCCCACGGGGTCACGCCGGACCTGCTCACCTTCGCCAAGGGCATCGGCAACGGCTTCACGCTCGGCGGGGTGGTCGGCCGGGCCGAGGTGATGGACGCGGTCGAGGCGATCTCGTTCTCCACGTTCGGCGGCAACCCGCTGTCCACCGCGGCCGGCAACGCGGTGCTCGACTTCGTGCTCTCCCGGGACCTGCAGAGCAACGCCGCCCGGGTCGGCGCGATACTGCACGACGGCCTGCGCGCTGCGGCCGAGCGGTCCCCGATCGTGGCGGAGGTGCGCGGCCGGGGGCTGATGCTGGCGGTCGAGCTGGTGGAGCCGGGCACGCTGACGCCGTCGCCGCGGCTGACCGCCCGCGTCTTTGAGGAGTGCCGCCGGGGTGGCCTGCTGATCGGCCGGGGCGGTCTCTACGGCAACGTGGTGCGGATGGGCCCGCCGCTCACGCTCACCGAGGCCGAGGCGAAGGAGGGCCTGGAGATCCTGACGGCCGCGATAGCCACGGCAGCAGGGTGACCCGGGGCAGCGCAGGCGCGGGCTGCGGGTCACCACGCTGCGCGAGAGCGAGGTGGCACCGTGGCCGCGCTGGCCCCGGATGCCGCCCACCGAACGCGGCTGGTTCCGGCTGCCCGAGGAGGAGCCGCCGGTCCCGCTGACGTACGCCATGCGCGCGGTCGCTCCGAACGCGTAGCGGGAGCCGTCCACCCGCTACCTTTCGCATTTTCATTGCTACCAACCGTCTCAGGGGGTTGCGACAAGGTTTCAAGCAAGACCTCGGGTGCGCCGTACCGCCTGCCGCCCATGTAAAAATCGCCGTCCGGCCATACGCGGTGTTGCCGGGTAACGAGTCACCAACGAGGGCGGCTACATGGCGGCGGGTAAATGCAACGGCTACCACGAGCTGGTATCGGCCTATCGGCGTAGCCCTGACCGGCCCACGGGTAGGGCCGAGCGCGTGCCGGGCACTGCGGGAAAGCTCGCCTACAACCCGTGTCTCATCCGGCAGCAGGACCGTACGTACCTGGCCGTACGGGTGGAGTCCCCGCAGAGCTACTGGCGCGACGAGGCGTCGTGGGACCCGCAGGTCCGGTTCCTCGAGCGCGCCGGCGCGCAGTGGGTGCCGGCGCGCCACGCCCCCGTGTTTCCCGTGGCCGAGGACCCCTTCGCCGCCTGGATGCTGGACAAGAACGGAGACCCGTTGCTGGTCTTCGGCGTGGTCTCGCTCGACTTCCGGCCCGGCACCCCGGCTGTTGTCACCCGTTTCTACGCGGCACCCGACCTGTTGCAGCTCGACCCGGCCAGCCCGTTTCTTGAGGTACCCGGAATGAAGGACATCCGGCTGCTACAGCGCGCCGACGGCGTGGCGGTGTGTGGCCGGCCACAGGGTGGCAGCGCCGGACGCGGCCGGGTGAGCTTCGCCTTTGTCGACAGCTATGCGGACCTTACCCCGGGAGCCGTAGAAGACGGTCACATCTTCCACGACCAGGTCGCAGAGGACACGAAGATCGGCGCCAACGAGCTCTACGACCTCGGCGACCAGATCGGGGTGCTGGGGCATGTCGCCATCGGTGACGAGGGCGGCCCGCAGAGCTACGCGGCGGCGTGGTGGACGATCGACCCGGTCCGGTTGACCGCCAGCCGGCCCGAGGTGGTCGCGGTCCGCGAGGACTTCCCAGCCGCACCGGCCAAATGGCCCAACCTCGCGGACGTCGTGTTCCCGGGGTCGACTGAGCCGGTGAGCGGGGGCCTGGCTCGGCTCTACTGCGGTCTGAGCGACGCCTCGGTCGGCTCCATCGTCATCAGGTCTCCTCTCCAGGCGCCAGGCTGACCTGGATCTTCGCCGGCAGCCGGGCCTGCATGAGGTGGCGGCGGTTAGTAACGGTTCGATAACCCTCGCTGTGGTCTTGAGTCGGCTCCGGGTCTCCGTAAGAATCTTTCATGTCACGTGGATCACCCGAAGGGATATAACGCACCCCCTCCACCCCCGAGGAGACCCCATGTCTGAGATCACCCGCCGTGAGGTGCTGCGCCGCGCGGCTGCCGCCGGGGTCCTCGCCGCGCCAGCCGCAGGAGTGCTGTCTGCCTGCGCCCTCGGCGACGACGACTCCGCTACATCCCAGTACGAGGGCACAAAGAGCGACACCAACCCGCTGGGGGTCAAGGAGGACGCCCCGCTCGAGGTGGTCATCTTCAACGGCGGCTTCGGCGAGGAGTACGCCAAGGCGCACGAGGCCATGTACAAGGAGAAGTACCCGAAGGCCGAGGTCAAGCACTCGGCGACCCAGGAGATCAGCAAGACGCTGCAGCCCCGGTTCGTCGACGGCACCCCGCCGGACGTGGTGAACAACTCCGGCGCCGGCCAGATCGACTTCAACGGGCTGGTCTCCCAGGGCTCGCTGGCCGACCTCGGCGAGCTGCTCGACGCGCCGAGCCTGGACGTGGCCGGCAAGACGGTGCGCGACACGCTGCTGCCGGGCGCGGTCGAGGTCGGCACGTACGACGGGAAGTTCCTGGTCCTCAACTACGCCTACACGGTCTACGGCATCTGGTACTCGACCAAGCTCTTCACCGAGAAGGGCTGGCAGTACGCCAAGACCTGGGACGAGCACATCGCGCTGTGCCGCACGATCAAGGCGGCCGGCATCGCCCCGTGGACCTACCAGGGCCTGCACCCGCGCTACATGAGCTGGCCGGTGATTGCCACGGCCATCAAGCACGGCGGGGTGGAGGTCGCGCTCAACATCGACAACCTCGAGCCCAACGCGTGGAAGTCGGACGCGATGAAGGCCTCCGCCGACGCGTGGCACCAGATCGTCAAGGACGGGTTCATCCTGCCCGGCTCCTCCGGGCTGGACCACAAGCAGTCGCAGACCGAGTGGAGCAAGGGCAAGGCCGCGTTCGTCTCCTGCGGCTCCTGGCTGGAGAACGAGCAGAAGGCGGTCACCCCGCCCGGCTTCGACATGGCCGTGGCGCCCACCCCCAGCCTGGGCGGCAGTGACAAGCTGCCGTTCGAGGCGATCCGGGGCACCGCCGGCGAGCCGTTCATCGTGCCGGCCAAGGCGCGCAACGTGCGCGGCGGGCGGGAGTACCTGCGCACCATGCTCTCCGCCAAGGGCGCCAAGGACTTCACCCAGAAGGTCTCCAGCCTGACCGTGGTGTCCGGCGCCGCCGACGGGGTCCAGCTGCCGTTCGGCCTGTCCAGCGCGGTCAAGGCGCTGTCGGCGTCGGGCAGCAACGGCTTCAACTGGGTCTACCAGCTCTACTACCGCAAGCTCGAGCGCAACCTGGTGGACGCGGCCTGCGGCCAGTTCTTCAGCGGCGCGATCGGGCCGGCGGAGTTCCTGGACCAGTGCCAGAAGGGGGCCGACCAGATCGCCTCCGACGCCTCGATCAAGAAGTACAAGCGCGGCAAGTGACCGGCCGCGCGCTGCGGCACGGCAGGTACCGGCTGCTGGTCACGTTCCTCGTACCGCCACTGCTGCTGTACGGCTACTTCGTGCTGTCGCCGTACGTGCAGATGTTCGTGATCGCCGCCACGGACTGGCGGGGGTTGTCGCCCAGCTACGAGATCGTCGGGCTGGACAACTTCCGCCAGCTCCTGCGCGACCAGTACGTGCTCGACGCGCTCCGGCACAACCTGGTCCTGCTCCTGCTGCTGCCGGTCATCACGATCGCGCTCGGCCTGTTCTTCGCGAGCATGCTCAACGTGGGCGGGCGGGGCAAGGTCGCCGGGGTACGCGGCTCCGGCGCGTACAAGGTGGTCTACTTCTTCCCGCAGGTGATCTCCATCGCGGTCATCGGCGTGCTCTGGAAGCAGCTCTACAACCCGCGCAGCGGCCTGCTCAACGGGTTCCTGGAGGCGGTCGGCCTGGACGGGCTGGCCCGGCCGTGGCTGGGCGACCCGACGTACGCGTTCTGGGCCGTGATGGCGGTGATGGTCTGGGCCAACGTCGGCTTCTACGTGGTGCTCTTCGGCGCCGCCATGCAGTCGGTGCCGCGCGACGTCTACGAGGCGGCCCTGCTGGACGGGGCGGGCCGCCTCGCCACGCTGTGGCGGGTGACCATCCCGCTGCTCTGGGACAGCGTCCAGGTCGCCTGGGTCTACCTGGCGATCCTCGCCCTGGACGGGTTCGCGCTGGTGCAGATCATGACGAACGGCGGGCCCAGCTTCGCCACCGACGTGGCGGGGCTGCGCATCTACGAGACCGCGTTCGGGGAGGCCAAGTTCGGGTACGCGTCGGCGATCGGGGTCGCCCTGTTCTTCGTCACCCTCTCCATCGCCGTGCTCGCGCTACGGGCGACCCGGCGCGAGCGGATCGAGTTCTAGGACGGCGGGATGGCGACCACACTGCGTGAGCAGCCACCGACGCGGGCACCGGCGCCCGCCGTGCCCGCCGGCCGTCGCCGCGGCGGCCTGGGCGCCGGTGGCGAGCGCGCGATCGACGTCTTCAACCACGCGTTCCTGCTGGTCTGGGGGCTGCTGACGGCGTTGCCGCTGCTCTGGGCGGTGCTCAGCTCGTTCAAGACCGACGCCGAGATCCTCGGCGACCCCTGGGGGCTGCCCGCGCAGCTGCGCTTCGACAACTGGGCCCGCGCCTGGAGCCATGCCCACATTGGACAGTACTTCCTGAACAGCGTGGTCGTGGTCGCCGGCTCGCTGACGCTCACCATGCTGCTCGGCGCGATGGCCGCGTACGCCCTGGCCCGGTACGACTTCCCGGGCAACCGCCTGGTCTACTTCCTGTTCGTCGGCGGGATGATGTTCCCGGTCGTGCTCGCCCTGGTGCCGCTCTTCTTCGTCGTGCGCAACCTGGGGCTGCACAACACGCTGCCGGGGCTCATGCTCGTCTACGCCGCGTACTCGCTGCCGTTCACCGTCTTCTTCCTCACCGCCTTCTTCCGTACGTTGCCGACCTCGATCGCCGAGGCGGGGCTGATCGACGGCTGCGGCCCGTTCGGGCTGTTCTTCCGGGTGATGCTGCCGATGGCCCGGCCCGGGCTGGTGAGCGTAGCGATCTTCAACTTCCTCGGCCAGTGGAACCAGTACGTCCTGCCGGTGGTGCTGATCCAGGGTGAGGGGGCCGAGCGGCGCTACGTGCTCGCGCAGGGCCTCGCCGCGCTGGCGGTGAGCGAGGGGTACGCCGGCGACTACAGCCGCCTCTTCGCCGGCCTGACCATCGCCATGCTCCCGGTGCTCGTGGTCTACGCGGTCTTCCAGCGCCAGGTCCAGTCCGGCCTCACCGCCGGCCACCTGAAGTAGGGACGGGCGCGCATGAGGCTCGGTGGCTGGTGGCCCGGCCTATCCGGTCGGTGCGGCAGCCAGGAAGCGGGAGTGCAGCGCGGGCGCGTCGACGCCGGGCAGGGTGCGGGCGGCGAGCCAGGCGGCCGCCGCGGCGGCGTCCCCAGCGGGCCGCACCGGCGCGGCCGGCCAGCCACTGGCCAGCCGCTCGCGCACCGCCGCGGCGAGCGGGGTGGCCGCGGTGAGCAGGCCACCGGCGATGACCACCGGCGTGGTCTCGTCCGGGCCGCGCACCAGCGCCACGGTGCGGCACAGGCGGTCGGCCGCCTCCTGCACCAGGTCGTGGGCGGCCGGGTCGGCCTCGTCGCAGGCGGCCATGACCAGCGGTGCGAGTGCGGCGAGCGCGACGGGCGGGTGCGCGGCGACCGCCTGTACGAGCGCACTCGCGGTCTCCCGCGCGGTAGCCGCCCACCGCCCGCCAGCCGCCGCGGCCCCCGGCGGGCTGGAGCCGTTGCTGTGGCCGCCGAGCAGGTGCTCCCGCACGGCCCGGGTGAGCGGGCCGTCCGGTACCCGGCCGTCGCAGACGGCCAGCGCCCGCCGCACCGCCGCCCGGCCCAACCAGAAGCCGGAGCCCTCGTCTCCCAGCAGCCAGCCGTGCCCGTCCGCGACGCGGGCCAGCCGCAGGTCGCGCACTGCCGCGGCGATCGCGCCAGTGCCGGCGATGAGCACGGTCCCGTCCGGCTCGCAGGTGCCGGCCGCATACGCCGCCACCGCGTCGCCGTGGACGGTGTAGCCGCAGCGCAGCCCGGCCTCGCGCCACGCCGTGTCGAAAGCCGCCCGGGCCTGCGGGTCGGCCACCAGCCGGCCGGCGCCGGCGAGCCCTACCGCTGCTGCGGCCACCCGGGCTGGGGCGAGACCGGCCAGCGCGGCGGACAGCGCCGTGGTGAGCGACGAGGCTGCGGCCTGTGGTCCGTGCGAGGTCGGGTTGCCGCCGCTGGCGAGGCCGGTGCCGCACCGGCGCCCATCCAGGTCGAGCACGACCGCGCGGGTGGCCGTACCCCCGATGTCCATGCCCAGCACGTAGGCCTCACCCATCCGCCCGCCCCCATATCCATCAGGTGCCCATATTTTGGATCAAAAGCAATGATTAGGGCAAGAGGGCTATCCGGTCGCCGGCCAGCGCGGTCCGGCGTTCGGACGATCAAGATCATGATCTGGTACGCCATCCGTGTAGTGCGACTACACAAGCTCTCTGTCCCAGATCGTGATCTTGTCGACGGGGCCGTTGTACCGGGCATCAGGGCGGTAACAGTTTGAAAACTTGTCCCAGTTGGCTTGACAAGGTCCGCGCTTAGTAAGAAATTTTACCACTAACAGTTAACACTCTTTTCTGAAAGAGGCGGGTGATGGACGGCGGTGGCCCCGATCCGACCGCGGTCCCCGCTGAGGGTGGCCGAGCCGTCGCCGACCCTGCCACTGGCGGCGAGGCTGGCGCCGGAGGCTCGGCTGCTCAGGTGCCTGCCGTCGGGGGCGCAGCCCCAGCAGATGCCGCCGTTGCCGGGCTGCCGCAGCTGGACGCCGCCCGTGCCCCGGACGGCGTGCTGGTGCGGGTGCGGGCCCAGCTGCCCGAGCTCACCGGAGCCCTGCGGCGGGTGGCCGAGCAGGTGCTCACCGACCCGGCCCGCGCGGCGCGCGCCACCATCGTCGAGCTCGCCGAGCGCAGCGGCACCTCGCCGGCGACGGTCACCCGCTTCTGCCGCGCGCTCGGCTTCGAGGGCTACTCCGAGCTGCGGCTGGGCATCGCGGGGGAGACCGGGCGGGCGGCCCGGGCCGCCGGCTGGGCGGTGGACATCGGCCGGGAGATCCAGCCGACCGACCCGCTGGACCGGGTGCTCGGGCAGGTCATGGCGGCGGACACCCGGGCACTGCACGACACGGCGGCCCGGCTGGACCTGGGCGAGGTGGAGCGGGCCGCCGACGCGATCGCCGCCGCCGCCAGGGTGGACATCTACGGCGCCAGCGGCAGCGCCCTGGTCGGCGCGGAGATGCAGTTCTGCCTGCACCGCATCGGGGTGGCCGCGTGGGCCTGGATCGACGTCCATAATGGACTAGCGAGCGCCGCCCTGCTGCGCCCGGGCGACGTGGCGCTGGGCATCTCGCACAGCGGCCAGACCCGGGAGACGATCGAGATGGTCGCCGAGGCCGGCAGCCACGGGGCGACCACGGTCGCGCTGACCAGCTTCCCGCGCTCGCCCCTTGCCGAGGTCGCCGACGTCGTGCTGCTGACCGCCACGCACGCGACCACGTTCCGGCCCGACGCGCTCTCCGCCCGCCACCCGCAGCTGGTCGTGCTGGACCTGCTCTACATCGCGGTTGCCCAGCGCACCCACGAGCGCGCGCACGCCGCGTTCCAGCGTACGGCCCGCGCGGTGGACGGGCACCGGGCCGCCCGGGAGGTGGAGGAGTGACCACGGTCAGCGCCACCGCCTTCGTCGCCGCGCTGCGCCCGCTGCTGGACCAGGTCGTCACCGGCCAGGCCGCCGCCGTGCAGCAAGCGGCCGACCTGCTGTTCGGGGCGCTGCGCCGGGGCGGGGTGGTGCAGGCTTTCGGCTGCGGCCACTCCGAGGCGCTCGCCATGGAGCTGTCCGGCCGGGCCGGCGGGCTGGTGCCCACCAACCGGCTGGCACTGCGCGACGTCGTGCTCTTCGGCGAGGCTACGCGCGGCGAGCTCGCCGGCGTCGGGCTGGAGCGCGACCCCGCCGTCGCGCACCAGATCTACGAGCTGGCCCGCCCCGAGCCGGTGGACGTGTTCGTGCTGGCTTCGCACTCCGGCATCAACGGGGCGGTCGTCGAGCTGGCCACCCTGGTCAAGGAGCGCGGGCATGACCTGGTCGCGGTCACCTCGCTGGCCCACACCGCCCGGGTCGCCTCCCGGCACCCGTCCGGCCGGCGGCTGGCCGACATCGCGGACGTCGTGCTCGACAACGGCGCGCCGTACGGCGACGCAGTACTGCCGCTGGAGTCCGGCGGCGCGGTCTGCGCGGTCTCCTCGGTCACCGGTGCGCTGCTGGCGCAGATGGTGACCGCGGAGGTCGCGCGACGGTTCCAGGACGCGGGTGAGGTCCCTCCGATCTACCTCTCCGCGAACGTCCCCGGCGGGGACGAGCACAACCACACCCTCGAGTCGCGGTACGCCGGGCGGATCCGGCGTACCGCCTGACGGCGAACCTAGGAGACAAAGATGTCCGCTTCCCCCGACACCCCGACGGACCTCAGCCGGCGTGCCCTGCTCGGGCGGGCCGCCGCGGCGGGCCTGCTGGCCACCCCGGCGGCGGGCCTGCTCGGCGCCTGCGCCACGAGCGGCTCGGACGACAAGAAGGACGACACCCAAGCCAAGACCAACGAGAACCCGCTCGGCGTGGTGAAGGACTCCCCGGTTGAGGTCGTCGTCTTCAACGGCGGCTTCGGCGAGGAGTACCCGAAGTTCGACAAGCAGCTGGTGGAGCAGAGGCACGGGCTCAAGGTGGACCTCAAGTTCACCCAGAAGATCAAGACCGAGCTCCAGCCGCGCTTCAGCGCCACCCCGCCAGACCTGATCAACAACGCCGGCGCCGACCAGATGGGCAACGACGTGCTGGCCAACCAGAACGCTCTGGTCGACCTCACGCCGCTGCTCGACGCGGCGAGCTGGGACGACCCGAACGTCAAGGTGAAGGACACGCTGGCCCCCGGCACCATCGAGTCGGGCACGCTCAACGGCAAGCCGTACGCGCTGAACTACGTCTACGGCGTCTTCGGCATCTGGTACGACGCCGCCCTGTTCGAGAAGAACAGCTGGACCCCGCCGAAGACCTTCGACGAGTTCTTCACGCTCGCCGACAAGATCAAGGCGGCCGGCATCGCGCCGTGGGTGCACGCCGGCAAGTACCCGTACTACATGGGCTGGCCGATCATGGACTGGATCCACAAGCTCGGTGGCGAGACCCAGGCCAAGGCGATCGACAACCTCGAGGACGGCGCCTGGAAGACCGACGTGGTGAAGACCGTGGTCACCCGGGTCCAGGAGATGGTCACCAAGGGCTACGTCCTGCCGGGCAGCGAGGGCCTGTCGCACCTGCAGTCCCAGCAGTCCTTCCTCGACGGCAAGGCCGCGTTCATCCCGGTCGGCACCTGGTTCGAGAGCGAGATGAGCTCCCCGTCGGACCCGAAGGACGAGCGGGAGCCGGCCGGCGGCCGCAAGATCCCGCCGACCGTCAAGATGACCATGCTGCCGGTGTGGGACATGACCACCAGCGACAAGATGCCGTACGGTGCCGCGCGTACCTATGCGGCGGAGTCCTGGCTGGTGCCGGCGAAGGCGAAGAACCCCAACGCCGGCATGGAGTTCCTCCGGGCCATGCTGTCCAAGCAGGGCGCGAGCAAGTTCTCCGAGCTGACCAAGGCGCCGACGGTGGTCAAGGGCGGTGCCGACGGCGTCACCGGCTCGACCGCGCTCACCTCGATCAACAACGTGGTCAAGAACGTCGGCTCGAATACCATGATCTGGCGCATCAACGACTGGTACGGCGACTTCTTCACCGGTCACCAGGGGCCGATCGGCGAGCTGATGGCCGGCCGGAGCAACCCGACCAAGTTCATGGACGAGATGCAGAAGCTAGCCGACAAGATCAAGAAGGACCCGAACGTCAAGAAGCAGAGCCGCTGACCGGATTCGGTGCCCCGGTGACGGGGCCCTCCAGTAGGCGGCAGGACCGGGCGGAGCCACGACCATGCGACACGGCAAGTACCCCTTCATCGCGGGGTTCCTGGCAGCGCCGCTGGCGCTGTACGTGATCTTCCTGATCTCGCCGTACGCCCAGACGGTCATGAACTCCTTCACCAACTGGGGCGGGTTCTCCAACCAGGCCGAGTACGTCGGCACGGAGAACTACGCCCGGCTGCTGAAGGACGAGCTGTTCCACGCCGCCCTGTGGCACAACGTGTTCTTCCTGGTCGCCCTGCCGCTGGTCACCGTCACGCTGGCCCTGTTCTTCGCGTTCCTGCTCAACGTGGGCGGGCGCGGAGGCAGGGCCGGCGTGCGGGGAGTGTTCGGCTCCGGCCTCTACAAGGTGGTCTTCTTCTTCCCGCAGGTGCTCTCGGTGGCGATCATCGTGATCCTGTGGGACGCCCTCTACCGCACCGACGGCCAAGGGCTGCTCAACTGGCTGCTGATCAAGATCGGGCTGCTCGACCCGCTGCACCCGCTGCAGTTCACCAACAACCCCACCCCGTTCCTCGGCGTGCCCCAGGTGCTGTGGTGGCTGCTCATCATCGTGGTCTGGGCGAACGTCGGCTTCTACCTGGTGCTCTTCTCGGCCGCCATGCAGTCGATCCCGAAGGACATCTACGAGGCGGCGATGCTGGACGGGGCGACCCGGGTCCACACGTTCTTCCGGGTCACCCTGCCGCTGCTGCGTGACAGCGTCTCGGTGGCCTGGGTCTACCTGGGCTTCCTCGCACTTGACATGTTCGTCTGGGTGTTCGCGCTCACCCCGCAGCAGGGCGGCCCCAACCACGCCAGCGAGGTGTTCGCAACCGTGCTCTTCCGGGAGGCGTTCACCCGGGGCCAGTTCGGCTACGCCTGCGCCATGGGCGTGGCGATGGCGGTCTTCGCCCTGCTGCTCGGCGCGGTCCAGCTGACCGCCACCCGCCGCGAGCGCATCGAGTTCTAGGGGAGCGCGATGGCTACCACGTTCCAGACGCCCCCGGTCCCGGTCACACCGGCGCCGGGCCGGCCGGCCAGCGGCCCCGCCGTGGGCGGTGGGCGCGACCTCGGCGGGCAGGTGCTCAACGTCTTCTCGCACGGCTTCCTGGTCACCTGGGCGCTACTAGTGATCCTGCCGCTCGGCTGGGCGGTGATGTCCTCGTTCAAGACCGATGCGGAGATCGTGCGTGACCCGATCGGGCCCCCATCCGGCCTGCACTGGGAGAACTTCAGCACCGCATGGACCACCGGGCACATCGGCGATCTCTTCTTCAACACCATCGTGGTGATGGCCGGCGGTGTCTTCCTCACGATGCTGTTCGGCGCGATGGCGGCCTACGTCCTCGCCCGGTACGAGTTCCCCGGCAACAAGCTCATCTACTACAGCTTCGTGGCCGGCCTGACCCTGCCGATCTTCCTGGCCATCGTGCCGCTCTACCAGGTCGTGGCGAACCTCGGCAACTCCGTACGCTGGCTCGGCCTCAATCAGTACCCGATGCTGGTCCTGGTCTATGTGGCCTACTCGCTGCCGTTCACCGTCTTCTTCCTGCACTCGTTCTTCCGCAGCCTGCCCACCGCCATCGCGGAGGCGGCCATCGTCGACGGCGCCTCGCACACCAGGCTGTTCTTCCAGGTGATGGTGCCGCTGGCCAAGCCTGGGCTGATCAGCATCGGCATCTTCAACATCATCGGGCAGTGGAACCAGTGGCTGCTGCCCACCGTGCTCATGCAGGCGCAGGGCGGTGGCGAGGAGAAGCGGGCGATGCTCGCCCAGGGCCTGATCGACCTCCAGGTCAACCAGGGCTACCAGGGCGACTACGGCGCGCTCTTCGCCGGCATGACCATGGCGATGCTGCCGATCCTGGTCGTCTACGTGTCGTTCCAGCGGCAGGTGCAGGCTGGACTGACCGGAGCCACGCTGAAGTAGCTCTGGGTTTTTGTCGTACTGCTGTTCGATACTGTCGCCATGATGGTCGCGGTCGTGCCCGACGGGACGGGCGGCGGCTGGTGCGTGGAGCTGTCGGCGGCAGGCCGCCCCGGTGGCGAGCAGTGGCACGCCACCGACCTCGCTGCCGAGGTGGCGGCGCGGGAGCGGCGCGACGCCCCGCGCTGGGTCTGGCCCGCCACGGCGACGAGCTACCCGCCACTGCTGCGGGCGGGAGCCCGAGTCGGCCGCTGCCACGACGTAGAGCTGACCGAGGCCCTGCTGCTGGGCGCGGCCGGACACTGGGGCGAGCCGCGCAGCCTCGCCGCCGCGCACGCCCGGCTCACCGGCCGCCCGGTCCCGCCGGACCCGCCGCCCCGGCCGCCGACGCCACCCGGCGACACCCAGGGCGCGCTCTTCGACGACAGCCCCGCGCCGCCGTCCCTGCAGACCCTCATCGACGTGTACGCCGACCAGCGCGCCCGGCTGCGGGCCGTCCCCGACCCCGGCCGGTTCACGCTGCTCGTGGCGGCGGAGTCGGCCGCCGCCCTGGCCGCGGTCGAGATCGGCCAGGCCGGCCTGCCGTGGCGGGCCGACGTGCATGACGCCCTGCTGGTCGAGCTGCTCGGCGAGGCGTCGCGGGTGGGCGGGCCGCCCCGGCGCCTGGTCGAGCTGACCGAGCGCATCGCCGCAGCCTTCGGCGAGCGGATCCACCCGGAGTCACCGGCGGAGGTGCTGCGCGCCTTCGCCCGGGCGGGCATCTCGCTGCCGAGCACCCGGGCCTGGGTGCTGCGGCAGGTGGACCATCCGGCGGCGCCGCTGCTGCTGGAGTTCAAGGAGCTCTACCGCCTCTGGACGGCGCACGGCTGGTCCTGGCGGGAGCAGTGGGTCCACAACGGACGGTTCTGGGCGGAGTACGTGCCCGGCGGGGTGGTCTCCGGCCGGTGGGCCACCCGGGGTGGGGGAGCGCTGCAGATCCCCCGTGTGGTGCGCCGGGCGGTCGTCGCCGACCCGGGCTGGGTGCTGGTCGTCGCCGACGCCGGCCAGCTCGAGCCGCGCATCCTCGCCGCGGTCTCCGGCGACACCCGGCTGGCCGAGGCCGGCGCGGGCGGGGACATGTACGCCGCCCTGGCGGCCGAGGCGTTCGGTGGTGACCGGGCTCGGGCGAAGGTGGCCCTGCTCGGAGCGATGTACGGGCAGACCGGTGGGGCGGCAGTGCCGGCTCTAGCCGCGCTGCGGCAGTTCTACCCGGCCGCCTGGGCGTTCGTGGAGGCGGCTGCGCGGACGGGGGAGACGGGTGGGTTGGTGCGGTCGTGGCTCGGCCGCACCAGCCCGCCACCATCGGTGACCGCGCGGGTGGCCGACCTCGATCCTGCGGATGGGGACTCGGTGGATGTACCGCGGGCCGGGGCCGCCGCCCGGGCCCGCGGCCGGTTCACGCGCAACTTCGTCATCCAGGCCACGGCGGCCGAGTGGGCCAACACGCTGCTCGCCTCGCTGCGCGGGACGCTGCACGAGACAGCGGGGGAGCTGGTCTTCTTCCAGCACGACGAGGTGCTCGTGCACTGTCTGGCGGGCGAGGCCGAGCGGGTGGCGGCGGCTGTGCACGGGGCTGCGGAGCAGGCCCGGGTGCTTCTGTTCGGCGACACCCCGGTGCGCTTCCCGCTCGGCGTGTCAGTGGTCGAGTGCTACGTCGACGCCAAGTAGGCGAGCGGGGGCGTCGCTCCGCTATGGGCTGTCCTCGGCGCGACGGCATGGCAAGCACCGGTTGCTGCCTTCCAGCCAGAACCACGAGAGCTCAACCGGCGTAGCACGCCGTGTGCTACACTGTCCTGTGCGGGTGACCTTGACCGCTGACGGCCTCGACGCGGCAGCCGAGCAAGGGTCAGCCTGCGGCAGATTGCGGCGGTGCTAGATGCCTGGCCGACTCTCATCGAGGATGTCGACGAGACAACCCGCGCGGTTACCAGCCATGCCGGTGGCCGCCTTGTCACCGTATGGCTGACCGAGGGATCGGACGGGGTTTGGGAGCTCGTCACCGCGTTCGAGGCCGGGTTCGCCACGGAGCTGCGGTGGGGACATATCTTCGGAGGTTCCGATGCGACCTGAAGACCGCGACAAGATCGCCCGATACCGTAGCGGCGAACTGGACACCACCGCCCGCGCCAGCACTGAGCCGATCGAGGTTCTCCCCGAGGTCATGGTCAGCAGGTCGCTGCGCCTGCCGACTGATGTCTTCGAAGAGTTGACCGCCATCGCGGCCGACCGAGGCATCGCCTGGTCAACCCTGGTTCGCCAGTGGGTGGTCGACGGCATCGCCGCCGCCCGCGAACGCGCCGGGCAGCCACTTGACCCAGCCATCGAGCTCCAACGTGGGGTCGAGATGATCACCCATGCTGCCAGCCGGCTGCAGCAGAGAGCCGCCTGACGCAACCCTGCTCACACCATCACTCGTAGACCGCGCAGGCAACGACAGGCCAGGGCAGTCGGTGGACCCAGGGTAGGTTGATCACCGCAAAGCAGGACAGGGGCAGGACATACCCCCAGCCGCTGCGCGGTAGGTTGGCCGGGGGACATCTCGCCGGCTGTTGCCCGGCTCGTCGAGCCGCCGCATGGCTGGGTGCATCGGTTGACCGGGAGTGAGGGTAGTGGGCACGGTCGCGGGGCTGGTGCTTGCCGCTGGCGCGGGGCGGCGTCTAGGCGGCCCGAAGGCGTTGCTGCGGCTCGCGGGTGAGCCGCTGGTGGACCGGGCGGTCGGGGTCGCTGCTCAGGCCGGCTGCGCACCGGTCGTGGTGGTGCTGGGCTGCGCCGCGGAGCAGGTGCGCCAGACGGCACGCCTCGAAGGGGCGGTGGTCGTGGTTAACCCCGAGTGGGCTACGGGGATGGGCTCGTCACTGCGGGCCGGGCTGGACACGCTCACCAGTGCCAGCCCAGACGTTGACGCCGTCACCGTACTGCTGGTCGACACGCCGGGCGTGACACCGGCCGCGATCTCGCGAGTTGCCGCGCTGTCGAAACCGGCGGCGCTGGTCGTGGCCACGTACGGCGGCCGGCGTGGCCATCCGATCCTGCTTGGCCGCGAGCACTGGCCCGGCGTACGCCGCCTCGCCCAACTGGACGTGGGCGCGCGACCGTACCTGGTGGTCCGTGCCGCGCAGGTGCAGGAGGTCGCCTGCGACGACGTGGCCGACAACAGCGACGTGGACACTCCGGATGACGCGCGGCGCTGGGGGGTGGAGATCCCGGCCGAGGTAGGCGGACGCCCAGCCGCGAGTTGACGGTTGGTGGGTGTGCGGCAGCTCCCGCCGCCGCACCCCACACGGTCAGGTAAGCAGCAGGGCAACGGTGCGGACCATCCCGTCGCCCTGGGTACGCAGGGCCTCAACCGCAATCTCGTACTCGTAGCCTTCCGGCACGTCCAACCGGGCCGGCACCTCGACCGTCTGGTGCGATGGACCTCCGGCCACAGGTACTGGCACTCCCATCGGCGTCCCGTCGGCGACCACCCGGACCGCCCCGGCAGTGTCCTCGTCCGCGGTGGCGGACAGCTCCACCCGTACTCCGCGGGGGCCGATCGCGACCCGCGTCATCGAGAGCCGCTCCCACGCGGTGGCGCTGGTGGCCGGCCAGTCGGTCGGTCGTACGGGGGCCAGCGGCACCGGAACCGTCCCGGCGGACGCCACCGACAGGGATGACGGCTCGGGCGAGGGACCACCCGTGCCGGTCGCCAGCACCGTGGCTGGTGGGCGCATCCGGTCCGCTTCGAGCAGCCGGAGCCGTCGCTTGATGTCTCGAAGCTCGGTCAGCAGCGTGTCGGGGCGGTTGATCCTGGTCATAACGGCTCCGGAATTGGGGTTACGGTCAGCTTCACCTGCTCCAGCCCGGCGTCGTCGCCGGGGGTGACCTCGAAGCTCAGCAACCGGACGGTCACGTCGACCTGGTCGCTGGTGAAGAATGGGTCAGCGATCACCACTCGGACGCCGTCGCCGACCGAGTAGCTGCCGACCACTGGATCCAGGTCGGCCCGGACTGTCAGCTCGGGTAGGACGACCGGGCGTCGCCGCGCCGCCAGCTCCCCGCGGGCCTGGGCGTCGACCAGCGCCGGGTCTCGGGTGTCCAGCTGGGAGGCGGCATCATCCAGCAGCACCAAGCCGTCGTCGTACGCCGACGTGTCCTCGGCATACCGTAGGAGTGGCAGGTCGGTGTCGGTGGTTCCCTGGGCGAACACCCGGGTGGCCATCCGCGCCGCATCGGTGGGCCAGCTGAAGTCCACAATGTTCGCGCCGTACTCCCAGACGTGCGGCCCGCCGGGCTGGCCCAGCCGGGGATAGCCGAACCGGATGAACCGCACCGGCCGCCCGTCCGGGCCGTACTCGACGTCCACTGTGAAGTCGAAGCCGCCGTCCGCGTTCGCCAGGTCGCGCAGAGCGTCCGCGACCAGCTTCAGCTCACCAGCGGCGTAGCTGACGCTGCGGGATACACCGGAGGGCGGCGCACCGCGCGCCGTCACGCCTAGGTCGCCACCGGGGTGGGACTGGGCGAGCGCGACCAGCGCGGTCGCGATTTCAAGCTGGTCGGTGTTGGTGAACGAGACGGTGCCGGTGTCGGTGACCGGGTAGCTGAGCACGCGCCGGTGCTCCAAATAGGACAGGAAGTCAGCCGCACCGATCTCCAGCGTGCTGCTCGCGGCCTGGTAGCGGCTGGTCCAGATGATGCCGCCCCAGAGCAGGTCGCCGTCGCGGTCCACGTAGATGGCGGTACGGCCGGGCTCGGTGAGCAGTCGTGGTTCGCGGGTCCTGATCCCGGGGTCGTCCACTCGCAGTTGCCCGCGCAGGCTGCCGGTGTCGTTGAGCCGCTTGTCGAACGACACACCGGTGAGCGGCAGCTCGTCCAGGACGGCGCCGGTGCGCAGGTCCGCGACCAGGTAGGTGTAGGTTGCCGCCGCCATCGTCTCGGCCTCAGTACGTCGGGAAGCAGATGCCGTCCAGCGACGTCCAGGCTGTGCTGGGCTGAACATCTGTGGGGTATGGGCTGACAACTGTCCCGTCGGTTAGCACATCGATGCGGGCTGCCTGGCCGTGGGCGATCCGGGCCGACAGGATGTGCTGGAAGACCGGACGGTAGCCGACCGGAAGCACGAGGATCGGCTTCGTGACGTCACCGGACTTGACCAGGCCACGCAACCGGACCCAGCCGTCCTCGGTGATCGTGTACGCGGCGGGCGGGAACGACCCGCCAGGCGGGCTGTAGTTGACCCAGCCGTTCTGCAGGAGCGCCGGGTTCCAGACGTCCACGCTGCCGCGCGGGGGGCGGTAGGGGACCCAGGAGCTGCCCTGGCGTACCTGTAGCTGTCGGCTGTCCAAGCGGTAGATGAACACGCTGCCGGCGGCGTTCGCCGGCAGGTCGGCGTCACCACGTACGGGAAGGATGCCGCCGAGGGCGGCGGTGAACTGGCGCAGGTCGGTGAGCGTCGGCGTGCCGGCGCCGGCTGGCACCCGCACCTGCGCCAGCCGCAGGTGGAGAGGGTTGGTCACGGCCGGCGGCTGCGGGGTGGAGCTGCGCTGGCCCTCCACCACCCGTACCGTGAAACCAGGGTCCTCGCCCGGGTTGACCTCGGCGACCACCAGGTCGATCCGGGACAGCGAGGGGTCCGCCGCGGTGAGCGGCAGGTCCTTCGCCGAGTCAAGGGTGACCAGGAAGGGGCCGAGGCCAGGCCGGGCCGGGTCCTGGACCACCGCCTGGAACGGATTGACCGTGATCTTGTTCGTGCCGAGCCGGACCAGCCCGGGGTTGCCGGTGGCGTCCCTGATCCCGGCCCTGACCCGCAGCGGGTCGAGCGTGACGTCCGCGGTCGTCTGGGAGGCCACCATCATCCCGGTGGCGAGCCTCGCCTCGAAGTCGTTGATGCCGGTGACCCATCCCGGGTGCCGTTCGGGCATCGTCAGCGTTCCTTTCTGGTCAGTGGTCAGATCCAGGCGTCGCGCCAGCTGGCGGAGAGCACTGCCGGCGTGTCCGTTCGCAACGCGCCGAAGTCGACTCCGGTCGATCCCGGCGCGAGGCCGAACCAGGTCGAGCCGGGGAGCAGCGCCGCCCGGCGGGAGGCACCGTTGAGCCGTACCGTGCGGGCCGCCACGTCGACCACGAGCACGTCGCCGCCGTACAGCCGCAGCCCGAAGCCCAGCCAGCGGCCGGAGCCGGCGTCGCGGATGACCGGCTGGTCGCACTGGCCGGTGACCGTCCACACTGGCCAGGTGGTGGCCGTGCCGGCGTTGGCGAGCACCATCGACCCACCGTTCGGCGTGCCGAAGTCGAGCGGCCACTGCGGGATCGGGAACGAGATCCCGAGGCCCGGCTGCGGCAGCCCACAGAACGCGGTGCGCAGGTCGACCCCGTACCGCATCGGGTCTGGCGCGGTGAGCTGCACCGACCAGGCAAAGGTGTACGGCGTGACGTCCGTGATCTTGGTCTCGGCGGAGAGCCGTACCAGCGCTCGACGGGTGGCGTGTGGCTCCCGGACGGTCAGCTCGGCCGTGCTCGAGCCGTCGGCGAGCACGGCGGCCAACCGGTCCTTGGCGTACTCCTTGGTCGACCGGTCAGGTGCCACCGCCGTGCCTTCGAGCGTGACCACGCGCGGGCCGCGGTACGACGGTGAGTCGAACGCGCCGTCGCGTTCCGGACGGTCCGCGAGGGACAGGCGTAGCGGCGGCGACCCGGCCCAGCCCTCCTCCTTGGTCACCCACCACTCGACACCGAGGTCGTCGACGGTGTTGCCAGTCCAGCCATCGACGGCGAACACGGGCTCCTGGAGGGTGGTACCGGGCTCCCGGCCGGGAGTCGTGGTCATCGCTTCCCCGCCCATGCCAGCTCGCGGGCGACGATCCGCCCGATCTCGTACTCGGACTGTCCGGCCCGCGGATGGATGTTGATCGTGACGGGCTGCTCGGCGCCGCGCCGGGGTCGCAGGTCCAACAGCTCCGGCAGCCTCGATAGCGGCACGATCGCCTCCGGCTGGCCGGCCTCGGCGACCGTGACCAGCCGGCCGCCGACCTCGGGCATCGCGATGCCGCCCGCCGCGAGCTGCGGGATCTGCGGCAGGTTGATGCCGAACGTCTGGCCGCCGACCAGCGGCACCCAGTCGGGGATCGACACCCGGATGCTGTTCAGGCCCCGGATCGCCGAGTTGACCAGCCCGATGATCGCGTTGATGGGTCCTTTGACGGCGGACAGCACGGCCTGGAACGCCGCCCTGGCGAACCCGGCGAGGCCGTCCCACGCCGCCCGCAGCGTGCCCGTGATCCGGTTCCACGCTCCCGTAAGCGCGTCTCCGAGCCCGTTGACGACGAACATGACCGCAGTGCGGATCCCGTTCCACACCCCGGTGATCACTGCGCTGATGACGTTCATGTAGACGCGGATCACCGTGCTGATCGCGTCCCAGACCGCCGTGATGATCGTCCGGATCACGTTCATCACCGTGCGGATCACCGTCATGACGATGGTGATGTACGTCCGGACGTACGCCTCGATCCACGGCCACACGACGCTGATGATCTTCTTTACGAAGTCCATGACCGCGCCGACGACCTGGCCTATGATCCGGAACGCGGTCTGCACGACCTGACGTACCTTCTGCGACTGCATCGCCATGTCAACGAGCTTCGTGACGACCATCATCACCAGCGCCATGATCGCGCCGAGGATGTTGGCCTTCATCGCGGTGTTGAGGCCCTTCTGCGCCACCGTCGCGCCCTGCAGCCCTTGGCGGAACCGGCCCATCAGGCCACCGCTCGTCGCCGCGTTGCGGCCGGCGCGTTGGACGGCCGCCGCCGACTGGTCCGCCGACGACCGGAGCTGGCTCGCCGCCGTGCTGGCCTGCTGCGCCGACGTACGCAGCCGACCGGCGGCGGTGCTGGTCTGGGTGAGCGCGGTACGCAGCCGGCCCAGCGACCCGGTGACCACGGTGATGTTCCTGTTCACGGACGCTCCAGTCTCTTCGCCATGGTCATCTGCCTCACCTCAACGCGGCGTCGAGCCGTTCGATCGAGTTCTGCAAGTGCCGGATCTCGCCGCTGGCCGCCTGGGCCTTGTCACGTAGCGCCCGAACCTCACGCATCGCATTGTCGGACCACTGCTTCGCCTGACCGGCACGGCGGATTGCCTGGTCCGCACGTCCTTTTGCCTCGTTCGCGTCGATACGCGCCTGACCGGCTCTGGCGAAGGCCTGGTCAGCACGGGTCTGCGCGCGCTGTGCCGCGGCACCGGCCTGGCCACCGCGGATCAACGCCTTGCGCGCCTCCATCTGGGTCGCGGTGGCGATCGACCGGACCTCGCCGAGCCGGGCATGGAGCACGGTCACCTGGCGCTGCACCCCGGTGATAACCCGGTTCGCCCCATCCGCACCGTCGCCCATGCCGAGCTTCTTGTTGATCCAGTCGGTAATAAAGCCGAGGGACAACTTGTCGCCCCCCAGAATTGGCCGGCCGAATAGGGTCAGCCCTTTCTCGTCGAACTTCAGCGCGCTGTAGTCGAGCTTGAACGCCTGGGCGTGGGTGGCGGCCAGCTGCATGTCGCCCTTGAGCATCTGGCTCTTGAACCAGCTCGGGTTCTCGATCTTGGTCAGGCGCTCGTTCAGCCTGGCCAGTCCCGTGTCCGGGTTGTCGATCTGCAGCCTGATCGCGGCCATCGCCGCCATCAAGCCCTTCCCCGGTTCGTTGATCTGCTTCCATACGGCAGGCAATCCAGTCGCCGGATCTTCGACCTTCAGCTTGAGCTCGTCGAACTGCGCCTGGGTGGGACCAGCCACTTGCGAACCTCCCTATCTCACGGCGAGCCGAAGAACGCGGCGATCTCGGCCGACGTCGCGGCGTCGGACTCCGCGGCCGGTGTGCTCTCCAACCCCGGCCGGGCAAGCGGTTCGGGGTAGGGCAGCGGTTCGGCGTCCTCGTCCCGGTTGACGGTGGCGAACATCCAGTTCGCCACCGCGAGCTGGTCGACCACGGCCGCGAGCAGGTGCTGCGTGACGCCCCAGTCCGCCGCCTCCCCGTGCACCGCCCGGGCGAACGACGAGTCGGCCGGCAGGTGCTCGACCAGCACCCGCAACCGGCGCGAGGACAGCTTGCCGCGATGCCAGTCGAGGAGGTCGACGCCGAAGTGGCGCAGTAGGTCAGCCTCCAGGGCCTCGGCGTGCTCCTCGACAAGCTCGCCGAGGCTCAGCCTTCCCCCAGGCTCAACCCCGTCTCGCTGCCGTAGGCCTCCAGGATGGCGGCCACGTCCTGCACGCTGACGTCGTGCTGGGCGAACCGCTCGAACTGCTCCGGACCGAGCAGCAGCTCCAGCAGACCGTCGACGTCCTGCTCGTCGAGTTGCTGCATCTTCTTCGCGGCGTTGCGCGGAAACTCGGTGGGCAGCATGTAGACCTCGCCGTCCAGCTCGAACTTCCACTCCCGGCCCAGCGTCTCCAGTCGCTGGGCGCGAGCCGCGTTGACGTTGAATGCCATCGTTCTCACTCCTCGGTCGGGAGGACAGGTGGGAGGAGGTGGGGCACCGGGTCCTCCCGGCCCGGCGCCCCACGTGTTTCCGCGCCGCTAGGCCGCGAAGGCGGGGTCCTTCATGAGGAAGGTGACGAGCGGGGCGGCGGAGTCGACCGCGAGCGCGGTGAAGGTGACGCCGAGCTTGACCGGCGCGGTGCGTACCAGCGCGATCTCCTCGGTCTCGGTGACCTGGCCCCGCGCGATGACGAGCCGGTACTTCACCTCGGTGCCGTCGGTGAACTCGACGCCGAGCATCCGCTCGTCGAACGTCGGATCGCCGGCGAGCTCGTATTTGAAGTTGCCGGCCGTGGTGCCGTTAGCCCTGACGGCGCCGCCGCCGAAGAAGAACGGCAGCGTGTCCTCGTTCAGCTGGAGCAGCTGGAACTTCAGGGTCAGGTCACGGTCGGAGTAGACGAACCGCGCGGCGCTGAC
>DASRIS010000034.1:0-15702 GCA_035649895.1 Micromonosporaceae bacterium | reverse complement strand
GCAGCGCCGAGCTGGTGGACGGCGGGTACCGGCTGCGGGGGCGCAAGAGCTTCTTCACCGGCTATCCGGCGGCCACGCTGCTGTTCCTGTCCGCGTCCCGGGCCGACCGGCACGGCGCGGCGGTGCCGATCGGCTTCCTCGTCCCCCGGCCGGAGCGCGGCATCGAGGTGACCGCGCTGTGGGACGCGGCCGGGATGCGCGCCACCGGCAGCCACTCGCTCCTGGTGGACGACCTCTTCGTGGAGACCCGGTACCGCATCGGGGAAGAGGGCGACCTGCCGATGATCTTCCTGAACGGTGTCCACTGGGCCTGGTGCAGCTTCGCCTCCGTCTTCGTGGGCATCGCGCGCGGCGCCTTCGAGCTGGCGACCCGCGGCCAGCGGGAGCGCCGGATGCACGTCATGGACCGGTCCCTGGCCCACCTGCCCGGGGTCCAGTTCAAGGTCGCCGAGATGGCGACCAAGCTGGCGGCGGCGGAGGCGCACCTGTCGGCGGCGGTCAACGGGCCGCACGACACCGACGGCGACCCGCTGGGCCACTACATCGAGATGAGCCTGATGAAGGTCACCGTGTGCCGGCTGGCCCACGAGATCGTCACGCTCGCCGTACAGACCCAGGGCGGGTCGAGCCTCGCCTCGGCCAACCCGTTGCAGCGGATGTACCGGGACGTCGTGGCCGGCCTGCTGATCCCGCCCGCCGCCGACGTGGTCATGGAGTGGGCCGGCAAGCAGGCGCTCGGGGTGGCGGTCTTCGACGAGCCCCGATGGGGCGGCTGAGATGGGCCGCCCAGGGCTCGCGGCGGGGGCGGTCTCCACGTTCACCCGGCTGCGCGCGCTGGTCCGCCTGAACCCGGGCGGGGTGCTGGACGCGGTTGGGCGGGCGTACCAGGACCGGCCCCTGCTCTTTCCCGACGAGCCGCTGGACTACCCCGGGTACGGCACGGCCAGCCTCACCGGAGGGCAGCTGCGCTCGCTCGGGCACCGCCTGGCCCACGCGCTACAGGGCCTGGGCGTACGGCCCAACACCCGGGTGGTGATCGCGCAGCGCAACCATCCGGTCTACCTGCTGCACATGCACGCCGTGATCCTCGCCGGTGGCATCCCGGTCAGCGTGAACGCGGCCACCGGCGCGCAGTTCCTGGCCGACGTCACCGAGCACACGGGCGCCGCGCTGGTCCTCACCGACCCGGCCACCATCTCGCGGGCCACCGCCTCGCCGGCCGGCCAGGCACCGCTGCGCCGGCTGCTCCAGCGGGGGGTCACGCTGTGCGTGGCCTCCGGCGCCGACCGGATGGCGGTCCCGGTCACCGAGCTGGCCCCGCTCGTCGCCGCCGCGCCGGACACGTCGGTGCCGGCCCGGCGGGTGGCCAGCGACACGGTTGTGGCCATGTTCCACACCTCGGGCACGACCGGCACGCCCAAGCTCTGCGTCTGGAACGGGGCCAACAGCCGGCGGATCTGGAAGATCATGATGGCCACGCTGCCGGCCGGCGCCCGTACCCGGCTGCTCGTGGCCGTGCCCTTCTCCCACGCCCTGTTCTTCGCCCTCGGCACCGGCGTCCTGCTGTGCGGCGCCCGGCTGCACGCGCAGTCCGACCTCGAGCCGGAACGGCTCCTGCACAACATCGCCCGGCACCGCGCCACCAGTGTGTTCGCCTTCCCGCACCTGTACATGCGGGCGGTGGCGGGCGACCTGGACAGCCACGACCTCAGCTCGGTCAAGATCTGGGCGACCGGGGCGGACAAGGCCCACGCCGCACACATCGCGCAGCTGACCCGCCGCGGTGGGCTCCGCCTGGCCCCGTGGCTGCCGCGCGGCTCGCTCTTCCTCGACTCGTACGGCTCGACGGAGATCGGCGCCGGCGGGATCATGCAGCTCTGGCCGCCCGGTTCGACGCCGCAGCCATGCCTGCAAGGCACCCCGATGCCGACCCAGTTCGCCTACCGCATCGTCGACGAGGCGTGGCGCGACGTGCCGGCCGGCACGGAGGGACGGATCCTGGTCCGCAGCACCACCGCGTTCGCCGGCTACTGGAACAACCACGACCGGTGGGTGGCCAGCCGGGTCGACGGCTGGTGGTGGGCCGGGGACGTCGGCTGCCGGGACCGTCGCGGCCGGCTGCTGTTCCTGGACCGGGAGGCCGACTCGGTCCACACCGCCTACGGGGTGCTGCGGACCCTGCCCGTCGAGGAGCGGCTCCTGGCGCATCCCCAGGTGATGGAGGCGGCCGTCTTCCAGGCGGGCCGGGACCCCGACGGCCTGGGTCACGCGGTCGCGCTGGTGGCGCCGCGCGGTGCGCTGAAAGCGGCCGACCTGGACGCGTCCGGGCTGGACCGGGGCCGGCTCGCCGAGGAGCTGCGGGAGTGGGCCAACACCGGCCGGTCCGGGCCGCCGCTAGCGGCGGTGCGCGTGGTCGGGCTGGACGAGATCCCGTTCGGGGTCACCGGCAAGGTGCTCAAGACCCGCCTGCGCGAGGCGTACGCCGCCGGCCCGCCCGCCTTCCACCAATACGACCGAGCAACGGGAGTACCCGGATGACAGTCACCGCACTGCCGTCGGCGGCGGCGCGTACCGAACAGTGGCAGTGCCTGCGCGAGCGCGCCCAGGATCTGGCGGCCACGTTCGAGGCGCGCGGCGCCGACGGCTACGAGACCGGCCGGTTCGTCGCCGACAACATCCGGGACCTGACGGCCGCCGGCATCACGGCCATGAACGTGCCGGCGGACCTGGGCGGGTTCGACGGCTCCCTGGCGGAGACCGTCGAGATCATCAAGACGGTCGCGACGGGCTGCGGCTCGACCGCGTTCACCCTGGCGATCCACCTCATCCTCACCGGGAGCCTGCGCCAGGACATCGACGCGAAGGTGCGGGAGCGGCTGTACACCGCAGTGCGCGACGGCGCCTTCGTCATCGGCCCCTTCACCGACGAGGGCTCCGGCAGCAACTGGGCGATGCCCTCCACAGTGGCCCGCCGGGTCGACGACGGGTTCGTCCTGGAGGGCGTCAAGCACTTCAGCACCGGGTTCGACGCGGCCACCCACCTGGTGCTCACCGCCGGCCTCACCGACGAGCACCTGGAGCCGCCGTTCAACCTCGCCGTGTTCCTGGTGGACAAGCCGACCGACGGCAGCGTCGCGGTGGCCCGGCCGTGGGCCGGCTTCGCGATGCCGATGACCGGGTCCCACTCGCTGCGCATCGCCGACCTGGCCGTCAGCGCCGACGACATGCTGTTCCCCGAGGGGCTGACCCCGCTGTTCTTCATGTCCCGCCAGCAGTGGGGGCACTACGGGTTCTCCGCGGTCTTCCTGGGCCTGGCCGAGCGGGCGTACACGCTGGCCGTCGAGGCGACCCGCGGGCGGCGCAACACCGCGGTCAAGGACCTGCGCCTGATGCCGGGCGTGCAGTTCGCGGTCGCCCAGATGCGCAGCGCGCTCGGCACGATGAACGCCCTGCTGACCGAGTACGCCGAGCGCCACATCGACCCGGGGGAGGACCTGACCCGGTTCGTGGCCGACACCTGCGTGCCGAAGTACTTCGTGACCAACGAGGCGGTGCGCGTGGTGACGCTCGCCATGCAGGTCGTGGGCGGTTCCGCGATCCGCGAACGGGGCCGGCTGAGCCAGATCTGGCGGGACGTGACCGCCGGACCGCTCCTGCCGTTCACCAACGACCTGGCCCGGGAGTTCATCGGCAAGGCGGCACTCGGCATCGACCCGATCGCGACCCCGAGGTGGCTCTAGATGGTAGACCGGCTGCGCCCGCTGGACGAGGCGAGCACCCGCATCGACAACAACTTCTACGACGAGGTCGGCGACGCCTGGTGGGACGAGACCGGGATGTTCTGCGGCCTGCATGAGATGAACCCGGTCCGGGTCGACTACTTCGACCAGGCGTTCACCAGCCGCCTCGCGCCCCAGTCCCGCGGCGACGTCCAGGTGCTGGACATCGGCTGCGGCGGCGGGCTGGTCTCCGAGCCCCTGGCCCGCCGGGGGTACCGGGTGCGCGGGGTCGACCTCAACGCCGGGGCCATCGCCGCCGCCCGCCGGCACGCGCAGGCCGCCGGGGTCGACGTCGACTACCGGGTCGGCTCAGCGTACGAGCTGCCCGCCGGCGACGGCGAGATCGACGGGATCGTCATCTCCGACGTCCTGGAGCACCTGCACGACCTGGACACCGCGGTCGGCGAGATGGCCCGGGTGATGCGCCCCGGCGGGGTGCTCGCCTTCGACACGATCAACCGCACCGTCAAGAGCTACCTCATCATGCTGCTGATCGCCGAGTGGGTGCTGCGGATCAACCGCCGGGGCACCCACGCGTGGCGGCTGTTCATCAAGCCGGCCGAGCTCGACACCATCCTGGCGCGGCACGGCTTCACCCTGGTCGAGACGGCCGGCCTCAGCCCGGCCCGCCCGGTCCCCGCCGCCATCGTCAGCTACCTGCGCTCGCGCCGGCTCGGCGGCTACCGGCTCAGCGCGGACCAGGCGGGCAGCTATATCGGGTTCGCCGTCAAGAGCGACCCGGCGACCCGCCGGCACGACCCCTCAACCACTGCGGAGGAGCGTTCATGACCTGGGTCGGATCAGAGACCAGAGCGAGCACCGAGATCCGCGCCGACGTGGACACGGTACGCAAGTTCCTGCTCGACGTGCCCGGATGCGGCCGGCTGATGCCCTCGGTGTGCAGCCTCGAGCCGGTCGGCGACGACCTCTACCACTACCGGCTGGAGGAGTTCTCCAACGGCGCGGTCAGCCTGGCCCCGGAGTACGTGGCCCGGTTCGACGTCTCCGACCCGGCCGAGATCCGCTGGGAGCCGCATGGCGAGCACAACTTCAAGTCCTGGGGCGTGTTCCGTACGACCCCCGGAGTGGGGCCGGACGAGACCGTGCTGGAGATCGACACCCGCGCCGAGGCGGACCTTCCGGTGCCCGCCGTCATGGTGCCGCTGGTCCGGCCGTTCGCCAGCCGGTCGAGCAACGAGGTGACCACCGGGTTCCTGCGCAACATCAAGAACGCCCTGGAGTCCGACCTCGGACGGGGCTGACGATGCCGGCCCGCATGCTCGCCCTCGGCACGGCGGCGCCGGCGGCCGTCGTGCCGCAGGGCGAGCTCTTCGAGCAGTTCTACCGGGACATCTACGACGAGGTCCCCAGCGCCAAGGACCTGTTCGCCAACACCCAGGTCAGCCAGCGCTACATGGCCTGGGACCCGCGGCTGGCCTTTGCCGAGGGGTTCCCGGGCCTGCGCGAGCGGATGGACGCCTGGGAGGAGAACGTGCTGGAGCTGGGGCGCCGCTGCCTGACCCAGGTTCTCGCCGGGGTCGAGCCGGACTCGGTCGGCACGTTCGCGATGGCCAGCTGCACCGGGTACGCCGGCCCGACGCCGGAGATGCTGCTGGCCAAGGAGTTCGGGCTGCCCAGCCACCTGCGCCGCACCTTCGTCGGGCACATGGGCTGCTACGCCGCCTTCAACGCGCTGAAGGTCGCCCTGGACGCGCTCGCCGCCCGCCCGGACGAGCACGCCCTGGTGCTGTGCGCCGAGGTGTGCTCGGTGCACGTGCGGCCGGAGGCCACCGCCGAGCAGGCCGTGGTGCACGCGCTCTTCGGCGACGCCGCGGCGGCCGTGCTGCTCAGCTCCGGTGCCGGCGGCGGGCCGCAGCTGCTGCGCACCCACACCGCCACGCACTACCCCACCTCGGAGGCGATGACCTGGCGGGTCGAGGACGACGCGTTCCGGATGACCCTGTCGCCGTACGTCCCCGTGTACCTGGCCGAGACCATCCGCCCGTTCGTCAAGGAGCTGCTCGACCCGGCAGGGCTCGACGTGCCCGACGTCCGCTACTGGGGCATCCACCCGGGCGGACCGAAGATCATCGAGTTCGTCGGGGAGCGGCTCGACCTGCCCGAGGCGGCGCTGGAGCCGTCCCGCGCCGTGCTCGCCGAGTACGGCAACTGCTCATCAGTGACGGTCCTGCTGATCCTCGACCGCATCATCCGCCAGCACCAGCCGTCCCGAGGTGAGCACGCCGTGCTGATGGCCTTCGGGCCCGGGCTGACCCTGGAGTCGGCGCTGGTCCGGTTCTGAAGGGCGCAGGTCCTACGGCTTTGACCGCACGTCCCACGGCCCCGGCGGTACCTCGTCGGTTCCGACCGCATGTCGTTATGCCGCATGTCGTTATGTCGTTGGAGGACCCATGGACACCGGCCTCACCCCGAGCGCCGAGACCCCCGAGCTGCACAAGGCGATAGAGGGGCACTACGACGGGCTGATCCAGCTGTACGAGGACCTGTGGGGGGAGCACATCCACCACGGGTACTGGGAGCCTGGCCAGGCCGGCACCGACCGGCACCTCGCGCAGGTGCGTACGGTGGACCGCCTGGTGGAGTTCGCCGGCGTGCCCGCCGGCAGCCGGGTGCTCGACGCGGGGTGCGGTGTGGGTGCCTCGGCCGTGTACCTGGCCCAGCAGCTGGGCTGCGAGGTCGAGGGCATCACCCTCAGCCGGGAGCAGGTGCTGCGGGCCGAGCAGAAGGCGGCCGAGGCCGGGGTGACCGGGCAGACCCGCTTCCGCCAGCTGGACGCGATGGCCACTGGCTACCCGGACGGCTCGTTCGACGCGGTCTGGGCGCTGGAGAGCTGCGAGCTGATGCCGGACAAGCGAGCCTTCCTCAGCGAGTGCCACCGGGTGCTGCGGCCGGGCGGGGTGCTGGCGGTGGCCACCTGGTGCGCCCGCGACGACCAGCTCACCGAGAGCGAGGTGCGGCTGCTGCGCCGCATCTACCGCGACTTCGTCGTCTCGCACGTGCTGCCGCTCGACGACTACGAGAAGATGTGCTGGCAGCTGGGGTATGGCGAGGTCCGGGCCGAGGAGTGGACCGACCGGGTCCGCGACACCTGGAAGCTGAGCACCGACATCGTCCGGCCGTTCGTCCGGGACCCGTCCTACGTCTGGAAGCTCATCCGCGCCAAGGGCGTGGACATCTTCCGGTTCCTCAACTCGGTTCCGCTGATGAAGCAGGCGTACGACCGTGGCGTCATGCGCTACGGCGTCTTCCGCGCGACCAAGCCCGCCAAGGAGGCACTGTCGTGACCGTCTCCGTGTCACCCCTGAGGTCCGGGTCACCCGTGAGGTCCGTCTCGCCGGTGGAGGAGGTGGTGGCCGACCTGCTCACGCAGGAGTGGGTGGTCGACCTGTTCACCGAGCTGTCGGCGCGGCAGGCCACCTCGCAGCAGCTGGTCGACCGGCTGCGCCACCGGGACGTCTCCAACCACGTGTTCTGGCCGTTCCACGCGCCGCAGTTCCCGCTCGCCGTGACCTCGGCCAAGGGCTGCCGCATCACCGACGCGGACGGGGCGTCCTATCTGGACTGCCACCTCGGCTTCGGGGCGCAGGCCCTGCACGGGCACAGCCCCGAGCCGGTGGTGGACTTCGTCCGCGAGCGGATGGGCAACGGGTCTGGCAACGGCTACTTCCACCCGGTCGAGCTGGACTTCGTCGAGCTGCTGCACGACCTGGTGCCGCACTGCGAGAAGTGGGCGTTCCTCAACTCCGGCACGGACGCGACCCAGGCCGCGATCCGGCTGGCCCGGGCCCGTACCGGCCGGCGGATGGTGGCGAAGTTCGAAGGGGCGCTGCACGGTGTGCACGACATCGCCGCGCACAACACCGCCTTCTGGTACCACGGCCAGCCGGCGACGCCCTTCCCCGAGGTAGGGCCGGACGGCATCGCGCCGGACGCGGCGCTGGCCGGCGTACTCACCGCCAGCCCGCGGGACCTGCTCGTGCTCCCGCACGACCCGGTCGTCGCGGCCAACCTGATCGAGCGGCACCGCCATGAGCTGGCCTGCGTGCTCGCCGAGCCGGTGTCGTCCGCGTTCCCGTACCCCGAGGTCGGTATCCCGCTGGTGCAGCGGGTGGCGGACGCGTGCCGGCGGGTCCGGGTGCCGTTCATCCTGGACGAGGTGCTGACCGGGTTCCGCTACGGCATCGGCGGTGCCGCCGCGGCCTTCGACATCCCGGCCGACCTCTACTGCTACGGCAAGGTGATCAGCGGCCTGGGGCTGCCGCTGTCGGCGGTCGCCGGCCGGGCAGACTTCATGGACACCATGCAGACGACCGGGGTCGCCCTGACCGACGTCGGGGCCAAGACCTGCGTGCACACCACCCACGCCGGCAACTACCTGGCCCTGTGCGCCGGGTACGCCAGCGTCCGCCTGCTCGCCGAGCAGGGTCCGGCGTACTACGAGCGGACCCGGGCCAACGTGGCGTGGCTGCGGGAGCACCTGGCGGAGCTCCGGGCCCAGCACGGCATCCCGCTGCGCCTGCTCGGCTTCGGTGACTTCATCGGCTCGTTCGCCTTTGTCGCCGACGAGAGCTACCCCAGCTACCGCGAGTTCGCGGCGGCCGTCAACCCGGTGGGCCTGCTCATGCTGACGCTGATGCTGCGCAAGCGCGGGATCTTCTGCTTCAGCCTGCCGATGCTGTTCACCGGCGGCGCGCACGAGCGGGCCGACCTGGCCCAGGTGCTCGATGCGGTGACCGACAGCGCACTGGAGCTGCAGCGGCACGGCTTCCCCTTCGTCCTGCCGTCATGAGCACCGCCGGACGGGATGACCGGGCGGTGCACCCAGCGCGCGCCGCCTGGCGCCCGACCGACCAGAAGGCCACCATCAGCGCGGCGCCGACACTCGGCGCCGCGCTGGTGCGGTGGGCGGCGGACCGGCCCGCAGATCCGGCGTTCTGCATCTACGACATGGCCGGCGGCCAGACCGAGCTGACAGTGGGTGAGCTGTGCGAGCGGGCGGCCGTGGCGGCGGCCGGCATCGCCGGCCACGGGGTCGGCCCCGGCGACCGGGTGGCGGTCAGCCTGGACACCGGCGTCGATCTGGTCACGACGCTGTTCGGCGCCGCCCTGCTCGGTGCGGTGCCGGTGCTGATCGAGCCCCCGATGACCGAGGGCCGGGCCCGGGTCTGGGGCGAGCGGGTCGGCGGAGCACTGCGCCGCATCCGCCCCCGCCTGCTCGTCGCGGATGAGGCGGCCCGCGGCTTTGCCGAGCCCGTCGCGGGCGGGGTGCGGCTGGTCGCGCCGCCCGGCGCCGGAAGCCCGTCCGGTGGCGTTGCGGGGTTGATGGACGCTCCGTCGGTGGCCGTTCCCGAACTGCCCGACGCCCCGTTGGCAGCCGTTTCCGAGCCCCCCGCCGACCCGGATGGCCTGGCGTTCCTCCAGCTGACCTCGGGCACGGTCGGGCACGCCAAGGTGGCCTGCCTGACCCACCGCGCGCTGTCCGCCAACGCGGCCGCCATCGCCGCGCGTACCCCGTACCTGGCTAATGACCTGATGGTCAGCTGGCTTCCGCTGCATCATGACATGGGCCTGGTGGGCGCGACGCTCGCGCCGTTCCTGCACCGCATCCCGGTTGTCCTGCTGCCGCCGCTGGCCTTCCTGCTGCGACCGGAGCGGTGGCTGTGGGCGGTGCACCGGTTCCGCGGCAACCTGTCACCGGCGCCCAACTTCGCCTACCAGCTGTGTGCCCTGAAGGCTGCGGACGCGGCCCTCGACGGCCTCGACCTGAGCTCGTGGCGGGCCACCTACAACGGTGCCGAGGTGGTCAACGAGGGCACCGTGCGCCTATGGCAGCAGCGGTTCGGCCGGTACGGGCTGCGCCCCGAGAGCATGCGCCCGGCGTACGGCCTGGCCGAGGTCGGGGTCGCCGCGACGCTGACCGTGCCGGGGGCCGGCTGCCGGGTGGAGCACGTCGACCGGGACGAGCTGGCGGCGACCGGGCGGGTGGTACCGGCCACCCCGGGCGCGGCGCAGGCCCGGCCGCTGGTGTCCGTGGGCCCGCCACTGCCCGGGTACGACATCGCGGTGCGTGATGACGACGGGCACCCGGTGCCCGACCGGGTGCAGGGCCGGGTGATGGTGCGTGGGCCGTCGATGATGACCGGTTACTTCGAGGATCCGGCCGCCACCGGCACGGCCCTGGTCGATGGCTGGCTGGAAACAGGCGACCTGGGGTTCCTCGCCGATGGGGAGCTGTTCGTCACCGGCCGGGCCAAGGACCTGCTCATCGTGGCGGGGCGCAACTTCCAGCCGTACCCGGCCGAGACCGCGGTCGCCGGGGTGGCTGGCGTACGCCCCGGCGGGGTGGCGGTGGTAGGGGTGCCCGACCCGGGCCGCGGTACCGATGCGGTGGTCGCGGTCGTCGAGTCCGCGCTGGCCACGCAGCCGCAGCGGGGCGCGGCGCTGTCCGACGCGGTCGCCCGCGCGGTAACCGACGAGCTGGGCGTACGGCCGCACCGGGTCGTCGTGGTACGCCCCGGCAGCCTGCCCCGCACGTCCAGCGGCAAGCTGCGGCGCGGTCGCATCGCGGACGACCTAGCCGCGGGCAGGCTGACCGGGTACGAGGCACCGCCGGTGGCGAGCCGCTGATGGGCGAGGTTGTCGACGTTGCGGTGGTCGGCGGTGGCCTCGCCGGACTGACCGTCGCCGGCCTGCTCGCCGGCTCCGGGCACCGGGTGACCGTGCTGGAGGCGGCCGGGGAGCTGGGCGGCCGGGGCCGCAGCACCGAGCATGACGGGTACCGGATGAACCTCGGCCCCCGGGCGCTCTACCGCGGCCCACTGCGGGCCGCGCTGCGCCGGCTCGGCGTGCCCGCACCGGGCGCGCCGCCGCCCCTGGGCCAGGCGATGGCGCTGTTCGGCGGGGTGCCGTACCGCGGGTTCATCACCGTTCCTGGCCTGCTCACCACGGGTTTCCTGAGCCTGCGCGAGCGCTCGGCCATGGCCCGCCTGTTCGCGGTGGTGCGCCGCAACCCGCGGCTGGCGGGGATGACGGCGGCCGAGTGGCTCGCCGGCGTGCTGCCGACCGAACGGGCCCGGCTCGCCGCCGCGTCGCTGGTCCGCATCGCCGCCTACCTGGACAGCCCGGAGCGGGCCAGCGCGGACATGGTGGCCGAGCACCTGGCCACCGCCAGGTTCGGGGTGCGTTACGTGCACGGCGGCTGGCAGACGCTGGTGGACGGCCTGGCTACGGTGGCCGTCCGCCGGGGTGTCCAGATCACCACCGGAGCCCGGGTGACCGGGGTGTACGGCGACGCCAGCCCGTACACGGTGGCCACCGCCGACGGCCGGCAGCTGGTGGCCCGTGCGGTGGTGGTCGCGGGGCTGCCGCCGGCACGGGCGCTGGACCTGGCCGAGCGGCCGGAGCTCGCCGCAGGCCTCGGTCCCTCGCTGCACGCCGCCTGCCTGGACGTGGCGCTGCGCCGGCTGCCAGATCCCCGCCGGCCCTTTCTCTACGGTGTCGACCGGCCGGTCTACCTCGTGGTGCACTCGGCGCGTGCCCGGTTCGGCGCTGGCGCGGGCGCCGTTATCCACCTGCTCCGCTACGGCGGCGCCGCCCCGCCCGCGACTGCCAGGCCCGCGACTGCCGGGCCCGCCCCGGCCGCGGGCGGGCCCGCCGGCGGGTCCTCAGGACCCGCCTCGCCGTCCTCCGCCCCTGTTTCAGGAGCGCCTGTGGCTCGGTCCGGGCCTGCTGCGGAAGCTCCTGCGGTCCGGTCCGGGCCTGCTGTGGGAGTTTCTGCGGTCCAGTCTGGGCCTGCGGAGACCCGTGCCGAGATGGAAGGGCTGCTCGACGCACACCAGCCAGGTTGGCGGGCGGAGCTGCTGCACGCGCGGTTCCTGCCGCGGATAACGGTGACCAACGCGGTGCCGGTGCCCGGTCGGGGGCTCAACGGCAGGCCGGGGGTGAGCGTGCCCGGCCGGCCCGGCGTCTTCCTGGCCGGAGACTGGGTAGGTCCAGAGGGGTTCCTCGTCGAGGCGGTGGGCGCGAGCGCGCAACAGGCCGCAACCGCAGTACACAGGTTCCTCGCAGCAGCCGGCGGACGGGCCGCCACGACGGCGCAGCACCTCGGCTGACGCTAACGGGCGGGACGCTCGGCCCGCCAACGTTTGGTGTGCCGCTGTGGTGGGTGGCGTCGTTGCGGCAGGTCACTGCCATCGCCCGACACGCTCGGAGGAACCGTCAAGCTGGCGTTCCGCAGCTGGGTGGGGGGTCTGGACACGGGATCGTGGGGTTGAGCTGCGGGAATGGTTGATGGCCCGCTGACGAGGCGTGTGTCTAGGCGGTCGGGTTTGCGCTGGTCAGCGTTGTGTGGGGTGCTGGTCGAGGATGTCGCTGATCGTCACTGGCTCGTCGCAGTGGGGGCAGAGCCCGCCGATGTCGATGCGCAGGCAGGGTTGGTGGCAGTCGTGGCACCACTGTTGGCCCAGGTGGCGGGTGTCGCACTCGGGGCACTGGTAGACGGTGATGGAGCGCCGGTGGGTGGCGGGTGGGACGTCGACGACCGGGCGGGGCTTGGGGTGGCGGGCGCGCCAGGCGGCCTGCCGGCAGGCGGGGGTGCAGTAGCGCTGGCGCCGGGTGGGGGTGAACGCGGCATGGCAGACCGGGCAGGTCGCGCTCGCCTCGACGTCGTTACGGATGTCGTTACGCGGCGGGGGTGCCGGCTGCGGGCACGTCAGGGCGGATGTCGGGTCCGGCTTGATGTCGTTACGGATGTCGTTACGCGGCGGGGGCATCGGGGATGGTTCCTTGCCGGGAGCGGGTCAGCCGGACGCGGCGGTCAGCTCGATGATCTTCTTGGGTGGGGTGAGGTCGAGGCGGGCGAGGATGTCGCGTTGGGGTTTGGTCAGCTCGGTGCGCTGCCGGTAGGTACCGGCGGGGCCGGTGAAGGTACCGATGTGCAGCTCGTCGAGGTGTTCGCGGATGTGGTGCCAGGTGCGAGCGGTGGTGGTCTCGGCCACGCGGACCAGCAGCAGGGCCAGCCAGCACAGGATGACGTGGGCGCGGATGCGGTCCTCGAGGCGGTGGTAGACCGGCCGTAGGTCCAGGGTGGTCTTCAGGGTGCGCCAGCCGCGTTCCACCTCGAAGAGCTGCCGGTAGCCCAGGGCGATGTCCTCGGCGGACAGGTGGGGGTCGGTGGTGCGCAGCAGGTACCTGCCGTCCAGCTTGGCTTCCCGCTGGATGGCGGCCTGGTCGATGCGCAGCAGCCCGCCACCGGTGACGCGCAGGTAGCGGTTGAGCCCGGGCTTGGTGGAGATCACCCCGCGCAGCTCGGCGCGTTTGGTCGCCTCCAGGGTGTCGGTGCCCTCGATCATGTCGGTCAGCTGGGTGAGCAGCCGCTCGCGGATGGCCGTGTCACGGTCGGCGGCCTCGGGGTTGTGGCAGATGACGAACCGTTCCCCTTCGCCGATGTTGACCTCCTTGACGCGTAGGTTGCCGGCGACGGTCCGGTAGCGGCCCTGCCGGGACAGGGCGGCGGTGGCCTCGGCGGACCCGCCGCGTAGCTTCTCACCGAGGATGTAGTGGTCATCGCCGGTGCGTAGCGCCCGCCGGTTGGCCTCGGAGGTGAACCCGCGGTCGGCGACCCACACGATGCGGGTCAGGGTCCAGTCCCGCATCTCGGTCTTGACCTGGCGGATGAGGGTGGCGTCGGCGGTGTTGCCGGGCCAGGACCAGACCCGTACCGGGATCCCGTCGCGGGTGACCGCCAGGCCGACCACGACCTGCGGCAGGTCGCTGCGGTGGTCCTTGCTGTGGCCCCAGGTACGAAACCCGGTGTCGCGGACCGGGTCGCGCACCTGGCCGTCGGGGTCGACGCGGCCCCGCCCGTCGCGGGCGACGGGCTCGTCGGCCTCGTCCAGCTCGAAGTAGGTTGATGTGGTGTCGAAGAACAGCAGGTCGACCTGCAGGTTGAGCAGGTGGGCGACCTGGCCGAAGACCTGCCGCTGCAGCTGGGGTGCCACCTCGTGTAGCCAGTCCATGGCCCGGTAGCAGGCGTCGTCGGTGGTGGTGGGCAGCCCGTCGATGTGCACGGTGCGGTCGACCCACCCGGCGGCGGCCAGCTTCGACGACGCTGCCAGGGCCCGGTTGGCGACCAGCGCGAAGAGCACCCGCTCGGTGGCCGCCTCGCGGCGGGTGCCGGCCAGCAGCCGGGTCATGACGGTGTCGATGCCCAGCCGCCGCCACAGCGCGTCGAGCACCCAGGCCCCACCGAAGGAACGGGAGGAGACGAACCGCAGGCCGCTGGTGGTGGTCGCGGCCAGCGCCGCAGCGGGGTCCAGCAGGCGGCACAGCGACGCGACGAGGCGTTCGACCATGGCCCGGTCCAGGGCGTCCTCCCGGCCGAAGCTGTAGAGCACCCTCGGCCGGGAGGTCTTCGTCGCGGCGTCCCACTCGTTGTGCGCCAGCTGGAGGTAGCGCACGGGGGTGCCGTCGGAGTTTCGGCGGGTTGCCACGCGGATGTGCACGTGTCCAGACGTTAGCCCGGCTTCCGTTGTTCCACAAGGTCTATCAAGTTGATCGTGTGTCCAGTGGTTTTGAGGTTCTGCGCCCATCTGCGAGTCGCTGACCTGGGCATTCGCTTGCCCGTGTGTCCAGAATCAGCCCTGAGCTGCGGAACGCCAGCCCAGGGCGCCGCGTCTTTGGCCAACCTGTCGCCAGTGGCGGTGCTGCTGGCGCAGTGGCGGCACACAGCCGAGGTATACGCGGACCTGGTGCTGCTAGAGATCCTGCGTAGGGAGCCGGAGGGTGACTTCGACCCGACGGCGGCACCGTATGGCGGGCGGTGAGCCCGAAGCGCGGGGACCGGGCCGCCCCGCCGCCGCTAGGAGGTGAGTTTGACCTGCGCTTCGCCAGCTCCGCGGCTGCCGATGGCTGGGAGCACCTTGCCCGCCAGGTACCTGCCAACCTCCGACGAGCCTATGACGCCATCCGGGCTGACCCGCGGAGCATGACCTCACCCGACCGACATCACCGGCTGAAGGGATCGCTGGATACCGGCGTATGGAAGGGCCAGGCTCACGAGCGGTGGCAGTACGAGGTCACGGGTGGCGGACGAGTCTGGTATCTCATCGACGACGATCGTCGGACTGCGTGGATTACTTACGCGGGAACCGGGCACCCCAACGAAACCGACTGACTACGTCTGCTCACCCGAAGAAAAGTCACGGGTCGCGCCGGCTCTCCCAGCGCCGAGGACCTGACATCGATCAGCGCGGTGCCGCCAGCACTGGCGTACGTTGTGCGTACAATCGTGGTTATGACCGCGAAGACCGAACGTCTCCACCTGCGCATCGACGCTGAGCAGAAGGCGCTCTTGGAGGCTGCCAGCGCGGCCGCAGGCACGAGCGTGTCCAACTTCATCCTGGCGGTGGCCACGGAGGCCGCCGCCGACGTGCTGGCGGACCGGCACGCGTTCGTACTCGACGAGGAGGCATGGCAGGTCTTCGACGAGGCGCTCACCCGGCCAGTTAGCGATATCCCCGGCTTGCGGGAGCTCCTACACAGCCCGACCGTTCTGGATGTCCCGCAGGCCGGTGGGGAGCAGTGAGCCAACGGTTCGCCCCGGTCGAGCCGCTGTCGGCGGCGCACGTCCTGAACGGGTTCGACTGCGGCTCGCGGGCACAGTCCGACTGGCTGGTTGAGCACGCGCTGCAGGCGCATCGCTCTGGATCATCCCGGGTCTACATCGTGCGCGACCTTGATGAGCCAGACGGGCGGGTCGTCGGCTACTACGCGCTAGCGGCCGGCAGTGTCGCACCGGCAGAGGCGCCCCGCAGGCTCATGCAGGGCGCGGGCCGCTACCACCAGCCGGTAGTGATCCTGACCCGGCTCGGCGTTGACCGCGCTGCCCAAGGGTGCGGCCTGG
>DASRIS010000033.1:0-11620 GCA_035649895.1 Micromonosporaceae bacterium | reverse complement strand
CGCGGTCGATCCCGGTCTCGGCGTGGGCCCGCTTGCCGACCCGCAGCGCCTGCTGCATCAGCTCGTGCAGCAGCCGGCCCACGGCCTCCTGCTCGGTGGCCAACTGGTACGCGTCGCGCAGCTGCCCCAGCACCTGCGCCTCGCCGACCACCATCGAGTCGAGCCCGGCCGCCACCCGGTACGCGTGCCGCACCGCATCGGCCTCGTAGTGCACGTACGCGTGCGTGGCCAGCTCGCCCGAGGCAAGCCCGGAGTGCCCGGCCAGCACCGACACGACGTCGTTGAGCCCGCCGTGGAAGCCGGAGACCACGGCGTAGACCTCCACCCGGTTGCAGGTGGACAGCAGCACGGCCTCGCGGACGTACGCCTGCCCGAGCAGCCGGGCAAGCACCTTGGGCAGGTCCGGCGGGGACACTGCCAGCCGTTCCAGGATGTCCACCGGTGCGGTGCGGTGGGACACCCCGATGACGAGAAGGTTCATGGGCCTACCGCCTCCGACCTGCCCGCCGGCGCCTCCGACTGGCCCACCGCGATCTGCGGGGGGTCCACCGCGACCGGTGCGTGGTCCACCGCGACCTGCGGGTGGCCCGCCCGGCCCAGGGGGGTCGGCAGCGCGGTGAGCGCGCTCTTGCGGTGCTCATGGAAGGAGAGGATCTGCAGCTCGATAGCGAGGTCGACCTTGCGCACGTCCACCCCTTCGGGGACGGTGAGCACGCACGGCGCGAAGTTGAGGATGCTGGTCACTCCGGCCGCGACCAGGCGCTCGGCAACGACCTGCGCCGCGTGCACCGGGGTCGCGATCACCGCGATCGAGATGCCTTCGTCAGCCACGACCGCCGGAATCTGGTCGACGTGGCGGACCACCAGCCCGTTGATGTGCTCGCCGACCCGGGCGGGGTCGGCGTCGAAGAGGGCTGCTATACGGAACCCCCGGTCAGCGAAGCCGGCGTAGCCGGCCAGGGCGTGGCCGAGGTTGCCGATGCCGACCAGGGCCACGGTGCGGCTCTGGGTCAGGCCCAGCACGTGCTCGATCTGCTCGATCAGCAGCGCCACGTCGTACCCGACGCCACGGGTGCCGTAGGAGCCCAGGTGCGACAGGTCCTTGCGCAGCTTCGCCGAGTTCACCCCGGCGGCGCTGGCGAGCGCCTCGCTGGAGATCGTCTCGTGCCCGCAGTCGGCGAGGGTGTGCAGTGCCCGCAGGTACTCGGGCAACCGCGCGACGGTCGCCTCGGGTAGGTCAGGGAAGCCGGGTACGGCCGGGGTCGAACCTGGTACCTGACCGTTACGCTGCTGACTCATCTGACTCCGTGCCACTCGCCGCCACTCGTCGCCGCTCGCCGGGTTATCAGCGTAGGCGCTTTGTGAAGGCGTGCACAAATCGCGATCTTGGGACTCTGCTACCACCGTTGCCCGGCGAGCCGGACGGCCTCGGTGAGCGAGTCCGCCACCGGCACGCCGACGGCACGCAGCCGCTGGGGGTCGGTGAAGCCGCCGGTGTAGAGCACGCAGCCGGCGCCAACGGCGGCTGCGGCCTCCGCGTCGTCCACCGAGTCCCCGATCAGCACGCTGTCGCCGCCGTCAACTCCGACTGTCGAAAGGTGCGCCACCAGGTGCTCGACCTTCGGGCCACCGCCGACCCCGTGGCGCAGGCCGTCCACCCGTACGAAGTGGGTGCTCAGGCCGTGCTCCTCGATGACGAGCACCAGGTCGTCGTGGAAGAACATGGACAGCAGGGACTGGGTGCCGGGCCAGGCGGACAGCGCCGCCGCGGCGTCCGCGGCGAGCCCGCACTCGGCCAGCCCGCTGCGGTACGCCTCGTGGAACACCCGGTCCAGGCGGGCGAACTCCGCCTCGTCGACGGGGCGCCCGAGCACGTGGGCGTAGTAGGCGGAGACCGGGCGGCGGAAGTCCCGCCGGTGCTCGTCCGCGGTCACGGTCGGGCCGGCCGCGCTGGCCAGGGTCGCGTTGGTCGCCGCCACGACGAGCCAGAGGTCGTCGAGGAGCGTGCCGTTCCAGTCCCAGACGAGATGCTTGGCCATCTGTCAGCGCCCCAGGTCACGCAGTAGCCGATCCTCCTCGACCCGCCAGTACCCGTGCTCACGGCCGTCGAGCAGGACCACCGGGACCCGGTCGCCGTACTCGTGCTGCATCTCGGGGTCGCTGTCCACGTCCGCCTCGGTCCAGGTCTCCCCGGTGGCTTCGGCGACCCGGGCCAGCGCCTCCCGTGCGTCGTCGCACAGGTGGCAGCCCTGCCGGGTGAGCAGCGTGAGCCGGGCCCGGCGCGGCCGCAGCGCCACCTTGCGGACCTTGCCGGTGGCCGTGTGCGGCAGCTCGGGCACGAACTCCACCGCGGTCGGGCATTTGAACCGGGCGAGGTTGCGCTCGCAGTGGCGCAGCAGCGCCTCGGCGGTCACCTTCGCGCCCGCCGGCCCCTCGGTCCGCACCACGTACGCCTTGACGGTCTGGCCCGTGTACGGGTGCGGGATGCCGAGCACGGCCGCCTCGGCCACCCCCTCGTGGGCCTCCAGCACCTGCTCCACCTCGGTCGGGTAGACGTTGAACCCGCTGACCAGGACCAGCTCGCCGAGCCGGTCCACCAGGAACAGGTCGCCGTCGGCGTCGGCGTACGCCACGTCGCCAGTGGCCCACCAGCCGTCGGGGTCCGGGCCTTCCCGCGCGTCCGGCCAGTAGCCGGAGAAGAGGTTGGCCCCGCGGACCACGATCTCGCCCGGGTCCGTGCCCGGGCTCGTGGTCGCGGAGGACATGAAATCGTCGTCGTCATCGTCCTCGGCGTCCGGATGCCGCGGGACCGCGTCCCCGGCCCGCCACAGCTCGTCCCCGCCCGCGCTGACCAGCCGCAGCTCCACCCCTGGGATGGGCCGGCCGATCGAGCCCCGCTTCGGCACCGGGCTGGCCAGCATCGAGGTCAGCACGGGCGCGGTCTCGGTGAGGCCGTACCCCTCGGAGACCGGGCGCCGGGTCGCCTCGGTGAAGCGCGCGGCGGCGGCCGGGTCCAGCGGGGACGCACCGCTGATCGCCAGCCGCACGGTGGCCATCGCCGCACCCAGGTCCGGCAGCAGCGACCAGGCGACGTACATCGGCGGCACGCCGACCACCACGGTGACCCGGCGCCGGGCGACCAGCTCCAGCGTGTCGGCCGGGTCGAAGCGCTCCACCAGCACCCCGGTCGCGCCGTGGTAAGCCACCGCCCCGAGCCCGGAGTTGAGGCCGTACGCATGGAACAGCGGCACCGCGAGCAGCACGATGTCGTCGGGCTCGACGATCGGCGGCTCGACCGCGGCCAGCTGCTCGTGGTTGGCGAGCAGGGCGCGGTGCGAGAGCATGGCGCCCTTGGGCGCGCCCGCGGTGCCGGAGGTGTAGAGCAGGACCGCGAGGTCCTCCCCGCCCGTGCCCGCGCCATCGGGCGCACCGGAGCCCTCGGCCAGCAACGCCTCGAACGGCTCGGCCGCGCCGCTGCCGCCACCGTTGTCGCCGTTGCCGTTGCCGTTTAGCGCGTACGCGTGCCGCAGCTCGGGCAGGTCGGCCCGCAGCGGCGCCACCGCGGCCGCCACCTCGCCGGTGGACAGCAGCGCGCTAGCCCCGGAGTCGGTGAGCACGTGGCGCAGCTCGCGTGCGGTGTAGCCGGGGTTCAGCGGCACCGCGACCAGGCCGGCCCGCAGCACGCCGAAGTAGGCCACGGCGAACTCCGGCGAGTTGGGCAGGGCGATCGCCACCCGGGCCGGGTGCGTGCCGCCCACCCGCAGGGCCAGCCGGCGCAGCCCCGCGGCTGCCGCGTCCACCTGGGCGTCGAGCTCGCTCCAGGACAGTGACCGGTCATGCCAGCACAGCGCCGGGCCGCGGTCGGCGGCCCGGCGAACAAGATCGGCAAGGTTTGCCTGGTTGCGAGCATCCCGCACGGTGGCTGAGTCTGGCACAGTTGGGCCCCGACGCGCGGGCCGGGCGGTCTCGGGCCTACGACGCGCGGCGGGTGCGCGGCGTTATGCGCACGACACGGATGGCGACGAACCGCCATCCGTTCGACCGATCTGGGCCGGTCCCACGGTGTAGCGAACTCAACCCACCGCACATCGTGTGCGACATTCGACCGGGCCGGCTGGGATAGTTTTTCCGCTGTGTGACTGAGCCCACACAGCCTGCCGATGGCCCTATCATCACCACCGTCCGTGTGCCGTTGATCGCGTGACGCCACCTGATGAGGAGGCCGCTATGCCTGCCCACGCATCGCATGAGCACCTCATCGGTGGCTGGTCGCAGGCCCGGTCCCGGCCGGTGCCCGCGCGTACGCCCGAGCTCGCGCACCCGGTCCGACGCTCCCACCGTGCCCGGCAGGTGCGGGCGTGATCGGGTACGCGTACCCGGACGAGCCGGTCAGCGCCGAGCTGCGCGCGGCGCTCATCGAGGGCCTTGACGCGCTCCGCTCGGTGCTGATGGTCCGGCGGGAGGCCGGGGTCTCCGGCACCCGGCCCCGCGGCCACAGCAACGACGCCGCAAGCCGGCATCAGTCGGGCGCCAACTCGCGAGCCGTCACCGGGCGGCGGCCGTCTCCCACCGGCAGCCCGTCCCGGGACGGCGGCCGGCCACCGCTGGCCGGGCCAGGTAACGACGTCGACCCGGCCGGGTCCGGCTCGGCACCGCCCGCCGCTCCGGACGACCCCGACGCCACCAGCGCCAGCGCCGTCGAAGCATGGCGGCTGGTCGAGCGGGCGCAGGCCGGTGAGGCGGCGGCGTTCGGGCTCATCTACGACCGCTATATCGACTCGATCTTCCGTTTCATCTACTACCGGGTGGGGGACCGGCAGCTGGCCGAGGACCTCACCGCTGACACGTTCCTGCGGGCGCTGCGCAACATCGGCAGCTTCACCTGGCAAGGTCGTGACCCGGGCGCCTGGCTGGTGACCATCGCCCGCAACCGGGTGGCCGACCACTACAAGTCCGGTCGCTACCGGTTGGAGATCAGCACCAGCGACCTGCTGGAGACCGACCGGGAGGCCCGGGGTCCGGAAGGCAGCCCGGAGTCGGCGGTGGTCGACCACCTCACCAACGTGGCGCTGCTGCGCGCCGTCAAGCAGCTCAACCCGGAGCAGCAGGAGTGCATCGTGCTGCGCTTCCTGCAAGGGTTCTCGGTGTCCGAGACCGCCCAGGCAATGGGCAAGAACGAGGGCGCGATCAAGGCCCTTCAGTACCGCGCGGTGCGTACCCTGGCCCGGCTCCTACCGGAAGGGTTTGAGTCATGATCCGCTACGTCAGGTGAACTTCACAACGCTACGTGGCTACCAAGGCGGTCCGGCCGTAACGGATCGTGCCTGTCGCTCGTTGTTCCAAGTACGACCGCCGGTGGTCACGTCGGCGGTCCTATCAGCAGGTGAAGTGGAGTTTGCCCGGTGAACGCCGCGATCTTCGAGCGCCGCCGAGCCGAGCGTCTGGCACAGCTGCTGGACGACGCAGCGGGCGGCTCCGCTCCCGACCGCCAGCCGCATCGTGGTGCCGAGCTCGCGCCGCTGGTCACGGTCGCCGAACGGCTCGCCCAGCTGAGGCTGGACGGCGAGCCGGACGCCGACTTTCGCGCCGGGCTGCGCGCCATGCTGCTGGCGACCGCGGAACGGGACGGGATCGGGTGCACCGCCACGGCCGCAGCAGGCGCCCCGCGCGCCGGGCGGCCGTCACCCGCCCCCACCGCGCCCGCCACCAGGCGCCCCGCCGTGCCGGCCACCAGGCGCCCGGCTGGGCCGGGCCGCCGCCCTCGGCTGCGCGCCCGGGAGGCGGTCATCATCGGGGTGGCCACCGGCACGCTGGCCCTCTCCGGCATGTCCGCGGCGAGCGGTGACGCCCTCCCCGGCGACCCGTTCTACGCCATCAAGCGCTCCACCGAGCGCGCCCAGCTCGCCTTGACCAGCTCCGACGTCAGCCGGGGCCAGCTCTACCTGGAGTTCGCCAAGACCCGGGCGACCGAGGCACAGGCGGTCCGCGCCGACCCAGCCCTCCTCGCCAGTGTCCTGGCCGACACCGACACCCAGACCAGCCAAGGCGTACGGCTGTTGACGACCGCGGCCGTGCAGCGCCGGGGTCCGGACGCGCTGGACCTGGTCGACGGCTTCGTCGCCGTCCAGGGCGCCCGCCTCGCCGAGCTGCGCGCAGCCACCGGCGGGCCGGCGAACGCGCGGGTGGCGCAGTCGCAGGTCCTGCTGGACCGGGTCACCGAGCGGTCGGCGCGCCTGCGTACCGCGCTGGGCTGCGGCGCCGGCAGCGAAGGCAGCGACGCGCTGGGCCCGAGGCCGGGCACCTGCCACGCGGCCGGTCCCGGGGGCACCCCGCCGGTCGGGCCGGGCGCCCCCGGCCCGACCCCCGCACCACCCGGCACCGGGCAGCGCACCCCGTCCCCCGGCGGCCCGGTGCCGAGCACCGTGCCCAGCGCCGTTGCCACTTCGCCGCCGGTGCCCGGCGCACCGGCGCCGGACGCCGACGGCGTCCTGGAGGGCCTCGGCCGCCTACTCGGCGACCTGCTCGGCGGCTGATCGCGCTCCGCCGCTCCCTAGCCGCTCCGTTACCCTGCAATTGGCCGGACCGGTTGACCGGCGCAAGGAGGTGGTCGTGGCGACTCGCATCCCGTGGACCGCCGACGAGCCCACCTGGGCCCACGAGCCCACCTCGGCGGACGAACCCGCCTGGGCCGACGAGCCCAGCTCGGCCGATGAACCCAGCTGGCCGGCAGCAGCCGGGCTGGAGGCCGCCTTGACCGTGCCGCCCGACCCGGGTGCAGCCGCCTTCTTCGACGTGGACAACACGATGATGCAGGGTGCCTCGATCTACTGGCTGGCCCGCGGCCTCGCCGCCCGCAAGTACTTCACCACCGGCGACCTGGTCCGGTTCGCCCTGCGCCAGCTGCGCTTCCGGGTGCTCGCCACGGAGGACCCGGCCTATATGGGCCAGGCGAAGCAGACCGCCCTCGCCTTTGTGAAGGGCTGGCGGGTGGATGACATGGAACGCCTCTGCGAGGAGATCTTCGACGAGCTGATGGCCGAGCGCATCTGGTCCGGCACGCGCGCGCTCGCCCAGCAGCACCTCGACGCCGGTGAGCAGGTGTGGCTGGTCACCGCCGCGCCCGTGGAGCTGGGCCGGCTCATCGCCAAGCGGCTGGGGCTCACCGGCTCGCTCGGCACGGTCGCCGAGATCCGCGACGGGGTCTACACCGGCGCGCTCGTCGGCGACCTGCTGCACGGCTCGGCCAAGGCCGACGCGATCCGGGCACTCGCCGGGGCCCATGGGCTGGACCTAGACCGGTGCAGCGCCTACAGCGACTCAGCCAACGACCTGCCCATGCTCTCCGCCGTCGGGCATCCCGTCGCGGTCAACCCGGACACCGCGCTGCGCCGCCAGGCGCGGCTGCGCGGGTGGGGGGTGCGCGACTTCCGTACCGGTCGCCGCGCGGCAAAGATCGCCGTGCCGGTCACGCTGGCCGCCGGTGTCGCCACGGGCGCGGCAGCGGCCGCCGTCGCGCTCCGGCGGCGGCGCCGGTGACCGCGGTGGCCTCAGACCACCCGGGTACGGGCACCGGCCGGCACCGGCGCGCGCTGCGCTGGCGCCTGACCCGCCTGTCCGGCCTGGCGGCGCTCGCCGTCGCGCTGGGCGCGGCAGCGCTGCACGTGGCCCTGCCCTCACCCGAGCGCGGGCCGAGCCAGCCGAGCGGTCCGCTGACGCTGGCCACCGTATGGCCGAAGGCCCGGATCGTGGACGCCCCCGGCACGCTCGGCGACGGTACGGCCTTCACCCCGCTGCACCACCTCGACGCGCAGACCGCGGTGGGCACCGCGCCCAGCCCCGACCGGACCGCCGTACGCCTGCTGCTGCGCGGCGCGGACGGCACCGTACGCCAGCTGCGCACCCTGCCCAGGCGGCTGGAGCCCCAGTTCGGCGGGTTCGCGGCCAGCGCAGACGACCTGGTGTGGGCGGAGTCCACCGCCGGGCCGGACGGGCGGGGCGAGACCCGGATCTGGCGGGCCGGCGGGCGGACCTCCGCCGCTCCGGTCGCCCTGACCGCGGACACCGGTGACGCGGTGTTCTTCAACTCGCAGTACGACCTGGTCATCGCCGACGCCGCGGTGCACTGGGTGGCCGCCGCCCGGACCCCCACACAGGTCACCGAGGTCCGCTCCGTCCCGCTCACCGGCGGGGCGGTGGTGGTATGGCGGATAGCTGGGGCGTACGCGCTGAGCGCCTGGCCCTGGCTGGTCAGCGCGGGCAGCGGGCAGACCGGCCCGGTGGCCCTGCGCGACCTGAGCTCGGGAGCGACCGTGACGGTGGCCGCCCCGCCGACCGAGCTCGTCACGTGCAGCAACACCTGGTGCCGGGTGCTCGTGCTCTCCACCAGCGCCGCCCCATCGCAGATGGACCTGATGCGCCCGGACGGGACGGATCGGCAGAAGGTCGCCGCGGGCCAGGTCAGCGCCTCCATCAGCGATGTGGCAGTGCTCGACCGCTTCGAGGTGTTGTCACAGTCCGGGTCGGACGGGTCACCGGTGAGCAGCCAGCAGCTGCTGCTCTACGACATCGCCAAACGGCGTACGGTGCCCGTGGCCACCGGCGTCGGCACGGTGGCGTGCCGGGGTGGGCTGCTGTGGTGGTCCACCGGGGACAACGAGTCGCTCACCTGGCACACCCTGGACCTGCGTACGCTGACCTGAGCCTCTGCGGTTTGCTCCTGAGGGCCGCCCTTTGCCGGTCGCCCCACGGCCGGGTTACGACGCCGGAGCCGGTGCACCCCAGGCCTTCATCACATAGTGTCGACGCTGCCAGCTAAGGGTTACGTCTACTAGGATGACCGCCAATATGCGATGGCGGGACAACCTACCGCAGTCACGACGATGGTGGGTCTCGTGGCTGGTCTTTCTGTTCGCGGTCGGTGTCGTGCTGGTGTTCGCCGGTCTCCTGCCGGCCGAAGGCTTGGACAGGGCCGACAAAGTCGCCAGCGTCATGAGCATGATGACGGGTTTTGCGGCGCTGCTGCTGTCCGCAGTGGCGTTGTGGCTGGGAATGCGGCAGAGTGTGCAACCGGTCGCCAGGGCCCGCAACGGTGATAACAACTCACTGGACCGGGCCATGGCCCAACTGTCCGCGGCAGTACGAGAGCAATGGGCCAACGAGGCAGGGCTACGGCAGCTACGGCGACCCGAGCCGCTCCGCGTGCGGTGGTCTATCACGGGCCGCCCCGTGGCTGCCCAGCCTGCTGCCGTCCTAGGCCGGACGGCGACCGGCGGACGGCCGACGCGGCTGAAGCTGCACGGCGACATCCACGGCATCCTGGACGCCTTCCGCCAACTACCAGCCCACCAGCTCGTGGTGCTCGGCGAGCCAGGAGCGGGCAAGACGGTTCTGGCCATGCTGTTAACCCTGGGACTACTCGACACCCCTCGCCAACACGAGCCGGTGCCGGTCCTGCTTGCGGTCTCGTCATGGGATCCGCACGCAGAGCATCTGCACAGCTGGTTGGCCCGTCGGCTGGCCGAAGACTATCCCGTCCTAGCCAGCTGGGGCATCAGCGGCCCCGAAGCCGCAGCCCAGCTGATCCGTGCCGGCCGGGTGATGCCGGTCCTTGACGGCCTGGACGAGATGCCTCCCGCACTGCAACACAGCGCGGTGGATGTGCTCGACGACGCGGTGGCTGCCGGCGGGCCGCTGGTAGTGACCTGCCGCGGCACCGAGTACCAGTCAGCCGTCGTCTCCAGCGGCCGGTGCCTCAGCCGGGCAGCCGTAGTGGAGATCGAACCGGTCGCCGTCGGCGACACTATTGCCTTTCTCAGCCAGGCCGGACCAGCCGACGACAGGCGATGGCAACCGGTGTTCGACCACCTACGCCAGCACCCAGACGGGCCACTTGCCCAGACGTTGTCCACTCCGCTCATGGTCCACCTGGCCCGTACCGCATGCACCCGCCCTGGGACCGTCCCCGCTGACCTTTGCGACCCCAACCGCTTCAGCGACCGCGCCGCAATCGAGGAGTACCTCCTCGACGCCTACCTGCCCAGTGTTTACGCCGTCCACCCAACGCCGCAGATCTCACTTGAACGCCTGTTCTGTAAACCCTCGTACCCGTACCCGCCAGTGGACGCACAACGGTGGCTGGCCTTCCTCGCCACCCACCTCCACCGGCTGGACACCCGTGACCTCGCCTGGTGGGCAGTCGACCGGGCCATGCCCCGACTCGTGTATGGGCTCGTCGTCGCGGTCCAGTCCGGCATCGGCGTCAGCCTCGTCTTCGGCGCTGTGGCCGGTCCCGCCACAGGTCTCATCGCCGGTTCCTCGGTCGGGCTCTTCGGTGGGCTCGTGATCGGGCTTCGCGCCCGGGCCACCGAGATGACCCAGACGACTGTTCGAACGCCAGGAAGGCTCAAGAAGTTCATGGGCTACTTCGTCGGTGGATTTCTGTTCGGTGCTGGCTCCGGTCTCGTGGTCTACCTCCATGCCGGCCTCGCTGTCACGGTCGCGATGGCGATCGCGGCGGGGGTACTGGCCTCTCTCGCCCTCATTCTCATTGGCGGCCTTCGAGACTGGTCTGTCACGGCACCGGCCCATGAGGTCGCCTCCCGCAGCCCTAAGTCGCTCTTGCGCAGCATCAGGACCGGGGCGGTCGTACAGACGATCGTCATCGGGTTCGGAACCGCAGCCGGGACAGGCCTTGGGGCTGGACTTGTGGTGCGGCCAAGCGCGGGGCTCATAATTGGGCTGGGTGTCGGAGTCGCGGGGGCGCCTGCGATCGCTCTTGACACGATATGGGGTCGTTTCTTTCTCGCCCGGGCTTGGCTGTCACTGCGGGGCCGGCTGCCGTTGAGGCTGATGCGGTTCCTCGATGACGCTCACCAACGAGGCGCGCTGCGCCAGTCAGGAGCCGTTTACCAGTTCCGTCACGCACGGCTCCAGGACCGGCTAGCCGCAACGAGCACCTGCCAACAGCTCAGTTGACATCGAAGTCAATCCTGACAAATAGCCCGGCAGGCTAGATATTTGCGTTCATGCTGCCCGGCGGTCGCCACCACAGTGGCGAGGTCGGGTGCGAGTCGCAGTTCCGCGGCGTCAAGACTGAGATAGACGAGCCAGTGCATCCGCACCTGGTCGACGGCTCCGGCGGACCGTGGCGGCTAGTCGGCAGTGGGAGTGAGGTCAGTCATCGATGACAACAGCGCTACCCGGCCGCAGCAGCCGGTGCGGATCCGTCACCGCCGTAATCCCCGCGATGAGCTGCGCAGCCAGCGCCGCCCGGTCCGGATCACGCTCGACACTCGCCAGCCGGCTGCCCGGCCGGGCACCGAAGACCAACCGCGCCAGCCCAACGCCGCAACCGGTTCCAGGCTCACCGATCGTGTCGGCGCCAGCGGCCAACGCATACTGCAACCGCCCTGGTTCCGGCCGGCAGGAACAGGTGAAGCACTCCCGCCGAGCCAACTTCACCGCCTGCGCCAAGAGAGACCAGGGCGGGGCGCAAAGTCGTCTGTGCTGGTCATGGGCTGTCTAGCGCGGGGATTCGCAAGCCCAGAATGGCCAGGAGCAGGTATGGGTCGCTGCGGATGCGGCGGATGGTAGCGGCGATCTTGGTGTAGCCAGCCTGGCG
>DASRIS010000032.1:0-8639 GCA_035649895.1 Micromonosporaceae bacterium | reverse complement strand
TTATCGGCCAAATCAAGCCTGTTGCCCGCCCGCCATAGGTCGTCGAGGAAGCCGACCGAGGCGCGGCCTTCCGCGACCAGCTTTCTCAGTAGGGGCTCGGACCCGAACTCGAGAACGTTGGCTCCGAACAAGATCCCGCTGAGTATTTGGGTCGCTGCGTGCCCCAGGCCAGCATGCTCACCTGATCCGGCGTCCATGGCGCCGCCAGCAGCACTGCTTTCCCGAACCTGGTCCGTGGCCTCCGCCCGCAGCCGCGTAGCCGCCTCCCGGAGAGCTGTCGCGTTCTGATGAAGGATCTTCGTATGCCGGCCGTTCCACTCGGCGCGGGCATGCTCGGCATCGGACCCGACCCACGACGTCCGCCGCAGCTGCGCTCCGAGCACCGTACCTATCGCCTCCAGCTCGCCGGCCGCCTCCTCCAGCCGCGTGGCCAGCGCCGTGACCTCCGTCGGGTTCATCCCGACGGTGCCCGCAGCCACCGGTGTCATCGCCCCTCCTCGCCATAGCCGACCGGGCGGGGTGGTCCGGCCACCCCGCCAAGCCTGGTCGTCACATCGACACGTTCTCCTGGTCGATGGCGTTCTGCATCGCGCGCTGGGACGCCGTATCGAGCGCCATCGCCACGGTGTTCAGCTGGGGTACGTGCTGGCTGGTCCAGTCGTTGAGGAACCGCTCACGGTCGGCGCCGATCCAGGAGACGCACTGCAGCTGGCTGGTGAGTGAGCTGACGAGCTGCCGGATCTGGTCGGCGGAACTGCTGAACTGGGTCGACAGCGTCTTGACTTCCTGGGGGTTCATGCCGAGGAACTGGGTCACGCTTCTCTCCTTTGTAGACGGTGAACTGCGGGCTGGGACGGATGGGCGATGTCACTCCTTGCTGGGCACCGCGACCTGGACGACCCTCGGTCGGCCCTGCCGGACGTACAGGCCGCGGCCGGGTATCAGGTCCGACTGGCGTAGCCGCGGGAAGTCGACCTGGAAGAGCTGCTGTCCGTTGATCTGCTGTGGTTGGAGGACGAGCCCGGTGCGGCGCACGCGGGCGAGCTGGTTGAGCCTGGAGCCGACCGACATCGCCCCGACCTCGCCCTCCAGGACCGCGAGTGGCCCGCCACGGGTGCACCCCTTGAGCAGCACCGCCAGCGCGTCCTCCGCGTCGCTGAAGGTGAGGTCCGGCAGGCTCTCGACGACGAGCAGCGCCGGGCCCACGAGCAGCGGTGACCGGTCCCCGGCGAGCTTGCCGGCGAGCTCCTTCACCTGGTCCGTGCCGATAGCGAAGTCGGTCCAGCCGTCCAGGCCGGACAGGGGCGTGCCCGGGTGGGAGACGAACCCGTACAGCGGCAGGCCGGGCTGCCACATGCGCGCCGCCTCCACGAGGGTGAGTAGGGCCGTCGTCCGGCCACTGCCATCCGGCCCGGTCAGGATGAACGGACCCCACGGCGGCAGCCCGACCGGCTCGAGCGTGTCCTTGGCCACCGCGAACACCGGCGTCCCGCTCGCACTACGGTCCAGAGTGGGCAGTGGTATACGCGGCTCCAGGACCCGGACCGCCGGCGCCGGGGCCACGTCCCGCCAGCGCCTGCCGAGCGCGGAGACCGCCGCGTCCTGCTCGGCGACCTCGGCGCCGCCGAGGACCGCCACCTGGACCTCCTCACCTCCGAACAGGCCACGACCGGGCGGCGCGTCGGGCGGAAGCGACTGCGGCCGGATGCCCAGCACGGCGTAGTCCTGGTCGCCGGCCTGACGCAGGATGACCCGCCGCGGCAGTGCCGACAGCAGCGCCGTGGGCACCGCGCCCGGCCGGTCCGCGGACAGTACGAGGTGCACCCCCACCGACCGGCCCTCGGTGGCGATCTGCAGCAGCCGTTCGGCGTTGCCGATGCCCACGCCGGCCGGGTTCGCCTGCTGGAACGCTCCGATCCCGTCTACCAGCAGGATGATGCGGCACTCGCCGGTGGCGCCGGTGGCGCGACGGTACTCCGAGAGGCTGCTGACCATTACCCGGGCGTGGTCGGCCACGCGCCGCTCGATCTCGGCGAGCGTCATCGTGAGCAGGCTCGTCACCTCGTCGTCCCGCTCCCCCCGGACGACCACCGCCTGCGGCAGTGCGGTCAGCATCGCCAGACCCCGGCCGCCGTACTCGATCCCGTAGACGCGGACCCCGCCCGGGTCGGTCTGCAGGGCGGAGAGCGCGACGGTACGCAGGAGCGTGCTCTTCCCAGTGCCACCGGTGCCGAAGACGACGAGGTTCCCATCCCGGTCGGCCTCGAAGACGGCCAGCGGCTGGTCCTGCGCGTGGGGCAGGTCGCGAAGCCCGAACACGATCGGCGCGTCGCCGGCCGCCGGCTTGCCCAGCAGGGTCCTCAGCTCAAGGTACGCAGGGAGCGGCGCCAGCCACGGTCGCTCCGGCTCGTCCATGCCCGTCCGGCGCATCGCGGAGCCGACCGTCTCCACGATGCGAACAATATCGGTCGAACTAGGTCCATTGTGGATGGACGGTCCGGAACGTTCCGGCTCCGCCCACGCCTCGCCCGGCCCGAACCCCAGGGTAGCGATCGCCAGCTGTGGTGGCGCCGGCTCGCCGGTCGTGCGGCCGCCCGCGAACGCGGTCTGGAACGTGACCAGCCGCCCCGGCCCGGTCTTGACGGCAGCCCGGCCCGGGATGTCCGGCTCGAAGCCAGCCGCCAGCGGTACGCCCAGGACGTCGACGCTGTCGCCCTCGTCCGCCATGCGCAGGGCGATGCGTAGGTTGGTGTTGGCACGCAGGCTGTCGGTGATCACGCCGGCCGGGCGCTGGGTCGCCAGGATCAGGTGCAGCCCGAGCGAGCGCCCGCGCTGCGCCACGTCGATCACCCCGTCGACGAACTCTGGAACATCCATCCGGAGCGCGGCGAACTCATCGACGACAATGACGAGCCGCGGCGGTGCGCCCGGCACGTCGACCACGAGCCGTGGCGGCTCGCCTGGTACCTCGACCACGCCGCCCAGGTCGTTCGCGCCCAGGTCCTTGAGGAACTTCTCGCGTCTCCTCAGCTCGGCGTGGAGTGACGCCAGAGCCCGGTCGACGTCGTGCGGGGTCAGGTCGGTCACCAGCCCGACCGTGTGCGGGAGCTTCTCGCACGCACCGAACGCGGCGCCACCCTTGTAGTCCACGAGCAGGAACGTCACCCGCCGCGGGCTGTAGGCCGTCGCCATGCCCAGGATCCAGGACTGCAGCAGCTCGCTCTTGCCGGCGCCGGTGGTCCCGCCGACCAGAGCGTGCGGGCCGTGGGTCCGAAGGTCGAGCGCGAACGGGTCACCACTGCCGGTCGCTCCGACCAGTGCCTGCAGGCCCGGCGCTCGGGTGCCGTCCCAGCGGCAGCCGGGCAGCGAACCCGACTCGGCCCACCGCTCGAGCACCGCCTCGGGGGAACCGCCGACCGGCGCGTTCGCGAGCGCCAGGAACGACACCGAGCGCGGCAGGTCGGCCGTGGAGTCGATACGCGCGCCGGCATCCGCGACCGGCGCGAGCGAACGCCCCAACGCTGGGACCGCCTCGCGGCCCAGGCGCTCGACGGTGACCGGTCCGACGGCGGCGCCCTCCCGCACGAAGCCGGCCACCGCACGCTCGGCATCCACGTCGAGATAGGTACGGCAGACCGCCGGCAGCCTCTCGACGCTCGGCGCAACCCAGATCATGTGGATCCCGCACGCGGGTCCCCGCTCAGCCAGGTCGACCAGGCGGCGGCGGTCGGCGTCGGTGTCGTCCTCGACGAGGACCACGATGGCCGGCAGCGGCGCCTCGTCAACGCCCGCCGCGGTGGACCGCTGCGCGACCAGCTCGTCCAGCTCCCCGATCAGCGCGACGGACGCGGCGCCGCCAGCGGTCAGCTGCGCGCAGCCGAACGGCGAACGCGGCATGCTCGTCGACGACGATGTGTGCGGCAGCCACTTGAGCCAGTCCCAGAACGGCGCCGAGGTCGCCGACGTGACGGCGGCGAGGACGAGCTCTGCCGGCGAGTGCAGGACGACGAGCTGGGCCACGATGCCGTACGCGACGCCGCGGCTACGGCTCGCCTCGGCGATGCCGAGCGCACCGCATTCGCGCAGGCGCGCGACCGCCGGGACATCCGGGACCATCGCATATGGGGCCACCACGTCGCGCAGCTCACGCCACAGGTCGGCCGGTGTCTCACCGCGCGGGGGCAGGACGACCGTGTCACGCGACGGCAGCCGGCCAAGACCGAGCCGCAGCTCCAGGAAGCTCTCGTGCTCCGGCCGTCGCGTCCACAACAGCGGGGTACGCCGTTGCGCGGCCTCCACCAGCTCCACGGTGGAGGGATGCTCCGCCCGCCGCCGGGTCGCCTCGACGTCGGCGGCCGCGTGGAGCAAGGCGTTGAAGCTCGCCAACGCCTGCCGGAACGCGGCGACGTCGGTCCGGTACGCGCGCCGGTTCGAGTACGCCTCCTCGGCGTACGACCCTCCTACCATGAGCGGGCTGAGTGCCACGAAGACCAGAGCGAACAGCGAGCCCGTCAACCAGTACAGGCCGATCCCGGCCAGCAGGGGTATGAGCATCGCGACGACGGGGAACCGCCGGACCGCCGGCCGGCGCGGCGGCACGGGCGCCTCGTGCTCCACGCCGGCGTGCCGCGGGTCGAGCCGGGGCGAGCGGTTGAACTCGACCACCGCGCCGAGCCGGGAGCCGGTGAGCGTACCCTGTGTCGTCACCGCGACCCGGGTGTCCCCGAGGACCGCGGTGTCGTCCGGGCCCAGCCGGGCGCGGCTCACCGGGCCACCCCCGACGAGTACCCCGTTGGTCGAGTTGAGGTCGACGATCTCGACGGTCGATCCGACGTCGATGCGCGCGTGCCGCTTGGACACCTGGGGGTCGGTGAGCTGGATGTCACACGCCGGGTCCCGGCCGATGGTCGTTCCGCCCGGGCGCAGGGGCACGCTGAGCCCGGCATCGCGGCCCTCGACGACGCGCAGCACGGCAACGTCCCGGTCCAGCGCCGGATCCGGGGGGTACGCGCCGGCCGGCAGCAGGGTCACCACCGATCCGGACCGCAGCCCGCACGCGTCCAGCGGCGCCTCCGCCGGCAGCACGGCGGCGCGGCCGGCGACCTGCTGAGCCAGCGTCATCGGCATGCCGCTGCCGGACGCCTGCGGATCGCGCAGAGCGACCGCGTCGGCCAGGGCACCTACCGTCGATCCCGGGTCGGCGCGGACCAGCAGGTCCACCTCGTCGCCACCGGGTCGGTGGTAGGTCAGCTTGAACAGCGTCACCGGCGTACTCCTTGCCGCTGCTGGATGTGGGTGACCGCGGACCTGGCCGGCCGGAGCGAGCTGGGGTTCATCGCCGCGGTAAGGCGGCGCAGGCGCGGGCGGCTGGCGGCGACGGCGTGGACGTACCGGTCGACCTGCGCCCAGTACCGGACGATGTCGGGCCGCTCGGGGCCGCCGGGGCCGAACACCGCCTCGTCGGCCGCTTCGGCGAGTGTCACCGCGGTCACGCCGGCGTAGGGGACCGCCCGGTCGACCGCCGCCAGGCCGGCCGCCCGCGCCAGACGGGTGCCGCCCCGCACCGGCGCGGCGATGCCGAGGTCGCGCAGCCGGTCCATGGCGTCCGCCCAGCCGCCCGCCATCCGGTCGCTTGGCGACCCGCGTCGCTGCCGTCGCCGGCGACGCAGCCATTTGAGGCCGGCTACCAGCCCCGCGTACGCCCCGATCGCCAGCGCGGGCGGCCCGGCGTACCGGAGGACGGCCAGCAGGACAACCAACCAGATCGGGGGCGGTGGCTCGGGCGGCGGGGGCGGCGGGTTGTTGCCCGTGTCCGGAGCCGGCAGCTGCTCCGGCGGCGCGGCCACGACAACGGGCGGTTGGATGACCTCGCTCGTCCCATCGGGCTCCTGGCGCGGCTGCGGCGGATCCGGCTTGTTCGTGCGGGGCGGCGTCGGGTCGAACGGCACCCAACCGGCCCCGTCGACCGCGAGCTCGACCCACGCCGTCACCATCGCGCCGGTCACGTCGCCCGTGAACCCGCCCGGCGGCTGGACGCCGAGCACGACTCGCACCGGAAGCCCGAGTGCCCGCGCGAGCAGGCCCAGCGTCGCCGCGTACTGCTCGGCGTCGCCCACGAGCTGGTCTGCGGTCAGGAACTCGCGCAGCCGACCGGCACCGTGGCCCGGCCGTACCGACACGCCGGCGGTGTTCGTCCCGTCGCTGAATGCACCGGCGCGCAGCTTGTTGACCAGGGCCTGCATCTGCGCGACCGGGCCGGTCGCACCCGCGGCCCACTCCACGGCCGCGACCGCGACCTCGTCGGGCACGTTGACCGGGTCCGGCAGGATCATCGCGGCCGCCGGCCGGCCCGCCACCGCCGGCGCGGACGTCGGCGGGACCAGCCGGGCCCGGAGGTGGTACGCGTCGCCGGAGCGCAGCCCCGCAGGTACGACCGCGACCCCGGTCGACCGGTTGTACCGCAGTGTGGCCGCAAGGTCGGTCGAGCGCTGTCCCGTGAAGGCGACCTCGTGGAGGGCATCCGCACCCGGTAGCCAGACGCCGTCGAGGTCTCTGACCGTGATGTCGAGATCGGCGCTCGGGCCGGCTCTGGTACCGGGCACCCGGGCGCCGATCCGCTCGAACACGCCGGACCCGGTCGTGGCGGTCGCGCCGCCGGCGACGCTCCAGACGACGCCGTCGTACAGGTCCATGACCGCCAGCCGGAGCCGGGTACCAGGAGGCAGGCCATGGACCGTGAAAAGGGTCCGGTCCTTCAGCGCGATCTCGTACCGGCGGAAGGCGGCCAGCGGGCTCGGGTACTGGCTGGGGTCGAACGGCGGTGTCACGTGCTCACGGAGCACGAAGCGCGGCCGCACGGGGTCGACCGGCGCGGCGTACGCGGCGGTCGCCGCAACGGCCAGGACCGCCAGCGCACCCAGGGGCCGGGTCCAGCGAGCCATCCGGGTACGTTGGCTCGCCACCACCCCACCCTGCCGGGCGGCGACCCACGCCACGGCCACCGCGGCGAACCCCGCACCCTGGAGCAGGACCTGGGCCGGTTCCGCGGTGCCGAACAGGATTGTGGTGGCGAGCAGCGCCGCTGGCGCGAGGAGCGGCGCCGCCGGGGCCCGGAGCCCGGCGAGCAGCGTGCCGGCGAGCCCGACGGCCAGCCCGCAGACGTACGGGACGAGCAGGAGGGGGCCGTGGTCGGGTACCGGCGGCAGCGTCGTCAACAGGTCCCGCCAGCCCGAACCGACCCCGGCGACGATGCCGCGGCCCGTCGCGGCGGTTGGTAGGACGCCCCACCGGACCGTCTCGCGGAGCACGACCGGTCCGGCGAGCAGAAGCCCGGCAATGACCGCACCGGCCGTGCTGGCGGCGACCGGCAGGGCGTACCGCCGGCCGAGAAGGGCGGCCACGACGCCGAGGGCCAGGCCGGCGAGCCCGGCCAGGAGATAAGTCTGTCCTATATAGACAGTACGGAACCCGGCCAGCGCGAGGGCGGCCAGGATGGCCAGTGCCGCCGTGTCGACGATGCGCCGCCTCATTCCTGGACCGCCGCGCGCAGCGCCGACCGCAGGTCGGCGAGGCTGGATATGGTCACCAGGGCAAGCTGGCCCGCGCGGCGGGCAGCCGGTGGGTCCGCGGGAGCCACCCGCAGCCCGACCACCCGTACGTCCGGGCCGAACCGGACGGCGGCCCGGCCCAGCTGGGCGATGGTCAACGGGGTGCCGGCGACGAGCAGGACCAGGCTGGTCGCCGGTACGGCCTGCCGCGCGTGCGACGCCAGCCGGACCAGGCTGCTGTCCGGCGCGCCGAGCTCGGCCCGGCTGAGCCCGTCGAGGACGAGCGGCCGGGACCGCCGCGAGTGCGTCGCGACCGTTGGCCCGGCCGCGACGACCGATACACGCTGACCGTCGTCGACCGCCCGTAGCGCCAGCGAGCCCCCGGCCGACAGCGCCACCTCGAACTCGTCGACGTCGCCGTACTCGGCCGGTGCCCCGCTCACGATGATCGTCAGGTGTGCCGTCCGGGTGTCGACGAACTGGCGCACCACCAGGCGCCGTACGCGAGCGGAGGTCAGCGGGTGGACGTGCCGGAGGTCATCACCGGGCACGTAGTCCCGCAGCGCGTAGAACGCCACGTCGCTGGCGGACAGCGTCCGGCTGGCCCTGCCTTCGAGGTCGCGCAGCAGGCCCGCGCCGGTGGGCTCCACGCGCACGGTCTGCGGATGCACGTACACCTCGATGCCTGCGCTCCGGGCGAGCACCCGCCGCAGCAGGCCGAACGGGTCCGCGCGCACGACCGACGCCGGCCCGACCACGACCACACCGCGACGGTCGGCCGGGACCGGCAGCGCCAGAGGCGCACTGCGGCCACCGGCCGGCACGCGGGCGACATCTACCGGGTACGGTGGCGCCGCCGCACCTCCGACGCGGATCGGCACCTCGATGCGGTTCGGCGGCACGTGGTGGCCTCGGGGCGCCACCACCGTGAGCAGGCAGTGGCCCGCCGGGTCGCCGGCCCGCAGCCGAGAGGGCTCCGGCTGGAGCTGGATCTCGCCGGCCCGGGCGCCGACCAGGTACAGGGCCGAGAGCCCGAGCACCAGGGCCCCCACCCCGCTCGCCACGACCAGCTCCCGCCAACCGAACCACCAG
>DASRIS010000031.1:0-4774 GCA_035649895.1 Micromonosporaceae bacterium | reverse complement strand
CACCAGGACGGGCAACCGTACCTGGTCGCGGCGTGCACCGCGCTCGCGCTGGCGGCACACCGGGCGATGCGGCGCGGCACCACCGGACGGGCCTGGGAGCTGGCCGCACGCACGCAGCGGCTCTGGCCCACAGGCGCCTCGGCGAGCCGGACGCACCCACTGCTGGCCGGCGTGCTCACCCCGGCCCCTGCCGGAGGTCCCGCCTCGACGAGGGCCCCTTCGACGCGCCGGCCCGCGGTGCGCGGCCGGCACCGGGGACACCACCCGGGCCGGGCGCGCGCACCCGCCCCGCGGCGGTGCAGGAGTCCCTAGTGGAGCACCACTCACGCGCCGCCACTCGTCGCAACGACCCACCCGTGCCGGGCCGAACTTCCAGGAGCTGATGTGGCAAGGTCCGCGGCGCGGCGGCGTTCCCGCAACAGCCGAAGACCGGCCGATCTTTATGACCTCACCGCGGCTTAGCTGGCAGGCGTGTGCGCTGGTCGCCGCCTGCGCCACGTGCTTCACGGCTGGGGTCATCGCCGTGGTCGACCGCACCGGCCCGGCGAGGAGTACCTTGCTGAGCAGCTGCCCTGGGTGTTAGGGGTCGACATGCGCACTCTGAACGGCCAAGCGCGGATGCGCCGAGGGCTGGTGGATTTCTGCTCGCACTCGCTGACCACCCCGGACCAGGCCACACCGGTCCGCGTCGCGTCGGACCAGGTCAGCGCGGCGCCTGCGGCCAGGGCGCCCCGATGAGCGCCTACACGGGCACCGGCCATCTGGTCAGGCTGGCCCTACGCCGCGACCGGTTCCAGCTGACGGGCTGGGTCGCCGGCTCGGCCGTCCTCCTGGCCGCGGCCGTCGCCGCCGTCGTGGACGAGTTCCCGACCGAGGCTGACCGGACCAACGGGCTCCGGGCCGCCGGCGGCAGCCCTGCCGTCCTGGTGATGCGCGGCGTGCCGGTGGGCACCGACACCGGCGCGTTGGTGAGCTTCCGCAACTTCACGGCCACGCTGGTGCTGGTGGCGCTGCTGAGCACGGTCACGCTGGTCCGGCACACCCGGCAGAACGAGGAGACCGGTCGGGCCGAGATGATCGGCGCTGCCCGGGTCGGCCGGCACGCTCTCCTCGCCGCCGCGCTGGCCGTGACGATCGGCACCGACCTGCTGTTCGGCGCGGTGCAGACCGGCATCCTGCTCGCCGCCGGCCTGCCGGTCGACGGCGCGGTGGCGTTCGGTGCCGCGTGCGCCGCGACCGGCATGGCCTTCGCCGGCATCGCGGCGGTCACCGCCCAGCTCTTCCACAGCTCCCGCGCTGCGAACGCCTGCGCCGCCACGGCCGTCGCGGCCGCCTTCCTGGTCCGTGGCGCCGGAGACGCGCTCGGCCGGCGGGCACCCGACGGCATCCAGGTTGTCAGCGCCTGGCCGTCGTGGCTGTCCCCGATCGGCTGGGGCATCCAGGTCCGCCCGTACGGCCAGGAGCGCTGGTGGGTGCCTGCGCTGCCGGTCGCGTTGCTCATCGTCGCCGCGGCCGTGGCGTTCGCGCTGGCCAGCCGGCGGGACCTGGGTGCCGGCCTGGTCCCCGACCGGCCCGGCCCGGCAGCCGCCTCCCGCGCCCTGCGGAGCCCGGTCGGGCTGGCGTGGCGGCTGAACCGCGGCACGACACTCGGTTGGGTGGCCGGCAGCGCCGCGTTCGGCCTCGGGGTCGGCTCGCTCGGCAGCGCGGTCAACGAGACGTTCTCCGCCAGCCAGGGCGTTGCCGACCTGATGGCCCAGCTCGCCGGCACCAAGGCCGCCGACCTGGTCGACGTGTACTTCGCCGGGATGATGAACATATTTGGCGCGCTGGCCGCCGGCTTCGTCGTACAGGCATTGCTGCGGCTGCGCTCCGAGGAGACCGGCGGGCCGGCGGAGGCGGTGCTGGCCACGGCGGTCGGCCGGGTCCGGTGGGTCGCCTCCCACCTGGCCTGCGCGGTCGGCGGGGCGGCGGCGATGCTGCTGGTCGCCGGCCTCAGCGCCGGGGTCGCGGACGCCGCCGGAGGCGGCGACACAGGGGTGGCCACCCTGAGCGCGGCCGGCCTGGCGCAGCTGCCGGCGGCGCTCACCGTGGCCGGCTTCGTGGTGCTGGCCTTCGGCGGGCTCCCCCGGCTGGTGGTCGCGCTGGCCTGGGCCGCTCTGGTGGTCAGCCTCGCCTGCGGCCTGCTCGGAAACGTGCTCGGGCTGCCCCAGCCAGTACGCGACCTGTCGCCCTTCACCCACGTTCCGGCGATCCCGGCAGCGCAGGCCACCCCCGGACCGATCCTGGCCCTGCTGGCTGTGGCGGCGGTGCTCTCGGCGGCCGGAATGGCACTGTTCCGGCGCCGGGACCTGGCGCCCTGACCCCGCGACGGACCGGACCGCGCTGCCGCCAGGCTGGGCCTGCTGCTGACCCTGTCCGCAGGACTGGCCGGGGAGACCGTGCTGAGCTGGCTCGGTATGGCCAGCGGCGGGTTGGTCGCCGCCGTCGCGATGCTGCGGCGAATACAACGGCGCGGCTGTCCCGGGCTAACCCCACCGGCTGTCAGCTGCGGCGCCGGCCGCGACCGCCGGCTTGGTTCTGCTCGCCGGCCTCGGCCCCGCTGGCCGCGCTCTGGCGGCCCCTCGCCTAGACGAGGCGACCCGTTACACCGGCCTGCGGTCGTAGCCGCGGCCGTACGGTGCGCTCTTGCGCGGTCGCGGCATAGCCGGTACGGATAGGACTGTGCCGGACGAGCTCGAGGAACTCCAGGACCGGTCGTTCGCCCGTGCCGGCCCGGCGGTTAGCTCCTCGTTCCCTGCCGGGCACCGGCTGACCGGGCCGCAGCTGGCGCGGTTCCTCGACGGCCATCGGTTCGCGGTGGCCGCGACCACCCGCCCGGACGGTCGCCCGCACGCCGCCATGACCTCCTACTTCCGGGTCGGAGCCACGTTCTGGCTGCCCACGATGGCCGGCTCGGTGCGGGCGAGGAACGTCCAGGGCCGGCCCTGGCTCTCGCTGGTCGTCGCCGAAGGCGAAGGCGACCGCCACGCGGTTGTCAGCATCGAAGGGGCGGCTGCGGTCGTCGGGCTCGACGCCGCCCCCGCCGGTCTGGTCGAGCGGGTGGAGGACCCGTCGTGGGTGGCGTGCTGGCTCAGGCTCACGCCCTCGCGGCTGTTCTCGTACGCCGGCCGGGAGGCGATGCCCTAGCTAGCGGCTGCCCAGGCTGCATGCTGCGATGTTGTCACCGTGCACTGCCCCACCGGCCGTCCCAGGCCCACGCCAACCGCGTGTGCCAGGGCGCCTCGGTGACCTTAGACCCTGTTCTTGGGGATGCCTCATGTTCGAAGCTGACCAGGTCGGGGAAAGCCACCCGGGGGGGGAGACCAGCGCCCGCCGGGTTCACCGGACCATTTTGTCCAGCTTTACGCCGTGCCAGCAAGCCGCAGGGACCACCGCCGGTGGCCGAGAAAGGGACGTCGAAGGCCGGATCGGAACGAGGAGGCGGAGCTGATGGAGGTGGCCGATGTCGTGGTCGGCGTGGACGGTTCAGAGTCCAGCCGGCAGGCGCTCCGGTGGGCCGTTGAGGAGGCCCGCCGCAGCGGTGGACAGGTGCACGTCGTGGTCGCCTACGAGGACCGGGCTGGTGCGGGGCTCCTATCCACCGCAGGTGCGCCGCAGCTGACGGGGGCGCAGGCGGTCGCCGTCATCGACCAGGCGGTGACCGAGGTGAAGGCGGGGGCGCCCGGCGTCGGTGTCGTCGGTACGACTGTCCCTGGCGCTGCGACCGCCGCGCTGCTCAACGCCGCCGAGAAGGCGCGGCTGGTCGTGGTGGGCCACCGGGGCCGGGGTGGCTTCGCCAACCTGCCCCTCGGCTCGGTCAGCCTGCGGATCGCCACCCACGCCCCCTGCCCGGTGGCGGTGGTGCGCGGTGAGGCCCGGCCAACCGACCCGGTCGTGATGGCCGTCAACGGCTCGAGGTCGGCCACGCTGGTCATCCCGCAGGGCTTTGCGCAGGCCGCCGCCCGTGGCTGCGGTCTGGTGGCCGCTCGCGTGTACCCCAGGATGAAGGCGCGTCACGACCGCGAGGAGCGGCGCGCCGAGCTGGTCGGCTCCGTCGCCCCGTGGCGCCGCCACTACCCTCAGGTGGCCGTGGAGTACGTGCTCCTCCAAGGGTCCGCCACCGGTTACCTGACCCACCTGTCATACCGTGCCCAGCTGATGGTGCTCGGCAGCCGAGGCTCCCACGGCTTCACCGGACTGCTGCTCGGCTCGACCACCCAGCACCTGATCTACAACGCCGGCTGCCCGGTGCTCATCGCCCGCCAGCAGGGATGAGAGACCGCGCCACCAGCACGGCTGAGCATCCGCCCCAGGCGGTCACCACACCCGGGCGGGGTCGTATGGCGGGCAGGCCAGGGCGTAGCTCAGCACGTCGGAGAGCGTCGCCGTGGCCACGGCCACGCCGGAGTCGGCTGCACCGTAGTACAGCCGTAGCTGGTCGGTGGCCTTGTCGTGCACGAGCCCGGTCGGGAACACCACGTTGGGGGCGTTGCCGGAGACCTCGTAGCTGGCTTCCGGAGAGAGGATCCAGTCGTCGCTGCGGCGCAGCACGACGGCCGGGTTCTCGGGGTCGAGCAGCACCAGCCCCACCCGGTAGACCAGGCCGTCGACGACCCACTTCACCCCGTGGTAGAAGCCCAGCCAGCCGTGCGGCGTCTCCAGCGGCGGCGGGCCCATCCCTACCCGGACCGAGTCCCACCCCACCCCCGGCCGGGCTGCCAGCACCGGCTCGGGG
>DASRIS010000030.1:0-5177 GCA_035649895.1 Micromonosporaceae bacterium | reverse complement strand
GAGGTCTCCATCAGCTTGAGCGCGGCCTCCCGGGCAGTCGGGTACGCGTACCCGCGGCCGGTGGTCACCAGCCGGCCGGCGAACCGGTAGCGCGGGGCCAGCTCGACGGCTGTGGGATCGGCCAGGACCTCGGTGGCGAGCGCGGGCAGGCCATCCAGCGCGGCCCGCTCGGCGCCGGGCAGCGCGCCGCCGGCCCTGACCCCCTCGACCAGCAGCAGCAGCGCGAGCAGCTGGGCGGTGTAGGTCTTGGTCGCCGCCACCGCCCGCTCCGGCCCGGCCGCGATGTCGATGGCGAGCTCGGCCGCCGCCGCCAGCGGCGAGTCCGGGTCGTTGGTGACCGCGAGGGTGAGCGCACCGGTATCGCGGGCCACCCGTACCACCTCGGTCAGGTCCGGCGAGCCACCGCTCTGCGAGACGCCGATCACCAGTGCGTGGCGCAGGTCCGGGCGGGCCCCGAAGAGGGTGACCGTGCTGGGCGACGCCAACCCGGCCGGCAGCCCGAGCCGGATCTCGGCGAGGTAGGCCCCGTAGAGCGCCGCATGGTCGGAGGTCCCCCGTGCGGCAAGGACCACGTGTCGCGGCGCTCGCTCGGCGATGGCCGCGGCGACCTTGGCGATCGCGCCGCTGTGGGCGGGCTCCAGCAGGCGGGCCAGCACCTCCGGCTGCTCGGCGAGGTCTGCCGCCATGCCGTGGCCGGGTTCTGTCATCTGCGCATTCTTGCATTTATTGCGCTACGAGCGGCGTGGCGCCGGGGAGAGCACCTTGATCATCTCAGTTTCAGTGATATTGGGCTATTACATGGCATCCGTAGCCCCAATTACACTGTAGTTGCGATGATCAAGGCCACGACAGCCGCGGTCCGCCCGTGAAGGCGCTTGCCGTGGCGCCGCACGACAGGCCACTCACCACCTTTGTCCATAAAATCCTTTTTACGACTGCCAGCTCGACCCCTTGAGCGCCGCACCACCGCCATGATCACGATCTCAGTGGGAAGTGTTGAGCGAGACTGCATATTCGGTGCAAAAATCGTGATCTTGATGGGGAGCGGAGCCAGACCCAGCGCGAGCTGTGGACCGGACTCGAGTTCACAGACCTGGCACGAGCGCTGGTACGAGCGTGATACGAGCGTGAACGAGCGCTGGTACGAGCGGCGGGCGGAGCTCGAGGCGGCGCCGGATGCTGGGCCGAGCGTGGCCGGGAGGTGGCATCGGCCGGTTGCGGTATGGCTGGAGCGGCGACACCAGCCGCAGCCGATGCGGCAGCGGGTGGTCAAAGCCAGCGCCGCTGGCACGCCAGTGGACGGTGGAGCCTCGTCAGTGGACGGTGGAGCCTCGTCAGTGGACGGCGGAGCCGCCGGCGCGGGCCAGGGCCTCGTCAGGTGCCTCGTCTGCGGGGCCGGCGGGCGTCGCCGTGTCGTAGCCGCGCAGCGGCACGTGCGTGATGAACCACGCGAGCACCGGCACGGCGACGGCGAGCAGGACGCTCCAGGCGAAGACACCGGAGAGGCCGTACGCGATGCCGTGCAGGAAGCCCTCCCGGACCGGTGCTGGAAGCGCGGCCAGAGCGGCCGGGTCGAGGTTGCCACCGCCGCCGCTCAGCTGGGCGCCCGCCTCCGGGCCCAGCCGTGCCGTCACGTCCGTACGCAGCCGGTCGGTGAAGATCGCGCCGAACAGGGAGACGCCGAACGAGCCGCCGATGGAGCGTACGAACGTCGCGGTGCTGCTCGCCACGCCCAGGTCCCGCTGGGTGACGCTGTTCTGCGCGATCAGCATCGTGGTCTGCATGAGCAGGCCCATGCCTGCGCCGAGAACGACCATGTAGAGCGCGGAGGTCAGCTTGGTGGTACCGACGTCCAGCAGGCTCAGCAGGCCCATGCCGACCGTCATGACCGCTCCGCCCGCCACCGGGAACGCGCGGTACCGGCCGGTCTTGGTGATCATCCGGCCGACCACGATCGAGGTGACCAGCACCCCACCCATCATCGGCAGCAGGAGCAGGCCGCTGGCGGTCGCCGAGGCCCCCTGCACGGTCTGCTGGTAGAGCGGGAGGAAGGTGATCGCCCCGAACATGGCGAAGCCGACCAGGAAGCCGATGGCGGCGACCAGGCTGAAGTTGCGGTTGGCGAACAGCTTTAGGGGCAGGATCGGTTCGGCGACTCGGCGCTCGACGGCCACGAAGGCGGCGAGGGCGGCCAGCGCCAGCACGGCGAGACCGAGGATCTGGGCGGAGGCCCAGCGGTACTCGGTGCCGCCCCACGTCGTGATCAGCACCAGTCCGGTGATGGCGACGGAGAGCAGCGCGGCGCCCAGCCAGTCGATCCGGTGCTCGGTCCGGTACCTGGGCAGGCGCAGCGTCGCCATGAGGGTCAGCAGGGCCAGCCCGCCCAGCGGCAGGTTGACGTAGAACGCCCACCGCCAGGAGAGGTGGTCGGTGATGAAGCCACCGACCAGCGGGCCGGCGATCATGGCGATGGCCATGACCCCGCCCATCAGGCCTTGGTAGCGACCGCGCTCGCGAGGTGGGAGCAGGTCCCCGATGATCGCGAACGCGCTCACCATCAGGCCGCCCGCGCCCAGCCCCTGCACCGCGCGGAACCCGATCAGCTGGCCCATGTCCGCAGCCGCGCCGGACAGGGCCGACCCGGCCAGGAAGATGACGATCGCGGTAAGGAAGATGCCCTTGCGGCCGTACAGGTCGCCGAGCTTGCCCCAGATCGGCGTGGACACGGTCGTGCCCAGCACGTACGCGGTCACCACCCAGGACAGGTGCGCGAGCCCACCGAGCTCGCCCACGATGCGCGGCATCGCGGTACCGATGATCATGTTGTCGAGCATCGCGAGGAGCATCGCGAGCATCAGGCCGGGCAGCACGACGCGCAGCTCGCGCCGGCTGGCGTACGCGACGTCTTGCTGTGTCACGGTCACTCCTGGATGCTCGGCCGGCTACCGCGTCCTACGGTACGTCGCCGGAGTGAGCCGGCAGCGCGACCCGCAGTGCGAGCAGGCGCACGTCGGGGAGCGGACACCAGTCCCGGCCCGGGTCCCGGACGAACCCGAGGCGGGTGTAGAGCCGCCTGGCCGCCTCCGCGAAGTCCCGGTAGCAGATCACCACCGCGGCGCATCCGTGGTTCTCGGCCCGGGCCAGGCAGGCCCGCACCAGAGCCGCGCCGACGCCTTGGCCCTGGGCGGCCGGGTCCACCGCGAGCATCCGGAACTCCCCCTCGCCCTCGCGGGCGAGCTGGGAGTATGCGGAGCCGGGCCGGCAGTAGGTGACCGCGCCGAGCACCTGGCCGGTGCCGTCGTCCGCGGCGACCAGCAGCTCACCCGCCTCGGCCCGGGCCGCCACGTCGGCCAGCATGTCCGCGTACCCGCCGGTCTCCTCGGCGAGCTGGCCGTCCGCGTGGTACGCGGCAACGGTCAGCCGGGCCACCGCGGCGTAGTCCGCCGGCCGGGCGGGGCGGACGCGGACCTCCACAGGTCACTCCACGATCGCGATGAGGTCGCCCTCCTGGACCACGTCACCCTCGTGCACGGCCATCTTGGTGATTACCCCGTCCGACTCGGAGACCACCGGGATCTCCATCTTCATCGACTCGAGGATCACCAGCGTGTCGCCCTCGGAGACGGCGTCGCCCGCGCTGGCGACGACCTTCCAGACGTTCGCCACCATCTCAGCTCGGATCTCGTCGGCCATGAGCCGGCTCCTCCTGGTCCGTGTGCGGGTCGTGGGGTGCGTGCGTCGGTATCCAATCACGCCGCCGCAACCCCTGCCCGGCAGCCTCACGCTCCGGCGGCGCGGGCACGGCGCTGGGCCCGGCCGGCCGGGTGCGGTCCCCGGCGAGCCGCTCGGTCAGCGCGTCCACGGCGACCGCGGCGAGCAGCAGCACCGCCAGCCGGAGCAGGACCGCCTCCTGGATGCCGAACCTGCCGTACTCGCCCGCGGTGTACATCAGCTCGGCGACGAGCACCCCGGCGGCCAGCCCCGCAACCCCGACGGCGGCGAGCAGGGGCAGGCGCCGGCGCCGCCAGGCACCGGCGGCGAGAGCGGCGAGGCCGGCCACCACCAGGCCGCCGAGCACGACCAGGACCACCCGCTCGCGCTGCGGGAACACCGCCCGCTCCAGCGACCGGGGCACAACCGACGGGGTACGGGCGTACGCCGCGCCAGCGAGCGACCTGGGCGCCACACCACGCACGTAGTGCGCGTACTGCCGCGGTTCGGCGAGGGCGAACCGGAATCCTGAGCCGACCCCCTCGGCCCGCCCCCACGCGCGTAGCTGGGGGCAGCGGCGGTACTCGTCGGCGAAGCGTGGGATGGCCCACTCCGGCCCCGCGGCCACCTGCTCGGCGCCGGGGCACCCGGGCATGCCGAGCGTGCTCTGGTAGGCCGCTTTCATCTGCGGGTCGGGCAGGACGACAAGCCGCAGCCGGTACACCAGCCCCTGCTCGTCCAGGGTCAGGCCGGTCGCGCTCCAGCGCTGGAACGTGTCGCTGTGCACCGGGGTGACCACGGTGGCCCAGGTGAGCGCCGCTGCCAGCACGGCGACGGCGGCCCCGGCCGCCCGGCGGCGGCGCCGGTCCGTGACCAGGTACCCGAGCAGCACCAGCGCGAGCACGGCGACCGGGAGCCGGATCTCCGGCCGGGTGAACGTCCACCAGACCGCGGCCCCGGTGAGCCCGGCCAGGGCCGGTCCGGAGCCGGTGGTGGCCCAGCGCAGCAGCAGGGCGAGGGTCAGCACCGCCAGGCTGATCGACAGCGACTCGGACAGGATCGCAAAGTCCCAGCTGGTGACCGCCGGCATCAGCCCAACAAGGAGCACCCCGCCGGCGCCGAGGGCCCGGGCGGGCTGCGTGCGCAGCACCGACCACACCGCCCAGGCGAGCGTGCCCCAGGCGAGCGTGCCGATGGTCCACTGGGCCAGTGCCCGCAGCCCGTCCGTTGGCAGGGCCGCGTAGAGCAGCGGCACCCCCCACAGCCGCGGTGAGTGCCCGGTGAAGGACAGCAGCGGACCCCGGTCCACGCCCGGGTCGCCCCGGTAGGCGTACGTGAACGTGTCGTACGAGGTGAAGACCTGGCTCCGGGTGGCGAGGTAGGCCCGGACGGCGAGGAAGGCGGCGAGCAGGCCGGCGAGGACCAGTCCGGCCGGCCCGGCGGAGCGTGCCCTGGCCAGCTCCCGC
>DASRIS010000029.1:0-55493 GCA_035649895.1 Micromonosporaceae bacterium | reverse complement strand
AGGCCAGACTGACCCCGAACTATTGCGCGACTACGCCCTGGCCTGCGCTGCAGCCGCCGCGTAGTCGCGAAACACGAGGATCATGGAGGCGCTCCAGTTCGACAGCAGCGCCGCCGGCTACCTCAACGGGAGCGTCTTCGGCGTGCTCGGCCCGGCCCTGCTGGTGGTCTGCGCGATCGCCATGGGCGGGCGGGCCATCGCCGTGGACGAGGAGGCGGGCACGCTCGACCTGCTGCTCGCGCACCCGGTCAGCCGGGCCCGGGTCGCCCTGCACCGCTGCGCCGCGCTACTGGTCAGCCTGGTCGTGGTGGGGCTGGGGATCCTGCTCGCCCTGCTCGCGGTGCGCGAGCCGTCCCAGCTGACCGAGATACCGGTCGGCCGCCTCGCCGCCGGGGTGGTGCAGCTGGTGCTGCTGGGGGCGTTCTTCGGTGCGCTCGCCCTCGCCTTGGGCGGCCTCACCGGGCGCAAGGCGGCGGTGTACGCCGGCAGCGGCGCGGTGGCCGTGCTGGCGTACGTGGCCCATGTTGTCGCGCCGCAGGTCGACAGCTTGCGCTGGACGCGGTGGCTCTCGCCGTTCCACTGGTACGCCGGCGGCGACCCGCTGCGCCATGGGTTGCAGCTCGGCGACTGCCTGCTGCTGGCGGGTGGGGCGGCGGTGCTGGCGCTGCTCGGCACCTGGGCGTTCACCCGGCGCGACGTAGCTGTCTGACCGGCCGGTGGCCGCGGTCGCGCGGGTGCCGCACGATGGAGGGGTGGACGGGCAGGACCAGGACCTGAACCGGATCGGGCCGATGTCAGACGAAGAGGCCGAGCTGTTCCGGCGGCTGCGGTTCGGCCAGCTCCCCGAGCGCGTCCGCCCGTCCGAGCGGGTGGAGCTGCTTGAGGTGGACGCAAAACGCGACGTGCCGGAGCCGCTCGCCGACCCGACCGGGGTGTGGAACTTCCGATACGTCTGAGGCGCCCTGAGCACACCGGGCTCACGCCAGGGCGGTCCCTTCAGCCGGGGCCCCCTTCAGCCGGGCAGGAAGGAGAAGCGGACCTGCCGGGTGGGGTTGTCACCGTTCGGGTCGACCAGGCAGATCGACTGCCAGGTGCCGAGGGCGATCTTGCCGCCCAGCACCGGCAGGGTGGCGTACGGCGCCACAAACGCGGGCAGGACGTGGTCGCGCCCGTGGCCGGCCGAGCCGTGCCGGTGCCGCCAGCGGTCGTCCGCCGGCAGCACGTCGTCGAGCGCGGTGAGCAGGTCGTGGTCTGAGCCGGACCCGGTCTCGATGATCGCCACGCCAGCCGTGGCGTGCGGGACGAAGACGTGCAGCAGGCCGTCGGGCGACTCGGCGGCGGCCACGCCGGCCACGAACTGGGCTGCCCGGTTGGTCAGGTCCACGATGGCTGGCCGCGACCCCGTCCGTACCGTGACCACCTCGCTGCGCATGGCGGCATTCTGCCAGCGTCGCCTCTGGCCTTTCCGTCCCGGTGGGGGCCTGTGTCCAGTCCTTATGCACTGCACCAGCAAGGCGAGCAGAGCACAAGCGGCCCGGCGTCCACCCGCCCGGGGGTGGGGCCCGAGGTGACGCCGCGGGCAGCGCGAGGGAGGATGGGGCTGGACCCTGACCATCCAAGACAAGGAAAAGCCTGTGGCCACGGAACGCAAGCGCCCGGTGATCAGTGATGGCCTACCGAGCCAGCTTCCGGACATCGACCCAGATGAAACCAGCGAGTGGGTCGAGTCGTTCGACGGACTCATCGACCAGCGCGGCGCCAAGCGCGCCCGGTACGTGATGCTGCGCCTGCTGGAACGGGCGCGGGAGCGGCAGGTGGGCGTGCCTCCGCTGACCACCACCGACTACATCAACACGATCCCGCCCGAGCGGGAGCCGTGGTTCCCCGGTGACGAGCACGTGGAGCGGCGGATCCGGGCGTACATCCGGTGGAACGCCGCAATGATGGTGCACCGGGCCCAGCGGCCGGAGATCGGCGTGGGCGGGCACATCTCGACCTACGCTTCGGCGGCCTCGCTCTACGAGGTCGGGTTCAACCACTTCTTCCGCGGGCCGGGCCACCCCGGCGGCGGCGACCAGATCTTCTTCCAGGGCCACGCCTCCCCGGGCATCTACGCCCGGGCGTTCCTGGAGGGGCGCCTGACCGAGCAGCAGCTGGACGGGTTCCGCCAGGAGCTGTCGCACCGGCTGCCCAACGGCAAGCCGGCCGGGCTGCCCTCGTACCCGCATCCGCGGCTGATGCCCGGCTTCTGGCAGTTCCCGACGGTCTCCATGGGGCTGGGCGGCCTGAACGCGATCTACCAGGCCAGGTTCAACCGCTACCTGCAGCACCGCGGCGTCAAGGACACGTCCCAGCAGCGGGTGTGGGCGTTCCTCGGCGACGGTGAGCTGGACGAGCCAGAGACGCTCGGCGCGATCGGCCTCGCCGCCCGCGAGGAGCTGGACAACCTGGTCTTCGTGGTCAACTGCAACCTCCAGCGGCTGGACGGGCCGGTACGCGGCAACGGCAAGATCATCCAGGAGCTGGAGGCGTTCTTCCGGGGCGCCGGCTGGAACGTGGTGAAGGTGATCTGGGGCCGGGAGTGGGACCCGCTGCTCGCCGCGGACACCGACGGTGCGCTGGTGAACCTGATGAACACCACGCCGGACGGGGACTACCAGACCTACAAGGCGGAGTCCGGCGCGTACGTGCGCGAGCACTTCTTCGGTCGCGACCCGCGCACCCGCAAGATGGTCGAGCACATGAGCGACGAGGAGATCTGGGGGCTCAAGCGGGGCGGGCACGACTACCACAAGCTGTACGCGGCCTACCGCGCGGCGGTCAACCACACCGGGCAGCCGACCGTGATCATGGCGAAGACGATCAAGGGTTGGACGCTCGGCTCGCACTTCGAGGGGCGCAACGCGACGCACCAGATGAAGAAGCTGACCCTGGACGGCCTCAAGTCCTTCCGGGACCGGCTCTACCTGGAGATCCCGGACTCGGCGCTGGAGCGCGACCCGTACCTGCCGCCGTACTACCACCCGGGCGAGAGCTCGGACGAGATCGCCTACCTGCGCGAGCGGCGCGACTCGCTCGGCGGCTACCTGCCGAGCCGGCGCACCGAGCCGGTCGCCGTGCAGCTGCCGCCGCCGGACGCGTACCGCGACCTCAAGCGCGGCTCGGGCAAGCAGAAGGTGGCCACCACCATGGCCTTCGTCCGGCTGCTCAAGGACCTGATGAAGGACAAGGGCATCGGCCGGCGCTGGGTGCCGGTCATCCCGGACGAGGCCCGCACGTTCGGCATGGACTCGCTGTTCCCCACCGCCAAGATCTACTCGCCGCACGGGCAGAACTACACGCCGGTCGACCGCGACCTGTTCCTGTCGTACCGCGAGTCGACCAGCGGGCAGATCCTGCACGAGGGCATCAACGAGGCCGGCTCGGTGGCCTCGTTCACCGCGGTCGGCTCGTCGTACGCCACGCACGGCGAGCCGATGATCCCGGTCTACATCTTCTACTCGATGTTCGGCTTCCAGCGCACCGCCGACGGGCTGTGGGCGGCGGCCGACCAGATGGCCCGGGGCTTCCTGATGGGCGCCACGGCCGGGCGCACCACGCTCAACGGGGAGGGGCTCCAGCACGAGGACGGACACTCGCTGCTGCTCGCCGCCACCAACCCGGCGGTGGTCGCCTACGACGCGGCGTTCGCGTACGAGATCGCGTACATCATGGAGGACGCGCTGCGCCGGATGTACGGCGACGCACCGGAGGACCTGATCTACTACCTGACCGTCTACAACGAGCCGATCTCCCAGCCGCCGCAGCCGGACGGGCTGGACGTTGCGGGGCTGCTGCGCGGGCTCTACCGCTACTCGCCCGCGCCGCAGGCCACCCCGGCCAGCGGCGACACCGCACCCCGGGCGCAGCTGCTCGCCAGCGGCACCGGCATGCAGTGGGCGCTGAAGGCGCAGCGGCTGCTCGCCGAGGACTGGGGCGTCGCCGCCGACGTGTGGTCGGCCACCTCCTGGACCGAGCTGCGCCGCGACGCGGTGGAGGCCGAGGAGTACAACCTGGTCCACCCCGGCGAGGAGCCGCGGCTGCCGTACGTGACCCGGGTGCTGAAGGAGGCCGGCGGCCCGGTGGTCGCGGTCAGCGACTTCATGCGCGCGGTGCCCGACCTCATCTCGCGCTGGGTGCCGGGTGACTACACGTCCCTGGGTACGGACGGCTTCGGCATGTCCGACACCCGGCACGCGCTGCGCCGGCACTTCCACGTCGACGCCGAGTCGATCGTGGTAGCCACGCTGCGCCAGCTCGCCCGGCGCGGCGAGGTGCCGGCCGCGCTGCCCACCGAGGCGGCCAAGCAGTACGCGATCGAGGACGTTGCCGCGGCCCCGGTCGGCGAGACCGGCGGCGACACGTAGGCATCTGACGGGTGGGTGGGCCGCTCCGTCGGGCCACCCACCCGCGTCTGTGCGCTCGAGCCTGCAAAGCCCGAGCCGTCATGGCCTGAACGGTCCTGCCGCTCCGGGCCGACCGGCGAACGGGACACGGCGACGTTTGCCTGTCCGGGCGGTTACCCATCTGGCGGTGAGGTCCAGGCCACGGAGACCCCGGCGCCACGAAGACCCCGGCCTGGTTGGCGATCCTGCCCGTCGTGAGCTCTCCAGCTTGCCGCTCGGTGGCCTAGCGAGCTGGAGCCAACGTCGAAAACGGACGTTTCCACCATGGTTTCCGAACCTCGCCACCCACAGTGCCAAGATCAAATCAATTTCAGTGATATTGGGTCTATCCGGGCAACCCATGACCCCAACTTCACTGAAACTGATTTGATCAAGCTCGGGTCGAGCGAGAGGCCGCAACGCAGAACGGGATGAATATTACGAACAGGGCGAGTGTTCGCTGCCCTCGCCCGTCTGCGGGCGTGGAGGATGAGCGCGCTGGTGCGAGCATGGGCGGATGGAGGCAGGCTGGGTGGCGTTCCACCGCGAGGACACGACGCCGGTCGTGGAGCTGGTCCGTCGCGTCGCGCAGGCGCGTGACCCGGGCGAGCACGGCGACGGGGTCGAGGTGGTGGTCGAGTCACCGGCCGCCGGCAAGCTCGCCGACCTCCTCGGCCGGGCGGACTCGGTGCAGGCGCGGATCATCGTCACCAAGGCCGGCGGCGAGGTGACGTACCCGTTCGACGTGCAGCTGGTCAGCGAGGGCGGCGGCGAGGCGGCACGGCGTGCCGGCGCGAGCCTGGTCGGGCCGGGGCGGAGCTGGGCCACCAGCGAGACGGACGGGCGGGCGTTCATCGTCCACAAGGGACGTCCGGGTGCCGAGCCGGACTGGAGCGAGCTCACCGCCGGCACGGTGACCGCGCTCGTGGCGCTCGCCGGCGAGGTGGGCGACGAGGGCTGGCGGGCACGGGTCGACCGGGCGGTACGGCGCCGCTGACCGGGCCGCCGCCAGAAAGCCGGGGCCGCCGCCAGAAAGCCGGGGCCGCCACCAGAAAGACTGCTGGCAGAGGCCGGCGGTCGGGAGGGCAACTGGCGAGGCCGCCACCACAAGGGTTGCCCGCCACGGTCCGGCCCGGACGGTGCTCGATGTGTCGTGGACTGTCCGGCCGTGGCTGTCCCAGCAGACAGCCGTGCTGCTCAACGCCGCCGGAGAGGTTGGGCAAGTGGCCGGTGTGGCGTAAAGTCCGCACACCATGAGCCGTACCTTTCCGCCGGGCTTCCGCTGGGGCGTAGCCACCGCGGCGTACCAGATCGAGGGCGCCGTCACTGAGGGTGGGCGGGGACCGTCCATCTGGGACACGTTCACCGCGGACCCGGACCGCGTCGCCGACGGCAGCACCGGCGAGGTGGCCTGCGACCACTACCACCGCTACGAGCAGGACGTGGCGCTCATGGCGGAGCTGGGCGTGTCGGCGTACCGCTTCTCGGTCGCCTGGCCCCGCATCCAGCCCGCGGGGACCGGCGGCGCCAACCCGGCCGGGGTCGCCTTCTACGACCGGCTGGTGGACACCCTGCTCAACGCCGACATCGACCCGGTGGCCACGCTCTTCCACTGGGACCTGCCGCAGGCGCTACAGGACGCCGGCGGGTGGTCGGCCCGGGACACGGCGGCGCGCTTCGGCGACTACGCGGAGCTGGTCGGCGCGGCGCTCGGTGACCGGGTCAAGCTGTGGATCACGCTGAACGAGCCCTCGGTGCACTTCATGATCGGTCACCTCTGGGGCATCCACGCGCCCGGCCAGCGCCTCTTCGACGACCCGTTCCCGGTCGTGCACCACCAGCTGCTCGGGCACGGGCTCGCGGTGCGGGCGCTGCGCGCCAGGACCACCAGCCGGGTGGCGGTCACCAACAGCTACGCCCCGTCCTGGGCGATCGGGCCGGACGGCACCCGGGACACGGCCACCGACGCCGACCGGGCCGCCGCGGACGCCCACGACATCTTCTACAACCGGCTCTTCACCGATCCTGTGCTGCTCGGCCGCTACCCCGACGGGCTCGGGTCGCTGGCCATCGCCGGCACCGACCGCCTCTCCGCGCTGGTGCGGGACGGTGACCTGGCCACGATCGCGGCGCCGCTGGACGCCCTGGGGGTCAACTACTACAACCCGCAGGGCGTGGCTGCGCCGAGCGAGGGCAACCCGCTCCCGTACGACATGCGCATCATCGAGGGCTACCCGCGCACCTACTTCGGCTGGCCGGTGGTCCCGGAGGGGCTGCGGGACCTGCTGATCTCGCTGAAGGAGCGGTACGGCCCCGCGCTGCCCCCGGTCCACGTCACCGAGAACGGCTGCGCCTACGACGACACGGTCGGTCCGGACGGCCGCTGCCACGACCCGGACCGGGTGTCCTATCTGGACGCCCACGTCACGGCGGTGGCCGACGCGCTCGCGGCAGGGGTGGACGTGCGCGGCTACTTCGCCTGGTCGCTGCTTGACAACTTCGAGTGGGCCGAGGGGTACACCAAGCGGTTCGGGCTGGTGCACGTGGACTTCGCCACGCAGGCGCGTACCCGGAAAAGCTCTTTCGCCTGGTATCGCGACCTTATCGCGGGTCGGGCGTGAGCTCGACGGGCGCGGTCGCGACCCCGGCGGCGCTGGCAGAGCCGGGGGTACGGGTCCGCGCCCGCTGGGTCGGCCTGCTCGTGGTCGCCAACCTCGGGGTGTGGATGGCCTTCTTCACCCCGATCCAGGTGCTGCGCCCCCGGCAGGTGCTGGCCATCGCGCCGGACAGCAAGGAGGCGATGCTCGGCTGGGTCACCGGTCTCGGGGCCCTGGCGGCGGTGGTCGCCAACCCGCTGGCCGGGGCGCTGTCGGACCGGACCGCCGGCCGGTTCGGCCGGCGGCACCCGTGGACGCTGGGCGGGGCGCTGCTCGGCGGGGTGCGCTGCTGCTCCTGTCCCAGCAGCGCACGGTGCTCGGGCTGGCCCTGGCCTGGGTGCTCGCCCAGGTCTGCTTCAACGCCATGCTCGCCTCACTGACCGCCGCGGTGACCGTGCTCGTCGTCAAGATCCGTTCGGTTCCGTAGGCGGTGCCGCGGCGGGCGCGGGGCGGCCCAGCGGGGCCGGCTCAGCCGCGGGCGTCGTCACCTCGTACGTAGGAGGCGATCCGCTCCTTGACGTCCGGCGTGAGCGGGCGTAGCTCGCCGGTGGCGCGGTCGTCCACGATGTAGCCCTGCGCGTACTGGATGCCCATGTCGAAGATCGCCTTGAGCTTGCCCGCATGCTGCTTGTCCACGCCTTCGACGATGACGTCCCGGGCGGCGGGGCCGGTGCCGCGGCGCAGCGCGTCGCAGGCGATGTCCACCACCAGCTTCAGCTCGTCGAGAGCGTGTGGATGGCCGAGGACCGACCGGTCGACCTTGATCTGGGTCAGCCCGAGCCGGGAGATCCGGTCGAGTGAGGCATGGTCGACACCGAAGTCATCGACCGCGAAGCCCACCTTCGGGTCCTCCGCGAGCCGGGCCAGGCGGGCCCGGAAGTACTCGATCGGGTCATCGCCCCAGTCCTCGCCCGGCCCGGGCTCGATCTTGTCGCGCTCGGAGATCTCCAGCGTGACGGCGCCGCGGCCGAGCCCGGTCCTGCGGATCACGGTGCGGAGCGCGTCCACGTAGACATCGCTGATCAACGCGCGTACCGCCACGTTGATCGACAGGCCGGGGAGCTTGCTGCCCTGCCAGTTGCCGGCGGCCCGCGCGTACGACTCGATGGCCTTGACCGCCAGGACCCGGTCGCGCTCGATCACGAACCGGTCGCCCCACGCGTAGGCGAGGTTCAGGGCCCGGCCTGGGGCCTGGTACGCCTGCCGGTCCCGGCGGGCCAGCGCCTCGTACGCGTGCACGGTGACGAACGTGGGGTTCGGGGCGAGGTCCACGACGGGTTCGAAGACCATCACGAGCGAGCCGAGCACCCGCCGGTACACCTCGAAGCAGTGGTTGTAGATCTCCAGCGGCAGGCGGCCGGAGCTCTCCCGCAGCGCGGTCAGCACCTCCACCTCGGTCAGCGGCAGGTCGTCCGGGGCGCTGGCGGTCCACAGGGCGCGCAGCAGGGTGGCGAGCGGCTCGCCCAGGTCGAGGAAGGGGACGGCCGGGTCCTGCACCACCAGGAAGGAGTCCCAGGGGCCGCCGTGATGGGCGAGCGGCACGGCCAGCAGGCGAGGCGCGTCCGTCTCGGCGGCTACCCATCCGAGCGCCTCCCGCCGGTGTGGCAGCGGGTGGTTGGCCACCTTCGTCAGCAGCTCAACAGTCTCCTCGCCACCGAAGCCCGGGGTCGCGTCCCGGACCTGACAGGCGCCGTCGGCGAGCTCGACCACGGCCGCTCCGGTCCCGGAGACAGCCCGCCTGACCCGCTCCAGGTAGCGGCCTGCCGCCCGATCTGTCGCGGATCCGCCGCTTGCTGCGGACCCTCCGCTTGCTGCGGACCCTCCGCCTGTCGCCCCGCCCGCTGCGGACCCGCTGGCCGCCGGTGGCCCGGGTGGCCGGAACGCGTCGCGGAGAAACTGCCTGATCGTGCTGACCGCCGGGTCGAGCGGGTTGGCACAGTGGACGATCCGCACCTGCGGTGCCGGGCGGCCCTCCGGCCGGGCGGTGGGCCGGGCGAGCTGCGGCCGGGTCAGGACCGCGGTCGGGCCCCACTGCTGCACCGTCGGCAGCGGCTCCGGATCCAGGTGCTGCTCCGCCACGAACCTCGCCGCGTCCGCGAACGTCACCCCGTCCGGACCCGCGGCCGCGCCCGCCAGGGCCCGCAGGAGGTGGTACGAGAAGACGCCGTGCCGGTAGTCGCTGCTCTCCCGGACCACCTCGTCCTGGGCACACGCCAGCAGCGTGCTGTGCCGGCTGAGCTGGGAGTCGTAGCTGCCAAGCGCGTAGCGCAGCGTCTTCCAGCGGTGCCGGGCCGCCTCGCCCCGCTGGTCGACGTACCCGCCCGCGTGGCAGCAGTCCAGCACCAGGAAGGACGAGCCGGCGCACGCCTCGAACACCTCGTCGCGCAGGAACCGCATGCGCAGGCCCAGGTCAGGCTCGCGTTCCAGCGCCCGCGGGTCGAAGCCTGCGGTGACCAGGTAGGGGTTGCCCAGCCGGTCCCAGCGGGGCAGCACCGCGTGCCCGGCGAAGAAGACGAACAGCATGTCCGACGCGGTGGCGTGCAGCGCGATGTCACGCAGGGCCCGCTTGACGACAGCCGCGGTGGCCTGCTCGTCCAGCAGCACCGTCACGTCGTCGGGGTCGAAGGTGCCCGTGGTCGGGTGGGTCAGCAGCTTGGCGAGGTCGGTCGCGTCCGCCACGGCGTACTGGAGCTGCGGTATCCCGCTCGCTCGACCGGCGTCGTTGACGCCGATGATGACCGCGCGCCGCTCCCCCTCCACCCGCACCCTCCATGGCAACGGTTGTCACACCGAGAGACATTGACGGCCACCGAAAGCGACTGTACCGCAGCGGCTCAATACCGCTGGGCCCCGCAGAGTGTCGGCTACTACGCTGTGCTGGTGACCGTGCGCGTGCGCTTCGCCCCGTCCCCGACCGGCAGCTTCCACGTCGGGGGTGCCCGGTCCGCGCTGCAGAACTGGATCTACGCCAAGCAGCACGGCGGCGCGTTCGTGCTGCGGATCGAGGACACCGACGCGTCCCGCAACCGTCCGGAGTGGACCGACGGCATCCTGTCCGCGCTGGACTGGGTCGGGATCAGGCGGGGCACGTACGAGGGGCCGTACTTCCAGTCGGCGTACGGCGAGCAGCACCGGGCCGCCGCCGCGCGGCTGCACGCGGAGGGCCGCGCATACTACTGCGAGTGCACCCGGCAGGAGGTTGCCGCCCGTACCGGTGACGCCCATCGGGGGTACGACGGCTTCTGCCGCGACCGCGGCCTGGCGGCGGGGCCGGGCCGGGCGCTGCGCTTCCGCACCCCGGACTCCGGGCAGACCCGGGTGGTCGACCTGATCCGCGGCGAGCCGACCTTCGACAACGCACTGCTGGAGGACTTCGTCATCGCCCGGGCCGACGGCTCGGCGGTGTTCCTGCTCGCCAACGTCGTCGACGACATGACCATGGCGGTCACCCACGTGATCCGGGCCGAGGAGCACCTGCCGAACACGCCGAAGCAGCAGCTGCTGTGGCAGGCGCTGGGGCACGAGCCGCCGGTCTGGGCGCACGTGCCGGTGGTGGTCAACGAGCGCCGGCAGAAGCTGTCCAAGCGCCGGGACAAGGTGGCCCTGGAGGCGTTCCGGGACGAGGGCTACCTCGCCGAGGCGATGTGCAACTACCTGATGCTGCTCGGCTGGGCGCCCTCCGGCGACCGGGAGATCGTGCCGTGGTCGGTGATCGAGTCGGAGTTCCGGCTGGAGGAGGTCAACCCCTCCCCCGCCTTCTTCGACGAGAAGAAGCTGCGCGCCTTCAACGGCGAGTACCTGCGTGCCATGCCGGTCGAGGACTTCGTCGCCGCGTGCCAGCCATGGCTGGCCGGCACGCCAACGATCCCGGCGCCGCCGTGGAAGGCCGACCACTTCGACCCGGCCGCGTTCGCCGCGGTCGCCCCGCTGGCGCAGACGCGCATCGCCGTACTCTCCGAGATCGTGCCCGCGGTGGACTTTCTCTTCCTGGACTCACCGGCGCTGGATGAGGCGTCCTGGGCCAAGGCGACCAAGGACCGTGTCGAGGCCGCCGGCCTGCTCGGCGACGCCGTCGCCGCGTTCGAGGCGCTCGGGCAGTGGACCGTCGACGCGCTCAAAGAGGCGCTGGAGGGGGTGGGCGCGGCCCGCGGGCTGAAGCTGGGCAAGACCCAGGCACCGGTACGCGTGGCGGTCACCGGCCGTTCGGTGGGCCTGCCGCTCTTCGAGTCCCTTGCGGTGCTCGGCCCGGAGCGCACGCTGTCCCGGCTGCGCGCCGCTGCGGCAAGACTCGCCGAACAACGCGCCGCCGGAGAGGTTTAGTCGGGCATCCCTGACGGGAAGTTTCCGATCGTGGCCCGTCTGTGACCCAAGACGGACCAATGGCGTACCTCTTGGGTGCAACCATCAGAGCCGTCGCGGTGTCTTACTAGCAAGCGCGAGGTCCTATGCGGCAGCGCGAGCCAGCGAGCATGAGCGCCAGACAATTCCACGGGGCGAGGAGGTCGGCCATGAGCCGCCGGAGACTGCATCTTCTGGTCCTGTGCGGCGCCGTCACGCTGGCTGTCCTCGCTCCGGCCGCCGCGGCCTCGGCCGCCGGGCCGACCTCGGTCACCGTCAATGGTCCGGGTCTGCAGCAGCCGCTCACCGTCACCGCCGCGGCGCAGCCCGACGCGTTCAAGCGGCTGCTGGGCGAGGTGAGCTGGCTCGCCACCCTGCCGAGCAACGTACCCGCACCGGACCCGGCCAAGCTCGGGCCGAAGTTCATCGCGGTGGTGTCGGTCAACGACAAGCCGGACCAGGCCTACGAGCTCTACCCGCAGGCGGCCGGTGGCCCTCGGGTGTTCCGCCCGGCCAACCAGCCGCACCGTCGCAAGACCACTGCCGCGTGGTTCTACGGCCGGCTGTCCCTAGAGGACTCGCTGCGCGACGCGGGCGTGCCGCTGGCCAGCACCGGCGTGCGGGTCATCACCGGCGGGCGCGGCGGTGGCAGCGGTGAGGCCGTCCTGCCCGGGGTGGCCACCAGCAGCTCGCCCAAGGCCGCGAGCCTCGGCCAGATGATCGACCAGTGGCAGCTGAGCGTGCTCCTCTCCGGCGCGGTCGCGCTCGTGCTGATGCTGGCGCTCGCCGGCATGGCCCGGGTGGCCCGGCGGTAGCGGTCCGCCCTTGGTGAGCGCGGGGAGCAGCGGCGCACCGCCCCAGACCTATTGACTGTTATTAATGTCAATGGTTCTCTGGCTTACCACGCCCGCTCATGCTTCGCTCCCCGAAAGGACCGCGCCGTGCCACGTACGAAGGGACTGCGCCTCGCCGTCGTGGCGGTGGCCGCGCTCGCCGCGACCGGCCTGATGCCGGTGCAGCCGGCCTCCGCGGCCACCGTCACCGTCGACAACGCCACCGCCGGCCAGTTCACCGCGAGCGCCAACTGGGGCACCTCAACCTGGTCCAGCCAGCGCTTCGGGGCCGACTACCGCTTCGCCACGCCGAACACCACCACCAGCGACGCGGCCTGGTTCCGGATGAACCTGCCCGCCACCGGCGCGTACCTGGTCGAGGTGTGGTACCCGGCCAACGCCGGCTACAACAGCGCCACCCCGTACCTCGTGGCCACCACCACCGGCAACCAGACCGTCGCCGTCGACCAGCGCATAAACGGGGGTCGCTGGGTGAGCCTGGGGACCTTCACCCTGGCCGCGGGTGACCGCAACGTCATCGGCGTCAGTCGCTGGACCAACGCCGCCGGCTACGTCATCGCCGACGCGGTGCGGGTCACCAGTGCCAGCACGCCGGCGTTCTCGCTCCCGGTGCCGTACAGCGCGCTGCCGCGCAGCGAGTACGACGACCCGCACCACGACTACCCGGCCATCGACCTACCCGTGCCCACCGGCACCCCGGCGTACGCGGTGCGCGCCGGCACCGTGGTCCGCATCAACGACACCAGCTGCGGGCTCGGCATCAACCTCACCGGTACGGACAACGCGGTCTACACGTACTGCCACCTCTCCGCGTGGTCAGTCGCCCACGGCGCGGCGGTCGGCCCGGGCCAGCAGCTCGGCCTTACCGGCAACACCGGCAACTCCACCGGGCCGCACCTGCACTTCGGCATCCGTACCGGCACCACCCGCCGGTGCCCGCAGCCCTTCCTCCTCGCCATCTACGACGGCCTCACCCCGCCGGCCGCCACCAGCCTGCCCACCACCGGCTGCTTCTACACCACCCTCGGCACGCCGGAGACCCCGCTCGGCTGACCGGCCCGCCGCCACCGCCCGGCGAGAGGTCTCTGCTCGCCGGGCGGTGCGGGACTCCAGCGCCGACCCGGCCCGCACGCACAGCAGCACCACGGCGGTGCTGAGCAGCCAGCTACCAAGCACATCGGTGGGCCAGTGGGCGAGCAGCGCGACCCGGCTCAGGCCGACGAGTCCGGCGAGCGCCAGCGCGGCGCCGACCGCGACGGCCCGCCCGGGCCGGCGCAGCCGGGGCCACAGCAGGACCACCGCGAGCAGCGCCGCGGCACTGGCGTGGCTGGCGTGCCCGCTGGGGAACCCGGAGCCGGCCACGTGGACGAACCCGTCCACCGGCCGGGGGCGGGGCAGCCACAGGTGGGCGAGGACCCACAGCACCGGGATGGCGACGGCGACGAGCGCGGTGGCCACCGCCGGGGCGTACGCCCGCCGGACCAGCAGCCCGACGGCGAGCGCGGCTCCGGCGGCGAGGAACCAGGCCGTCTCGCCGAGGTCGGTGACCAGCCGCAGCGCGTCCACCCAGACCGGGTTCGCGAGCCCGAAGGCCCGCCAGCGCTGCGACAGGGCGAGGTCCAGCCCGGCCAGCGGCGCGCCGGGGGCGAGCACCAGGGCCGCCAGCCCGAGCAGCGCGGCCAGGGCTGCCATCGGGTATGTCAGCTGCGGTCGGCACACCTTGCTCATCCTGGCACGGCCGCCGCTCCTTCCCGCTCACCGCACGGCCGGTACCCCTTGGCCGGCGCTCACCGCACGGCCGGCCTCCTCCTGGCAGGGCCGGCCTGTGCCGGCGTGAAAGGCTGGCGCCATGACCGAGCTGGTCGCGACCCTGCGGCGGATCGAGCGCTCGGCCGGAGCCCTGGCCACCGCGAGCGTGGCGCGGATGGACGACACGCTGCCGTGGTTCCGCGGGCTGCCGGCCGACCAGCGCGCCTGGGTCATGCTCGTGGCCCAGGCCGGGGTCCGGTCGCTGGTGGAGTGGCTGCGCCAGGGCGGCAACACCAGCGGGGAGGTCTCCGACGAGATCTTCGACGCGGCGCCGCGCGCGCTGGCCCGGTCGATCAGCCTCCAGCACACGGTCGCCCTGATCAAGGTAACCATCGACGTGGTTGAGGAGCAGGTGGACCACCTCGCGGCGCCGGGCGAGGAGGAGGCCCTGCGCTCGGCGGTGCTGCGGTTCTCGCGCGAGGTGGCGTTCTCCGCGGCCCGGGTCTACGCCCGGGCGGCGGAGAGCCGCGGCAGCTGGGACGCGCGGCTGCAGGCGCTGCTCGTCGACGCGCTGCTGCGCGGGGACTCCTCCGACGTGCTGGCCAGCCGGGCGGCGGCGCTCGGCTGGGACGACCGGCCGCCGGTCGCGGTGCTGGTCGGCCGGTCCCCGGGCGGGGACGCGGCAGCGGTGCTGCACACGGTCTACCGGTCGGCCCGCCGGATCGGCGTGGAGATCCTCGGCGGCGTGCACGGTGACCGGCTGGTGGTGGTCGTGGGCGGTGCCGACGCCCCGCTCGCCGCGGCGGAGAAGCTGCTGCCCGGCTTCGGGGAGGGGCCGGTCGTGGTCGGGCCGGCGGTGCCCTCGCTGGACGAGGCGGCCGAGTCGGCCCGGGCCGCGCTCGCCGGCTTCCGGGCCGCCGCCGCGTGGCCGGCCGCGCCGCGCCCGGTGGCAGCCATCGACCTGCTGCCGGAGCGGGCCCTGGCCGGTGACTCGGAGGCGCGGCGGATCCTGCGCCACGAGGTGTACGGGTCGCTCGTACGCGCCGGCGGCGAGCTGCTGGAGACCCTGGACGGGTTCTTCGCCGCGGGCGGGGTGCTGGAGAGCGCGGCCCGGATGCTCTTCGTCCATCCGAACACGGTGCGTTACCGGTTGCGGCGGATCGCCGAGGTGAGCGGGCTCGCGCCGGTGCACCCGCGGGACGCGTTCGCGCTGCGGGTCGCGCTCGCCATCGGGCGGCTCGATCCCTCCGCACCGGTCCTGCCCGGGCCAGCCCAGCCGTCCCGCACTCCGGAACAGTTGTAGGTACCATACAAAATTCATCGTCGGGTTTCGTACTCTTCAGTACCGCTGATCTCATCGGTATCGGGGACAGTCATAGAGTGCTCGCCGTAATCACCCCCGGCCAGGGCTCGCAGAAGCCCGGCTTCCTCGCCCCCTGGCTCGCCCTGCCCGCGCTCGAGGCGCGGCTGAGGTGGTGGTCCGCCGTTGCCGGCACCGACCTGGTGCACCTGGGCACCGAGGCGGACGCGGACGAGATCCGCGACACCGCCAAGACCCAGCCGCTGCTGACCGCCGCCGCGCTGGTCGTCGCCGAGCACCTGCCGATGTACGACGTCCAGGTGCTCGCCGGGCACAGCGTCGGCGAGCTGGCCGCGGCGGCGCTGGCCGGGGTGCTCACGCCGGAGGCGGCGGTGACCCTCGCCGCGGTCCGGGGGCGCGAGATGGCCGCCGCCTGCGCGGCCGAGCACACGAACATGGTCGCGGTGCTCGGGGGCGACGAGGACACGGTCCTCGAGGCGATCGACGCGCACGGGCTCTACGCCGCCAACCGCAACGGCGCCGGCCAGATCGTGGCGGCCGGAGCCGTCGACGCGCTGGACAAGTTCACCGCCAGCCCACCGGAGCGCGCCCGGGTGGTCACCATGAAGGTGGCCGGCGCGTTCCACACGCCGTACATGGCCCCTGCCGAGCAGGCGCTCAGCACCGTCGCCGCGGGCATCGTGCCGGGCGAGCCCACCAAGCTGATGCTGTCCAACCTGGACGGCGCCGCGGTCAGCCACGGCCGGGACCTGCTGCTGCGCCTGGTCCGCCAGGTGACCACACCGGTGCGCTGGGACCTGTGCATGCGCTCGCTCGCCGACCTCGGGGTGACCGCCGTGCTGGAGCTGCCGCCGGCCGGCACGCTCACCGGCCTGCTCCGCCGCGCGTACCAGGGCATGGAGGTGCTCAAGCTGAACACGCCGGACGACCTGCCCGCCGCTCGGGACCTGATCGCCCGCCACGGCGCCGCCCCGAACATCCACGCCAGCTCCGAGCCGTTCCCGAGCTTCCGCGTCGTCGTCGCTGCGGCCGCCGGTACGTTCGAGCCCGCCGAAGACCTCACCGAGGGGGACACCGTCCGCGCCGGCCAGGTCGTCGGGCATGTGGCCACCCGCCAGGGCCCTGTCGAGGTGGCCGCGCACGACACCGGCGTACTCACCGAGTGGCTCGCCCACCACCGCGACCCCGTGGCGCCGGGCCAGCCCCTCGCCCGGATCGGAGGCCCCGCATGACGACCGGTTCCAAGATCCTCTCTGTCGGGCACTACCAGCCGCCCCAGGTGCTCACCAACGACGACCTGGCCCAGATCGTGGACACCAGCGACGAGTGGATCCGGGACCGGGTCGGCATCGTCACCCGGCGCGTCGCCGACAACGAGACCGTCGCCGACATGGCGGCCGCGGCGGCGGGCAAGGCCCTGGCCGGGTCCGGGCTGACCGCCGCCGACATCGACCTGGTCGTCGTGGCGACCTGCTCCTCCGTTGACCGCTGCCCCAACGTGGCGACCCGGGTCGCGGCCCGGCTGGGCATCCGCTCGCCCGCGGCGTACGACATCAACACCGCCTGCTCCGGCTTCTCGTACGGGCTGGCAACGGTCGACCACGCGATGCGGGCCGGCGCGGCGCGCAACGCGATCGTGGTGGGCGCGGAGAAGCTGACCGACTTCACCGACTGGACCGACCGGTCGACCTGCGTGCTCTTCGGCGACGGCGCCGGCGCGGCGGTGCTCACCGCCACCGCAGCGGGCGAGCTGCCGGGCATCGGCCCGGTGCTGTGGGGCTCCGAGCCGGACAAGGGCGACGCCATCGTCATCGAGGGCTGGCGCCCCTACATCCAGCAGGCCGGGCAGACCGTGTTCCGGTGGGCCACGTTCGCGCTGCCGGACCTCGCCCGGCGGGCCTGCGCGGCGGCCGGCATCGAGCCCAGCGAGCTGGCCGCGTTCGTGCCGCACCAGGCGAACCTGCGCATCATCGAGCCGCTCGCCCGCAAGCTGGGCGCACCCAACGCGGTGGTGGCTCGGGACATCGTCGAGTCGGGCAACACCTCGGCCGCGAGCGTGCCGATGGCGCTGTCCAAGCTGGTGGAGCGGCGCGAGGTGCCAGCGGGCGCTCCGGTCCTGCTCTTCGCGTTCGGCGGCGGCCTGACCTACGCCGGACAGGTCGTCCGCTGCCCATAAGTAATGAGAAACCCTGACAAAGGTACGGAAAGGAAGCCCGTTGATGGTTCGTGACGAGATCACCGTCGGCCTCGCCGAGATCCTCGAGGAGGTCGCCGGGGTCAACCCGGACGACGTCGCCGAGGAGAAGTCGTTCACCGAGGACCTCGACGTCGACTCGCTGTCGATGGTGGAGGTCGTGGTGGCGGCCGAGGAGAAGTTCGGCGTCAAGATCCCGGACGACGAGGTGCAGAACCTCAAGACCGTGGGCGACGCCGTGTCGTACATCGCAAGGGCTAACGCGTGACCAACCGCGACGTTGTCATCACCGGGATCGGCGCGACGACCCCGCTCGGCGGGGACGCCGCGTCGACCTGGGATGCCATGCTCGCCGGCCGGTCCGGGGTCAGCAAGCTGACCCAGGAGTGGGCAAAGGACCTGCCGGTACGCATCGCCGCGCAGCTCGCCGTCGAGCCGCGCGAGACGCTGGACCGGGTGAAGCTGCGCCGGCTGGACCGGTCTGAGGCGATCGCCCTGATCGCCGCCCACGAGGCGTGGCGGGACGCCGGCCTGGCTGACGACGGTCCGGACCCGCACCGGCTCGCGGTCAGCGTCGGCACCGGCATCGGCGGGGCGATCACCCTGCTCAACCAGGACGACATCCTCGAAAGCAGCGGCGCGCGGCGGGTCTCGCCGCACACCGTACCCATGCTGATGCCCAACGGGCCGGCCGCCTGGATCGGTCTGGAGCTGGGCGCCAAGGCCGGCGTGCACTGCGTGGCCAGCGCCTGCGCCACCGGCGCCGAGGCGATCGCGCAGGGCCTGGACATCATCCGGTCCGGGCGGGCCGACGTGGTGGTGGCCGGCGGCACCGAGGCCGTGATCCACCAGCTGCCGGTCGCCGGCTTCGCCTCGATGCGGGCGATGTCGACCCGCAACGACGAGCCGGAGAAGGCGTCGCGCCCGTTCGACAAGGGCCGGGACGGATTCGTGCTCGGTGAGGGCGCCGCGGTCGTCGTCCTGGAGCGCGCCGAGCACGCCGCGGCCCGCGGGGCCCGGGTCTACGCCCGCCTCGCCGGGGCGGGGATCACCTCGGACGGGTACGACATCGTGCTGCCCGACCCGCAGGGCCGCGGTGCCATCCGGGCGATCACGCTCGCCCTGCAGGACGCCGGCGTGGCCCGCGGCGACGTGTGCCACGTCAACGCGCACGCCACGGCCACCCCAGTCGGTGACCTGGCCGAGATCGTGGCCCTGCACGCCGCGCTCGGCGACCACCCGGTGGTGACCGCCACCAAGTCGATGACCGGTCATCTCCTCGGCGCCGCCGGCGCCCTGGAGTCGATCGCGACCATCCTGGCGATCCGCGACGGGGTGGTCCCGCCAACGATCAACCTGGACGACCCGGACGACGGCGTCGACCTGGACGTGGTCGCGCACAAGGCGCGCCACCTGGAGATCCCCGCCGCGCTGAACAACTCGTTCGGCTTCGGCGGCCACAACGTCGCGCTGGTGTTCACCCGGGCGTGACGGGTGGCGCATCTCGTTGCCTGACCATCTGGAGGATTTCGTGACCACCACCCCCGTCGCCGAACCGTCTTCCGCCGGCGCCCCTGCCGGGCCGGGGAGCATCTCGGACTACCGTGACCCGGAGGTCCGGCTGCGGGCGCTCTTCGACCTCGGTTCGCTGCGCCTGATCAGCGAGCGTGACGACTCCGGCGTGCTCGCCGCGCGCGGCGAGGTCGACGGGACGCGGGTAGTCGCCTTCGCCACCGACGGCACCCGGATGGGCGGTGCCATGGGCAGCGAGGGGTGCCGGAACATCGTGGACACCATCGACACCGCGGTCCGCGAGCGGGTCCCCGTGATCGGCCTGTGGCACTCCGGCGGCGCCCGCCTCGCCGAGGGCGTGGTCGCCCTGGACGGCGTGGGCCAGGTCTTCGCCGCCATGGTGCGCGCCTCCGGCCGGGTGCCGCAGGTCTCGGTGGTGCTCGGCCCCGCGGCCGGCGGCGCGGCGTACGGGCCGGCGCTCACCGACATCGTGGTGATGAGCGGCGCGGGACGGATCTTCGTGACCGGTCCCGAGGTGGTCCGCTCGGTCACCGGCGAGCAGGTCGACATGGAGCGCCTGGGCGGTCCCGACCCGCACGGCCGCCGCTCGGGCGTGGCGCACGTGACCACCCGCGACGACGAGAGCGCGATGGGCGCGGCCCGCCAGCTCGCCGCCCTGCTGGGCCGGCAGGGCCGGATCAGCCCCGCCGACGTCATCGACACCGTGGACCTGAGCGGGCTGCTGCCGGCCGAGGCGAACCGCGCCTACGACGTCAAGCCGCTCGTCGCCAAGCTGCTGGACGCGCCCGGTGTCGAGCTGCACGCCAAGTGGGCCCCGAACATCGTCACCACGCTCGGCCGCTTCGCCGGGCGTACCGTCGGCGTGATCGCCAACAACCCGCTGCGCCTGGGCGGCTGCCTCGACTCCGCCAGCGCCGAGAAGGCGGCCCGCTTCGTACGGATGTGCGACTCGCTCGGCGTACCGCTGCTCGTGCTCGTCGACGTGCCGGGCTACCTGCCGGGCCTGGGCCAGGAGTGGGACGGCGTGGTGCGCCGCGGCGCCAAGCTGCTGCACGCGTTCGCCGAGGCCGTGGTGCCCCGGGTGACGCTGGTGACCCGCAAGGCGTACGGCGGCGCGTACATCGCGATGAACTCCCGCTCGCTGGGCGCCACGGCGGTGTACGCCTGGCCGACCGCTGAGGTGGCGGTCATGGGCGCGAGCGCGGCGGTCAACATCATGCACCGCAAGCGGATCGCGGCCACCCCGCCCGAGGCGCGTGAGGCGCTGCGGGCGCAGCTCATCGAGGAGCAGATCCGTACGGCCGGCGGCGTGAACCGGGCCCTGGAGATCGGCGTCGTGGACGACGTGATCAAGCCGACCGAGACCCGCCGCCGCCTCGCCGAGGCGCTGGCCTCGGCGCCCGCAGCGCGCGGGGCCCACGGCAACATCCCGCTGTAGCCCGCCCGGCAACATATCGCTGTAGCCGCGGAAGGGGCCGACGCCGATGGAAGCCACCGAGGTCCGCAAGCTGGCCGAGCTCGAGGACACCCACTGGTGGTACCGGGAGCGTCGGGCACTGCTGGGCCGGGCGCTGCGCCGGCTGGAGGCGGCCGGGCACCGGCCCGGCTGGGCGCTGGACATCGGGGCGGCCGGCGGCGGGAACACCCGGGTGCTGCGCTCGCGGGGCTGGCGACCGGTCGCGCTGGAGTACACCGCGGAGGGGGCCGGCGTGGCCCGCGAGCGCGGGCTCCGCGTGATGCGGGCGGACGCGCGCTGCCTGCCGGTCGGCACCCGGACGCTGGACCTGGTCCTCGCCTTCGACATCCTGGAGCACATCGAGGACGACCTGGCCGCAGCCGCGGAGATCCACCGGGTGCTGCGGCCGGGCGCCGCCGTGCTGGTCGCGGTCCCGTGCGACATGCGGCTGTGGTCGGCGCACGACGTCGCGGTCGGCCATGTCCGCCGGTACACCCGCCGGACGCTCACCGGCGTCTTCGAGAAGGCCGGGCTGGTCGTTGACGAGATATGGAGCTGGAACGTGCTGCTGCGCCCGGCCGCGGCCTGGCGGCGGCGCCGCAGCACCGGCAGCGACCTGGACCGTGTCCCGTCCGTGGTCAACCTCGGGCTGACCGCGGTGATCACGGCCGAACGCTACCTGCCGGTCCGTTCGCTGCCGGGTGTCTCACTCATGCTGCGCGCCCACCGCCCGGCATGACGCCCACCGCCGCGCCGCACCGCACCGCACCGGGCCACGTGGCGGGCGATCGCGGGTCAGCGTCACGGTCAGCGCTGCGGGTCAGCCCAGCGCGTAGACGGCGATCCGCCCGTTGTCGAACCGGGCCTCGGCGAGCCGGGCCAGCTCCGGGGACTCGGCGCCGTACGCCCGGTCGACGACGAGCCACCGCACCCCGTGCCGGTCCCGCAGCTGGGCCAGGCCCGGTGCGGTCGGTGCGGTGAACGCCTCGTTGTTGCGGCGCAGCAGGTCCGGGTCCCAGAACGGCGGGTACCAGACGCCGACCACGCGCGGCGCGAACATCCACCCCTCCACCAGGACCCGGCGCTCGGCGTACGCGCTGAGCCAGAACGAGACGGCGAAGCAGGCGGGCTGCGGCGGTGGCGACAGGCACTGGGCATTGGTGGCGAGCACGTCGTCCGGCCGGCTGTGGTCGCGCACCCAGCGGGCCGCCTCGACCCGGGTGCGCGGCAGCGGCACGGGGAAGTACGCGCCGCCGTTGGGCGCCTGGCGCGACTTGTGCATGTCCATCACCAGGCCGGGCGCCCCCGCGACCAGGACCGCGACCAGCAGCACCGCGCCGCCGCGCCCGCGCAGGCCCGGCCACCACCAACGCCCGACGGCCCAGGCCCCGCCCGCCACCACGCCGGCCAGGACGAGCGCCGCCGACCACTGCAGGATCGGCACCACGGGCCGGTACCCCCATCCGTACGGCGTCGGGCCGGCGTACCGCAGCTGCACCGCGACCAGGACGGCGGCGAGCCCGGCCGCGAACCACCCGAGCGCGCTCCTGCCGGCGCCAGAGAGCCGCGCGCGGTCCAGCACGAGCGCGAGGCCCCACGCCGACAGCAGCACCCCGAAGGTGAAGCCGGCCCGCAGGAAGTACTGGTTTCCGCTGGCCGGATGGCCCAGCACCAGGTAGAGCGCAGGACCCGCGAGGGCGCCACCGAGCAGGAACCACTGCACCGGCTCCAGCCGGACCCGCCGTAGCCACAGCAGCGCCACGATGCCGGCCAGGCGCAGCTGCATGTTGACCAGGAAGGCGGCGACCACCATGGCCCACACCCCCCACTGCTGCCACGCCTGGCGGCCGGGCGGCGCGACCACAAAGGGGGCCAGGCCCTGCCACGGCCGCACGGCCAGGGCGTGGCTCTGGAACGCGAACAGCACAGCCATCGAGAACAGCTGCGCCGCGCCGGCCATGGCTCCGGCCGCCACGACCGGCCAGGGCAGCCGCCGGCAGACCACCGGCAGGACGAGCGCGGTGAACGCGAGCGCGACCGCGACCACGGGCAGCGAGCTCGCCTTCGCGCCACCGGAGGCGAGCAGCAGCAGCGCCGCGAGCGGGTACGCCCCCGCGCCGAGCCCGGGGACACCGCCCGCGGTCGCGCGGGCCGGCGGCCGGCACCGGGCCACCAGGTCGGCGAGCACCCCGATCAGCGCGACCAGCAGCACCCAGCTGTAGGTCATGGACATGCCGTGCCAGACGACGAACGTGGCCTGGGTGCCGAACGGCATGGTGACCGGGTGGGTGAAGTTGACCTCGCCGACGACGAAGAGCAGGGCGGCCGCGCCCACGCCGACGTACGGGCGGCCGCTGGCCCGCCACCCGACCACCGCGGTGAGCACGGCCGCGGCGGCGCACAGCGCCGGCACCGCGAACCGCAGCGACACCACGGTCAGGTCCAGCTGCCCCACCAGGCTGGAGGCGGCCATGTGGGCGTAGCCGAACCAGTGGTAGTGCAGCGGCTCGCCGGCCACCTGCGGGTAGCCCAGCGGCAGGTGGTGCTTTGCCTCCCCGGCCAGGGACAGCTGGTAGGCCAGGTCGAGGTACTGGCGGGTGTCCTCCCCGGTCGGCAGGACCGGGTTGCGCTCGAGAAAGACCACCGACAGGTACGCGGTGAAGAAGGCCACCACACCGGTGACCCCCCAGGCCCAGCCGACCGGCACCGGGGTGTAGCCGCGCACCCACCAGTGCCGGCGCAGCCCCGGTGCCAGCGCGAACGGCACGAGCACCGCCAGCGGCCACAGCCACAGCCACTGCCGCAGGTCCAGCGCGGAGAACACGGCCCAGCCGCCCAGCTCGAGCACCAGGCCGACGGCCACGCCCATCGCCACGTCCTCGACCAGCGTGTGCGGTCGCGCCCGCAGCGCCCGGTAGACCAGCGTCCCCGGCAGCGCGACGGCGAGCGTGGCGTAGCCGGCGTACCGGGCGATGTCGACGATCGGCGTGTCCGCGGCCACGAGGACCAGGACCACGAACATGACGCCGGATGCGAACGGCAGCCAACGGTGGAACGGCGGCTCCGCTGCGGTCGGCGGCCCACCGGTGCCCACGACGACGGCGGCCCCGGCGCCGGCGGGGTCGGCCGTGCCGGCGGGCCGCGCCGGGGCCGTCATCGCCGGATGCGGGCGCCGGCCGTGGCGGCGCGGGCCTCGGAGCCGCCCGGCGAGGCGTCCCCGCCTCCCGCGGCGCCCGGCAGGACGCCACCGCCTCCCGCAACACCCGGCAGTTCGTCACCCGGCGGAAGGTCGGCCGCGAACGGCGCCGCACTGTCGGGCACCTCGTCCGCCGAGTCGGTGGCCACGAAGTATCCCGGCCGGCCCTGCACCGCGACGTAGATCCGGGCCACGTACTCCCCGAGCAGGCCGAGGCAGAGCAGCTGCACAGCACCGAGGAACAGCACCGCGACGTAGACCGAGGCCCAGCCGGAGACGGTCGAGCCGGCGAGGTAGGCCAGCACCGCGATGACCACCAGCACCCCGCAGAGCACCACCCCGCCGACGCCGAGCCAGGTGGCCAGCCGCAGCGGGGCCGCGGAGAAGCTGGTGACGCTGTCGGTGGCCAGCCGGACCATCTTCGACAGCGGGTACTTGGTACGGCCCGCCGCCCGCTCCCCGCGCACGTAGGGCACCTCACCGCTGGGGAAGCCGAGCCACGGCACGAGCAGGCGGAACACCGGTGCACGCTCGGGCAGCTCGCGCAGCGCCTCCACGGTGTCCCGGCTGAGCAGCCGGAAGTCGCCCGCGTGCGCAGGCAGGCCGCGGCCGACCAGGCGGCGCATCAGCCGGTAGTAGAGGCTGGCCGTCCACCGCTTGAAAGCCGTGTCGGTGCTGCGGTCGTGGCGCACGCCGTACACGATGTCCAGGCCCTGCGCCCGCGCCAGGGCGAGCATCTGCGGGATGACCTCGGGCGGGTCCTGCAGGTCGGCGTCGATGGTCACCAGGTAGTCGCCGCGGGCCCGCAGCAGCCCGGCGGTGAGCGCCGCCTGGTGCCCGCTGTTGCGGCGCAGCCGGACCACCCGCAGCGCCGGCCAGGTGCGGCGCAGCCCGGCGAGCACCACGGCGGTGGCGTCCGTGCTGCCGTCGTCGACGGCGACCACCTCGTACGCCTCGCACGCGGCGTCGAGCACCGGCCGCAGGCGCTGGACGAGCAGCGGGAGCACAGCCTCTTCGTTGTAGACCGGCACCACAACCGACAGGACCGGGCTGGACTGGCTCATCTGCAAAACCCCCGCGGCAACGAGGGCCGTCACAGCTCAGCGGGCCTGCGACGGCGTCGTCGGTTGCGGCCGGCCCGGCGGCTGGCCGGACCCACCTCGGATGACCTGCCAGGAACCCTATCGGCTGGGTCCGACACCCGCCGCCTCAGCGGCAGGCGGTCCGCGGCAGGCCGGCCACCGCGACCGGCGAGCGGCCCGCCGGGCGGGCCTTGCCCACGAGTACGGCGGCCAGCCCGGTCATCGACGCCTCGGCCGAGGAGTACGTGGCCAGCAGCGTGCCCGAGCCGGCCCGGCCGAGCACGTACGGGGTGTCCATCGCCACCGTCACCGCGGCATCGGCCCGCAGGTCGGCCGCGCCGTCGCCGTACCCGACCAGGTGCACGACCGTGCCGCCGGAGCTGACCACCTGGGCCCCCTGGGCTCGCAGCGCCGCCGCGAGCCAGTCCCGCTGGCGTTGCCGGCCTCCCGCGGCGGTGACCTGGACCGGGCCGGTCACCAGGGGCCGGCCGCAGGCGCCACGCAGCAGCGTGACTCCCGCCGTGGCCGCGGCGACCGCTGCGGCGCGGTGCGGCCCGGCCCCGAGCAGGGACAGGTCGGGCTGGGCGAACCCGGCCAGCCGCAGCTTGACGGTGAGGATCCGGGTCACCGCGGCGACCAGGTGGGCCCGCGGCAGCCGGCCGGAGCGCAGCGCGCCGAGCAGCCCGGCCTGCGCCGCGGCCAGGTCGGGCGGCATCAGCAGCAGGTCGTTGCCGGCGAGCAGGGCCCGCACCGCGGCCTCGCCGGGCGGCCAGCGCAGGGCGGGCTCCATGGTCAGTGCGTCGGTCACCGTCACCCCGCCGAACCCGAGCTGGCGGCGCAGCACGTCGGTCAGCACCGCGCGGGAGAACGTGGCGGGCACCCCGGGCTCGACCGAACGCACGTCGAGATGGCCCGACATCACCAGCCACGCGCCGGCACCGATACCCGCCCGGAACGGTGGCAGGTCGGCGGCGTCGAGCGCCTGCCGGCTCTGCGCGAGCACGGGCAGGGTGCTGTGGCTGTCCGCGGTGGTGTGCCCATGCCCGGGGAAGTGCTTGAGGGTGGCGGCTACCCCGGCGCCTTGGAGCCCGCGTACCGCGGCGGCCACCTGGCCGGACGCGACCTTGGGGTCGGCGCCGAAGGACCGCGAGCCGATCACCGCGCTGCCGGCCGGGCCGAGCACGTCGGCGACCGGGGCGAAGTCGACGTTGACGCCTACGGCTGCCAGCTCGGTGCCGGCCCCCCGCCAGGCCGCCTCGGTGAGCGCCGGGTCGGCCGCCGCGCCGAAGGTCATCGCGCTCGGCAGCTGGGTGACCCCCTCCCGCAGCCGGGTCACCGCGCCGAACTCCTGGTCGGCCCCGATCAGCAGCGGCACCCCAGCGGGCAGCGCCCGGGCCGCGCCCTGCAGCCCGACGGTCAGCCGGCGCACCTGCTCGGGCGACTCGATGTTCGTCGCCGAGTTGGTGGGCCCGGTCGGGTCGTCCGAGCGGCGCATCAGGATCAGCCCGCCCAGCCGGTACCGGGCGACCATCTCCGCGGGCGTGGCCACGCCCGCGTACCCCCGGTTGCTCTCGGCCGCCGCGGCCGAGACGCTGCGCGCGTCGGTGCCGAACACGTACGGCATCAGCACCTGGCCGACCAGGTCCTCGTCGCCGAGCCGGGCGACCAGGGCCCGGGCCGCGGCGGCCGGGTCGGCCGACAGGCTCGGCGCCGCTGTCGAGGAGCCGCCGGTGGGCGGGGCGCCGCTCGGCCGGGCGCCGTCACCAGATGAGCGCGCTCCGGTGCACCCGGCGGCCGTCATGCACCCGACGGCCGTCACGGCAGCGGCCAGCACGCTCATGACCGGCCTGACCCGCGCCGGTCCGACCCGCAGCAGACGCACTCCGCCACTCAACCATCCCGCCCGGGGCGCGTCACCACCGGGCGCCACTCACCCCACTCTGGTCAGGTAGCTGGCGGGCGCGCCCTCCCCGGCGTGCCGGTACGGCTCGAGCTCGGTGTCCCACGCCGTGCCCAGGGCCCGGTCGAGCGCGTGGGCCAGCCCCTCCGGGCTCCGTGCCGCCGTCATCAGCGTGCGCAGCAGGTCCTCGGCGAGCAGCAGGTCGCCGTTGGCGCTCATGGTGGCGCGGAACAGCCCGCGCCCGGGCACGTGCATGAAGCGCTCGCCGTCCACCCCGGGGCTCGGCTCCTCGGTCACCTCGAACCGCAGCATCGGCCACTGGCGCAGGCCTGCGGCGAGGTCGGCGCCGGTGCCGGGACGCCCGGCCCACGTGCACTCGGCCCGCCAGGCGCTCGGCTCGGCGGGCTGCGGGGTCCACTCGAGGCTGGCCGGAGCACCGAGCACGCGCGCTACCGCCCACTCGACGTGTGAGCAGACGGCGAGCGGGGCCGAGTGGACATATAAGACGCCACGTGTGGGCACGTTTTGACCTCCCGCCGGACCGAGGTGCGTCTTCCCCTACGACCTCGATCTTTTGGGTGCCGACACTCATGATGCCCGGGGCCCGCCGGTTCCGCTAGAGAACCGCCGAATCTGCTGGTGGCAGCCTCCGTCGCGAGCTTGAGGGTATCGGCTAAGCTTGCCGCGGCCTTCTGTGCCAGCCGTCCCCGTTCCCAGTCGCTTTCGAGGAGTCACGCCCGTGGCGAGCAACACCTCCAAGACCGCCCGCGCATCGGTCCGCGCCGGCCAGGCCGGTGCCGCCGGTGGGGCGCTCAGCGTGCTCGGTGAGTTCAAGTACCTGATCCCGCTGAACAGCGGCCGCCATGCGTACGTGCGCAACCTGACCAACGGCAAGACGGTGCACCTGCGTACCGACTCGGAGCAGTTCGTCGAGGAGATCCGTACGCTCACCGCCGCCGGCCACGGCCCGAAGATCCGGGCCGAGCTCACCGCGCTCGCCACCACGCACCCGGGCCACGGCTGGGACACCACGCAGAAGCGGCTCGTCGACGCCGGCGTCTTCGAAAGCTGACCGGCGCCCCGGAAGCTGCGACAACCACCCCGGGCACAGCTCAGAGCGGGATCCACTCGGTGCGCGTGGTCGTCTCGGCCAGCACGTCGGGCTCCGGGTCGATGCCGATGCCCGGCCCGGCCGGCACCCGCACGTGGCCATCGGAGAGCACGAACGGCTCGGTGATGTCGCGGGCGTAGTAGCGGCCGGAGGCGGAGGTGTCGCCGGGCAGCGTGAAGTTGGGCAGCGCGGCCAGCGCCACGTTCGCTGCCCGGCCGAGCCCGGTCTCCAGCATCCCGCCGGCCCACACCGGCACCCCGTGCGCCGCGCACACGTCGTGCACCCGCCGCGCCTCCAGCAGGCCACCCACCCGGCCCGGCTTGATGTTGACGGTGGCGCACGCGCCCAGCGCGATGGCGTCGGCCGCGGCCCGGGCGCTGGTGACGGACTCGTCGAGGCAGATCGGCGTACGCAGCAACCGGGCCAGGGCGGCGTGCCCGCGCACGTCGTCCTCTGGCAGCGGCTGCTCGATCAGCAGCAGGTCGAACGCGTCCAGCCGGGCCAGGTGCCGCGCGTCCGCGAGGGTGTATGCGGTGTTCGCGTCCACCTGCAACAGGATCTCGTCGCCGAAGCGCTCCCGCACCGCGCGCACCGGCGCCACGTCCCAGCCCGGCTCGATCTTCAGCTTGATCCGCAGGTAGCCCTCTGCCAGGTAGCCGTCTACAGCGTCGAGCAGCTGCGGCACCGAGTCCATGATGCCGACCGAGACACCGGCGGGCACCGCGGTCCGGACCGCCCCGAGGAACGTGCCCAGCGGCATGCCGGCGCAGCGCAGCTGGGCGTCGAGCACAGCGGTCTGGAGCGCGGCCTTGGCCATCGGGTGGCCCTTGAGCGGCGCGACCGCCGACTCCACCGCGGCGGCGTCCACAGTGGGCAGCGCCGCGACCGCCGGCAGCAGGAACCGCCGGATCACCTCGGCCGCGCCGTCGACGTACTCCGGCGAGTAGCGCGGCTCGCCCATCGCCACGCACTCCCCCCAGCCCTCGGCCTCCGGCGTCACCGCGCGCACCAGCAGCACGTCGCGTTCGCGCTCCACAGAGAAGGACGTACGGAACGGCGAGACCATCGGCAGGGCCACCCGCCGCAGCTCGACACCGCTCAGCCGCATGAGCGCTCCGGGAGGCCGTCCGAGCGCTCCGGGAGATCGTCCGAGCGCTCCAGGAGGTAGTACCCGTCCCGGGTCAGGTTGACCACCCGGTGACCGGCCGCCAGCGCCCCGGCCAGCGCCTCCCGTACGGCGTACCGCCAGCGCAGCGCCGCCGCCCGGTCCCGCTGGCGCAGCGCGGCGATGTCCACCGGCGCCGCGACCAGCAGCGCCGCCGCGTCCACGGGCCCCGGCCCGGCCGCCGGCTCCTCCCCCACCCGGTCCAGGAGTACGGCCGCACCGCCTACCCGCGGCCCCTCCGGCGCGCCGCGGGCCGCCGCGACCGCCCGTGCCGAGCCCAGCTCCCAGCGCACGTAGAGCCGGTCGCTGGCGTCGCCGGCGTTCACCCCGTCCGTCATCGGCCCGTACCACTCGGGCAGGTACGCCGTCACGGACGCGCCCAGCTTGCGCAGGTTGAACGCTGCGTTGCGGGCCACCAGCGGGTCAAAGGTCCAGCACACGGTGTCGATGCCCCGCTCCAGCGCCCAGGCCCGCTGGTCCTGCTTGAGCGCGTAGCCGGCGCCGGCACCCTCCTCCCCGGCAGCCACCCCGGCGACGTACGAGTGCAGGTGGCCGTCGCCGCGGAACGCGGCAGCCGCCCCGACCAGCTCCGCCCCCCGGTACGCCCCGACCACGTAGTTGCCGGAGTGCTCCAGCGCCCGCAGCAGGGTCGGGCTGGCGACCTGGTCGGCGGAGTCGGCCCGCCAGATCCGGCGCAGCAGCTCGCCTGCTGCGAGGTGGTCGCTCATCTCGTGCAGGCCGGCGATGCGCAGGCCGGCCCGGGCGGCGGCCGCGCCGGCCCGCTGCCGGGCATCGGCAGCCAGCGCCGCCACGGTCATCGGCCCTCCGCCTGCCCGGTGCCGCCCCCGGCGGGACGCCCCGGGCGCCCTGGCTCGGCACCGCCCGCAACCGGGCGGCCCGGCCCGGCGCCGTCCAGCAGGCGGCTCACCAGCCCGGCGAGCAGCGCCGCGCGCCGGGGCATCTCGGGCACGTCGGCCCACTCCCCCTCGGCGTGTGCGTTGCCGCCGACCGGGCCCAGCCCGTCCAGGGTCGGCACGCCGATCCCCGCGGTCAGGTTGCCGTCCGACCCGCCGCCCACCGCGACCGGCCGCAGCGGCGCCATCCCCAGCTCCACGGCGACCTGCTGGGCGATGGGCAGAAGGGACGCCGACGCCGACTCCGGCATGGCCGGCCGGCGCGGCCCCCGCTCCAGCTGGAGTGCTGCTCCAGGCACCCGCGGGGTCAGCGCCGCGAGCGCCGCATCCACGCGGGCCAGCTCGTCCGGGTCAAAGGCGCGCACGTCAACGTGCAGCCGGGCGCCGGCCGGGACGGTGTTCGCCGTGGTGCCGGCCTGGGCCACCGTGGGAGTGACCGTGGTCCCGGCCGCGCCGTCGGCGAGCGCGGCGATGGCGAGGATCTGGTGGGCCAGCTCCACCCCCGCGTTAACCCCCTTATGCGGCTCGATGCCGGCGTGCGCCGCGCGCCCGGTCACGCTCAGCCGGTACTGCGCGATGCCCTTGCGGGCGGTCTTCACTGTGCCGGCGCGCGTGCCCTCCAGCACCAGCGCCGCCTCGGCGCCGCGCGCTGTCTCCTCGATCAGCTCCCGCGACGACGGCGAGCCCAGCTCCTCGTCCGAGGTGACCAGCACGGCCACCCCGTCCAGCGTCCCCACCGTGGCCAGCCCATGGAACAGCTGCACCAGCCCGGCCTTCATGTCGACCACGCCGGGCCCGGTGACCCGCTCCCCGTGCACCGCAAAGGGCCAGCGGGCCACCGTGCCCAGCGGCCACACCGTGTCCAGGTGGCCGATCAGCACCACCCGGGTCGGCTGGGACCCGAAGCGCCAGCGCAGGTGGGTGCGGCCGGCCACCACCACCCGCTCCGGGGCGGCGCCGAGCAGGCGTACCCCCAGCTCGGCGACGACCTCGGCGCAGGCGGCGGTGGCGGCGGTGTCCGCCGACGGCGACTCGATGGCCACCAGCGTGGCCAGGTCGTCGAGCATCGCCGTCACGTCGTACGCGGTGGGCAGGTGGGGCATGGCCGGGGGGTCAGGCATGCAGCCACCTTAGACACCAGGACCGACACAGACACCGGACCGGACCGGACCACCCCGGCCGGCCTCAGGTCCCGGTCGGCCTCAGCCTCACGTTCACCACCGTGGTCTGGCCCTCGAGGATGACCGGGTTGGCGCTGCCGAGGAAGTAGCCGCTCGCGGTGACGTGCATGGAGTACGAGCCGGCCGGGATCTTGTTGATCGTGTAGCGGCCCAGCGAGTTGGTGTAGGCGGTGAACGTGCCACCGGCACCGAACACGTACACCCGGGCGTTGAACACCGGAGCGTTGGTGACGCTGTTGGTGACCGTCCCGGTCAGCGTGCCGGTCGTCGGCACCAGCGCGAAGCTACGGGTGGTCGTGGTGTTCGCCGAGATCGTCACGCTCGCCGTGGCGCTGCGGTAGAGGGCCAGGCTCGCCGTCACGCTGTACGACCCGACCGGCAGCGTCATCGTGTACCGCCCGGCGCTGTCCGTCGTCCTGGTCACGGTGACCGGTCCGGTCGCGGTGACCGTCGCGCCGGCCAGCGCGGCCCCGTTCGAGCTGTCCGTGACCGTGCCGGTCAGCGTCCCGGTCGGGAGCCTGGTCAGCGCGAAGTTGCGGGTGGTCGTCTGGTTGGCGTTGACCACCACGCCGGTGACCGTCTGCGGCTGGTAGAGCCCGCCGCCCGCGGTCACCGAGTAGGTGCCCGGGGTCAGCAGCAGGGTGTAGCGCCCGTTCGCGTCGGTCGTGGTCGAGCGCGACGACGGCCCGCTCACGCTCACCGTCACGCCGGCGACCGCCGCGCCGGTGCCGGCGTCGGTGACCACGCCGGTCAGCGTGCCGGTCGGCCCGCGTGGTGCGTTGAGGACCGCCTGGTACGCGCTCAGCCGCCCCTCGCCGAAGTTGTTGTTCTTCGCCGCGGTGCCGCCGCAGCCGGTCGAGCTGACGTCGATGGCCGTGCCGTCCAGCAGCGACCGGGTCTGCCCGATGTCCCCGCGCAGCACCGACGAGGCCGACCAGACCAGGGCCACCGCCCCGGCCACGTGCGGCGTGGCCATCGACGTGCCGCTGAAGCTGGAGTACCCGCCCCCGGCCACGCTCGACCGGACACTGACGCCGGGCGCGGCGATGTTCGGCTTGATCGCACCGTCCACACCGGACACTCCCCGGCTGGAGAAGCTGGCGATCGCGTTGTTGACGTCGTACGCGCCGACCGCGTACGCATCGGGGTTGTCGCCCGGGGAGTTGGCGGTGTTGCAGTTGGGCCCGCTGTTGCCGTTGGCGAAGGCGGGGAAGATGCCGGCCGAGACCCAGGACCGGATCGTGTCCTGGTACCACGTGTTGCCCCGGCCGCCGCCCCAGGAGTTGTTCACGATGTCGGCGTGCAGGTCCGGCCGCGGGTTGGCGCCGGAAAGGTCGGTCGGCGCGAGCACCCACTGCCCGGAGGAGAGCAGCGACGTGCTCGAGCAGGAGCCGGTCTCGCAGCCCTTGGCGGCGATCCACCTCGCGCCCGGCGCCACGCCGATCTGGTTGGTGCCGCCGTCGTCGCCGACCATCGTGCCCATGGTGTGCGTACCGTGGTTGTTGTTGTCGCACGGCACGGTCGACGGGTTGCCGCAGACCTTCGCCGGGTCGAACCAGTTGTAGTTGTGGTTGAACGAGCCGTTGCCGAGGTTGCCGCGGTACTGGCGGACCAGCGCCGGGTGGTTGTACTGCACACCGGTGTCGATGTTGGCCACCACGATGCCCTCGCCGCGCACGGAGAGCTCGCTCCACACCCGCGGCGCCTCGATGTTGGTCAGCCCCCACTCGACGGCTGCGGTCCCCGGACCGTCCACGGCCGCCACGGGCAGGAGCAAGGGGTACGACCGGACCGGCTCGATGCTCGCCACGTCGGGCCGGGCCGCGAGCGCCTCGACCAGCGCCCGGTCACCGGTGAGGTGGACCGCGTTGGAGATCCAGAAGGACCGGTGCGCTACGCCCCGCCTGGTGAGGTCGGCGCGGAGCGCGGCCTGGCTGCGCTCGGCGGTGGCGGTGAGCCGCTGGAAGACGAGCGTGGCCCGCGCCGCCCGGTCGGTCACCGCGGCGGCGCCGGACAGGTCGGCCCGCTCCCGCAGGTGCACCAGGACCTCGGCGGAGCCCCGGACGGACAGGTCGGCGAGCACCCCGGCGTCGACCCGGGCGCCATGCCCGCCCGCGGCGCCCGCGGGCGCGGCCAGCCCGCCCGTAGCGCCCGCCGGGGCGGACACGCTCGCCAGTGACAGCGCCGCGAGCGCGGCGGCGCTGGCCAGCACCAGCACCCGTCGGCGGCGTGGTGAGGTGGAGTTCATCGAGCCCACCCTCCCTCATTGATAGACACATTGATATCTATAGTCACCCGGGAGGTGCTCGGTTTCAATCCGGCGGCGTCCGCTACGGCCGGATGGCACGGTCAAGCCCGGTGTCCGACGTTACGGGCGATGCGTCGTTGGCCAAGGTGCGCGGGTACAAGCACCGCCAAAGGCCAGCAGAGGAGCTACAGCGCCAGGTGGACGCGGAGTGCCTCGTCAAGCCGCTTGAGGCTCGCCGGCCTGACTGTGCCGCCACCCAATGTGCACGATCTCTCGCGGTCGCTAACGCGCCCGCTGAGGCGCCCACCACGGTGGCGGCGTGATGGTCGCTCCGCCGTACACGGGCAGCTCGACCTGGGGTCCGTCGCGGAACAGCTGGTCGAGCGGCCGGTTGAGGCCCAGCGCCCCGTGCCGCCGCGCCTTGGTGACCGCGTCCAGGTCGAGCACGTCGACCAGCACCTCCTCACCGCAGCCGGCCTGCTGCCGGACGATCCCCTCCGGGTCGACGACCACGCTCTGCCCCACCGAGGCCGGGTCCGCCGCGTTGCAGCTGACCACGAAGAGCTGGTTGCAGAAAGCGTTCGCGCGGGCGCACACCAGCTCGATCTCCCGGTCCCGGGTGGTGGTCAGGGTCGGCTGGAGAACCACCTCGGCCCCGAGCCAGGCCAGCTGCCGCCCGGTCTCCGGGAAGGACCCGTCGTAGCAGATCGCCAGCCCGGCCCGGCCGACCCCGGCGATGTCGAAGGCCACGAACGACCGGCCAGGCGCGTTGCGCTCGTACGGCTGCCAGGTGAAGACCTTGCGGTACCGCGCGACGAGCTCGCCGGCGGGCGAGGCGACCACCGCCGTGTTGTGGATGCGCCCCTGGTCGCCCCGTTCGAAGATCGTGCCCGGGACCAGCCACAGGCCAAGCTCCCGGGCCAGCGCGCAGACCCGGTCGGTGGTCGGCCCGGGGACCGGTCCGGCCGCGCGCTCGCGCAGCCCCGGCACGGTCGAAAGCAGCGGCGGTACGGCCGCCAGCAGCAGCTCCGGGGCGAGCACCAGCTGCACCTGCGGCCACAGCGCGCGCACCGCGCGCACCTGGTCGGCAAAGCGCGACCAGGTCGCCTCCAGGTCGCCGGGCACCGGCTTGGTCTGCACCGCGGCCACGGTGAGGGTCCGCATGCCGCCCGACCCTACGCCCCCGGTGCCCACCACCCAGCCACCCCGCGCCCCACCAGCCACGCCATCTGTTACTACGGTGTTGCCGGTCCGTAGTCGACACCACTTGCGACCGCCGGGTACGGTCGCCGGGGTACCGGCCATCTCGCCGGCCCGGCAGCGCCGGGCATCCGGGCCTGGGGACGTCGAAGGGTGGGAACGTGCGCCCGTACCCTCGCACCGGTCCACCTCATCGACGCGGGAGCCGGAGAACGTGACCGACGCCAACGTGCTACAGCAGGAGATCACCACCGAGCAGAAGCACGTCGACCGGGTCTACGCCCGCGTCGCCGAGCTGCGCGAGGCCGCGGCGGCCGCCGAGGCGGAGAGCTACCGGATCGCCCGGGTGGGCAACTTCAGCGCCCTGGTCGAGCGCGACGCGATGGTGTTCCACCAGGCCCGCCGGCGGCACGCGCTCGACGCCGAGCACGAGGGCCTGGTCTTCGGCCGGCTCGACCTGCGCGACGGCGAGGTCTACCGGGTAGGGCGGCTCGGCGTACGGGACGCGGACGCCCAGCCGCTGCTGGTCGACTGGCGGGCGCCGGCCGCGGCAGCCTTCTACCAGGCCACCGCCGCCGACCCACGGGGCGTAGTGCGCCGCCGGATGATCCAGTCGTCCGGCGAGCGCGTGGTCGGGCTCGAGGACGACCTGCTCGACCCGGCCGGTGCGCCGCCGGGCATGCGCGTGGTCGGCGACGGCGCGCTGCTGGCCGCGCTGGCCCGGACCACCGGCCGGGGCATGCGCGACATCGTCGCCACCATCCAGCGGGAGCAGGACGAGGCGATCCGCTCCCCCGCCTCCGGCGTGACGATCGTGTCCGGCGGCCCGGGCACCGGCAAGACGGCGGTGGCGCTGCACCGCGCGGCGTACCTCCTCTACTCGGACCGCGCCCGGTTCGCCGGCGGCGGTGTGCTCGTGGTCGGCCCGTCCCCGGTGTTCGTCAACTACATCAGCCAGGTCCTGCCCTCGCTCGGGGAGGAGAGCGCCACCCTGCGCTCGCTCGGCTCGATGGTCGAGGGGGTGGTGGCGACCCGAGTGGACACGGGCGACATGGCGGCGGTCAAGGGCTCGCTGCGGATGCGCCGGGTGCTGGGCCGGCTGGTGCGGGCGGCGGTCCCCGGCGCCCCGGCGCAGCTGCGCCTGCTCTACCGGGGCCGGCTGCTGCGGGTGGACACCGACACGCTGGCCCAGGTCCGCCGGGAGGTGCTGCCCCGCGGGGCGCGGCGCAACGAGGTACGCCGCCAGGCCGCCGCCGGCCTGCTCGACGCGCTCTGGGCGCAGGCCCAGGACCAGCTCGGGTACGGTGCCCGTGCCCGCGAGGACTTCCTCGCCGACGCGGCGGACCGGCCGGAGGTGACCGGGTTCCTGCGGGCGTGGTGGCCCGTGCTGCGCCCGCTGGACCTGCTGGGCTGGCTCGCCGACCCGGCCGCGGCAGGCGAGCACGCGGCCGGCGTACTGTCCGGACCCGAGGCCGCCGCGCTCGCCCGCTCCTACCGCGACCTCGCCACGGACGGGCCGACCGTCGCCGACGTCGCGCTCCTCGACGAGCTGGACGATCTGCTGGGCGAGCCGCCGCAGGTGCAGCGGCGCCAGCGCGACCTCTACCGGGTGGTCGGCGTGCGCGGCGCGCCGAGCGCCGCGGCGCGGGCCGCCGCGGCCCGCGCCGACGACTACCGCGACTACGCGCACGTGGTGGTGGACGAGTCCCAGGACGTGTCGCCGATGCAGTGGCGCATGCTCGGCCGGCGCGGTCGGTACGCCAGCTGGACCGTTGTCGGTGACCCGGCGCAGTCGGCCTGGGCCGGCGACCCGGCCGAGGTGGCGCAGGCCCGCGCGACGGCGCTCGGCTCCCGGCGGCGGCACGAGTACACGCTGACCACCAACTACCGCAACTCCGCGGAGATCTTCGCGCTCGCCGCGGCGGTGGTCCGGCGCAGCGTGCCGGACGCGGCGCTGCCCCGGGCGGTCCGCTCCACCGGCGTGGCGCCGGTGCACCAGCAGGTGTCCCCCGCCGAGCTACCGGCGGCGGTACGGGCCGCCGCCACGGCAACCCTCGACGAGGTGGACGGCACCATCGGGGTGGTCGCGGCCGTGTCCCGGACCCCGGACGTGCGGTCCTGGGTCGACGGCCTCGGCGGCGAGCGGCTCCAGGTGGTGACGAGCCTGGAGGCCAAGGGCATGGAGTACGACGGGGTCGTGCTCGTCGAGCCAGCCGACCTGCTCGCCGAGGGGACCGCGGGGGTACGCACGCTCTACGTGGCGCTGTCCCGGGCCACCCAGCGCCTCACCACCGTCGGCACGGACCAGTCCTGGCTGCCGTGAAGGTCACGTTTTCTTGCAGACATTGCAATGTCCGCATAGGTTAGCTGCGGGTGGGGGCAAGGGCTGTGGACGGGGGTGGGGCCGATGGGCGCAGGACACCGGCACGGCACGCCGGCACCGCGGGCCGCCGCCCGGCACCGCGGCCGGCTCTGGGCCGCGTTCACGCTGCTCGGGGTGGTCACCCTGGTCGAGCTCGCGGCCGGTCTGGTCACCGGGTCGCTGGCGCTGCTGTCCGACGCCGCCCACCTGCTCACCGACGTGCTCGGCATCGGCATGGCGCTGGCCGCCATCGCAGTGGCCGACCGGCCGGGCGGCGGGCAGCGCACGTTCGGGCTCTACCGGATCGAGGTGCTCGCCGCGCTCGCCAACGCGGTCCTGCTCGGTGGCGTCGCCGCCTACGTCCTCGTCGAGGCGGTGCGCCGGCTGGCCGACCCGGCGCCGGTGCTGGCCGGCCCGATGTTCGCCGTGGCGCTCGCCGGGCTGACCGCCAACGTGGTCGCGTTCGCGCTGCTGCGCGGCGGCGCCCGGGAGAGCCTCAACGTGCGCGGCGCCTACCTGGAGGTCCTCGGCGACCTGGTCGCCTCGGTCGGCGTGCTCGGAGCGGCGGCCGTCATCTGGCTGACCGGCTGGGCGTACGCCGACCCGCTCGTCGCGGTGGCGGTGGCCCTGTTCATCGCGCCCCGCACCTGGGCCCTGGCCCGGGCCGCGGTACGGGTCCTCGTCCAGGCCGCACCGTCCCATGTGGACGTAGCCGCGGTACGGCGTACGCTCGCCGCCGTCCCGGGCGTGGCCGACGTGCACGACCTGCACGTATGGACGCTCACCTCGGGCATGGAGGTCGCCTCCGCCCACCTGACCATCACCCAGCCCGGCGACCTCGCACCGGTGCTCGCCACCGCCCGCCAGAAGCTACGCGACCGGTACGGCATAGCCCACGCCACCCTGCAGGTCGAGCCGGCAGCAGCGGTCACCGACTGCCACGAGGCGACCTGGTGACCGAACGGGCCAGGCTCGAAGCCCCTCAGCTCTCCTGCCAAATGGCCGCCCAGATCCGTCACCGCCGCTCGCGACGGTCACTGAACTACACTTCACTGAACCATAGTTGAGCGAAGGTGGGCATGTGATCGAGAAGCCGGCGTACGTGTTCGACCGGGACCGGGAGTGGCGCGCGCTCGCCGCGTTCAGCGCCGACGACCGGCCGCTCGCCACGCTCGGCGTGGTCTCCGGGCGGCGCCGCCAGGGCAAGACCTACCTGCTCAACGCGCTTGTCGAGAGCGTCGGAGGTGTCTACTTCGGAGCCACCGAGGCGACCGAGGAGGACTCCCTGCGGCTCTTCGGCGCCGCCCTTGGCGCGCAGCGCGGGTCGGCCGCCCCATTGCGCCTCGACTCCTGGTCGTCTGCTGTGGACGCGCTCTTCGCCCTCGCCGCCGACCGGCCGCTGACCGTCGTGATCGACGAGTTCCCGTACCTGCTCAAGGCCAGTCCCGGGCTGGCCTCGCTGGTGCAGCGCGAGCTGGACCCGCCCGCGCAGGCCCGCCACGGCAGCCAGATCCGTCTCCTGCTCTGCGGGTCGGCCATGTCCGTCATGGGCAAGCTGCTTTCAGGCACCGCTCCCCTGCGCGGGCGCGCGAGCCTCGAGATCGTGCTGAGCCCGCTCACATACCGCGACGCGGCCCGGTTCTGGGGCGTGACCGACCCGCGGCTGGCGGTGCTGCTGCACTCCGTCGTCGGGGGCACCCCCGCGTACCGCCGGCAGTTCGTACGGGACGACGCGCCGGCGAGCCTGGACGACTTCGACGACTGGGTCACCCGGACCGTACTGGACCCGACCACCCCGCTCTTCCGCGAAGCGCGCTACCTCCTCGCCGAGGAGGCAGACATCCGCGACCCTGCGCTCTACCACTCCGTCCTCGCCGCCGTCGCGACCGGGAACGCGACCTGGGGCGGCATCGCCAGCTACATCGGACGGCGGACCCCCGACATCGCGCACCCGGTCGCCGTGCTGGAGAACGCGGGCCTGCTCACGCGGGAGCCGGATGCACTGCGTCCCGGGCGCCCCCGGTACTCGATCACCGAACCGCTCATCACGTTCTACGAGGCGGTCATGCGTGCCTCCTGGTCCCGCCTGGAGCTCGGGCTCGGCCGGCGGGTCTGGCAGGAGAGCGCGCAGCGCTTCACCTCCCAGGTCGTCGGGCCGCACTTCGAGCGGCTGTGCCGGACCTTCGCGACCACCGCCGATCCGGCGGTCTTTGGCGACGTGCCGGGCGAGGTGGCGTCGGGGACCGTCACGGACCCGACCGCAAGGGAACAGATCGAGGTCGACGTCGTGGTCTTCGCCCCCACCGAGCCCGGTGCACCCCGGCGGGTCCTGTCGCTGGGCGAGGCGAAGTGGGGCAGGCAGCTCGGGCTGCGGCACCTGCGCCGCCTGGCACGAGCGCGAGAGCTGCTCGGCGCCCGCGGGTTCGACACCCGCGACACCCGACTGGCCTGCTACGGCGGCGGAGGCTTCGACAACGAGCTGCTGGCGGCCTCCGCCGGCGACCCCACCGTCCTACCCATCGACCTCGACCAGCTCTACGCCGAATAACCGTCGCGGACGGCGTACGAAGCAGTGTTCCCGGCCGTGTCGCGCCACGGCTGTCCCCCTGGCGGGAGGCCGCGGGCAACCGCCCGAGGCGCGTTCCGGCTCGTTTGTCAGGTGGGCGGGTCTACCGTGGGTGGACCCAGGAGCCCAGCTGAGGAAGCAGCGACCATGACAACACTCGATAACCGGCCAAACACCGCGCTCCTCGTCGTCGACGTGCAGAACGGCGTCGTCCGAGGGACCCACGAGCGCGACATGGTTGTTGCGAACATCGGCAGCCTGGTCGAGAAGGCGCGGCAGGCACAGGTCCCCGCTGTCTGGGTCCCGCACTCCGACGAGCACCTTGCGAGAGGCGGCGACGACTGGCGGATCGTTCCCGACCTATCCGCGCGACGACGAACGGAGGACCAGACGGAGTGGAGGGCGCCGCCGCCAGGCCAGGTCATCGCCCACACGAACCTGTACTGGACCTACCAGACCGCCCCGGGCCGGACGGCCGGGACGGTCGTGACCAAGGACGTCGACTTCGGCGGCGTCTCTTAAAGCCTGCGCGACGCGACGGCGAACGCCTCGGGATGGCACCGGCGCGCTGGGGCGGCATGCCTGGACCTCGCAGGTCGACCGCCCCCATCAGCCGACGTACGCGCTGATCGGCACCGATCCTGTCGGGCCACCAACAGGGTCTGCTGGTCCTCGCCCGGCCGCAGCCGTTGGGGCCCCTCGTGGGTGTATCCACGAGCCCCTGGGAGGTGGAGATGGCCGAGGACAGCTTCGGCGAGCGCTACCGGCCGAGCGATGATGCACCGGCCCCCACTGCTGAGGACCGCCGCCCAGGACTACGGCGCACTACCCATCAGCGCCTCGCCCTCGCTCTGGCCGCTTTTGTAATAATTGGCCTGTTGGTCATGGTTGCGGTGGCCTGCACCGGACGACCGACCGCCGCACCCCTCATCCCCAGCCCATCGCCGACGATGCCGGCACCGCCCGCGACGACGGCGGCCGGCACTGTCAGGCCGTCTGGCGCGGCGGGCCCACCGGCGAGCCCCACGGCGGAGACGGTCGTACCGGCCGCAGCGATGCTGCGCCCGGGCGACGCGGGGACCGGCACCTGGCGGGAGGTAGAGCTCATGGGTGACTGGAGCGTCGGGTTCACACTCAGCCTCTGCCCCGCCGCCCGGGCCACCGGTCGGGTCAGCCCCGTACCGATGGGGTTCCGGGACCAGAAGCTGGTACGCACCGCGGACAACGCCGAGGTTCTGCAGTCGGTAGCTGCGTACGCCGCTGGCGATGCCGAGCGGGAGCTCGCCCACCTGCGCGCCGCTGTGGTCGCCTGTGCATTGATCGACCATGCCGACGGCGTGATCACGATGACGATCCGGGCGGAGCGGTTCGCGGGCGACGACTCTCTGCTCGTAGAGACAAGGTCAGGAAGCTATCGGTCACTGAACGCGCTTGTGCGTGAGAGCAACCTGACCAGCGAGACTGTGGTCCTGCCTGCAGACGAGGCCAACGCCAGGCTGGTCGCCCAGCGGGCGGCGGCCCGAATGTGCGCAGCTACCGGCACATGTTGAGATGCCGCGAAAGTAGCGGTCCATGTGGACAGAGCCGGTACCGCGCCAACGCTCGGGCTCGTCACCACGACAGCTGTCGGCAGCTTCGTGGACGTGCAGCGCAAACGCCGCCAGCGCGGCCTGTGCGCGGACAGAATGGCTGTCCGGTTCGTACAGCTGGTCACCCTGGTTGCCGTCATCGTCCTGCTGGTCTTCGTGGCCGGCACCGCCCGGCTGGCCCAGCCGCACAGTGGGGCCGCTGCCATCGTCGCCGTCGCGGGCGTCACGCTGATGCTCGCGGCTCGCCAGCCTCGTCGAGGTCGCTGGTGAGCGCGTCCGGGGCCCGCATGCGCCACGCGTCGGTCACCAGCTCCCGCAGACGTTCGACGTCGACCTCGGCCAGGCGCAGCATCACCAGGGGCAGGCCGTCGTAGCTGGGCGTGGTGAAGAAGAGGTCGGGCTCGCCCAGCAGGAGGGCCTGCTTCTCAGCCTCGTCGCCGACGAACAGCACCGCGACATCGGTCCGGATCACGCGCGCCTGCCCCGGCCTGCGCTCGGGATACGACCAGACGAACCCCTTGTCGGCCACCCGGAAGTCGAACCCGTCACTGTCAATCTCCACGACGTGAGGCAGGGCCGACGCCAGGCGTCGTACATCGTCAGCGTCAGCCACCGAGGCCACTCCCCCAACACGCCATCCGCATGTGCAGAGGCTACGCAGCCGGCCCGCGGCTGGCTCGGCACGGTCAGAAGAGAGTCAACGGCGCTACCGGGGTCGGCTGGGGCAGTGCCTCGAGCTGCGGCAGGCGCGCCCGTACCTCGTCGTGGAAGCGGCGGGCGAGAGCGGGCGCGTCGGCATTGTCCGGGGTGTGGATGAACACGGTCGGCGAGCGACCCTCGCACAGCCACCCGGCGACCACGTCGACCCAGCGCTGCCAGCCCTCGACCGTACGCGTGGGGTCGTCGCGGCCGAGGTACCGCACGACCGGCCGGTTGGTCAGGGCCACCGTCCGCAGCGGCAGCCGGGGCTTCTTCGTCCAGGCGTCCCGCTCCGCGTCACTGGTCGGCGGCGCGTGAAAGAAGGCGGTGGTGTCGAAGGGAACCCATTCGGCGTCCGCGGCGGCCAGCACCCCTTCCAGAAGCGATGCCGTGCGGGGCTCGGTGAAGAACGCTGGATGGCGGACCTCCACGGCGTACCGATAGGGCCTCGGACGGCGGCGCAGAAAACCAGCGAGCGCGGGGACATCCGGCGGGCCGAACGATCCGGGCAGCTGGACCCAGAGGGCGTGGGCCCGCGGCCCGAGCGGCTCGACCGCCTCCAGGAAGGCCCGGAGCTCCTCGTCGGCGCCGGTCAGACGGCGCTCATGCGTGATGGACCTCGGCAGCTTGACCACGAACCGAAAGTCAGGGTCGGTCTGCTGCGCCCACGAGGCCACGGTGTCCCTGGCCGGCGTCGCGTAGAACGTAGTGTTCCCCTCGACCGCGTTGCACCAACCGGCGTAGCACCGCAGGCGTTCGTGGGCCCGGGCGGGACCCGCCAGGAAGCGTCCCTGCCAGGCCTTGTGGGTCCACATCGCGCACCCGACATGAAGACGCATCACACCCGCCCCACCCGCCGCACCAGACGAAGATACGCGGCGTTGCCGCGTGTGCCGAGGCAGGCCCAGCCCGATCGGTCTCGGGCTGGGCCTTACGGTCAAGCGCGCCTTCGGGCGGCTCGCCCGAGCTGTCAGCCGCGGCGGCTGAGCTGGACGATGTGCTGCTGGAAGTCGAGACCGCACTCGAACGGCCCGCAGGCGACCGCGAACGTCACCGAGACGGCCTTGCCCCCGGCGAACTTGCTACCGATGACCGGGGAGATCTCGACCGACCACGGGTGTGTGATGCCGTCGCACGTCATGGGGACGGTGCCGAAGCCGAACACCTCGCCGCGCCCGACGCGCTGCCGCACCTCCACGTCGACGAACGCGAACTCGACGATGCCGGTGCAGCTGACCGTGCCGTGCAGGGTTGCGGCGCCGGTTCGGGGATCGAAGCCGGCGATGCGGTCGACGGTGGCTTGCACCGTGGGCGCTGGTGGCGCCTCGGCGACATTCACGACAAGGGTGCCCCCATTGCCGCCGCCGTCCAGCTGGTCGTCGATGAGCAGGAGGTGGTACGTGGTACCGGCGGCTGCCGCGAAGGCGACGGCGTCCGGACCGCACGCGACGATCTGGAACGCGCCCGGCGCGCCGGTGACGACAAGGACACCCGCCGTGTACGACGACGAGGAGACGTCCACGACCAGCGTGAGGCTGGTTGCGGGGGTCGTCGAGTACCAGACGCTGGCGTCGGTGGCCGGTGCGCCGCAGTCCGCGTTCGCGTTGACGTCGTCGGCATCGGTTGTCGCCTCGGTCGTGTCGAGGGTGGCGGTGTACGGCACCGAGCCGATCGCGACCGCTCCGCCAAAGGTGTCGTTTGCCGGCGCGGCGGCGTACGCCGGCGCGGCTCCGACCAGGACAGCGCCGGCGACAAGTATCGCGGCACCGATCCGGTAGCTGGTTCTTCTCATTCGCACATGGTCCCTTTCCCCCGTGCGGACACCTCCGGTGTCCGGTGCGGCCTGCCCCGTGCCGGCCACACCTGCATAGACGCGCACAGGCGGGGTAAGGGTTCCAGGCTGTCGGATAGCCGATCTACGCGCTGGTCTCGGTCCGTAACGTAACGACGAGTACGTTGCCAACGGAACCGATGCTTCCCGCGCCGAAGACCGCATGGTTGGCGGACACGTCAACCATGGCCTTGCCGCCGCGGCTGCGGCTGCGGCTGCGGCTGCGGCTGCGGCTGCGGCAAGGTGCTACTGGACGCGGATGTTGAGCAGTCCCCAGTGCACAGGTCCCTGGACGAACCGGGGCGCGGTGAGGCGCCAGGTGAGCGACAGCACGCGGTTGGTTGCCATGTCTGCCGGCACCTGGGCGACCATCTCGAACCGGACCGAGCCGCCGGCCGGCACCGTGTGGACCGGACGGCAGTTCAGCCGGTACAGCAGCGATGTGTTCACCGGCTGGGCACTGGCATCCCCCATGGAGAACAGCTCTACCAGGTAACCGGGACACGGGTCGAGCGGGATGGGCATGGCGGTCGGGTTGCTCATGGTGACCTGGTACACGACGGGGGCGCCGGCGGGGGCGGTGTCCGGTCCGCTGACCGCAATCGTGACGCCGCTCAATGGTGAGTCCTGCGGTGCGGCTGGCAGGGCGGGCTCGCTGAAACCGCTGGCATACAGCGTGGACCGCGCGTTCGGGTTGACCCCCTCGCCGCCGGTGCAGCGTGGCGTCTCGGTGGCGGTCACGGGCGCATGCAGCGTCCCGCCGCGGTCCGGCAGGTCGATCGCCAGCTCAAGGGGCCTGTTGACCGGCTGGCAGAACAGGCCGGACCAGTCCAGCCGCAAGCTGGCGTGTTCACCGGCCGGCACTACGACGACCCGCCGTTGAGCCTCGGCGTCGATACCGTGTTCGTACTGCATCGATATCTGCTGCCCGGCGGAGAGCATCCGGGTGGGCGTCTCCCCGCGCAAGGTGCACTCCACTGTGGAGGTGTTGTGGATGTCGACCTCGCCGATGAGCTTGTCGACCGCGGCATCGAAGCCCCGCGGCGTCTCGCCGCCGCGGCCAGGTCGCCGCCATGCCGTCAACGCAGCGGCCAGCTGCTCTGCCCGGCACGGTCTACTACCCGGTGCGGGTATGCGCGGCGCGCGGGGCCGCCCGTACAGCTCCTCCGCACCGATCGGCTCGTCGACCCACGGGACAGTGCCGTCCGCCCGCAAGGTGTACGCCTCCGGCGGCATCGACCGCAGGCCGGACCGGGACGGGTCAGGATCTGCCGTCCGGTCACCCGGTCCGCCGTGCGTACACGCAAGCGTGGTGGCCAGCACGGCCACCACAACCAGTGCCCGGCCCAGTGTGGTCCACACGGCGCCTCCTTTGTTCGTTGGCTCACGAACAACTATGACGGGCAGTTCGGGACCGGTCCTGAGTACGGGTACCCAACTGGTACCAGGTAGCCCGCTCTACGAGTACGCCGTACCCCGCGCAGATACCCGCCCCGGCGCGGCGGCGGCCAGGCACCTCGACGGCGACATCGTCGCCGCCTCCGACCCGTGCCGGGTACCGGTGTGCCCCGCCGCCGACGGCCGCTTGGCACAGCGCACGGCGACGGCGGACAGCCGTCCCGCCGTCACCTTCTGAGACGCCGCCCGGAAAGGCCGCGCCGGCCGATGACCAAAGCTGGCTCCCAGATCAATAGCGAACCGGCGGTGCCAGCAGATCCATTAATTGACTCTAATGAATGGATCAGCAATACTCTCCGTAATCGAAAACTCCTGCAAGCTGCCTCGATCGGAACCGGAGGCGGATCATGGTGGCACAGTCTCGTCCACGTCGCGGCATTGTGGCCATAGCGATGACTGTTCTTGTCGGTACGACCGGGTACGCGGTCGCCGGCCCGTCGACGCCGCCGGCCAGCGCCGCGATCGGCCCTCTCACCTGGTCGGACGAGTTCAACGGCGCGGCCGGAACGCCGCCAGCTTCCAGCCGGTGGCGATATGACATTGGTGGCGGCGGGTGGGGCAACAACGAGCTGCAGTACCACACCAGCAGCACCGCCAACTCGGCGCACGACGGTGCCGGCAACCTGGTCATCACCGCGCGCCGGGAGAACCCAGCCGGATACGGCTGCTGGTACGGTCCGTGCCAGTACACCTCCGCCCGGCTGCTCACCGCTGCGACGTTCACCCAGGCGTACGGCCGGTTCGAGGCACGCATGAAGCTCCCGCGTGGGCAGGGCCTTTGGCCGGCGTTCTGGATGCTGGGCAACAACATCGGCAGTGTCGGCTGGCCGACCAGCGGTGAGATCGACATCATGGAGAACGTCGGGCGCGAGCCGTCCACTGTGCACGGCACGATACACGGCCCCGGCTACTCCGGCGGCAGCGCGATCGGCGGCTCGTACACGCTGCCTGGTGGGCAGGCCTTCGCCGACGCGTTCCACGTGTTCACTGTGGACTGGGAGCCGACCGCCATCACCTGGTACGTGGATGGCATCCAGTACTCCCGCAAGACGCCCGCCGACCTGGGCGGCGACCGCTGGGTCTTCGACCACCCGTTCTTCATCATCATGAACGTCGCGGTCGGCGGAACCTGGCCGGGCTCACCAGACGCCTCAACGGTGTTCCCACAGACGCTGACGATCGACTACGTCCGGGTGTACTCGTACACCAGCAGCGGTGGCGCGACCGGCCCGATCGTCGGGTACGGCGGCAAGTGCGTCGACGTCGCTGGTGCGAGCACCGCCAACGGCACCCGCGTCCAGCTGTGGGACTGCAACGGCTCCGCCGCCCAGCGCTGGACGATGGCGACCGACGGCAGCATCCGCGCGCTCGGCAAGTGTATGGACGTCAGCGGCGGCTCGACTGCGAACGGGGCACGGGTGCAGCTGTGGGACTGCAACGGCACCGGCGCCCAGCGCTGGCAGGCGAACGCGGCCAGAGACCTGGTGAACCCGCAGTCCGGCAAGTGCCTTGACGCCACCGGCGTCAGCTCCGCCAACGGCACGCCGCTGCAGATCTGGAGCTGCCACGGCGGCGCCAACCAGAAGTGGACCGTGCCGGCATGAAGAAAGCCCTGAGCGTGGCCGCCATCGCACTGCTCGCCGGCCAGTTCGCGATGGCGCCCGCGCCGGCGCAGGCCGTCGGTGCGCTGCTCTCCCAGGGCAAGCCGGTCACCGCGTCCTCCATCGAATGGGCTGGCACGCCCGCGACCAGTGCCGTGGACGGCAACCTCGGCACCCGTTGGTCCAGCCAGTTCAGCGACCCACAGTGGATCCAGGTCGACCTCCAGGCGACCGCGACCATCGACCAGGTGACCCTCGTCTGGGAGGCCGCCTACGCCAGGTCCTTCCAGATCCAGGTATCCGCGGACGCATCGGCCTGGACCACCATCTTCAGCACCACCACGGGCACCGGTGGCACGCAGACCCTTGCGGTCACCGGGACCGGCCGCTACGTGCGAATGTTCGGCACCGTCCGGGCCACCGGCTACGGGTACTCGCTGTGGGAGCTCCAGGTCTTCGGCACGATCGGCGGCCCACCTCCCTCCGGCAGCCCGATCTCGGAGTTCAGGCCGGTCTCGGCGTCCTCGTGGGAGGGTGGCAACGCGCCCGGCGCGGCCCTGGACGGCCGGACCAACACCCGGTGGTCGAGCCTTTTCAGCGACCCACAGTGGATCCAGGTCGACCTCGGCGGCACCGCCACGATCAACCGGGTGGTGCTCAGCTGGGAGACCGCGTTCGGCCGGGCCTACCGGATCGAGGTGTCGACCAACGGTTCACTGTGGACAACCATCTACTCCACCAGCACCGGTCAGGGCGGGACCGAGCAGCTGTCGGTCAGCGGGACCGGCCGGTACGTGCGCATGTACGGCACCACACGGGCCACCGGGTACGGCTACTCGCTGTGGGAGCTCCAGGTATTCGGTACGGTCGACAGCTCCGCGACCACGCCGCCCATGCTCTCCGGGCCGACCCGCCCACCGGCGGTGACCGGTCAGTTCGCGCTCGCCGCACCGGCTGACAGCGCCATGGTGACGACCACCCGGCGCCCGCCGCTGTCCTGGTCCGCAGTGACCGGCGCGGTCCGCTACCAGGTCTGGATGAACATCAGCCGCACCGACTACGACTTCACCGCGCCCGGCAACCTGATCGACCTGTACACCAAGGTGGCCGAGCCGGCCGGGACCAGCTACACGCCAACGTGGGACCTGGCGGACCGCTGGACCTACAAGTGGTTCGTCGTTGCGGTGAACGGATCCGGCGGCACCACGACATCCAACATCCGCCGGTTCAGCGTCTACCTGCCCACCCTGGAGAACGTCGCCGACGGCATCGGCATCGTCAACGGCAGCCGCGACCTCAACCGCAGCGGCACGACCGAGCCGTACGAGAACTGGCGCCTGCCGGTCGACACGCGGGTCAACGACCTGCTCAGCCGGATGACCACCGAAGAGAAGGCGTTGCAGATGTTCTACAACGCCCAGTCCTTCCCGCGGTCGGGCTGGCACTTCGGTCCGGCGCAGGCACAGGATCTCCATGGGTACCTGCTTGCCGCGGCGGGAACCCGGCTCGGTATCCCGTTCGTCTCAGCCGGCGACACCATCCACGGGTACCAGACCACGTACCCGACGCAGAGCGCGCTGGCCGCGGCGCGCGACTACCCGCTGGTGTACCGCCTCGGCGACATGCAGCGGCGCGAGCAGCTGGAGGTCGGCACCCGCGGCGTCCTGGGGCCGCTAGCCGAGCTCGGCACCAAGGTGATCTACCCCCGCATCCAGGAAGGCAACGGCGAGAACGCCGACGTCGCGGCCGCCCAGGTACGGGCGCTGGTCGCCGGGCTCCAAGGTGGACCCGAGCTGAACCCCGCATCGGTGCTGGTGACGGTCAAGCACTGGCCCGGCGAGGGCGCCGGCGGCGAAGCCATCATCGTCTATGACGCGGTCACCATCAAGTACCACATGATCCCGTTCCGGGCCGCGATGGAGGCCGGCGCGGTGCACATGATGCCGGGCTACGCCGGCAGCTCGCTGCTCGACTCGGGCGGCCCCGGAGCCGGTGAGAGCGCACCGATCCTCAGCTACCTCCGGCAGAACCTGGGGTTCACCGGCCTCATCACCACGGACTGGCTTCCGTCGGGCTCCTGGGTCCGCGCGGCCAACGCCGGCTCTGACGTGATGGGCGGCGCCGACCCGGGCGCGGCCGGCTTCTCCATCCCCACGTTCACCGCCAACGTGCCGCTGGCCCGCATCGACGACGCCGTCCGGCGGGTACTGCGGCTGAAGCTCCAGCTCGGCATCTTCGAGAACCCTTACGGCGACCCGGTCAACGGGCCGTACCGGTTCCACACCCCGGCCTACACCGCGCTGGCAAACCAGGCCTCGCGTAAGGCCATGACGCTGCTGAAGAACACCGGCGCGCTGCCGGTGCGGCTGAACCCGGGTGACAACATCGTGGTGGCCGGCCCGCGCGCCACCGACTCCGCCGCCTGCTGCGTGTGGACCAGCTACTTCCATCAGGAGTACGGCTCACGCAACATCCTGGACGCGGTCCGCGCCCGGGCCGCGCAGGCCGGAGTGAATGTCCACCTGAACACCGCCCCCAACCCGCGGTTGGCGGTGGTGGCCGTCGGTGAGGCGTCCTACACCCACGGCACCAACTGGGTAAAGGAGCGCCCGTACCTACCGCCCGACCAGCTCTCGGTCATCCAGAGCTTCCAGCAGCAGGGGATCCCCGTGGTCGTGGTGCTCGTGCTGCCCCGCCCCTACGTCATCACCGAATGGGTCAACCTGGCCAGTACGATCGTGGTGACCTACCGCGGCGGTGAGGAGATGGGCCCGGCCTTGGCCAGCCTGCTCTTCGGCGACTACCTGCCGACCGGCAAGCTGCCGTGGCAGCTGCCGCGCAGCATCAACGACGTGCTGCGCCCGGGCGGCACCGACATTCCCGCCGACGCGGTCGAGCACTGGGACCTTCCCTACGACCTGGCGGCCACTGATGCCCAACGCAGCGACATCCGCGCCCGCATCAACGCAAACCAAACGGTCCCAACGACGTACGGGAACCCGCTCTATCCATATGGCGCAGGCCTGTCCGGCTGGTAGCCGGGTGTCCTATCGGGAGGTCTCCGTGCGAACCCTTCGCGACAAGCCACGCACCGCGCTGGTGACCGCCGCTGCCGTCGCAATGCTGCTGGCCGGCTACGCGACTGTTGCGGCACAACCGGCGAGCGCGGCCGGTCCGTTACTGTCCCAAGGCAAGCCGGTGCTCGCCTCATCCCAGGAGAACGCCGGCACCCCCGCCTCGGCCGCGGTCGACGGCAACCTCGGCACCCGCTGGTCCAGCCTTTTCAGCGACCCACAGTGGATCCGGGTGGACCTGGGCACGACCGCCGCCATCGACCAGGTGACCCTCGTCTGGGAGGCCGCCTACGCCAGGTCCTTCCAGATCCAGGTATCCGCGGATGCATCGACCTGGACCACCATCTTCAGCACCACCACCGGCACCGGCGGCACCCAGACCCTCGCGGTCACCGGCACCGGCCGCTACGTGCGGATGCTCGGCACCGTACGCGCAACACCGTACGGGTACTCGCTGTGGGAGCTCCAGGTCTTCGGCACGATCAGCGGTGGTACCTGCGGCAGCGCCAACGCGGCACAGGGCCGGCCGGCGCTCGCCTCGTCGCAGGAGAGTGCCGGCACCCCCGCCTCGGCCGCGGTCGACGGCAACCCCGGCACCCGCTGGTCCAGCCTTTTCAGCGACCCACAGTGGATCCGGGTGGACCTCGGCAGCACGGTCACCGTCTGCCAGGTGACCCTTACCTGGGAGGCGGCCTACGCCAGGTCGTTCCAGATCCAGGTGTCGGCTGATGCATCGGCCTGGACCACCATCTTCAGCACCACCACGGGCACCGGCGGCACGCAGACCCTGACCGTGACCGGCACCGGCCGGTACCTACGGATGTACGGGACGGTGCGGGCGACGCCGTACGGCTACTCGCTCTGGGAGCTCGCCGTGCGCACCACGGGTGCCCAGCCGCCGCCAGACTCGTTCTGGGGGGACACCAGCACGATCCCGCCGGCCCAGAACGTGCTCATGGTGAAGATCCTCAACCGCACGAACGGCCAGTACCCGGACAGCCAGGTGTTCTGGAGCTTCAACGGGCAGGTCCGCTCGATCGCCCAGCAGCAATACCTGGACATGCCCGCCAACTCCGCCGGCCGGATGTACTTCTACCTGGGCGCGCCGAACAGCCAGTACTTCGACTTCATCGAGTTCACCGTGAGCTCGACGGTGTTCAACGGCAACACCACCCGGGTCGACGCGTTCGGTCTCAAGCTGGCCATGCGCCTGCACGCCCACGACGGCTACGACGTCCAGGTGGGCGAGGACCAAGCCACGTTCGCCGAACCCCGGGCCACCACGTTCCAGCGGTTCATCGACGCGGTGCCGGCGGAGTTCAAGCACCTCGGCCAGGTCCAGGCGCCGTTTCGGATCCCGTCGCCGGGCAACTCCAGCGTCTTCCGTCCGGGCGGCGCGTCGGCCAACTACTTCACCAGCTACGCGGCATCGGTCGGCGTCACCGCCTCCACCGCGGACATCTTCGGCTGCGCCGGCTCGCTGGCCAACCAGCCCGGCATGTGCTCGGCGCTCAACCGGCACGTCGCGCACCGGCCGCAGTCGGAGTGGTCCACGCCGAGCCTGTACTACCAGGCGGCCCCGGCCAACTACTACTCCAAGTTCTGGCACGACCGCGCGATCAACCGGCTGTCCTACGGCTTCCCGTACGACGACTACGCCAACCAGTCCTCGTTCATCTCGCACGGCAACCCGCAGTACCTGTTGGTAGCGGTCGGTTGGTAGCGCCAGGCGCATCTTCAGCACCCGGTCTGGCCGTTCGTCGAGCGGTCCAGGCCGGATCCCGCTAACTGGACGGCGCCAGCCCCGCAGACCGTGCCGGGCTGGCAGGCCACGCCCGTGCCGTCGGGCTGAGTACTGGTAAGCACCTTCGCATCTCCGCCCCATCGTGGCGTGGCACAAGGTGGCGACACCATGGGTAACTACGACCTACACCCCGTATGAACGCGGGCCGCGGATTTGTTGTGGGTAAAAGGACCGTCCAGGTCAACATGGCGCTACGCCCGTCATCAGGCGCTCCAGGCAATAGAGGTCCACTATAGACTGTGTCGAACTTATGTACTAGGATATAGGTGTGGAGGCGGCGTCGGTGATGATCACGCAGGCGGTCGACGCATGGGTCGCCACCGCCGCGTGGACGCTGTCAGACGACGAGCTGGTCGCCGGGGTGGACAAGCTGTACGTAGAACAGCAGCGGCTGGCCGCGGCGCAGCTGGCGTTGGTGCGGGAGCTGGACGGGCGGGGGCTGGCGGTGGCGCAAGGGGCGTCGTCGACGGCGGTGTGGCTGCGTGAGCGGCTGCGGATGTCGATCGCTGCCGCCCAGCGGCTGGTCAAGCTGGCCGCCGCGGTCGAGGCCGCCCCGGCGGTGGTGCGCGACGGGCTGGCCGCTGGTGCGCTGAGCCTGGAGCAGGCGCAGGTGGTCACCCGGGCGGTGGCCGCACTACCAGCCGAGGTCGGCCCCGCAGTGGCCGACAAGGCCGCAGCAACCCTGGTCGGCTACGCCGCGGACCATGAGCCGGTGGCGCTACGGCGACTGGGAGAGCAGATCCTGCACGTGGTCGCCCCCGACGCCGCCGAGGAAGCCGAGCAGGCTGCGCTGGAGCGGGCTGAGCAGCGGGCCGAGCGGGACCGGTACCTCACCCTCTCCGAGGGTGGCGACGGTGCCGTGCGGCTGTCCGGCCGGCTGGGCGCCGAAGCCGCGGCGGTGGTCCGGGCGGCGCTGGAGCCACTGTGCCACCCCATCCCCGGGGATATGCGTAGCCCGGGGCAGCGCCGCGCCGACGCCCTGGTCGACATCTGCCGCATGGCCCTGACCACCGACGAGCTACCCGACCAGGGCGGCGAGCCGTCCCAGGTCGTGGTCACCGTCGACTACGACACACTGACCCGCCAGCTCGGACCCGGCCTGCTCGACACTGGCGAGACCCTCAGCCCCGAGACGGTACGCCGCATGGCGTGCGACGCCCAGATCCTGCCCGCCGTGCTCGACGGGGCTGGCCAGCCGCTGGACCTGGGCCGGCAACGACGACTGGTCACCGGCGCTCTACGCCGGGCCCTGGTGCTACGCGACGGCGGCTGTGTGTTCCCGGGGTGCGACCGACCAGCAAAATGGTGCCAAGGGCACCATATTAGACATTGGTCGAATGGTGGCCCGACCTGCCTCAGCAACATCGCCCTCATCTGCGGCTATCACCACCGCCTGCTCCACCACGGCGGGTGGACCGTCCATATTGCATCTGACGGGCGACCGGAACTCACCCCACCCGCCTGGGTCGACCCCGCACAACGACCCCGCCGCAACCACTACTGGCCACGCCAGTGACAAGTGACAGTGACAGCAACCGGACAGGCGGCGACTCTCGGCTTGCCGCAGCTGACCGTCGGACGGGCGGTGTGGCAGGCGCTGCCGGTGCTACCACAGCCGGGAGCCGACCGGCCACAGCAGCCCCGGCGGGCACTACCCGGCCGGTCATCTGGGCCAGGCATGTCCAGGGCCAACTGCCACCTCTGCTACAGAGGTTGAATGGTCAAGATTTTTTGATCTAGCTGCGGCGTGGCGTCGTGACTTCGGCCGATGACCGGACTACCCATAAGATCATGAGGTACGCCGATGGTGGCGGCCTGACCGCCCGGGCACGCGCCCGGCGCGAGGCGGTACGCATGCAGGCCGCAGCAATGTTCGCCCAAGGGGTAGCCACGGCCCAGGTCGCCTGGCGGCTACGGGTGTCGACCAGCTCGGTACGGGTCTGGCGGCGATGCTGGCGAGCCGGCGGGGTCACCGCGCTGGCCTGGAAAAGGGCCGCCCGGCGCGCCCTGCCGGCTCGACGATGCCCAGCTGACCCAGCTGATGCAGGCCCTTAAGTCCGGCCCCGCTGCGCATGGCTGGACCGATGACCAGCGCTGGACCCTGGCCCGGGTGGCTGACCTGGTCCGCAGGCTGTTCGGGGTGGGCTACACCCTGCGCGGGGTGTCCTACCTGCTGCACCGCATCGGCTGGTCCTGCCAGGTACCCGTGCACCGGGCCGTCGAACGCGACGAGGAAGCCATCACCACCTGGGTCAGGGAGACGTGGCCGGCGGTAAAAAGTCCGCGGCGGCCGCTGGCGCCTGGCTGTGCTTTGAGGATGAGTCCGGCCAGTCGCTGAGGCCGCCTAAGGCAACCACCTGGGGCCCCCAGGGATGCACCCCGGTGGCGAAGGTGTCCGGTAAAGGCTCCGGGCGGGTGTCGGTGGCCGGGCTGGTCGCGGCCAAGCCCGGCCAGCGCAGCAGGCTGTTCTACCGCACCCGGACATCGCGGGGCCGTAAGGGCGAGCGCAAGGGGTTCACCGAGGCCGACTACGCCGCCCTGCTCACGGCCGCGCACCGTCAGCTCAAGGCCCCGGTCGTGGTGGTCTGGGACGGGCTGAACACCCATACCAGCAAGGTGATGCGCCACTTCGTCGACAGCCACGACTGGCTGACCGTGGTCCAGCTGACCGCCTACGCCCCTGACCTCAACCCGGCCGAGGGTGCCTGGTCACACGTCAAACGCCACCTGGGCAACCTCGCCGCCCGCAGCGTCGACCAGCTCGCCGCCGTGGTGAGGACCCTGCTCAAGCGCATCCAGCACCGACCCGGGCTCATCGACGGGTTCATCGCCGGGACCGGGCTGAGCATCCAACCCCAGGCTCCGTAACTCCGAATCCCGACCTTTCAAGGTCTGTAATGGCGCGCCCGCTGACACCGACCCGGGCCTTCTGCTGCCGGCCGCCTGCACCTGCCGGGCAGCGGTAGCCGCGTGCCGTCATCGCAGGCGTCGGCACAGCCACCAGCCGGCCACCGCAGTGCCGGCGAGCTACACGCCATCCTGGGCCCACTGATCCGCGCGTGCCGGCCATCAACGTTGTCATCCACGATGGAAGCCACACAACCGCACACGCGCCGGCATAACAACGCAACCGGGACAGCAGGCCTATCGGTGGCGTTGCGACCCTCGCCAGCTCAGGACCGGCAGCGTACCCATGCACCCGGCGAACTGTAGGAACGACGAAGCTGGCGGCGCTGCGGGCCTCCTGCCGCGGCCACCTGCCCGCGGCTGCGGCCATGCGCCAACAGCCATGTCTAGCCGCCACGGCGCCAGCGGATGGCATGCTTGAACAGTGCCAGCTGCACGGCCCGCGAGATCGCCACGTCGTCCCGATATCTGGTAGCGCCCAGCAGCTTCCCCATCTCGCGCGCGAGGATCATGCTGGCCACCGTAGCCAGCATGGCCATAACGAACGTCATACAGAACACGCCCTCGGGCAGCGTGCCCACCAGGCTGTCCGGAACACCGGCGAGACCGGCAACGGAGAGCAGGGCACCGACCGCCATCCCCCCGAATAACAGACGCAGCGTCCACAGGGTGAACTGGTAGAGCGCCCGACTGGTCAGGTACTCCAGTTGGGCCGGCGTGAGCTGACGACATTCAAAAGCCATGCGGGCCTCCCAGAAGTCGAGACCGCGATCCTCAGCGGCACTGTAGCGCTGGCCTGCAATCGAGCGTCATGCCGGCGCCATCGGCTCTGCGGCTGCAGGAGACGATCCCAAGTCCCGGCAAAGGAGACAGACAAAGAAGACAGACAAAGCGTTCTCCGGTCCACGATGGCGTGGACCGGAGACCGGAGGTGAATGCGTTACGGATAGTTCGTGAGGTAGACCACCTGGGTGGTCGCGTTGGCCGGACCACCGGTGTTGTTGATGACGCGGTTGATGGTTCCCACGCCGCCCAACGAGACGATCACCATGTTGGTGAACCGTACGCCGGTACGGGTC
>DASRIS010000028.1:0-16334 GCA_035649895.1 Micromonosporaceae bacterium | reverse complement strand
TCTCGAGCGTGTTGATGGGTCGGGGTGGGCTGGTGTCGGTAGCGGCGCCGGCCGGTGTGGTCGCGGAGTGGCTGGACGAGCTGCCCGGCGAAGGGCTCGTGGCGGGGGTCAACGGTCCACATAGCTCAGTCGTCTCCGGCGACCCGGTGCTGCTGGACGCGCTGCTTGCCCGCGCCGAGGAGCGCAGCGTCCGGGCCAGCCGGGTGCCGACGTCGTTCGGGTCGCACTCGCCGCAGGTGGAGCCGCTGCGGGAGGAGTACCTGGCCGCCTTCGCGCCGCTCGCCCCAAGGGCCGCCGCGGTGCCGGTGATCTCGACGGTCACCGGGCAGGTGCTGGACGGAGCCGCGATGGGCGGCGAGTACTGGTATGCGAACATGCGGTCCCCAGTGCTGTTCGAGGCGGCCGTGCGGACCGCGGTGGAGCTGGGCCACACCTGCTTTGTGGAGGTGTCCGCGCACCCGGTGCTGACCGTGAGCGTGCAGGACATCCTGGAGACGGTTGACACGTGCGGCGTGGTGACCGGCACGCTGCGCCGTGACGACGGTGGACCGGCACGGTTCCTTGCCAGCGCGGCGCAGCTGTGGGTGGGCGGGGTGACGGTGGACTGGGCGGCGGTGTTCGCCGGCCGCACCGTGGCGCCGGTGGACCTGCCGACGTACCCGTTCCAGCGGCAGTGGTTCTGGCTCCAGGCGCCCGACCGGGTCGCGGACGTCGCCGCCGCCGGGCTGACCAGCGCCGACCATCCCCTGCTCGGCGCCGCGGTGCCGCTGGCCGCGGGGGACGGGCTGCTGCTGACCGGCCGGCTGTCGCTGCGTTCCCACCCCTGGCTGGCCGACCACGCCGTTGCCGGTACCGCCCTGATGCCTGGTACAGGCTTCGTCGAGCTGGCCATCCGGGCCGGAGACCAGGTCGGCTGCTCGCACCTGCGGGAGCTGACCCTGCAGGCCCCGCTGGTGCTGCCGGCACCACAGGATGCCGTGCACCTGCAGGTCGTGGTCGCCGCACCGGACAGCGGCGGCGAGCGGGAGCTGCGGGTCTACTCCCGGGCCGAGGACGCGCCCGCGGACCAGCCGTGGACCTGCCACGCCGAGGGCGTGCTGTCGCCGTACGCTCCCGCCGTCGGGCACCCGGACCTGACCGTCTGGCCGCCGGTCGGGGCCGAGGCGGTGGACGTGTCCGGGTTCTACCCGGCCGCCGCCGAGGCCGGCTACGGGTACGGCGACGCGTTCTGCGGGATGACCGCCGCATGGCGCCGCGGCGCGCAGGTCTTCGCCGAGGTGAGCCTGCCGGACCCGGTCCGCGGTGAGGCCGGCCGGTACGGCATCCATCCGGCGCTGCTCGACGCCGCCCTGCACGCGTACGGGTTCGGTGCCGGGGAACGGGCCGGCGGGGTACGGCTGCCGTTCGTGTGGTCCGGAGTGTCGCTGCTGGCCGCTGGCGCCGTCGCGCTTCGCGTGCAGATCACCCCAGGCGAGGCGGACGAGCTGGCCCTGCACGCCGCCGACCCCACCGGCACACCGGTCGCGGCGGTGCGGTCGCTGGTACTGCGGCCGGTGGACACCGCGCAGCTCGACGGGTCTGGCGCGGTGGCGCGGGATGCGCTGTACCGCGTCGACTGGGCCGCCCTGCCGCCGGCTGGTGCGCAGCCACCCGCCGGCTGGGCGGTGCTGGGCGACGACGCCCTCACCGGCGGTGCGGCTCAGGCGTACCCGGACCTGAAGGCGCTGGTCGCGGCCGCAGGCAACGGCACCCGCCCACCCGCGACGGTCCTGCTGCCCCTGCTCGCCACCGGACCCGCTGCCCCTGCCGGAGAGCTCTCGCAGCTCCAGAGCGAGGTCGGTGAGGCCGTCACGGCGGCGCTGGCGGCGCTCCAGGGGTGGCTGGCCGCCGACCCCCTGTGCTCGACGCGGCTGGTCATCGTCACCCGCGGCGCGGTCGCCACACGCGTGGGAGAGGACGTGGTGGATCTGGTGCATGCGCCCGCCTGGGGCCTGGTGCGCACGGCCCAGACGGAGCATCCGGACCGGTTCCTGCTGGTTGACCTGGATCCCGCCGCTGAGGACCCCGGCCCGGGTCTCGCCGCGGCGGTGGCCGCCGCGCTCGCGGCTGGGGAGCCGCAGGTCGCGGTGCGCGGTGGCGAGGTGCTGGCGGCCCGCCTGGCCCGAGCTGGCGCCAGCGGTGGTGGGGCGCTGGTGCCGCCGGATGGGGTGCGGGCGTGGCGGTTGGACACGGTGGGTTCGGGGACGTTGGAGGGCCTGGCGTTGGTGCCGTTTCCGGAGGCGGTGGCGCCGTTGGGGGTGGGGCAGGTGCGGGTTGAGGTTCGTACGGCCGGGGTGAACTTCCGGGACGTGCTGGTGGGTCTGGGCATGGTGCCGGGGCAGGAGGGGATGGGCAGCGAGGCCGCTGGCGTGGTGCTGGAGGTCGGGGAGGGTGTCACCGGCCTGTCGGTCGGGGACCGGGTGATGGGCGTCGTCGAGGGCGCGTTCGGTCCGGTTGCGGTCGCGGACCGGCGGATGCTCGCGCCGATGCCGGTGGGGTGGTCGTTTGTGCAGGCGGCGGCGGTGCCGGTGGTGTTCTTGACCGCGTACTTCGGGTTGGTGGATGTGGCTGGGGTGCGGTCGGGGGAGCGGGTGCTGGTCCATGCGGGGGCTGGTGGGGTGGGGATGGCGGCGGTCCAGCTGGCCCGGCACCTGGGGGCGGAGGTGTACGCCACGGCGAGCCCCGCTAAGTGGGGTGTGCTGCGGGACCTGGGGCTGGCGGGGTCCCGTATCGCCTCGTCGCGGTCGCTGGAGTTTGTCGAGCGGGTGTGGGATGCCAGCGGTGGTGGTGGGGTGGATGTGGTGCTCAACTGCCTGGCGCGGGAGTTTGTGGACGCGTCGTTGGGTCTGTTGGGTGATGGTGGCCGGTTCCTGGAGCTGGGCAAGACCGACATCCGCGACCCGGGGCAGGTCGCCGCCGCACACCCCGGCGTGGCGTACCACCCGTACAGCCTCGGCGAGGCGGGTCCGGACCGGATCAGCCAGCTTCTCTCCGAGGTCCTCGTCCTGTTCGAGCAGGGTGCGCTCCAGCCGCTGCCGGTGACGACGTGGGACGTGCGGCGCGCGGGTGAGGCGTTCCGGTTCATGAGCCAGGCGCGTCATGTGGGCAAGGTGGTGCTGACCATGCCGCCCCGGCTGGACCCCGCCGGCACGGTGCTGGTCACCGGCGGCACCGGCACCCTCGGCGGGCTGGCGGCCCGGCATCTGGTGCACGCCCACGGCGTACGGCACCTGCTGCTGACCAGCCGGCAGGGCATGCGCGCGCCCGGCGCCGCCGAGCTGGTCGAGGAGCTGGCGCAGGCCGGGGCGACGGTGACGGTCGAGGCGTGCGACGCCGCCGACGGTGCGGCGATGGCGGCCGCGCTGGCCGGGATCCCGGGCGGGCGTCCGCTGACCGGGGTGGTGCACGCCGCCGGCGCACTCGACGACGGGGTGGTCGAGTCCCTCACCGGGGACCAGGTGCGGCGGGTGCTGCGGCCCAAGGTGGACGCCGCGCTCAACCTGCACATGCTGACCCGCCACCTGGACCTGGCGATGTTCGTGCTCTACTCCTCGGCCGCCGGGGTGCTCGGCGGTGCCGGGCAGGGCAACTACGCGGCCGCGAACGTGTTCCTCGACGCCCTGGCCGCACACCGCCACGCCCGGGGCCTGGTGGCCTCCTCGCTGGCCTGGGGCCTCTGGGCCGAGACCAGCGCGCTGACCAGCAGCATGGACCGCAGCGAGCAGGGCCGGGCCAGCCGCTCGGGGGTCGTCGCGCTCTCCGCCGAGGACGGAGCGGCGCTCTTTGACGCGGCCTACCGCACCGGCCTGCCGCTGGCCGTACCGATCCGGCTCGACCTCGCCACCGTGCGCTCCCGCGCACAGTCGGGCGCTGAGGTCGTACCCCCGTTGTTGCGGGGGCTGGTGTCCGGGGCTGCTCGCCGCCTGGCGCTCGGCGCGGCAGTGCCGGCCGGCGGGCCCACCCTGGCCGAGCGGCTGGCGGGGCTGAACCCGGCCGACCGCGAGCACCTCGTGCTCGACCTGGTACGCACCCACGCGGCGGCTGTCCTCGGCCACGCCTCCGCCCAGGCGGTGAGCAGCCACCGGCCGTTCAAGTCGCTCGGCTTCGACTCGCTGACAGCCGTCGAGCTGCGCAACCGTCTCAACATCGCCACCGGCCTGCGGCTGCCCGCCACGACCGTCTTCGACCACCCGAACCCTGCCGTCCTGGCCCGCCACATCGTCGCGCTGGTCGCGCCCGACGCCGGAGCCGGCCCGGCCGGTCCGGCGGCAGGTAGCGGTCAGGACCCGGACGAGGCGGAGATCCGCCGCGTGCTCGCCTCGATCCCGCTCGCCCGGCTACGGCAGGCGGGACTGATGCCGGCGCTGCTCGACCTGACCCGCGCCGACGCGGCGCCTGTCGAACTGTCCGAAGAGGAGCCGACAGTGGCGATCGACAGCATGGAGGTCGACGACCTGGTCCGCATGGCCCTCGGCGACAGCGCTCCCCTGACCGCCCCTGACCCAGCGGAGTCCCGATGACGCCACCTACCGGAAACGACAAGGTCGTCGCAGCTCTCCGCGCCTCGCTCACCGAGGCGGAGCGGCTGCGCCGGCAGAACCAGCAGCTCATGGCCGCGGGCCGCGAGCCCATCGCGATCATCGGCATGGCTTGCCGCTTCCCGGGCGGGGTGACCTCACCGGAGGGCCTGTGGCGGCTCGTCGAACGCGGCGAGGACGCGGTCTCCGGCTTTCCGGTCGACCGGGGGTGGGACCTCGACAACCTCTACGACCCGGATCCGGACCGGCCCGGCACGTCGTACGCCCGCGAGGGAGGCTTCGTCTACGACGCGACAGAGTTCGACGCGGGCTTCTTCGGCATCTCCCCGCGTGAGGCGCTCGTCATGGACCCGCAGCAGCGGCTGCTGCTGGAGGTCGCCTGGGAGACCCTGGAACGGGCCAACATCGACCCGGAACGCCTACGCGGCCGGTCGGTGGGCACCTTCGTCGGCGGCGGCCACTCCGGCTACGGCACAGGGCTCCAGCAGCTGCCGCAGGGCGCCGAGGGCTACTCGCTGACCGGCAGCACCGCCAGCGTCATCTCCGGCCGTATCGCGTACACCCTGGGCCTGGAGGGTCCGGCGGTCACAGTGGACACCGCGTGCTCGTCGTCGCTGGTCGCGCTGCACCTGGCGGTGCAGGCACTGCGCCAGGGTGAGTGCTCGCTGGCGTTCGCCGGCGGGGTCGCCGTCATGTGCACGCCGACGGGGTTCATCGAGTTCAGCCGGCAGCGGGGGCTCGCCCCGGACGGCCGGTGCAAGGCTTTTGCGGCGGCGGCCGACGGCACGGGTTGGGGCGAGGGCGCCGGGCTGCTGCTGCTGGAGCGGCTGACCGACGCGCGGCGGAACGGTCACCGGGTGCTGGCGGTGGTGCGCGGTTCGGCGGTGAACCAGGATGGGGCCTCCAACGGGCTGAGCGCGCCGAACGGCCCGTCCCAGCAGCGGGTCATCCGGCAGGCCCTCGCCAATGCGGGGCTGGCACCCTCCGATGTGGACGCGGTGGAGGCGCATGGCACGGGTACGACGTTGGGCGACCCGATCGAGGCGCAGGCGCTGCTGGTCACGTACGGGCAGGACCGGCCGGCTGACCAGCCACTGTGGGTCGGTTCGGTGAAGTCGAACCTCGGCCACACCCAGTACGCCGCTGGCGTGGCCGGGGTTATCAAGATGGTGATGGCGCTGCGTCGCGGGGTGCTGCCGCGCACGTTGCATGTTGACGAGCCGACGCCGCATGTGGACTGGGCGGCCGGTGCGGTACGGCTGCTCGCTGATCCTGTGGCGTGGCCGCAGACCGGCCGGCCGCGGCGGGCGGGGGTCTCGGGGTTCGGGATCAGCGGTACGAACGCGCACGTGGTTGTCGAGCAGGCACCCGAGCGGCCAGCGGCGCCGCCGCCGCCGGAGCCGGTGGGACCGGTGGGGACGGTGGGGTCGGCGGAACCGGTGGGGACGGCAGGACCGGTGTTTGACGGGTCGGTGGTGCCGTGGGTGGTGTCGGCGGGGTGTGCCGAGGGGCTGGCGGAGCAGGCGTCCCGGTTGATGGGAGCGGTGTCGGTCGATGCGGGTGTGGGAGCGGTAGATGTGGGGTGGTCGTTGGCGGTGGGCCGCGCGGCGCTGCCGGTGCGTGCGGTGGTGTGGGGCAGGGACCGGAAGGAGCTGGCGGCGGGGTTGGGCGCGGTGGCGGCGGGTCGGACGGATACGGGCGGAGCCGTGGTGACCGGTGGGGTGGTGGAGGGCCGGGTGGGGGCGGTGTTCTCCGGCCAGGGGGCGCAGTGGGCCGGAATGGGCGCCGGGCTGGCGGCCGGGTTCCCGGCGTTCCGGGATGTGCTGGCGCAGGTGTGTACGGGGTTCGAGGGGCTGCTGCCGGGGCCGCTGGGGCGGGCGCTGGACGGTGGCGGGGCGGATGTGTGGGAACAGACCGTCTTCGCCCAGGCGGGGCTGTTCGCGGTGGGGGTGGCCGCCTTCCGGCTGCTGGAGTCGCTCGGGGTACGGCCGGACCTCGTCGCCGGCCACTCGGTGGGCGAGGTCGCCGCGGCCCACGTGGCCGGCGTGCTCGACCTGGCGGACGCGTGCCGGCTGGTGGCCGCCCGCGGGGCGCTGATGCAGCGGCTGGCGGGGCTCGGGGCGATGTTGGCGGTGCGCGCGGGGCTGGGCCAGGTGGTGGACGTGGTCCAGGAGCTTGGGGCGGATGTGGATGTGGCCGCGGTGAACGGTCCACAGTCGGTGGTGCTCTCCGGCGCGCGGGAGGCGCTGGAGGCAGTGGCGACGCGGCTGGGCCGGCAGGAGATGAAGGTGCGGTGGCTGCCCGGCGGGTACCCCTTCCACTCCCGGCTGGTGGAGCCGGTGCTGGACGAGCTGGCCCGGGTGGCGGAGAGTGTCCAGTTCCGGCCGGCGCAGGTGCCGGTGGTGTCCACAGTGACCGGTCACGCCACCGGCGAGGTGTCCACCCCGGGCTACTGGGTGCGGCAGGCACGGCAGGCGGTGCGGTACGCCGACGCGGTGGCCTGGCTGGCCGAGGCCGGGGTGGCCACCGTGGTGGAGGTCGGGCCGGACGCGGTGCTCACCGCGCTGGGCCCCGAGTGCGTACCCGAGGACCGGGACGTGGCGTTCGTGGCCACCGGCCGCCGTGGTCGTGACGAGGTGGCCACCTTCACCCAGGCGCTGGCCCGGCTGTGGGTCCGCGGCGTCCCGGTGCGCTGGGACACGATGCTGGCCGGATCCGGTGGCCGGCTGGTCGACCTGCCCACCTACGCCTTCCAGCGCCAACGCTACTGGCTTCAGGACGCGCCAGAGGACGCTCCCCGTACCGGGTCCGTCGACCCCGAGGAGGAGCGCTTCTGGGCGGCCGTGGAGCGGCAGGACCTGGACGCGATCCCCAGCACCCTGCGCGTCGACGGGGACGGGCCACTGCGCGACCTGCTGCCCACGCTGTCGTCGTGGCGCCGGCAGCGACGCGCCCAGAAGACCATTGACGGCTGCCGTTATCTGGTGTCGTGGCGGCCGTTCCACCCGCCGAAGCCGGCCCTGACCGGCCGCTGGCTGCTGGTCGTACCGGCCGGTCTGGCCGACAGCGGCCTCCTTGACGCCTGCCGTACGGCGCTGGCCGCACATGGCGCGGCCGTGACCACGCTGCCCGTCGACCCCGCTGGTGTCCTGCGGATGGAGCTCGGCGACCGCATCGACGAACTGCTCGCCGAAGCGCCACCATCCGATGCGCCGGGCGGCGCCAGCGGGGCCCTGGCCGGGGTGCTCTCCCTGCTCGCCTGCCCCGGCCCGACCGCGCCGGACCCCGATGACGTCCCCACCGGCCTGGCCGCCACCGTCACCCTCGTGCAGGCGTTGGGTGACGCCGGAGTGGAAGCTCCACTGTGGTGCGTCACCCAGGGCGCCGTGGCCACATCCCCAGCCGACCCGCCGCCGGACCCGGTGCAGTCGCTGGTCTGGGGCCTGGGCCGGGTGGTCGCCCTGGAGTGGCCGGAGCGGTGGGGTGGACTGGTCGACCTGCCCGGCACCCTGGACGACCGCACCGGCAAGCTGCTCGCCGGCGTCCTCACCGCGGCCACCGCCGGCCCGGTCGCACCCGGCGGCGCTGGTGCCGGCTTGGAGGACCAGGTCGCGATCCGGCCTGCCGGGGCGCTCGCGCGGAGGCTGGCGCCCGCACCGGCCCCGGCCGGTGAGCTGGCTGTGCCGTGGCAGCCGCGGGGCACGGTGCTCGTCACCGGCGGCACCGGCGGCATCGGTGCCGAGGCGGCCCGCTGGCTGGCCGACCATGGCGCCGGTCACCTCCTGCTGGTCAGCCGGCGCGGGGCCGACGCGCCCGGCGCGGACGTTCTCGCCGCGGACCTGCGGCGCCGGGGCAGCGCGGTGACGATCGCCGCGTGTGACGCGGCCGACCGCGACCAGCTGGCCGAGGTGCTCGGCGCGGTGCCCGCTGAAGCGCCACTGCGCGCCGTCTTCCACGCGGCCGGGGTGGTCGAGGACGGGGTAGCTGCCGCGCTGACCCCGGAACCGCTACGCCGCGTGCTGCGCCCCAAGACCGTCGCCGCGCTGCACCTGCACGAGCTGACCCGCGGCCACGACCTGGACGCGTTCGTGCTGTTCTCGTCCTTCGCCGGCACCGTCGGCACCCTCGGCCAGGCCGCCTACGCCGCGGCCAACGCCTTCCTCGACGCGCTCGCCGAGCAGCGCCGCACGGCCGGCCTGCCGGCGACCTCGGTGGCCTGGGGCCCGTGGGCCGGCGCCGGTATGGCCGCGCAGGCGGCGACCCGCAAGGGCATGCGGCGCAGCGGCCTGTCGCCGCTTGCGCCGGAGCTCGCGCTGACCGCCCTGCACCAGGCGATCGGGTACGGCGACAGCACCGTGGCAGTGGTCGATGTCGACTGGGAGCGGTTCACCGCAGGCTTCACCACCGTCCGCCCGAGCCCGCTGCTCCGCGACCTTCCCCAGGTCCGCCGCCACGACGGCGGCGGCGGCGCGGGCCCGCTCCAGCCGCGCGGCGTCGAAGCCGGTGAGCTGGCTCGCCGGCTCGCCGGGCTGACCGGGCCCAGACGTGACCGGGCACTGCTCGACCTGGTCCGCGAGCACGTGGCGGTGGTGCTGGGGCACCGGTCCGGGCAGGCCGTCGAGCCGGACCGGCCGTTCAAGGACCTCGGCTTCGACTCGCTGGCAGCGGTCGAGCTGCGCAACCGGCTCACCAAGGCCACTGAGCTGCGGATGCCGGTGACCCTGGTCTTCGACTACCCGACCGCCGAGTCCCTCGCCCGCTACCTGCGCGGCCGGGTCGTCCCCGGCGACGCGACCGCGCAGGCGCCGGACGGCTCCGCCCCGGCGGTCGCCCGGGCGGCCGACGAGCCGATCGCGATCGTGGGGATGGCCTGCCGGCTGCCGGGCGGCGTGGAGTCCCCTGAGGACTTCTGGCGGCTGCTGGCCGACGGCGTCGACGCGACCTCCGCATGCCCGACCGACCGGGGCTGGGACATCGAGGACCTCTACCACCCGGACCCGCAGCAGCCCGGGCGTACGTACGGGCGGGAAGGCGGCTTCGTCGACACGGCCGGTGACTTCGACGCCGCGTTCTTCGGCATCAGCCCGCGCGAGGCGCTCGCCATGGACCCGCAGCAGCGGCTGCTGCTGGAGGCCTCCTGGGAGGTCGTCGAGCGGGCCGGGATCGACCCCGCCACCCTGCGGGGCAGCGCGACGGCGGTCTTCGTCGGCCTGGTCGCCTTCCAGTACGCCCCGGCGTACGGCCGCCTGCCGGACGGCGTGGAGGGCTTCGTCGGCACCGGCAACGCGGCCAGCGTCGCCTCCGGCCGGGTGGCGTACGCGCTCGGGCTGGAGGGCCCGGCCGTCACAGTGGACACCGCGTGCTCGTCGTCACTGGTCGCGCTGCACCTGGCGGTACAGGCGCTGCGCCGGGGGGAGTGCGACCTCGCCTTGGCGGGCGGGGCCACGGTGCTCTCCTCGCCGAGCATCTTCGTGGAGTTCAGCCGCCAGCAGGCGCTGTCCGCGGACGGTCGGTGCCGGGCGTTCTCCTCCGCGGCGAACGGCTTCGGCCCGGCCGAAGGCGTCGGCATGCTGCTGCTGGAGCGGCTGTCCGACGCGCAGCGCAACGGCCGGCACATCCTCGCCGTGGTGCGCGGGTCCGCGGTGAGCTCCGACGGCGCGTCCAACGGCCTGACCGCCCCCAACGGCCCGTCCCAGCAGCGGGTCATCCGGCAGGCCCTGGCCAACGCCGGTCTCACCGCGGCTGAGGTGGACGCGGTGGAGGCCCATGGCACGGGTACGACGTTGGGTGACCCGATCGAGGCGCAGGCGTTGCTGGCCACGTACGGGCAGGGCCGGCCGGTGGACCGGCCACTGTGGCTCGGGTCGGTGAAGTCCAACATCGGCCATACCCAGGCCGCCGCGGGTGTGGCCGGGGTCATCAAGATGGTGCTCGCCATGCGCGAGCAGACGCTGCCACGCAGCCTGCACATTGACGCACCGTCACCCCATGTCGACTGGTCCACCGGCGCGGTCTGCCTGCTGACCGAGGCGGTGCCCTGGGAGAGCGCGTCGGGGCCGCGCCGGGCCGGGGTCTCGTCCTTCGGCATCAGCGGCACCAACGCCCACGTGGTCATCGAGGAGGCCACACCGCAGCCGCAGCAGACCACTGTGGAGGGTGACCCGGTCTGGTCCGCACCGGTGCTGCCGTGGGTGCTCTCGGCCCGTACCGCTGGCGCGTTGCGGGCGCGCGCCGAGCAGCTGGCCCGCCTCGGCGCAGGTGACGCCGAGCCAGCCGACGTCGGATGGTCGCTGCTGACCGCGCGCGGCCCGATGGAGCACCGCGCCGTGGTCTGGGGCACCGACCGGGCCCGCATGGTGGCCGGCGCGCGGACCGTGGCAGCCGGTGGCGTCCCGGGCGGTGGCGTCCCGGGCGGCGGCGTCCCGGGCGGCGGCGTCCCGGGCGGCGGCGGTGGCCCGGGCGGCGACGTCCCGGGTGACGGTGGCCCGGACGATGCCGGGGACGGGGCCGGCGGGGCGGTCACCGGAGCGGTCACCGGAGGCAGCGGTGCCGGGGTCGCCTTCGTCTTTCCCGGCCAGGGCCCCCAGTGGCTCGGCATGGGCCGCGAGCTGCTTGCCTGCTCGCCGGTGTTCGCCGCCCGCATGGGCGAGTGCGACGCGGCGCTCGCGCCGTTCCTCGACTGGTCCGTCACCGACGTGCTGGCCTCCGACGACGACGCCTGGCTGGGGCGCGTCGAGGTGCTCCAGCCGGTCCTCTGGGCGACGATGGTCTCCCTCGCCGCCGTCTGGGAAGCGCTCGGCGTCCGGCCCGCGGCGGTGGTCGGCCACTCCCAGGGCGAGATCGCTGCGGCGGTGGTCGCCGGCGCGTTGAGCCTCGCCGACGCCGCCCGGCTGGTCGTGGTGCGGTCGGCGCTGGGCGCCCGGATGCTCCACCGGGGCAGCGTGGTGTCGGTCGCCGCAGGCCGCGACCGGGTCGCCGAGTGGCTACGGGGCTGGCCGGAGCGGCTCGCGGTCGGGGCGGTGAACGGGCCAACCTCCACAGTGGTGTCCGGCGACTCGGCGGCCCTCGACGAGCTGCTCAAGCTGCTCGATGCGCAGGACGTCTGGTACCGGCGGGTCGACGCCAGCTACGCGTCGCACTCGCCGCAGATGGAGGAGGTCCGGGCCGAGCTGCTGGCCGCCTTCGCCCCGATCACCGGCCGGGTCCCGGTGGTGCCGTTCGTCTCGACTGTCACCGGCGAGCTGCACGACGCCGAGCTGGACGCGGAGTACTGGTACGCCAACCAGCGGCACACCGTGGAGCTTCAGCGGGCCGTCGAGACGGTCGCGGGGCTCGGGTACACCACGTTCGTCGAGGTCAGTGCACACCCGGTGCTGACCGCCACAGTGGGCGAGACGCTGGACGCGCTGGGGGTGCCGGCCACCCTGGTCGGCACCCTGCGCCGCGACCGGGGCGGCCCGGACCAGCTCGTTGCCGGCCTGGCCCAGCTCTGGGTCAGCGGCGTGCCGGTCGACTGGACCGCCCTGTTCGCCGGGCGCACCGTCCGCCCCACCGAGCTGCCCCCATACCCCTTCCAGCGCCGCCGCTACTGGATCGAGGCGCGCCCGGGCAGCGGCGGCGACCCGGCCGGCCTGGGCCTTTCAGCCGTCGACCATCCACTGCTCGGCGCGGCGGTCCGGCTGGCGACCCGGGATGCGGTGGTGCTGACCGGCCGGCTCGCCAGCCGCACCCATCCTTGGCTGGCCGAGCATGTGGTGGGTGGGACCGCGCTGCTGCCCGGCGCGGCCTTCGTCGAGCTGGCCATCCGCGCCGGCGGCGAGGTTGGCCGCCCGCGCCTGCGGGAGCTGGCCCTGCACGCGCCGCTGGCCCTGCCCGAACAGGACGGCCTGCAGGTGCAGGTCGTCGTCGAGCTGGGCGGCGAGGGCGAGTCGCAGGTCCGGATCCACTCCCGGCCCGAGGACGCCGCTGCCGACCAGCCCTGGACGAGCCACGCCGAAGGATGGTTGACCGGACCTGCGCCATGGGACGGCCAGACGCCGCCCGGCGACCTCACCGTGTGGCCGCCGCCCGGCGCCGAACCCGTCGACGTGGCGGGGTTCTACCCCGCCATCGAGGAAGCCGGCTACCGGTATGGGCCGGCGCTCCGCGGCCTGCGCGCGGCCTGGCGACGAGGCGAGGAGGTCTTCGCGGAGGTCTCCCTGGCCGAGCCGCTGCGCGGCGACGCCGGCCGCTTCGGCGTGCACCCCGCGCTGCTGGACGCCGCCCTGCACGCCAGCGCCTTCGACGTCGCGGCCGAGGACGGGCAGGTACGCCAGCCGTTCACGTGGTCAGAGGTGTCGGTGCTGGCCACCGGAGCCACCGAGGCCCGGGTCCGGCTGGCGCCGAGCGGTGCGGAGGGCATCCGGGTCTCGGTCGCCGACCCCACCGGCCAACCCGTCGTCGAGGTGGGCGCGCTGGTGCAGCGGCCGGTCGACCTGGACCAGGTCGCGGGCCTACGGGCCCGGTCGGCGGACCTGTACGCGCTGGACTGGACCGCCGCGCCGCTCGCCGGCGCGTACGCCGCGGGCGACACCAGGCCTGGCGGCGCCGAGCCTGGCGACGGGACGGTCAGCACGTGGGCGGTGCTCGGCGAGGACCGGCTCGGTGTCGGTGCCGCCCTGCAGAGCGCCGGGCACGCTGTCTACACGTACCCCCATCTGGGCGCCCTGGCCGCGGTGCTCGACGCGGGTGTCCCCCCGCCCGCGACCGTGGTCCTGGTCCGCCCACCCGTCCCCACCGCAGCCGTTGGGCGGCCCGCAGCCGCAGGCAGCGTCGAGCCGCCTGCCGCTGCATGTGGTGCCGAGCTGACTACCACTGTGGACAGTGCGGAGCTACCTGTCACTGTGGATAACGCGGAGCTATCCGTCACTGTGGACAGTGTCGAGCCATCCACTACTGTGGACAGTGCTGGGCTGGTGGCTGCCGCGGACAGCGCCTCCGCCGAGCTGGCCGCGGTCCTCGACGGATGGCTGGCCGACGACCGGCTCACGGGCTCCCGCCTGGTCGTGCTGACCGCCGGGGCGGTCGCCACCGGCGCCGGTGACCACCTGCCCGGGCTGGTTCATGCCCCAGCCTGGGACCTGGTGCAGGACGCGCAGCGCCGGCACCCCGGCCGGTTGCTGCTGGCCGACATGGACGCCGGCGATCCGGACCTGTGGCCGGTGGCGGTCCAGGCCGCCCTGTCCGGAGATGAGCCCCGGGTGGCCGTCCGCAACGGCCAGGTGCTGGTGCCACGGCTGCGCAGGCTGCCGGCGCCGGCCGCGGCCCCGGCGGCACCGACTTCGGACCTGGACGGGTCGGCCGCGGACCCCGCCGGGTCCACCCTGGCCGGTCGGCACGAGGCGTTCGGCGGCACGGTCCTGCTGACCGGCACCGGTCGCCTCGCCGCTGCCGCCGCCCGCTGGCTGGTCACCGGCTACGCCGTACCCAGGCTGGTCCTGGCTGGCCCGGAGACTGACGGCCGGGCCGACCTGGCGGCCGAGCTGGCGGCCGGCGGCGCCCGCGTCGAGGTCGTGACCGGGGACCCCGGCGACCGGGACTGGCTGGCCGGGCTGTTCGGCACGCTGCTCACCGACGGCGAGCCGGACCTGGTCATCGATACCACCGCAGCGGCTGGCACAGTGGCCCACCTGCACGAGCTCACCGCAGGCCTCGACGGCACCGTGCTGGTCTGCTGCGCGTCGCGGCCCGACGCCCTTCTCGACGGGCTCAGCCAGCAGCGACGGGCCCGCGGGCAGCCCGCCCTGACGCTGGTCGCGAGCGGGTGGCCGGCTGCGCAGCGGCCGGGCGGGCCGGAACCGGAGGACGCCCTCGGCGAGGCTCTGACCGACGCCCTGCGGTCCGGCGAGCCGGTGGTCTTCGCCGCCCGCCTGGACGCGGCCGCGCTGCGCCGCGGGGCCGAAGCCGGTGACCTGCCGGCGGAGCTGCGCGGCCTGGTCGAGGAGCGCGTCCGCCGGCACACCGTCCGCACCGGCGGCGCGGACGGCTCAGGTGGCGCGGATGGCGGCGCTTTGCTGCGCCGGCTGGACGGCCTGGCCGTCGCGGAGCAGCAGCGGCTACTGGTCGACCTGGTACGGCGGCAGGCCGCCCAGGTGCTGGGGCATCCGTCCATCGACGGTGTCGAACCGGAGCGCCCCTTCAAGGAGCTGGGCTTCGACTCGATGATGTCGGTCGAGCTGCGCAACCGCCTCAGCCAGCAGTCCGGGCTGACCCTGCCGGCCACGCTGGCGTTCGCCTACCCCACCCCGACCGCCCTCGCCACCCACCTGCGCGAGCAGCTACGCCCGGCGGCAGGCGACGGCCTGCCGATCCTCGAGGAGATCGAGCGCCTGGAGAGCGCGCTCGCGTCCATGGATGCCGATGGCGACATCCGCGACCGGATCGGCCGGCGGCTCGACCGGCTGCTGTGGCGGTGGAACGGCCCGTCCGCCGGCCCGGCCGGCGATGTCCTCGACAGCGACACGCTCGCCGCCGCCAGCGACGACGAGATGTTCGAGCTGATCGACCGCGAGCTCGGAGCCTAGAGATGGCTGCCGTCGTGCGGACCCTGCGGCCGTGCCCGCCCCGAGACCCCTCGTAGGAGTGCCGACCATGCCGAGCAACGAAGACAGGCTCCGCGACTACCTCAAGCGGGTCACCGCAGACTTCAGCCAGGTGCGAAGCCGGCTGCGGGAGCTGGAGGCCCGGGACCACGAGCCGATCGCAGTCGTGGGCATGGCGTGCCGGTACCCCGGTGGCGCCGGCTCGCCCGAGGAGCTGTGGCGGCTGGTCGACGAGGGTCGCGACGCGATCTCCGCGTTCCCGACCGACCGCGGCTGGGAGGACGACCTCTACGACCCCGACCCGGACCGGTCCGGCAAGAGCTACGTCGTCGAGGGCGGCTTCGTGTACGACGTGGCCGACTTCGACCCGGCGCTGTTCGGCATCTCGCCGCGTGAGGCGCTGGCGATGGACCCGCAGCAGCGGCTCCTGCTGGAGGCGGCGTGGGAGGCGTGCGAGCGGGCAGGCGTCGCGCCATCGTCGCTGCGGGGCAGCCGTACCGGCGTGTTCGCGGGTGCGGTCGCCTCCGACTACGCCACCCGGCTGGGCTCCGTCCCCGACGAGACCGAGGGCTTCCTCGTCACCGGCACCATGGCCAGCGTCATCTCGGGTCGGGTCGCCTACCTCCTCGGCCTGGAAGGGCCGGCGGTGACGGTGGACACCTCCTGCTCGTCGTCGCTGGTGGCGGTCCATCTGGCGGTGCACTCGCTGCGCCGGGGGGAGTGCACCCTCGCCCTCACCGGTGGCGTCACGGTGATGACCTCACCGGCCGGGTTCGTCGGCGTCAGCCGGCAACGCGGCCTGGCCCCGGACGGCCGCGTCAAGGCGTTCGCCGCGGGTGCGGACGGCACGAGCTGGGCGGAGGGCGCCGGCGTGCTGCTGCTGGAGCGGCTGTCGGACGCGCAGCGCAACGGCCACCCGGTCCTCGCCGTCATCCGGGGGTCCGCCACGAACCAGGACGGCGCCAGCAACGGGCTGAGCGCGCCCAGCGAGCTCGCCCAGCGGGCCGTGATCCAGCAGGCGCTCACCAACGCGCGGCTGTCACCGTCCGATGTGGACGCGGTGGAGGCGCATGGTACGGGTACCAAGCTGGGTGACCCGATCGAGGCGCAGGCGCTGCTGGCCACGTACGGGCAGGACCGGCCGGCGGACCGGCCGCTGTGGCTGGGCTCGGTCAAG
>DASRIS010000027.1:0-15548 GCA_035649895.1 Micromonosporaceae bacterium | reverse complement strand
AGCTACCTCGCCCTGCGGGCGCTGGCCGACGAGCTGTGCGACGGGCGTTGGGTGGCCACCGGCGGCGGGGGCTACGCGCTGTTCGAGGCCGTGCCCCGGTCCTGGACGCACCTGCTGGCGGTGGCGGCCGGGGAGCCGCTGGACCCGGCGACGCTGACCCCGCCGGCGTGGCGGGAGCTGGCGCGGCGGCGCTGCCCCGGTCGGGAGGTGCCGCTGCGGATGACCGACGACGCCGATGTCGACTACGCCGCCTGGCAGCCGAGCGGCCATCCGGACCCGGTGGACCGCGCGGTCCAGGCCACCCGCCGGGCCGTGTTCCCGCTGTACGGCCTCGACCCGGACGACCCGCGGGACTGACCGGATGACCCGCCCCGCGTCCGAGCCACCGGGCCGCGCGGAGCCGTCCCACTCTGCGGCTGAGCCGCCGGGCCGCTCCGCGGCTGAGCTTCTGGTCCGCTCCGCGGCTGAGCTTCTGGTCCGCTCCGCGGACGTGCTGCTCGCCGACGGGGCGACCGTCCACCTGCGACCGGTCCAGCCGGACGACGCGGACGCCATGGTCGCCCTGCACAGCAGGTTCTCCCAGCGCACCCGCTACCTGCGCTACTTCTCGCCGTACCCGCGCATCCCACCGCGCGACCTGGTCCGCTTCGTCGAGGTCGACCACTGGGACCGGGAGGCGTTCGTGGCCGAGCTGGACGACCGGCTCATCGCGGTCGGCCGCTACGAGCGTCTCGGCGCCGGCGCGCCCGACGCGGAGGTGGCCTTCGTGGTGGAGGACGCGCACCAGGGCCGCGGGGTAGGGTCCGCGCTGCTGGAGCACCTGGCCGCCGCGGCGCTGGAGGTCGGCATCACCCGCTTCGTCGCCGAGGTGCTGCCGGAGAACGCGCCGATGCTGCGGGTCTTCGCCGACGCGGGCTACCAGGTGCGGCGCGAGTACGCCGACGGCGTGGTGCACCTGGACTTCCCCATCGCCCCGAGCGAGCGCTCGCGCCAGGTGCAGGAGCGCCGCGAGCACCGGGCGGAGGCCACCTCGGTCGCGCGGCTGCTCAACCCCAGGGGCATAGCCGTGTACGGGGCCAGCCGCACCGGCCGTGGCGTCGGCGCGTCGGTGCTGGGGTACCTGCGCTCGGCCGGGTTCGCCGGCCCGGTCGTCGCGGTGCACCCGAGCACCGGGCCACCGGCCGTACCCTCCCTTGTGGACGCCGGTGTCGCGGTGGACCTGGCGGTGGTCGCGGTGCCGGCGGCGGCCGTACCCGTTGTAGTGGCTGACGCCGCGGCGGCGGGCGTGCATGGGCTGGTGGTCCTCTCGTCGGGGTTCGCCGAGGCCGGACCGGCGGGGGCGGCGGCGCAGCAGGCGCTGCTGCGCGCGGTCCGCGCCCACGGCATGCGGCTGGTCGGCCCCAACTGCTTCGGGCTGGCCAACCCGGCGGTACGCCTCAACGCCACGCTGGCGCCGCAGCTGCCAGCCCCGGGGCGGGTCGGCCTGTTCAGCCAGTCCGGCGCGTTCGGCATCGCGCTGCTCGCCGAGGCGGACCGCCGCGGGGTGGGGCTGTCCAGCTTCGCCTCGGTCGGCAACCGCGCCGACGTGTCCGGCAACGACCTGTTGCAGTACTGGCAGGACGACCCCGGCACCGACGTGCTGCTGCTCTATCTCGAGACGGTCGGCAACCCGCGCAAGTTCGCCCGGCTGGCCCGGGGTATCGGCCGGCACAAGCCGATCGTCGCGGTCAGCGGCCTGGTCCGGCCGCCGGCCCTCGTCGCCGCCGGCGGACCGGACGCGGCCGGCCTCGCGGCGCTGTTCGCGTCGTCGGGCGTGATCCGTGTGGACACCGTGCCGGAGCTGTTCGACGTGGCGGACCTGCTGGCCCACCAGCCGCTGCCGGCCGGCGACCGGGTCGGCGTGGTCACCAACATGGCGCCGCTGGGCGCGCTCGCGGCCGACGCGTGCATCCGCTGCGGCCTGGTCGTCGCCGCGGGCTACCCCCGCGACATCGGGTCGGGCGGGTCAGCGGCGGCCCTGGCCGTGGTGTTGCGGGAGACCCTGGCGGACCTCGGCGTCGACTCGATCGCCGTGGCGCTGGCCCCGTCGCTGCCCGTCGGCGGGCCGGCCGAGCCACCGGCCGGCCCGGCTGATGCGGACCCGGGCGGTATGGACCTGCTGGGCGGCGCTGTCGCGGAGGTCGTGGCGGCGGGGGAGAAGCCGGTGGTGGCGACGCTGCTCGCCGGGCCTTTGCCGACCGAGGTCCGCGGCTACCCCTGGGTGGAGGAGGCGGCACGGGCGCTCGGTCGGGTCAGCGCCTACGCGCGCTGGCGGCGGGAGCCACCCGGTGCCGTGCCGGACCTGCCCGACGTGGACCCTGACCACCCGGACCTGCTGGCGGCGTACGGCATCCGCGTCGTACCGTCCACAGTGGCCGAGGACGCGGAGTCGGCCGTGGCGGCGGCCCGGGAGCACGGCTTCCCGGTTGCGGTCAAGGTGGCCGCCGAGGAGCTGAGGCACCGCCACGACCTGGGCGCCGTCCGGCTGGACGTGCGCACCGAGGCGGACGTGCGGGCCGCGTACCAGGAGCTGGTCGCCCGGTTCGGCGGGGCCGTGCTGGTGCAGCGCATGGTCGCGCCCGGCGTGCCCTGCGGCGTCGAGGTGGTGGTCGACCCGGCGTTCGGCCCGGTGGTCGGGTTCGGGCTCAGCGGCCCCGCCAGCGAGCTGCTCGGGGACCGGGCTTGGCGGCCGGCCCCGCTCACCGACCGGGACGCGGCCGCGCTGGTACGGGCTCCGCGGGCCGCCCCGCTGCTGGCCGGGGCCGACCACGCGGCACTGGCCGACCTGCTGCTGCGGGTGGGCCGGCTGGCCGATGAGCACCCCGAGGTCCGGCGGCTCGCCGCCAACCCGGTGCTGGCACGCCCGGACGGGCTGTCCGTGCTGCACGCCAGCCTCCAGCTGGGCGAGCGGCTGCCGCGCCCGGACACCGGCCCGCGCCGGCTCTAGCCTCGGCACCGGCAGCTACCGGCCAGGGACCGCGGGCTCAGGCGTATCCATACTGTTCGAGGATGTCGCCGAACTGTTCGGTGAACCGGGCGAGGTTGCGGTCGGTGAACCGCTCCCGCCAGCCGCCGATGCGGCCCTGGTGGAAGCTCCACGACCGGGGGTTGTACACCTGGTCGGCGACCTTCTCCGGATCCTCGTCCGAGCCGACGTGCGCCAGAACCCGGCGTACGGCCTCGATCTGCCGGTCCCGGGAACCGCCGCCGCCGGGGCCGACGAGGTCCTCGTAGCGAACCTTGCACACCTTGGGGTGGTTCAGCAGCCAGAGCGCCTTCTCGAACTGGTCCCGACCGAGGAACGACGGGTCGCGCAGCGCGTAGTCGATCTTCTCCTCCCAGGTGGGCTTGCCGGTCAGGATCGCGCTGAAGATGTCGGCCTCGTAGAAGTTGCCGTACCCCTCACGGGTCCGGCCCTCGAGAAAGTTGATCATGGACACGACCGTGTCCCGGGGGTCGCGGTAGTTGAGCACGATGGGCGGGCTGTCGGTCTCCACCCACTCGCTCAGGAAGGTGCCGTCGACCCGACGCATGTCGAGCTCGTGAAAGATCCAGCACAGCCCCGCCGGAGTATCCGCGAACCGCGTGTACGGCAGGTACGGGTTCGTCGTTACCGAGTCGGCAAAGACGATCCTCGTCTGGCCGTACCGGTTGACGACCTGCTGGCCCAGCCGCCCGTGCCAGTGCCAGACCAGCGCCGCCCACGCATCCTGGGTGCGTTCGGTGAACTCCCTGGTGCCCTGCATCTCCAGCAGCGTGTCGTGGTCGGGCTTGGAGAGGACCAACGCGGCGATGGCTCTGCGCTGCTCGTCGTCGAAGGTGGGAGCGTTGTCCGGCGTCGGCCGGGGGACCCCGACGATCCGGTAGCCCAGGCCCAGCATCAGCTCCTGGACCAGGTGGGTGCCCGCCTTCGCGAACGAGACAACCAGGGCGCGCGGTGCCGGCCTCATCGCAGCGACATCCTCCCTTCCGCCCGCGGCTGGTCCTCCGCCCGTGGCCGGGCGAGGCCACCAGCGATCCGGCGGTTCAGCACGCCGTCGCTCCACACCATGTCGATCTCGCTCTCCCGCAGCGCGGTCTGCACGTCCGCAACGGACCCACCCGCGCCGGCCACGACGTCCGTGCTGCACAGGACGGGTACGCCGCGCCACTTGTGGTACTCGCGGAGAATCGTGGCCAGCGCCGCGTCGTCGCCCGGGCCGACGGTCTGGAGCCGGGTCGTGCCGTCGGCGCCCACCACGGCCGGGATCCGGGGGACCCACTCCGGGCGTACCCGGTGCACGAAGGTCTGGTACGGATCCGCGGTGCCCGGGTCGAATATCTCCGGCGCGTGCTCAGAGAGGCACAGCGCGCCGATGGGCCGGCCATCATCGCGCCGCGTGGCCCGGTTGAGCCGGACTCTCATCTCGGGATCGGTCGCGGGAGCCAGGATGCTCCGGCTACCCAAGGCGCGAGGGCCGAGCTTCGCCCGGCCGTTCAGCACAACCGCCGCCGCACCGGTCCGGTGAAGCAGGCGGGCCAGCTCCTCGGGGCGGCACGGTGCGACCGACCAGCCGTCTGGGACGTGTGGGTGGCGGACCAGCTCGGGTCCCGACTCCAGCCGCCACTCCAGCCCCCGCAGGCCCTGCCGGCGGCAGAGATGGACAGCCGCGGCGCCGATGGCGGAACCGGACCCGTCCGGGAACGGTGGGACCCAGATCTCCCGAACCATCGGGTGTGCCAACAGTGCCGAGCTCCACCCGGCGTCGAGCGCGCGGTCACCGGTGCAGCACAGGTTGACCGGGCTGTCTGCGTGCCCGGCCCGGATCTGCCGGACGGCCCGGTCGACGAACAGCTCCGCGGTGACCGGGCCGGCCGGCAGCGGCACCACGCCGCCGGGCTGGACCCTGCCATCGGGGCCCACCCGGTACAGGTGGGGCGCGCACCGTTCATCCCAGACGAGAACGACGCACGGGTCGCGGCGCCGAGCGAACGCGCTCGTGCAGTAGGCGGCCGCGAGATGGCCGGCGACGTGCGGGTAGCTCGTGTATGGCCGCGCCCAGCCACCCAGCTCGAACTTTCCGGCATGACCGGGGCGACCCGGATCGGGCAGCCGCTCGAACGAAGCGGGACCCGCTACGGTCAGGTCCGTCACACCGCCCCGGTCCCGCACCGGCAGCCGGCTGGCCGGCCCGGCACACCAGCCGTCAACGACCCACTCGTCGACGTCCTCGACGTCGTAGCCCTCACCCGCCAACACGCGCGGCACGATCTCCAGGTCGAACGGATCGGCCGGATTGGCCGGATCGGTGTGCAGCCCGTCGCGGAGCTTGCCGAACTCGACGTTGACCAGCAGCCGATCGTCGCGGACCAGCGCAACGCTGCCCCGCCAGCTCAGGCTCAGGCCGGCCGTGATCGGCGAAACGCGTGCAGTCACCGAGCTGCCCCGGCCCGGCGGGCCAGGAGCGCGGGGACTGCCAACACTGCGCGGCCGTCGGGCGCCACCGGAGCCAGGCTAAGAGCCGACATTTCGCTTTTCCTTCGCCGTCGAGGTGCCCCCGCCGCCCCGCGCGAGAGGACGGCAGCCGCGGTCACATCAGGTATACGGATCGGGCTCGAAGAAAGGATTCACCGACGCGCCGGCCGGTGGAAACCGTTGGTGGCGGCGCCCGTAGGGGCTCGTACCAGCAGAAGCGGCGAGTGTCGCGGCGGGAGGAGAAGAGCGATGGGAGTCACGACGATGACCGCGGTGGTGATGCTGGCCGCGGTCGGCTGGACGGGTCCGGTAGCGGCGCCGCCGGCCCAGCTGGTGCCGCCGGTCTACGGGTACGTCTGGGCGTACCAGCCGGCCACCGCCAGCTACCTGGCGAACAGCGGGTACGAGCTCAGCTCGACCGGCGGGGCCATAGAGGTCATCCGTAGCGGGCCGGGCGACTACCGGGTCCGCTTCGCCGGCCTGGCTGCGGCCGGCGGGGTGGCGCACGCGCACGCGTACGGGCCGGGCAACACCGGCTTCTGCAACCTGGTCGGCTGGGCGGCCTCCGGCAGCGACGAGCACCTGCGGGTGCGCTGCTACGCCGCGGCCGGCACGCCCGCGGACATGAGGTTCGTCGCCAGCTTCACCAACCGCCGGCCCACCGCGGACTCGTACGGCTACCTGTGGGCGGACGACCCGCTCGCCGCGGACCCCTACGAACCGCCCGCGGGCTTCACCCACGACTCCACGGGTGGGGCCATCACCTCACAGCGGTACGCGCAAGGGCACTACCTGGTCTTCATGGACGCGGTGACCGAGATCTACCCGGTCGAGCACAACGACGGGCACTTCCACGTGACCGCGCAGAACCAGGCCGCGGTGCGCTGCGAGATCTACGGCCCGCAGGACGAGACTCCGCCGCCGATCTCCGTGGTCTGCTTTGACGCGGCTGGCGAGCCGGCCGACTCCCGGTTCACGTTCACCTACGCCCGCGGCGTCGACCTGCTCGGCCGGTCCACGGTGCCGCTGGCCAGCGCTCTGGTGCGCCCGTACCCGGATGAGCCCTGGCTGGAAGGCTGGTGGAACGCGGGCGGCGCGCCCGCGGTGACCTATCTCGGGGTGGGCAGCTACCGGGTCTCGTTCCCCGGCCTCGCCACGCCGTTCGGGCATGCGGTCGCCAATGTGCACGGCAGCCAGCACCACTACTGCAACGTCGTGTCCTGGTACCCCAGCGGCGGCGCGCAGCTTGTCCGGGTGGACTGCTTCGAGACCGACACCCAGGTCCTGGACCACACGCAGTTCAGCGTGGCGTTCACCAGCTGACCGGTAGGCGGGTCCCGGGCGGGGCGTCAGCAGGCGTACGCCTCCAGGCGCTTCGCCCGGGACGGGTGCCGCAGCTTGAGCAGGGTGACCTTCTCGATCTGCCGGATCCGCTCCCGGGACAGGCCGAACTCGCGCCCGACCTCGTCCAGCGTGCGCTGCCGGCCGTCGTCGAGACCGAAGCGCAGCCGGATCACCGCCTGCTCCCGCTGGGAGAGCGTGGCCAGGACGATCTCCACCTCGTTGCGCAGCATGCCGTCGGAGACACTGTCCGCCGGCTCCTGGCGGGCGTCCACGCCGGCCACGAAGTCGCCGAGCGCGCTCTCCCCGTCCTCGCCGACCGCCTGGTCCAGGCTGACCGGCTCCCGGTCGTACGAGATCAGCTCCAGCACCTGGATCTCGGCGAGCCCCATCGCGGTCGCCACCTCGGCGACGGACGGCTCGTGGCCCAGCGTGGCGGACAGGTCGCGGCGGGCCCGGACCATCCGGTTGACCTGCTCCACCATGTGCACCGGGATGCGGATGGTGCGGGCCTGGTCGGCCATGGCGCGGGTGATGGCCTGGCGGATCCACCAGGTGGCGTAGGTGGAGAACTTGTAGCCCTTGGTGTAGTCGAACTTCTCCACGGCGCGGATCAGGCCGACGTTGCCCTCCTGGATCAGGTCGAGGAACGCCATGCCCCGGCCGGTGTACCGCTTGGCGATGTTGACGACCAGGCGCAGGTTCGCCTCGAGCAGGTGGTTCTTTGCCGCGCGGCCCTCGGCCACGATCGTGGCCAGGTCGGCGCGCAGCTGCTGGTCGGCGACCGGGTCGCCGGACCAGCCGCCGGTCGGCTCGTCCAGCCCGTCAGTGCCCAGCATCTCCAGCGCGAACAGCCCGGCCTCGATCCGCTTGGCGAGCTCGACCTCCTGCGCCGCGGTGAGCAGCTTGGTCCGGCCGATCCCGTTGAGGTAGGCCCGGACCAGGTCGGCGGAGGGACCGCGGTCGTCGGTCTCCCCGTCGGTCCCGGTGCTCGCCGTACGGGCGGCGTGCAGCTCGCGCTCGGTCATCGGTGCGGACACCATCACTCGCCTCCCCGTGTCTAGGTACTGCCCAGGGTGCGGCCTGAGGCGTGAAGCCCCGGTGAGGAGAGCGGCTTCGTGGCACGAATCCGGTAGCGGCCGGGTAGCGGCGCCGCCGCAGGCCGGGACTGACCGGCGGCCGGGACCGCCCCGTGGTCACTGGCGGTGACCGGCGGCGGCTGCGGTGGGAGCGCCCGCGTCCGGACGGCTGGCCACCGTCGGTTACCGTGCCTGGATCGGCCGGCGCAAGCTCCGGCCGCAGCTATAGGAGGTCCTATCCGTGGTCTTCAAGAAGATGCTGGCTGCGCTCGGCGTGGGCGGCCCGTCGGTCGAGACGGTCCTGACCAACCCCAACACCCGCCCGGGCGGCTACCTCGAGGGCCAGATCCATATCATGGGCGGCGACCACGCGGTCGATATCGAGTACGTCGCGCTCGGCCTGGTCACCCGCGTTGAGGTGGAGAGCGGCGACAGCGAGTACGACACGACGGTCGAGTTCCACCGCCAGCGCGCCACCGGCTCGTTCCAGCTGCCGCCCGGCGCCCGGCACTCGGTGCCGTTCCGCTTCGACGTGCCGTTCGAGACGCCGGTCACCGAGGTCTACGGCCAGCACCTGCACGGCATGACGATGGGGCTGCGCACGGAGCTGGAGGTGGCCCGGGCGGTCGACAAGGGCGACCTGGACGCGGTGGCGGTGCACCCGTTGCCCGCCCAGGAGCGCATCCTGGACGGCCTGGTCCGGCTCGGCTTCCGGTTCACCCGGGCCGACCTGGAGCGCGGCCATGTCCACGGCGTGCACCAGACACTGCCCTTCTACCAGGAGATCGAGTTCTACCCGCCGCCCCAGTACGTCCGGGCGATCAACCAGCTCGAGCTGACCTTCATCGCCACGCCGCAGCAGCTCCAGGTCGTACTGGAGATCGACAAGCGGGGCGGCGTGTTCACCGAGGGCCGGGACGCGTTCGGTCGGTTCACAGTGGACTACGCCAGCGCCGAACAGACCGACTGGGCGGGCCAGCTGGACGGCTGGCTGCGCCAGTCGTGCCAGCGCCGGGGCCTGTTCTTCTAGCCCTCCGGTCTTTCTAGCCCTCCGGCGAGAATCGACGCGCTGTCCCGGCCGGGCGAGAAGGCCGCGGACAGCGCGTCCACAGTGTCGCGTCACAGCTCGAGCAGCCGTCACAGCTCGAGCAGCACCGTGCGCGGCCCGACGTTGACGCTCTCCACCAGCATGCGGGCCCGGAACCGCCCGGTCGCCACCGCGGCGCCCCGGGCCCGCAGCGCCTGGGCGAACGCGTCCACCAGCGGCTCGGCCGCCTCGGCCGGAGCCGCCGCCTGCCAGCTCGGCCGGCGCCCCTTGCGGGTGTCGCCGTAGAGGGTGAACTGGCTGACCACGAGCACCGGCGCGCCGAGGTCGGCAGCGGACCGCTCGTCGTCGAGGATGCGCAGCTCGTACACCTTGCGTGCCATTGATGTTGCGGTCTCGGCGGTGTCGGCGTGGGCGACCCCCAACAGCACCAGGAGGCCTTCGCCGATCGCACCTACCACCTCGCCGTCCACCGAGACGCTCGCCCGGCTCACCGTCTGAACCACCGCGCGCATCCGGCTACGCCTCCACCGCGGCGACGAAGCCGCGCTCCACCAGGTGCGCGACGAGCGGCAGCGCCGCCTCGGCAAGCTCCTCCTCGGGTACGTCGTGCGCCGCGGCGAGCAGCGCGAGCTGGTCGCGCAGCGGCACCCGGCCATCGCAGCCGCCCACCAGGGCGACCACGAGCTGGTCGGTCTCCTCGGCCCAGCGCAGGCCGGTGGGCAGGGCCAGCACCTGCCGGTCCACCGCCCAGCCGGCTGGGCCGAGGGTGGCCTCCTGGCGCAGGGTGAGGCCGTCCGCGGCGCGGTACCGCTGAGCCAGCAGCGCCGCCCGGTCGTGCCCGGCGAGCCAGTCCTGCCGGGCGAGCCACGCCGCCACCTGCGCGCCCATCGGCGGCTCGACCTGCTGGCGCAGCTCCTCCACCCGGACCACGGGCTGGTCGCGCCCGGCTGCCCGCAGCGTGACCAGGCCGAACCCGACCGCCTCGACCTTGTGCGCGTCGAACCAGTCCAACCACGCCTCGGCCCGCCGCTGGGCCCCGGTCCCCCCGCTCCCACCTGGCCCGCCTCGCCCGCTGGTCGGGTTGGGCCCGCCGGCCCGGTCTGGTCCGGCGGTCCGGTCGGGTCCGCTGGTCGGGTCTGGTCCGCCGGCCCAGCCTGGTCTGCCGGTCGGGTCTGGCCCGTCCGGCTCGCCCGCGAGCTCCTGGCCCTCGGCGGCGTCGGCCTGCCACAGCTGGACGTACGCCAGCGGGTCGGCCACCTCACGCTGGATGACCCAGGCGTCGAGCCCGGTGCCGGCGACCCAGCCGGCCACCCGCTCGGTCCAGTCCTCCCCGGCCACGTGCAGCCAGTTGGCGAGGAACTGGCACACCCCACCGTCGGCCAGCAGACCAGGCGCGGCAGCGGCCAGCTCGGCGCAGACCGCGTCGCCGGCCCGGCCCGAGTCGCGGTACGTGTGCGTGGTGACCCCCGGCCCGGCCACGAACGGCGGGTTGCTCACCACGAGGTCGAAGCGGCGGCCGGCGACGGGAGCGGTGAGGTCCCCGCGGAGCAGCTCCCACCCCACGCCGCTGAGCGCGGCGGTGGTGGCGGCGAAGCGCAGCGCCCGGGCGCTGACATCGGTCACGGTCACCCGGTCCGCGTGCGTGGCCAGGTGCAGCGCCTGCACACCGCACCCGGTGCCGATGTCCAGGGCGGTGCCGACGGGAGCGCGTACCGTCGCGTCGGCCAGGGTGGTGGAGGCGCCGCCGACGCCGAGCACATGGTCGGCGGCGAGCGGCCGGCCGGGCCGGGCACTGGCCGGGACGTCGGAGAGCACCCACCACTGCTCGCCGTACGGCTCGAGGTCCACCGCCGGGCGCAGTCCGCCCCGGTGCGGCTCGACCAGGCCGGCCTGCAGCGCCACGGCGAGCGGCAGCGGGGCGAGGGCTGCGGCGACCGCGTCGGCCGGCTCGGTCTGCGCGCATACGAAGAGGCGGACCAGCGTACCCAGGCGGTCCCGGTCCTGCGTGGCGCGCAGGGCCAGACGCAGGTCGTTGCGGGCCGCGGCGGCCGTGGCCGCCGGGCCGAGCCGGTCGGCGATGCCCGAGGCCGTGTAGCCGGCGCTGGCCAGTGCCGCCCGCAGCCGGGCGATGCCGTCGCGGTCGAGGAGGGGTTCGCAGTCAGCCACGCACCCATCCTTGCCGCGGGAGCCGCACCCGGTGCCGGCGGCCCTCGGCACGGCTGGCGAGCTCTTCAGCACGGCGGGCAAACCCGCTTGCCGCCGGGCCACGCGGCGCCGGAGGATGCCGCACGCGGGCCAGCGTGGGGCACGCGGGCAGTGCGGGACGGGGAAGGGGGCCGATGTCGCGGCTTCGGTACTTCGAGATCGTGGAGGCGGAACACCGCATCCTCAACCCGGTCACCGAGGAGAAGCTGGCGCTGGTGGCGCAGGTGTGCCGGCTGGAGCCGGAGCAGCGCCTGCTCGACCTGGCGTGTGGCAAGGCCGAGCTGCTCGCGACCTGGGCACACCGGTACGGCATCCGCGGCGTGGGCGTGGACATCAGCGAGGTGTTCCTGGCGGAGGGCCGCGCCCGGCTGGCCGAGCTCGGCGTGGCTGACCTGGTCGACCTGGTCCATGCCGACGCCGGCAGCTACCTGCCGGGTGAGCCGTTCGACCTGGCCAGCTGCGTCGGCGCGACCTGGGTCGGCGGTGGCCTGACCGGCACGCTGGCCCTGCTGCGCCGGGCGGTCAGGCCGGGCGGGCTGGTCCTGGTCGGAGAGGTGTTCTGGGCTGAGCCACCGCCAGCTGAGGCGTACCGGGTGCTGGAGACCGAGCCAGGGGAGTTCGTAACGCTCGCCGGGGTGCTCGACCGGGTCGAGGAGGCCGGGCTCGACCTGGTCGAGATGGTGCTGGCCGATCCGGACAGCTGGGACCGGTACGAGGCGATGCATTGGGCCGCCGCCGACCGCTGGCTGCGGGCCAACCCGTCCGACCCGGACGCGCCGATGGTCCGCGAGCTGACCAGCCGGTACCGCCGGGCCTATCTGGAGTACGGGCGGCGATACCTTGGCTGGGGCATCTTCGTGCTGCGGTGGCCGCCGTAGCCCTGCTAGCGCTCCAGCACGAACGCCACCTCGCCGTACCAGGCGCCGGGGTCCCTGCTGCCACCACCTCTGGTAAGTGCGATGGAGACCTGATGGCCGGTACGGGTGGCCACGCTCGGCGCCCCAGCCGAGGCCGGCGCCGCTGCCACGGTGAAGACGATCTCCGTGGTGAGCGGGGTAGGTGCCTGCCTGATCTCGACGTGGATATGCGCCGGAGGGGCGTTCGGCTGGGGGTACTGGGCCGGCCGGATGGTCTCCAGCCGGAACCGCCCGTTGCGGTCGGTGCGCACTGTGCCCGCGTAGTAGCAGCACTGCTGCGTGCCTGGGGGACCGTAGTCGCCGTGGGCGTCGGTGTGCCACAGGTAGAGGTCCATACCTGGCGCCGGGCGGCAGGCGGCGTCGAGCACGACGCCGGCGATGACCAGCTGTTCGCCCGGCACCTTCGACGGCGGCAGGTTGTTGGTCGGGCCCGGCACCAGCACTGACGCCGCGTCGACCGGGCCTGGCCCGGGTACGGTACAGCCGTACCGGGACGGGCCGGCGCTGGCGGGCGCCGGCTGCGGCGCCGGGCGCTCACCCACCTCGCAGGCAGCCGGGCCGGCCGCTGCGCCAGCGGCCAGAAGCAGGCACGCGACCGTTCGGCCTCTGGTCATCATCTGCACGCACCACCTCGCATCGCCGGTGCCCTACCCCAGCCCTACCCCTCCCCAGCCCGTCCGCTGCGGGTGCCCGGTCCGCAGCGGCCATTGGGATGAACCCGGAGCCCCCGGCGAGGTTCCCGCCTCAGGCTGATGTTCTGGCCGGCCTGGTGTTGCCGTGTCGCCTGCCAGACAGCAGACAACCCTGACGAATCGAGGCTGATGCCGCAGCGGGCACTCGTCTTCTCTTCGCTGGACATTGCGCGCCGCCAGTACGATTCTCTGCAAAGATCAGGCGGCCTGTCGGGCCTTGCTTACCGAGGAACTGGTGCAGATGGTCGGCTTTTCGCAAAAGAAGCTTGTTGCGGCCGGTGCGGTGCTGGTTCTGCTCATCCTGGTCGGTGCGGCGGCCTGGCGAGGCGAGACCGAGACACCCGACCTGCCGTCTGTGGCCGAGAAGCTGGCCGAGGCTGGCCTGGACGACCACGCGCGGCACCCGGTGCTGCGGATCGGGATCCATACCGAGCGGCGGCTCCTCGGGTTCCAGGAGAACGGGGTCTATACGGGGTTCGACATCGAGATCGCGCGCTACATCGCCAAGAACCTCGGCTACGGCGACAAGATCGAGTGGACGCCGATCCGCAATGCGAATGACCGGATCCTCTTCCTGGAACAGGACACGGTCGACCTGGTCCTCGCCAGCTTCTCAATCACTGACGAGCGGAAGAAGCGGGTCCGGTTCGCTGGACCCTACCTCATCACCGAGCAGAGCGTCCTTGTCTCCGCCAAGAACAAGACGATCTCCTCGATCCAGGATCTGAGAAACCTGGCGGGAAAGGTGTGCGTCGCAGCCTCGACGACATCGGAGAGCCTGCTCGAAGATCGGCAGATACGGCCCGATGCACGGGACAACTCTGAAGTGTGTTTCAAAGGGATCCTGGACGGCAAGTACCAGGCGATGGTCGCGGGCCGGACAATCCTGGTCGGCTTCGCGTCCCAGTATCCAGAGCAGGTGAAGGTGCTTGATCTGGAGCTGGGGCTCGAGGATAACCTCGGAATTGACCGGGTCGGCATAGGGGTGTCCAAGAACAACCCTGCCCTGCAGGACCTGGTGAACTATTTCCTCAACAAGAGCTACCTCGAACAGCAGTCGGGCAGGATGACGGAGTGGCAGAGCGCGTACGACCGCTATCTCGCCGTTCCGCATGGACAGCAAAGCCAGCCGAAGCCGGACGAGGCGCCGCAGCTTCTCGACTACGATGCCAAGGCCCCCATGCGGTGACCACCGACTCCGATAGTCCAGCGGAGGCGAGCGAAACGCTGCGCCCCCGCGGCAGCCAGGCTTTCTGGACAGTTGTGGTGGCGCTGCCCGCGGCGTTCTCCCTGCTGCGGCTGTGGGTCGAGGCTGGCGGTCAGGTGCAGACAACGCTGCTGCTGGTGGCCAACGTGAGCGCTGTCAACCTGTTGGCAGCCATGTTCATCACCGGCACCCGCCTGGTCACCATGGGCCTGGTGGCGGTCTTTGCCATGGGCGGCATTCTCAGTCTCAGCGCCGACGCCGCTGAGGCGGCAGGCGACCCGTCGCGGCGGCGCCCGCTCTTCGCCCGGTGGGTGGAGGCCGCCCCACTATGGCTGCTCACCACCACGTTCGTGCTGGCCGCAGCCACCTGGCAGATCCTCTACCTGCCGCTGCTGGTACCGGCGTTCGTCGCAACCTTCCAGGCCACGTCCGCCTACCAGGCTCTGCACGCAGCACAGCGGCTGCTGGCCGCGACGGTCGTACTCCTGGCCTACGCCTGGGTGGTCTGGCCCACGCTGGGCGATGCCTGGCAGCAGCATGAGTACTTCGCCCTGCTCATGCTCGCCCTACCACCGCTGCTGGCGCTCATGATCAGCGAGCCGGTGCCTACCCAGCTGGCTCGCCTGATAGCGACAACAGCCCAGCCCGCTGTGCTCGCGCTGTTGGTCTGGGCCGCCCTGCCGGTGCTGACCACACCGGTGTTGCCATTGACTGTCACCACCGCTACCAGTGCCGATGGGACTCCGGAGTTCATACGCGGTCACGTCATCGGTTCCGACGACACAATGACCTCTATCCTGCAAGAGCGCGGCGGCGTGCGGTATCTGCTCAACACAAGGATCACTGCTCGTGTGCTCTGCCCCCTACCTGAGGAGCTACCGGTCTACCGGCTGCGGATACGCGACTTTCATGTCGAGGACTCCCTGCTGGAGGCCGTGGGCCGGCGGGTACGCCCGGTGACTGTCACCGACGCCGCCTGTCGCAGTGCTACGACCTCGGCTACGTAGAGACCACATACCAACCTCGGTGCGGTGTTCCAGACCTGCCGTGGTCCGGGAGTCTGCATGACCGGTGCAGTGCCCGTGCCGTTGCTTATGCGACGTCACAGATGGACATTGTTTTGAGACGATGCGTGTAATGGGCGGCGAGTGCAGCAAAACGGTCTTCCGCCTCGTTTCTCAGCTCTCCGGTCCACGCCTCGCGGAGGCGTTCGACCGTCTCTGTCACCCATCCAACGGTCTGCTCTGGATCCGACGCAGACCGCTCCGCCATCCGCCGAAAATCGTCCAGACCCACCGAAGAGGGAACCCTCTCGTTATTGAGGCTCAGCGCCAATGGCGAGTATCGGTACTGGCTATAGACCGTAAGTGAATGGAAGTCGTAGATGGGAGCGAGGCTCGGTGTATGTCCGTCGTAGTAGACGAGTGCCCAGTTCTTAAGGGGCTCTTCGCGCTTGGTTGGATGGGGTATTCAGATAGCAACTGATAGTGATGGGATGGCCGTAACGGTGGGTAGCCATTCGGGGCGGGTGGAGCGGGAGGCGGCGTAGCGGGAGCGGTGATGCT
>DASRIS010000026.1:0-3432 GCA_035649895.1 Micromonosporaceae bacterium | reverse complement strand
GGTCTCCTGGCTGCACGAGTACGTGCGTACCCGCGCATTTCTCGCGGGCCTGAGCCTCGGCGGCGTCGGCACGGCCGGTGACCGGTCCTGGCGGTTGGCCTGTACCGTCGGCGGGCTGCTGGTGGCGGGGCTGGTCGGGCAGGTCGACGACTCGCTCGCGGCCGGGCCGGTGACGATCGCGGCCGCCTTCTGGCTCGTGCTGGGCCTGATCGGGCTCGTCCAGCTGGTCGTGGCGGCACACCGCCGGGCATAGCCCCTAGGGCAGGTGGCGACCGAGGATCGCGAACGGGCGTTCGTCACCCGGGAAGTAGAAGTGGCGCAGCACGTCGACGAACTCGAACCGCCGGTACAGCCGCCACGCCCGGGAGGCCTGCTCGTCGGCCTCCGGGGTGGACAGCAGGGTCGTCTGGGCGGGAGTCATCGCGAGCAGGGCGCGCAACTGGCTCGCGCCGAGACCGTGCCCCTGAGCGGGCGGGCGGACGTGCAGCTCGACCACTTCGAAGCAGTCGGTGAGCCACTCCGCCCGGTGCGCCGCCGGGATGGCGGCCCGGACCTGGTCGTGCCACCACTGCCCGGGCGCCGACAGGTAGCCGTACCCGAAACCGAGCAACCGGCCGTCCGCGGCGATGGTGGCCACGGCGCGGAAGCCGGATCTGCGTACGTGGGTGGCGATGTACCCGCGCCGGGCCTCCAGCAATTCGCCCTGATAACCCATGGCCTGGCCGTACACCTCGACCACGTCGTCGAGGCGTCGGCCCAGATCGTTGGCGCTCCAGGGGACGAGCCGCATCAGCGTAATGGTCACGCGACGTCCGCGGGCGTGCCGGCGGTGATCCGGACCAGCTCCGCGAAGGTGGTGGGGAAGATTGCCCGGGGTACGCCGCCGGCGGCCCAGATCTCGTCGTATGTCGACAGCGCGGTGTCGACGAGCGTGGGTACCTGCTTGGGGTGGCCGACCGGGGCCACCCCGCCGATCACCTGACCGGTGTGCTCACGGACGAAGTCGGGCGAGGCCCGGCGTACCGCGGCCGCTCCGACGGTGGCGGCCAACTTGCCGGTGTCCACCCGGTGCGCGCCGGACGTCAGGACGAGCAGCGGCTCACCGTCCGCGTCGAAGATGAGAGAGTTCGCGATCTGGCCTACCTCGACGTTGAGGGCGGCGGCTGCGGCGAGCGCGGTGTGTACCGCGTCCGGAAGCATCCGCACGCGGCACGGCTCGCCGGAGCCGTCGACCGCGCCGGAGAAGTCCAGGGCATCCTGGACCGCCTGCACGTTGGGGTGCGTCATGAACTTCGACCTCCATCGTCCCGGGCCGTGGTGGCCGTCACCAGGTCGGGTGCGGACAGCAGGGTGGGCTCGGCTGCCGGCTTACCCGTCCGGGCGGTCTCGGCGAGGACGACGCCGAGCAGCACCAGCATCCCACCGGCCAGTTGCGAGATCGACAGCGCCTCGCCGAGCGCCAGCCAGGCGACTGTGGAGGCGATGACCGGCTCGGCCATACCGATCATGCCGACCGAGGTCGGGGGCAGGTGCCGGAACGCTCCGATGATCAGCAGGTAGGGCACGATCGAGCCGAACACGATGACGTACGCGCACAGCAGCCAGACCGGTACGCCGCCACTCGTCCGGCCGAGCACCTCGGTGGGGAAGTGCCACCAGGGACGGATGACCAAGCCGGCAAGCGCCGCGACGCCGAATGCCCAGCAGCTCAGGGACAGGCTGTCCCGGGCCTGGACGCCGCGCGCGCCGAGCAGGTAGAAGACCGCGAGCAGCACCGCGGCGGCGAATCCGGCGGCGACGCCGACTCCGTCGAGGTGGACGTCACCCCAGATCTCGGCCACCCCCGCGAGGCCGATCAGGCTGGCGACCAGGCCGACCCAGAGCCGCGGGCGTACGCGCTGCCGCTGCCCGAACCGGGCCCAGAGCGCCACCAGCAGGGGAGCGCTGTACTCGAACAGCAGCCCGATCCCGACCGGCAGCCGGCTGATCGCCACGAAATAGAGCATGGGTACGAAGTAGAAGCCGGCCAGCCCGTACACGACCAGCAACGGCAGTTCCCGGCGTTCGACCCGGAGGCGGCGGGCGTGGGGACGCAGCGCGAGAGACAGCATCAGCAACCCGGCGAACGCGCCGGTGACCCGCAACGTGGTGAGCTGCGGTGCGTCGAAACCGCCGCGCAGCGCCAGCTTGGCCACCGTGCCGTTCACCGCGAACAGCGCACACGAGACCAGCACCATGACGACTCCGGTACCGGGACGTGGCTGGGTGGGGGTCACAGCGCCCGATCCTACGTCAGGTATGTCTTCGGGTTCTGGTCCTTACCAGCGTGTGGTCGTTGCGGTCTTGTCGTACCCGGGGTTTACTGTGATGGTAGTTCGAACTATTGTTCGAACATGCGGTCCGCGGACACCGCAGGGAGGCCCGGACATTCGCGGGTCCGGTCCTCCGGCGGGACCACTGTTCGCCGCCCTCGACCCCCGGGCGGCGGACAGAGGTCCCGCACAGGAACGGCGACACAGGCCATCCGGTGCGCAGGAAGGAAGGCTCCATGCAGAACCAGGCACCCACAGTGCCCATCCACGCGCTGCCGAACCGGACTCCGGAGCAGCTGCTCCGGCTCGCCCGGCACGGCCTGGCGGAGGCGGCGCAGACCCGCCCCGACGGCCTGCGGTTCGCCACGGCGCACCTGGCTGCCCTGCGCGCCGCGGCCGCGATGCTGACCGCCCGGGCCAAGCCCGCCCCCGCCCGGCGTAGCCGCGTGACCAGCGTCTGGGCGCTCCTGGTGCTGGTCGCTCCGGAGTTCACCGAGTGGGCGTCCTTCTTCGCCGCCGGGGCGACGAAGCGGGCGGCCGCCGAGGCGGGCATCCCGCGGGTGGTCACCTCCGAAGAGGCCGACGACCTGCTCCGAGCGGCCGAGCAGTTCGTCGCGGTCGTGGAGGTGGCTCTCGGTGTCGCGCACCAACCGACGCTGGACGGGCTGATCGCGGCCTGAAGCGAGGACGACGTACGGGGGGCGGTGACTGTGGCGAACATTGTTGCCCTGCGGCGACGGCCGGCGTCCGCACCGGCCCGGGCCGACCTGGCCGAGCTGATCCGCTCGACCGGCCTGACCGGCCTGGTCCGCCAGGCCAGCGGGCATAGTGATGCCGGCTGGGATGCCGACCGGCTCCTTCCGGTGGTCCCCGAGCTGCGTCCGCTGCTGAGTGCCGGCGGTCTGCGCCGGGGCACGATCGTCGGGGTGACTCTCACCCCTGGCGGGAGTTCTGTGCTGCTCGCGCTGCTCGCCGAGGCTTCCCGGGCCGGTTCGTGGTGTGCCGTGGTCGGAGTGCCCACGCTCGGCGTGGTCGCCGCGGCGGAGATGGGTATCGAGCTGTCCCGGCTGGCGCTGATCCCCAACCCCGGGCCGGAGTGGCCGAGCGTCGTCGCGGCCCT